>NZ_BJVJ01000057.1 GCF_007989085.1 Pseudonocardia sulfidoxydans NBRC 16205
CGGCGGTCCACGGCCTCGACGCCAAGGTCCCCGACTCGGTGACGGAGCGGGTGCCGCTGCTGGGCGCGGAGGGCTTCAAAGCCCTGCTCAACGCCCGGCACCGGCTCGCGGCGAAGCACGGAATCCACGTCGCCCGGATCGAGCACCTGCTGAGCCGCTACGGCTCGATGATCGACGAGGTGCTCGCGCTGGTCGACGACGACCCGTCGCTGGGTGAGCCGCTGGCAGGCGCCCCGGACTACCTGCGCGCGGAGGTCGTGTACGCCGCCGTGTACGAGGGCGCCCGGCACCTGGAGGACGTGCTGGCCCGGCGCACCCGGATCTCGATCGAGACGTTCGACCGGGGCACCGGGTCGGTCGAGGAGGCGGCGCGGCTGATGGCGCCGGTGCTCGGCTGGAGCGACCAGCAGGTCGAGCGCGAGATCGAGCACTACCGCAAGCGGGTCGAAGCCGAGCGGGAGAGCCAGAAGATGCCCGACGACGAGACCGCCGACGCCGCCCGCATGGGCGCGCCGGAGGTCGTCCCCCTGGCCTGATGCCTGTGAGCGGCGATAGTCGCTATAGCGACTATCGCCACTCACGACCTCGTGAGGACCTCCGCGAACACGGTCATCGCCCGGTGCAGCTCCGCGTACGAGGTCGTCAGCGGGGACAGGCCGATCCGGATCCCGTCGGGAGGCCGGTGGTCGACGACGACGCCCGCCGCGATCAGCTTCTCCGAGAGCACGGCAGCGTCCGGGTGCGTGACCGTGACATGACCACCCCGCCGAGCCGGGTCACGTGGCGAGCCGAGCCCCACCCCTTTCAGAAGATCGTCCGCGAGCGCCACGGCGAGCTCCGTGAGCGCGACCGCCTTGGCGCGGATGCGCTGGATCCCGGCCTCGGCGACAAGCCTCACGCCCTCGTCGACACCGATGAGTCCGGTGATCGGCGGCGTCCCCGACAACGCCCGACGCATGCCCGTCGCATGCGCGTAGTCCGACGTCATCGCGAACGGGTCGGCGTTGCCCATCCAGCCGGTGATCGGCTGTTCGAAGGACTCCTGCACCGCCGCGGACACATAGAGGAACGCGGGCGCGCCCGGCCCCGCGTTGAGGAACTTGTAGGTGCAGCCGGCCGCCAGGTCCACCCCCGCGGTGTCGAGGTCGAGGGGCACCGACCCGGCGCTGTGGCAGAGATCCCAGACCACGAGCGCACCCGCGTCGTGCGCGGCCGCGGTGATGCCGTGCAGATCAGCGATCCAGGCCGACCTGTAGGCGACGTGGGAGAAGGTGACGAACGCGGTCTGCTCCGTCAGCACACGGCGGACCTGATCCAGGGTGACACCGGCCTCTGGTGGGGACGAGACCCAGCGCACCGTCAACCCGCACTCCGCGGCGACCGCCTCGACGACGTAGCGGTCCGTCGGAAAGTTCCCGCGGTCCGCGACGATCTCGGTCCGGCCCGGGCGCATCGCCACGGCGGCACGCATCAGCTTGTAGAGGCACACCGTCGTCGAGTCGGCGACGACCGTCTGACCCCGTGCCGCACCGAGAGCGGCGGCGGCCAGCCGGTCCCCGACCTCGAACGGCAGCTCCATCCAGCCCTCCGACCAGGACCGGATCAGCCGCGTCCCCCAGTCGTGCGCGACGAGCGCGGCGAGCCGTTCCCCCGTCGCCTTCGGCGGGCGGCCGAGGGAGTTCCCGTCGAGATAGGCGACGAGACCCGGGTCGTCGGGGACGACGAAGCGGTCCCGGAACGACGCCAGCGGATCGTCCGCGTCCAGCTTCTCCGCGTCGGCGAGAGTGGGGGCCACGTCCTCACCCTCCCAGCTCGGTACGGACGGCCAGGATCTCCGGGAAGAACGTCAGCTCCAGCGCGGCCTTCAGGAACGCCGTCCCGCTCGACCCACCCGTCCCCCGCTTCGACCCGATGATCCGCTCGACCGTCTTCAGGTGCCGGAACCGCCAGAGCTGGAAACTCTCCTCGACGTCGACGAGCGCCTCGCACGTCTCGTAGGCGCCCCAGTCGCGGCCCGGGTCGGTGTAGACGAGCCGGAACACCCCGACCAGGTCCTGCGCGAACACGTGCGCCCTCGTGAGGTCGCGCTCGAGCACCTCGCGCGGGACCGGGTAGCCGGCGCGGGCGAGGTAGCGCAGGAAGTGGTCGTAGAGGCTCGGCGCGCCGAGCACCTCGTGCAGCCGCCGCGACGCGCCCGAGTCGTCGGCGAACACCTCGATCGCGGCCGCGTTCTTGTTGCCCAGCAGGAACTCCACCGTCCGGTACTGCTCGGACTGGAACCCCGACGCCGTGCCGAGGGCGGACCGGAACTGCAGGTACTCGGTGGGCGTCAGCGTCTCCAGGACGCCCCACTGCTCGAACAGCTGCCGCTGCACCGCCTTGACCCGCGACAGGGCCTTCAGCGCCGGGCCGAGGTCGTCGGCGTCCATCATCGCCGCGGCGTGGCGCAGCTCGTGGATGACGAGCTTCAACCACAGCTCCGACGTCTGGTGCTGCACGATGAACAGCAGCTCGTCGTGGTGCTCCGGGCTGCTCTGCGGGCGCTGGGCGCCCAGCAGCTCGTCGAGGCGCAGGTAGCCGGCGTAGGTCTTGTCGACGGCGAGCCCGCGGTGCAGGCCCTCCTCGACCGTGCGCTCGTTCGTCGTCACACGCGCAGTGTGCACCGCGTGGAGCGTGGGCGCGGCGGGCGCGGCGGGCGCGGCGGCAGTCTGCTGCTCAGGTCAGGGCGCAGGACGCCGTGCCGCGGTAGTGCGCCTGGTCCCACGTCGTGGCGTCGAAGGTGATCTCCAGGCGACCGTCACGGACGGCGGCGGACACGGTGGCCTTGCCGGAGCGGCCGTCGGAGGCGGTGTAGTCGGTGCCGTAGCCCGAACCGCCCTTCGTCGAGTTCCAGGTCATCCGGACCTTGCCGGGGCCGTCACCGACGGGTGCCTCGATGTCGAGCCTCTCGATCGTCTCGGAGGGGGCGTCGGCGGGGCCGAAGGAGAGGATGGCGCGACCGGCGTCGCTGACACATCGGTTGACGTCGGCGGACGTCGTCGCGGTGATCGTGTGGGTGCCGACGCGGGTGGCCATGCGGCCGTCGGTGACGACGTCGATGGTGGCGGTCGCGAGAGCGGTGGTGGCGGGGGTGCCGGCGGTCGAGGTGGAGCACGCGGTGGCCGAGGCGGTGAGGATCAGGGCGGGGACGACGAGGAGCGTCTTCTGTGCGGCGCGCATGGGGGAACAATACGAATCCGGGCGATCTCCGGAGCAGGGTGTGGGCAGGCCGGTCGGGGTGGTGCCGGCACCCCCGAGCGGTGAGGGAGGCGCCCCGCTCCCGGGACGGGCGGGTCCACACGATCCGGCGTACGTTCGTTGCTGATGCTAAATAGATCCTCGGACGAGGCGCGGTACAAGTGGGTCGCCCTCTCCAACACCACGTTGGGTGTGCTGATCGTCACGATCAACATGTCGATCCTGCTCATCGCCCTGCCCGACATCTTCCGAGGCATCGGCATCGACCCGCTGGCGCCCGGAAACATCAGCTACCTGCTGTGGCTGATCATGGGCTACCTCGTCGTGACCGCGGTGCTCGTCGTCAGCTTCGGGCGCCTCGGCGACATGTTCGGCCGCACCAGGATGTACAACCTCGGCTTCGCCGTCTTCACCGTGTTCTCGATCCTGCTCGCCGCCACCTGGATGCACGGCGACGCCGGCGCGATCTGGCTGATCGTCATGCGCGTGCTGCAGGGCGTCGGCGGCGCGCTGCTGCTAGCCACCTCCACCGCGATCCTCACCGACGCCTTCCCCACCCACCAGCGTGGCCTCGCGCTGGGCATCAACCAGGTCGCGGGCATCGGCGGCTCGTTCGTGGGGCTGGTCGTCGGCGGGGTGCTCGGCCCGGTGAACTGGCACTGGGTGTTCCTCGTGTCGGTGCCCGTCGGCGTCTTCGGCACGGTCTGGGCGTACCTCAAGCTGCGCGACACGGGCACCCGCAACCGCGCCCGGCTCGACTGGTGGGGCAACGCGACGTTCGCGATCGGGCTCGTCGCCGTCCTCGTCGGCATCACCTACGGCATCCAGCCCTACGCCGGGCACACCATGGGCTGGACGAGCCCGGTGGTGCTGACGCTCGTCGTCGGCGGGATCGTCGTCCTCGCGTTGTTCGCGTGGATCGAGACGCGGGTGCCCGACCCCATGTTCCGGCTCTCGCTGTTCCGCATCCGGGCGTTCACGGCGGGCAACGTCGCGAGCCTGCTCGCAGCGCTGGGCCGCGGCGGTCTGCAGTTCATCCTGATCATCTGGCTGCAGGGGATCTGGCTGCCCGAACACGGCTACTCGTTCGAGAGGACGCCGCTGTGGGCGGGCATCTACATGCTGCCGCTGACGATCGGGTTCCTCGTCGCCGGACCCGTCTCCGGGTTCCTGTCCGACCGCTTCGGCGCCAGGCCGTTCGCCACCGGCGGAATGGTCGTCGCCGCCGCGAGCTTCCTGCTGCTCGACGTCGTCCCCGTCGACTTCGACTACCTCGCGTTCGCCGGGCTGCTGCTGCTCAACGGCCTCGCGATGGGGCTGTTCTCCTCCCCCAACCGGGCGGGGATCATGAACAGCCTGCCGCCCGACCAGCGCGGCGCGGGCGCAGGCATGACGTCGACGTTCCAGAACGCCGCCACCGTCCTGTCGATCGGCATCTTCTTCTCGATGCTGATCCTCGGTCTTGCGTCCTCCCTGCCGACGACGCTCGCCGCCGGGCTCACCGCCCAGGGCGTCCCCGCGGCGACGGCGGCGCAGGTCGCGGCGCTGCCGCCCGTCGGCACCCTCTTCGCGGCACTGCTGGGGTTCAACCCGGTCCAGACGCTCCTCGGCCCGCAGGTACTCGCCGGCGTCACACCCGCGCAGGCCGCGACCCTCACCGGCAGGGAGTTCTTCCCGCAGCTCATCTCGGGGCCGTTCGCCGACGGGCTGACGCTCGCTCTCGGGTTCGCCGCCGGGGCCTGCCTCGTCGCGGCCCTGGCGTCGGTGCTGCGTGGCGGGAAGTACCACTGGACCGAGCCCGACCTGGCCCCGGGTCCGACCCGAACTGCACGAACGGCACAGTCGGGCAACTGAGTTGCCCGACTGTGCCGTTCGTTCCCGTTGGGGGTGGCCCGGCAGGGCGTCAGTCCGTGCGGACCTCGGTGCCGTCCTGGGCCCAGCGGGTGTGGAAGGCGCCCTCTTCGTCGACGCGCTGGTAGGTGTGGGCGCCGAAGAAGTCGCGCAGGCCCTGGATGAGGTTGGCGGGGCCGCGCTCGCGGCGGTAGCCGTCGTAGTAGCTCAGGCTCGACGAGAACGCCGGGATCGCGACGCCCTGCTCCGTCGCGGTCACGACCACCCGCCGCCAGGCGTCCTGCGCGTTCGCGACGGCCTCGGTGAAGTACGGGACCATCAGCAGGTTGTCGAGGTCGGGGTGCTCGGCGTAGGCGTCGCGGATGCGGTTGAGGAACTGCGCACGGATGATGCAGCCGCCGCGCCAGATCGTGGCCATCTCGCCCAGGTGCAGGTCCCAGCCGTTCTGCACCGACGCGGCCCGCATCTGCGCGAAGCCCTGCGCGTACGCGACGACCTTCGACGCGTAGAGCGCCTGCCGGATGTCGTCGACCAGGCTCTCGTCGGCCTTCTTGGCGGGCGTCGGGCCCGCGAGGGTCTTCGCGGCCGCGGCGCGCTCGGCGCGCAGGGCCGACAGGCCGCGGGCGAAGACGGCCTCGGTGATGCCGGTGAGCGGGATGCCCAGGCCGAGGGCGTCGATGGCGGTCCAGGTGCCGGTGCCCTTCTGCCCGGCCTGGTCGACGATGACGTCGACGAGCGGGCCACCGGTCTTCTCGTCGACCTTGGCGAGGACCTTGCCGGTGATCTCGATCAGGAACGACTCGAGGTCGCCGGTGTTCCACTCCTCGAAGATCGTGCCGATGGCGTGCGCGTCGAGCCCGGCGACCTGGGTGAGCAGGTCGTAGGCCTCGACGATGAGCTGCATGTCGGCGTACTCGATGCCGTTGTGCACCATCTTCACGTAGTGCCCGGCGCCGCCGGGTCCGACGTGGACGACACACGGCGTGCCGTCGACGACCGCGGCGATGGACTCGAAGATGTCCTTCACCTCGGCGTAGGCCTCGGGGTCGCCGCCAGGCATGATGCTCGGCCCGAGCAGCGCACCCTCCTCGCCGCCGGAGACGCCGACGCCCATGAACCGGATGCCGTTGGCCTCGCACTCGGCGGTGCGGCGCACGGTGTCGGGGAAGTGGGAGTTGCCGGCGTCGATGATGATGTCGCCCTTGTCGAGCAGGGGCGTGAGCTCGTCGATGACGCTGTCGACGGGTTTGCCCGCCTTGACCATGACGATGATGCGGCGCGGCGTCTCGAGCGCGTCGACGAACTCCTGCAGCGACTGGGTGCCGGTGAAGTCGCCCTCACCGCCGAACTCACTCATGAACTCGGTGGTCTTCGATCCCGTCCGGTTGTGCACGGCGACGGCCACGCCACGGCTCGCGATGTTGCGGGCCAGGTTCGCACCCATCACCGCCAGCCCGGTGACCCCGATCCGGCTCTGTCCCGCCATCGCTCACTCCTTCTCCGTCGGTGCGGCTCTGTCGATGCCTGCCGATCATCCTGCCCGTTCCGCAGCCCGGCACGAACCGCCGTGTGGCGTCTGCGACGCCGGTAGCGTCGGACGGCATGTACGAGGTGGTGCTGCTCCGTCACGGCGAGACGCTCGGCTACGACGGCGATCACGGCCTGACGCCGCGCGGCGAGGAACAGGCGCGGGCGCGGGGCAAAGCGTTGGCGGCGGAGATCGCGCCGGGTGCGCGGGTACTGATGCCGCACGCGCGGACGTCGCGGGCGACGGCGACGGCGGTGACGTTGCGGGCGGCGCTGGTCGCGGAGGGCGTCGACGAGTCGCTGCTGGGCGAGCTGTACGCGGAGCCGCACGTCGACAACCTGCGGTTCTCCCTCGACGGGGAGGTCGTCGACACGTCGGTGGCGGTGTCGGCGCGGTTGGCGCTGCCCGACGGTCACGACGACGACTGGGTCCGTGAGTACGACCGCTTCGACAGCGACTACCGCGAGGTCGCGGCGGCGGGTGGGCCGATCGAGTTCTGGGTGCGGAACCCGACCCTCTACTTCGAGCCGCCACAGCTGGGGGCGTTGCGGTTGTGGCTGGGGATCGAGACGCTGGGCTCCCGTCTCCGGGACGCGGGGGCAGCGCTCGCCCTCGTCTGCACCCACTCGGCCCCGATGCGCGCCTTCGCGGCGACGACGTTCGGCGTCGACCTCGGCGAGCCGGAGAACCTGGAGCCGATCCGCGTGCGGGTCGGGGAAGGCGTGGACGCCGGCACCGCGCGCGTCGACTACCGCGACCGCACGGTCACCACGCGGATCCCGACGCCACCGGCGTGGTTCGACCGGGCCTGGCTGGACTCCTACGGACGTTGACCTAGAACGCCGGCCACGGGATCGCCGGCCCGTAGCCCGAGGGTTGGGGGTAGCGGGGCGCGGCGAGCAGCGCGTCGACACGTGAGGTCAGCGCCGCGACCTCGGTGAGCGTGATGTGCTCGTTGAGTGTGTCGGCCAGCCCGCCGTCGAGCGCGCTGCGCAGTTTCTCCAGACCGGTGACGACCGTCGGCGGCAGGTCGTCACCCACCCAGCCCCACAGCACGGTCCGCAGCTTGTCCTCGACGTGCATCGTGAGGCCGTGGTCGACGCCGTAGACACGACCGTCGACGCCGGCGAGGACGTGCCCGCCCTTGCGGTCGGCGTTGTTGGCGACGACGTCGAAGGCGGCCATCGCGGCGAGCTGCGGATCGTCGGCGTGGACGAGGACGGCCGGGTCGCCGGCGCCGTCGCGGGCCCGCAGCACCCGCTTCCAGCCCGCGGGCACCTTCTTCGGGGCGCAGACGTCGATCAGTTCGCGCTCGTCGGTGTCGACCCAGACCTGCAGCATCCCGGGGCCGAACGGGCCGTTCTCGCGCAGGATCGTGGGCGGCACGACATGCAGCTCCGACGCCTCGGACACCAGGAAGGAGGCGACCTCACGGCCGGCGAGGGTGCCGTCGGGGAAGTCCCACAGCGGGCGTTCGCCCCGCACGGGCTTGTAGACGCACTCCAGCTCGGCGCCGTCGAGCGCGATCGTGCCGAACAGGGTGGTGTTGGAGGCGTCGACGAGGCGGCCGGTGATGTCGATCTTGCCGGCGGTGAGCACCTCGTGCACCGCCGGGTCGCGAAGGTCCACGTGCGGGCGTCAGTCGGTCATCGGGGAGCGCTGGTGGAACCCGTTGAGCCGCACGCACACGTGGCCGGCGGGGTCGAGCGGTTCGGCGCACAGCGGGCAGGGCGCCCGCCCGGCCGAGACGACGAGCTCGGCGCGCTCGGCGAACGCCTTGGCCTGCGGCGGCGAGAGGAAGACGCGCAGCGCGTCGGGGCCCTCGTCGGTGTCGTCGAGGACGACCGACTCGTCGACCTCCTCCTCGCTCACCGCGAGCAGCTCGACGACGATCGAGCGGGTGTCGGCGTCCCAGCCCAGGCCCATGGTGCCGACGCGGAACTCCTCCTCGAGCGGCACGGCGAGCGGGTCGGTGTCGGCGTCGCCGCCGGTGGGGACGGGCAGCTCCTGGCCGAAGCGGCGGTTGACCTCCTGCAGCAGGGCGGCGATGCGTTCGGCGAGGACCGACACCTGCTGCTTCTCCAGCAGCACGCTGATGGTGCGGGCCTGCTCGGCGGCCTGAAGGTAGAACGACCGGTCGCCGGGCTCGCCGACGGTGCCCGCGACGAAGCGTTCGGGCCGGCGGAAGACGTGGATGACGCGTGACATGGCACCTCCGAGAGTAGGCCACCGGCGCGCGGCGGGCACACCCGTGACCGGACGGGGCACCGCCGCAAGGTCAGGTGGAGCCGCCGACGACGGCGTCGGAACTGCGCTTGGTGGACCGGCGGCGCCGCGGCTTGGGCGGCACGATGCTCGCGAGGTCGCCCCCGAGGTCGTTGACCTTGGCGACGAACGGGCGCGTCTCGGTGTAGTGCACGACGCTGACCGAGCAGGTGTCGACCATGATCCGCTGGAAGTTGTCCAGGTGGGTGGCCAGGGCGTCGGCCAGCACGGACTTGATGACGTCGCCGTGGCTGCACGCGAGCCAGACCGCGTGTTCGCCGTGCTCGGAGGCGATGCGGGCGCCGTGGGCGCGGACGGCCGCGACGGCCCGGGCCTGCATGCCCGCGAGACCTTCGCCGCCGGGGAACACCGCCGCCGACGGGTGGGCCTGCACGACCTTCCACAGCGGTTCCTTGGCCAACGTCTTGAGCGAGCCACCCGTCCAGTCGCCGTAGTCGACCTCGGCGAGCTCGTCCTCGACCGTCGGGACGAGCTTGCGGTCGATCGCGAGGGGCTCGACGGTCTGGCGGCAGCGGGTCATCGGCGAGGTGACGATCTCGGCGATCGGGATGCCCGCGAGCCGCTCCACCACTTTCTCGGCCTGGCCGAGACCGGTCTCGTCGAGCTCCACGCCGGGGCTGCGCCCGGCCAGCACGCCGGCCGTGTTGGCCGAGGACCGGCCGTGCCGCAGCAGGATCAAGGTCGTCACCGCACCGACCCTACGTGGTTCTCATGTCGCCGAGACGGCGCCGATCGCGAGTGCCGCGAACAGCGCCACGCCGAGGGCGATGCGGTAGGCGACGAACACGTAGACGGTGTTGTTCTGCACGTACTTGAGCAGCCAGGCGATGATCACGTAGCCGACGGCGAACGCGATGATGGTGCCGACGACCATCTGCGGCCCGCTCGTCAGGCCGGACTCCTTGACGTCGCCGATCTGGAACAGGCCCGCCGCCACGACCGCGGGGATGGCCAGCAGGAACGAGTAGCGGACGGCGGCGGGCCGGTCGAGGCCGAGCGCGAGGCCCGCGGTGATCGTGCCGCCCGATCGCGACACACCGGGGATCAGCGCGAGCGCCTGCGCGAGCCCGAGGACGATGCCGTCGCGCACCGTGAGCTGCTCGAGGGGGCGGTTCTGCTTGCCGTAGCGCTCGGCCAGGCCCAGCAGGATGCCGAAGACGACCATCGTCGTCGCGACGATCCACAGGCTGCGGGCGACCGTCTCGATGGAGTCCTTGAACAGGAAGCCCAGGATGCTGATCGGGATCGTGCCGATGATCACCAGCCAGGCGAGCCGGTAGTCGTTCGTGGCGCGCGTCTCGGCGTCGGTGAAGCCGCGGAACCACGTCTTCACGAGGTTCCAGATGTCCTTCGCGAAGTAGATCAGGACGGCCGCCTCCGTCCCCAGCTGGGAGACGGCGGTGAACGCCGCACCCGGATCGTTGCCGAAGAACGCCCCGGACACGATCCTCAGGTGCGCAGACGACGAGATCGGGAGGAACTCCGTCAGCCCCTGGACGACGCTCAGGACGACGACCTCGAACCAACTCACGAAGCTGCTCCACACCGGTAGGACGACACGGCGAGGCACCGTACCGGGGTCTCCTGAGGACGCTGCCAATAGGCTGACCCGGTGCGGCGCAGACAGGTCGGGACCAGCGGCCTCCAGGTGTCCCGGATCGGCCTCGGCACGATGACCTGGGGTGACGACACCGACCTCGAGGCCGCCACCGACCAGCTCGTCACGTTCGTCGACGCGGGTGGCAGCCTCGTCGAGACGTGCGACGCCTATGCCGACGGCGCCGCCCAGGAGATTCTCGGCGAGGTCATGGCGGACTCGGTGCCGCGCGAGGACGTCGTGATCTCCGCGCGGGGCGGGCTGCCCGGCGGCGCCTCGGGCGACCACGGCGCCCGCGGCGCGCTCCTCGACGCGCTCGACGCGACGCTGCGCCGGCTTCGGGTCGACCACGTCGACCTGTGGCAGCTCCCCGGCTGGGACGCCGCCGTGCCGCTGGAGGAGACACTGTCCGCGATCCAGGTCGCGGTGATGTCGGGCAAGGCGCGCTACGCCGGGCTCGTCGGGCCGTCGGGCTGGCAGCTGGCGACGGTCGTCGAGAGGGCCCGCGCCACCTCGGGCGTCGCGGTCCCGGTCGCTGCGCAGGTCGAGTACTCGCTGCTCACGCGCGGCGTCGAGGTGGAGCTCGCCCCCGCCGCCCGGCACCACGGTCTCGGGCTCGTCGCGTGGGCGCCACTGGGGCGCGGCGTGCTCACCGGGAAGTACGTCGAGGGCACCCCGGCCGACTCGCGGGCGGCGTCCGCGGTCCTCGCGCCCTACGTCGAGGCCCGCCGCAACGAGCGGTCCGCGCGGATCGTGCAGTCGGTCCTCACCGCCGCCGACGGGCTCGGCACCTCCCCGCTCGCCGTCGCCCTGGCCTGGGTGCGCGACCGGCCGGGCGTCGCGTCCGCCGTCGTCGGGGCCCGCGACGGCGCCCAGCTCGCGGCGTCGCTGGCCACCGAGAAGGTGGAGCTGCCCGCGGAGATCCGCGCCGCCCTCGACGACGTCAGCATCCCCATCTGACGGGTGTCGCGCCGCGATCGATGCTGGCCGTGGGCGCGCGCGGGCGCATATGGTGAACGGCACGTCATCCGTCGTTCACGCGATGGAGACGTCGCCGGGCAGGTCCCGGTGAGGGTGTGCACGACCGGGCGGCCAGTCCGAGGGCAAGGAGGTGGGCCGGTGGCGTCGACCGGCACGGCTGCGCAAGAAGCAGGAGATGCCGACGGGGATTGGGAGTACCGCCCCGTCCATCTGCCCGGGGACGTCACCCGGCTGACGGCGGCGGTACGGCTGGCCATCCAGGCCGAGTCGGGCGGTTGGGAGCTCTCCCGCGTCAGGCTCTACCCCGGTGGCGTGCGGAAGGTCTGGCTGCGGCGCAAACGTTCCCTGTCGATGCTCCCCGAACCCACGTTCTGACGGGACCCCACCCGTGTGGGGTGCCTCTCGTCTGTAATGCATGCCCGTGGTCCGTCGATGATCCTGTGTATCGGCTGTGTCCGGGGGGATCACGGGTCCGGGGGGATCACATTGGCAAGCACCACCACAGGCGGGCGTCCAGGCGCCCGGGCTCTGCTCGTCGAGTTCAACGAGCTCAGCCCGACATTGCTCGACCGTTTCATCGCGGCCGGGCACCTGCCGCACTTCCGGGCGTTCCGCGACTCCTCGGTCGTCTGCACGACCGACGCGGGTGAGGACGCCCCGAACCTCGAGCCCTGGATCCAGTGGCCGACGGTGCACAGCGGCATCCCGTTCGCCGAGCACGGCGTCTTCGCCCTCGGCGAGGGCCGCGAGAAGCTGAGGACTCCACTGCTGGGCGACGTGCTCTCGGCCGCCGGCATTCCCGTCGGGGTGTTCGGGTCGATGAACACCGCCTACAGCCGCCGCCCCGGCGAGCCCGGCTACGTCGTCCCCGACCCCTGGGACGTCGACGGTGTGGCGTTCCCCGATTCGCTGCAGCCGTTCTACGAGACGGTGTCGTGGGCGGTGCAGGAGTCCTCCCGCAACGGCCTGCCCGGCGCGGGGCAGCTCGCCCGGTTCGCCGCGTTCCTCGTGCGTAGCGGCCTGCGTCCCGCGACCGTCGTCGCGGCGGTCCGCCAGCTCGTCGACGAGCGCCGTGTCGGTGGTGTCGCCTGGCGGCGGGCCTCGGTGCTCGACGACCTGTCCTACGACGTGTTCCGCACCCTCAACCGGCGCCACGGCGTCCGGTTCGCCACGTTCTTCTCCAATAGCACCGCGCACTACCAGCACTACTACTGGCGCGACATGGAGCCGGAGCTGTTCGACGAGGCCGGCGACGGCGCCCACGCCGATGCCGTCCTGCACGGCTACCGGCGGATGGACGCGCTGCTGGGCCGGATCATGGCCGACGAGCCCGACTCGCTGCTCGTGCTGGCCACCGCGCTGTCGCAGGAGCCGTGGGCCGAGTCGGCCAAGCGCACCTTCCGCCCCCACGACTTCGACGCCCTCTTCGCCTTCGCCGGAATCCGTGGCGCGGTCGCGAAGCCGATGATGGCCGAGCAGTTCGTCGTCGAGCTGGCCTCCCCCGACGCGGCGGCCGACGCCCGGCGCAAGCTCCACGCGCTGACGATCGACGGCGCCCGCGCGGTCAACGCCGACCTCGACGGCCACCGTCTGCAGGTGGGCTGCTTCAGCGACGTGGGCCGCGAGGGCGCCACGCTCGCGGGCGGGGCCGGCGGGGCGTCCCGGGCGTTCGACGAGCTCTTCTACCCGATCCACACCACGCGCAGCGGCCGGCACAGCCGCGACGGCGCCCTGTGGTTCCGCACGGGCACGCACCGCGTCGTGGAGGGCCGGGTCGCGCTCACCGACATCGCACCGACGATCCTCGACCATTTCGGCGTGGCCACCCCCGCGCACATGAGCGGGGACGTGCTGCCGCTCTACCGGACCCCCGAGGTCCCGACGCAGCGCAGCCGCCCGTTCTCACCGCTGCGCGAGGCGTCGCGGGTGGGCGCCCGGCAGACCCTGTGAGTGGCGATAGTCGCTATAGCGACTATCGCCACTCACAGGGTTGTCGGCTCGAGGACGCCGGTGCTGCTCTCGCGCACCGACAGCGTCGGTGGCAGCCGCAGCGACTCGACGGGCCTACCGTCGATCGCGGCGATCAGCGTCTCGGCGGCCCGCACGCCCATCTCGTGCATCGGTGAGGCGACCGACGTCAGCGGCACCGGGAGTTGGCTCGCGAGCGGGATGTCGTTGTAGCCGACGATCGCGACGTCGGTTCCGACGGTCAGCCCCGCCGCCCGGGCCGCGCCCATCGCGCCGATCGCGGCGAAGTCGTTGACGACGAACATCCCCGTCGGCGGGGCGGGCGAGGCCAGCAGGGCCCCGGCGGCACCGCGCCCGCCGTCGACGTCGAACTGCGCGTGCACGATCCGCTCGGGCGGGACCTCGACGCCGCGCTCGGCGCAGACCTGCAGGAAGCCCGCGGTGCGATCACGGCCGGTGCTGGCGTAGGGCTCGCCCGCGACGACGGCGAGCGCGGTGTGGCCGAGGTCGAGCAGATGCTCGGCGGCGAGCCTGCCGCCGAGGAGGTCGTCGCAGGTCACGCTGACGTGCGCGGCCGAGTGCCGGTTGGTCAGGACGAACGGGGTCCCGCGCTCGGCGAGCGTTGCGGCCAGCTCGTCGGCGTCGCCGTGTGCGTCGCCGAGGACGATCCCGTCGACGCGGCGGGCGAGCAGCATCTGCAGCCGCTCCCGGCGGATGGCGGGTTCGTCGCGCCCGTTGACCACGAACGTCTGGTAGCCGCGGGCGCGGGCGCTGTCCTCGATGCCCTCGTAGATCGTCGCGAGGACGACGTCGGACAGCCGGGGCACGAGCACCCCGAGCAGGCTGCTGCGGCTGGTGCGCAGGCCGGAGCCGTGGGGGTTGCGTTCGAAGCCGACCTCCGCGGCGATCTCGCGGATGCGCGCGATCGTGCGCTGCGACCCGGAGCGTTCGTTGGCGCTGGGTGAGTCCGAGAGTGCGCGCGAGACCGTCGACACGTGCACCCCCGCGAGCTCGGCGACGGTCCGCAGGGTGGGCCGGCCGGAACGGTCCAGGTGTGGCAGCGACATGTCGGCCTCCTCGGTCGGCACGGCACGGGGGTTGCCGGTGTCGGATGCCGAGGCTATCGTCGGCCAAACGTTTGGCACAAACGATTGCGCAGCATCACCGAGCCGCGGCCCGCGCGGCGCAGTCGCGGAGCAGCCCGCCACGATCCGAGGAGCACCATGCGCAGCGCCACCGAACCCGCCGTCAGCCCCGTGCGCGTCGCCGCCGTCCAGTCCGACCCGCAGGTCGGCCTGGAGAACAAGGAGAAGAACGTCGCGGCGACCTTGCAGCGCATCGAGGAGGCCGCCGACGCCGGCGCCCGGCTGATCGTCCTGCCCGAGCTCGCGAACACCGGCTACGGCTTCGACACCCGCGAGGAGGCCTACGCCCACGCCGAGGCCGTGCCCGACGGGCCCACCTGCGCCGCCTGGTCGGAGCTCGCCCGACGCCGCGACCTGTACGTCGTCGCCGGGATCACCGAGGTCGAAGGCGTGCACCTCTACGACACCGCAGTGCTCATCGGCCCCGACGGGTACATCGGCCGCTACCGCAAGACCCACCTGTGGAACCGCGAGAAGCTGATCTTCACCCCCGGCGACGGGTTCCCCGTGTTCGAGACGCGCATCGGTCGCATCGGGCTGCTGGTCTGCTGGGACATCTGGTTCCCCGAGGTGCCGCGCATCCTCGCCGCCCAGGGCGCCGACGTCATCTGCTCGGCCAACAACTGGGTCTGGACCCCGCCCCCGCTGTTCGACGACGCCGGCAACTGCATGGCGTCGTACCTGACCATGGCGGCCTCGCACGTGTCCGGCGTACCGATCGTCGCGGCAGACCGGGTCGGCACCGAGCGCGGCGGCAAGTTCCTGGGCTGCTCGCTGATCACCGGCGTGAACGGCTGGCCGATCGGCGGTATCGCCTCGGCCGAGGACGAGACGACGCTCTACGCCGACCTCGACCTCACCGAGACCCGCTCGGCCGTCGTCTGGAGCGATCTCAACGACCTGCCCCGCGACCGCCGCACCGACCTCTACGACCCGCTGCTCGGCTTCACCGGCGGCACGGTCCTGCCCCGATGAGCCCTGCCCCGATGAGCAGCACCACCACCTCGACCGAGTCCGGCACCTCGGCGGAGCTGCGGCTGCCCGGGATGCTGCTCGGCGCGGCGGGGGTCGTCGCCGTGTTCGGACTGGTGGCACTGGGTCTGTCGGCCGCGGCACGCGGCCTGCACGGCACACCGGGCGCCTACGACGGCTGGCTCGCCGCCGTCCCGCACAGTCTCCTCGACCGGGTCGGCTGGTTCCTCGGCGACATGACCGAACCCCAGTTCTACAAGTCCCCCGTCGCGACGGTCGGCCTGCTCGCCGGGGCCGCGCTCGCGTGGTGGGCCGGCCGGCGCGGCGCCCGCTGGGCCGGCTTCCCGATCTCCTACGGCTCCGGGCTGTGGCCGTGGGCGCTCGGCGCGGCGTCGCTGAGCCTGCTGCTGTCCAACATCGCGTTCGGCTGGGCGCTGGCCGACGGCTGGCAACCGACGTTCGTGCCGTTCGTCTGCGTCGCCACCGCGGTCGTGCTCGTCCATGGCGGCGGCTGGGTGCGACTGGTCACCGGCGCCGTCCTCGGCGCGGCCACGACGACGCCGATCGCGATGCTGCTGATCGCGACGGTGACCGGTCCGCTCGGCCTGCCGGTCGTCGTCTCCAACACCGCGGCGATGTCGGTCGGCACCGTGATCTCGTTCCTGATCTGCCGCGTCCTGCCGTGGATGCGCGAGACCGCGGCGGCGCTGCGTGCCGACCCCGGCCAGGAGGCGACCCCCACGCCCGCACCCCGCACCGGCGTTCTCGCGGACGCGTTCTGGACCGTCCGTCGCGTCGTCGCCGACTTCACCGAGACGCAGTTCTACGCCAACGAGATCGCCAGCATCGGTGTGCTGCTGGGCGTCGTCGTCGCGGTGCTCCTCGATCCGGCGTTCCCGGCCTACGGCTCCGGGGTCGTGCCGCAGATCCTGTTCGCGCAGGCCCTGACCTCGGCCGTCGGCGTCGTCGTGTGGCGACGGGTCTACCGCGGCGGCGGCTGGGCACCGACGTACGTGTCACTGGTGTCGGTCGCACCGGCGACGGTCCTGGCCTACGACGGCGGTCTCCTCGCGACGGTCGTCGGGGCGGTCGCGGGCGCCCTGCTGTGCCCGGTGATCGCCCGCCCGATCTCGGCGCGACTGCCCAAGGACTTCCACCCGTTCATCGGCAACACGATCGCGATGGCCGTCGCCACGACGATCGTCGTGCCGCTCGTCGGGCTGCTGCCCGGCGTCGGCTGAACCGCTGCCCCTGTGAGTGGCGATAGTCGCCAGGGCGACTATCGCCACTCACGACCTGGTCCGCGTCAGGGAACCAGCACGACCTTGCCGACCGTCCCCCGCGACCCGAGCCGGCGCAGGGCCTCCTTGACCTCCGACAACGGGAGCTCGGCCCCGACGAGGGGCTCGATGAGCCGCTTGCCCCACAGCTCCTCGATCTCGTCCTGCCACGGCTGGATCAGCTCCGGGCGCATCGTCCGGTAGTAGCCCCAGTGCACGCCGACGACCGAGTAGTTCTTGATCAGGACGTGGTTGGTCGGGGCGTCGGCGATCCGACCACCCGCGAAGCCGATCACCAGGATGCGGCCCTCGAACGCGGCGATGCGTCGCGACGCGTCGAAGACGTCCCCACCGACGGGGTCGTAGACGACGTCCGCGCCCCGGCCTCCGGTGAGGTCCTTCACCGCGGCGACCAGGTCGGCGTCGCGGTAGTCGACGACGTCGTCGCAGCCCACCGACGTCGCGACCGCGCACTTCTGCGCACCACCCGCCGTGCCGATCACCCGCGCGCCCAGCGCCTTGCCCAGCTGCACGGCCGCGGTCCCGACACCGCCCGCGGCCGCGTGCACCAGCAGGGTCTCGCCCTCGGCCAGCTGCCCGCGGTGCTTCAGCGCACACCAGCCCGTCTGGTAGGTGATCAGCAGCCCCGCGGCCTGCGCGGGCGTCATGCCCTCGGGCCAGCGGAACGTCGCGTCGTCGGGAAGGAGGGTGACCTCGGCGTAGCCGCCGTGCCCCAGGACCGGGAGCCCGACGACACGGTCGCCCACCCCGAACCGCGCGCCCTCCCCCGCCGCGACGACCTCGCCCGCGACCTCCATACCGGGGGTGAACGGCAACGGCGGCTTCTCCTGGTACGTGCCCTGGCAGGCCAGGATGTCCGGGAAGTTGCAGGCCGCCGCGTGCACACGCACCGCCACCTGGCCGGGCCCGGGGACCGGCTCCGGGATGTCCTCGTGCCAGGTGAGGACGTCGTCCGGGTCGCCGTTCTCGTGGACCTGCCAACCGCGCATCAGTGCTTCTCCCAGCTCACATCAGGGGCCCGGCGGCCGCCCGCCGGGCCGGGGACTCCGCGGAACCCGTAGGGCCCCGGGGCACGACCGGGTTGGACGAACCAGCACTCGCCCGGCGCGCCGTTCTCGACGATCCTCGCGACAGCGGCGGCGACGTCCACGGCACCCAAGAGCGGGAAGTCGCCGAAGTCGTTGCGCGCGTTCGCGATCAGGGCCGTGTCGGTGTAACCGGGGCACACCGCGGCCACCCGGATGCCCTCCTCCGCCAGTGCGGGCGCCGCGGCCCGCACGTACCCGACGACCGCGTGCTTGGTCAGCGTGTACAGCGGATCGCCCGGGTGCGGCATCAGCCCCGCCAGCGACGCCGTGACGACGACGACCCCGCCACCCGCCCGCCGCAACGCCGGCACAGCCGCGTTCAGCCCGAACACGACGTGGTCGACGTTGACGCCCACGACGCGGCGGTAGCCGTCGACATCGAGGTCGGTGACGCCGTTCTGCCCCGACGTCATACCCGCGTTGAGCAGCACGACGTCGAGCCGGCCGAACCGCTCCTCGGTCGCGGCCACGGCCTCGGCCATCGCCGACGGCGCGGACACGTCGGTCGCGTGGGCGAACCCGTCGACCTCGTCGGCGATGCGCCGCGCGCCCACCTCGTCGCGGTCGACGACCGCCACCCGCGCCCCCGCACCGGCGAGCAGCCGGGCCGCGGCCTCGCCGATGCCCGACGCGCCGCCGGTGACGAGCGCGGCCTTTCCCTGGAGGTCCACGTCTCAGCTGTTCTGCAGGAACGTGTCCAGGACGCGCGTGCCGAACTCCAGGGCGTCGATCGGGACACGCTCGTCGATACCGTGGAACAGCGACGCGAAGTCGAGATCCGGGGGCAGCCGCAACGGAGCGAACCCGTAGCAGCGCATGCCCAGCCGGAAGAACGACTTCGCATCCGTACCGCCCGAGAGCATATACGGGATCGCCTTCGAACCCGGGTCCTCGGTCTGCAACGCCGCCGCCATGGCCTCGACCAGCGGGCCCTCGAACGGCGTCTCCACCGGCGGCAGCTCCGTCACCCACTCCCGCGTGACGTCGGGCCCGAGGAGCGCGTCGACCTCCCGCAGGAACGCCTCCTGCCGACCCGGGAGGACCCGGCAGTCGACGACCGCCTCCGCCGTCGACGGGATCACGTTCGCCTTGTAGCCCGCCGACAGCATCGTGGGGTTGGCGGTGTCGCGTACCGTCGCGCCGACGATGCGCGCCAACGGCCCCAGCTTCGCCAGCGACCCCTCCAGGTCGTCCTCCGGGAACTCCAACCCGGTGATCTCCCGCATCGACGCCAGGAACTCCCGCACCGTGTCGGTCAGCACCAGCGGGAACGTGTGGTTACCCAGCCGCGCAACGGCTTCCGCGACGCGGGTCACGGCGTTGTCGTCGTGGAGGAACGAGCCGTGCCCCGGCTTCCCCCTGGCGCGCAGCCGCATCCAGGCGATGCCCTTCTCCGCCGCC
Organism: Pseudonocardia sulfidoxydans NBRC 16205; assembly: GCF_007989085.1. Lineage (GTDB taxonomy): Bacteria > Actinomycetota > Actinomycetes > Mycobacteriales > Pseudonocardiaceae > Pseudonocardia > Pseudonocardia sulfidoxydans. The sequence goes on from NZ_BJVJ01000057.1 coordinate 19,356, forward strand.
TCGATGAGATAGACCCGCTGGTCCTCCCCCAGCGTCAGGGAGAACCCGCCCACCTCGCCGACGGCCTCGGTGCAGCCCTCGAACAGGTCCGGCCGGTTCTCCACCAGCCACTGCGCCCCGTACTTGCCGCCCGCCTCCTCGTCGGCGACGAACGCGAACACGATGTCGCGCGGCGGCACCACACCCTCACGCTTGAACCGGCGGGCGACGGCGATCGTCATCGCCACCATGTCCTTCATGTCGACGGCCCCGCGCCCCCACACGTAGCCGTCCCGCACCGCGCCCGAGAACGGGTGCACCGACCACTCGCTCGGGTCGGCCGGCACGACATCGAGGTGCCCGTGGACCAGCAGCGCCCCCCGCTCCCGGTCGGCACCCTCCAGGCGACAGAAGACGTTGCTGCGGCCCGGGGCGCCCGAGTCGAGGACCTCGACCTCGTAGCCCACCTCCGCGAGCTTGGCCGCCACGTACTCGGCGGCCTCCTTCTCGCCGACGACCGTCGCCGGATCGCCGGTGTTGGAGGTGTCGATCCGGATGAGTTCCGAGGCGAGCTGGACCACCTCGTCGACAGCGGAGTTCTGGCCGGTCATGGCGATCTTCCTACCATCGCCGGTCCGGTGGCGGGGGCCGGATGTGGGTGGTCTATCCTTTGCTTCGTCGCGGTGACCGCGGCAGCAAGTCCGAGTGGCGGAATGGCAGACGCGCTAGCTTGAGGTGCTAGTGCCCTTTAACGGGCGTGGGGGTTCAAGTCCCCCCTCGGACACTCACGAAATATTGGCCGCTTTCAGCTTGTGACGGTCAGCGTGCACGTGATGAGACGTCTGCGCTACCGATCGGCCACTGATCAACCAGGTAAGCGACCGTTCAGACGCTGGCAAACAGTCGATGACCCACGTGATCGACTGGGCATCGGTCGTCCTGGGGCAACTACCCCGCACGCCGACCAGCCGGCGGCCGGTCCGCGACAGCCCTCGGCCTGGACAGGAACCACTACGTTCTCGCACGCGCAAACGGCGGAAAGTCGTCCAGTTCGGTCCGCCAGGCGCCACCGAAGCCGGCTCGAACCTCGCTAGCCGCTACTTCTCACTTACTTCACACTTCAGCGATGCCCGCGTGCGAAGCAAGTGCTAAGTTCCTTGAGTGGACCCGGACGACCTCGCTGGCCTCCTGCACACGCTTCGCCGCTTCGGTTCCGAGCCGAGCAACGTCGAGGTCAAGAGCGGCGCCGGGGGCTTCCCCAGCTCCCTCCGCGAGACACTGGTCGCGTTCGCGAATACAGACGGCGGTGTCATTGTGGTCGGGGTCGACGAGGCCGCTGGCTTCGCAGTCGTCGACTTGCCCGAAGTAGGTCAGTATCGTGACCAGCTCGTCGCCATGAGCAGTACTGCGGTCACACCCCCGCTCCGGATCGAGACCGAGTTCGTCCAAGTGGAGGGAGCTCGAGTCCTCCTCGCGGTCGTACCGGCCCTTCCCGCTGATCAGCGCCCTGCGTATGTCACAAGCAAAGGGGTCTCCACCGGTGCGTACATCAGAACCGGCGATGGTGACCGGAGAATGTCCGAGGCGGAAATCGGGCTGACCTACGCGTCTCGCACCCAGCCGGTCTACGACCGTGAACGTGTCGAGGGAGCGGTCCTCGACGACCTCGACCGAGCGTCTGTTGCGCGCACTCTGGAACGTGTCAGGGTTGGCTCGGCGTACCTGCGCGATGTTGACGACGCGACGGCGTTGCACCGTCTTGGCGCGTTGTCCGGGCCGGAATCCAGTGCCTCGCCGACGTTGGCCGGAATCCTGACCTTCGGCCGATTTCCTCAGCAGTTCTTTCCTCAACTCATGGCTTCAGTCGTCGTTCATCCGCACGATGCCGACAGCGTCGACACTCGATTTGTGGACAATGTCACACTACGCGGATCGATACCAGAAATAGTTGCCGAGTGCCTCGCAACACTGCGTCGCAACCTCTCAGCGCGAGCATTGAATGTTGCCGGCGGCCGCACCGATCGTCTCGATTTCCCTTTGGCCGCGATCAGAGAGGCCGTCGTTAATGCGCTGATGCACCGGGACTACAGCCCGATCACCCGCGGCACCCAGGTCCAGATCGAACTGCTGCCGGATCGATTGGTCATTCGGAGCCCAGGAGGTTTGTACGGGCCCATTTCTGAAGAGGATCTCGGTGAGATCGACGTGTCGTCGTCACGCAACGCCGCACTCGCGCAGCTCCTGTCTGACACGCATCTCCCCCGATCGGAGCAGCTTGTCGCCGAAAACCGAGCCTCGGGTATCCCCCTCATGATCGCTCAGGCCCGAACGCACGGGCTGCGACCCCCGACCTTCGAGTCGAGGGTCACCCATTTCACGGTCGCGATGGGACGCTCCGAACTCCTTGGCCCTGATGTCCGAGCGTGGCTTGCAAGCCTGCACACCCCACTGCCCACCTCCGCTCACGAGATCGCGGTTGCGATGATGCGAGGAGGCGGCTTCGTCACGAATGCCACCCTGCGTGAGTGGGGCGTCGAACGACATGTGGCCGGTGCTGTTCTGCGCAATCTGACGGAGGCTGGAGTCGCGATCAGGCAGGGGGGGCGCCGATATGCGAGATACGTGCTCGATCCCGATATTCGACAGCAGGACACACCTCGCGCATCACCGGAGACCGACATGGCATCGATGCTACAAGCTCGACGAATTGCGACTGCGGCCGAACTTGCAACGGCCACCGGCCTCAGTCGATCAGCCGTGCTGAAGAACTTGAACGCGCTGATCTCCGCCGGCGCAGTGCAGGCGCTCGGGGCGGCGCGAAGCCCGAAACGAACGTACGAATGGATCGGCCGACCCCAATGACCAGTTTGCGGAGAACTTGATCCTGCTGCGCTCATCTCCTGCCTTCTCCCGGTCCACGCCACGTGGCCGGAATTCTCCTGGCCATTCCGGATCGTCCTGACCACCGTGATCAACAACAGCACCGCGGCCCGCAGCGGCTTCGTCATCTCCAACTCAGCCGGCTCCACCGTCACCTTCTTCCGAAGCGACAGGAAGGTCTGCGTCGTCCGGCATATCTGGGGCTCCGACATCGCCTGGCCGATCATTTCTGTCGGTGCACTCTTCTAGCCTGTCGAGGACGCTGGGAGGAACGATGGACTTCGACGCGGTCGACATGCTTCGGGAGCGACATCCTGCATGGCAGCTTCTTCGGGCCGGTAACGCCTCGCTCGTCCTCTCGTTCGTCGGCGCCCACTTCGTCGACGGCAACCACGGGTGGACTGGGGTTGGGTCACGGATCGGCTGCCCCACCCCCTGAGCTCTCCCTCAAGTGCCTGCCACCCGCTCACCTGAAGCGGCCGAAGCTGGTCGACGATCCGTCGATCGTCATCGTGTTGGGGAAGATCGCCGTCGGCACCTGGGGCCAGCCTTCGGGCGAGTCCTCCCAATCCTCCCCGCGGCCGTATGCGGTCAGGTCGAGCACACCCGTCGTGAAGGTGAGGCCGTCGATCCCGCGCGAGGTCGTCGCGTAGGTGAGGTACACGGCGTTTCCGACCTTCAGGAACGCGGAGAGCCGGAACCCGCCGCCGGCACCGGTGTCGGAGGTCCAGGTCGTCCCGTGCGACGACGCGTACGGCAGCGTCCATCCGCGGCGCGCCCAGTAGGCGTCGAGCTGCGCGAGCGGCATGTCCGACACGACTCGGAACGCGACGCCGTTCTCCGCGAGCAGTCGGGGCGCCGAGGCGGGGAGGTTGTCGGTGAACCACGTGCAGCCCGGGCAGAAGTGGTCGGGGCCGTTGTCCATGAACTGGTAGACGACGAGCTGGTCGTGGCCGTCGAACAGGTCGGCGAGCGTCCGCGGACCGTCAGGTGTCTGGAAGTCGCAGGAAGCGACCGCGGTCATCGGGAGCCGGCGTCGGCGGGCGGCGACCGCATCGAGGGACCGCCGCGCCTCCTTCTCGGCGGTCAGCAGATCGGCTCGGGCCGACGCCCATTCCCGTGGGTCGACGATCGTCGGTGTGGATGCCATCAGTTCTCCAGGTGGTTCTTGAGTGCGGCGAGTGGGCCGTCCCAGTCGCGGGCGAGCGCGGCGAGGAACTGCTGGGCGACCTGCATGGGTGCCGACCGCAGCCGGTACCGGACGCGGCGCCGCTCCCCCGGCTCGGCCGTCACCAGCCCGGCGTCGGCGAGCAGGCCGAGGTGCTTGGCGATCGCCTGCCGCGAGATGGGCAGCCGCGTCGCGAGATCGGTGGCCGTCGACGGGCCCTGCGTCGCCAGGGACGCCAGCAGCGCGCGCCGGCTGGGGTCGGCGAGGGCGGCGAAGACCTGTTCCGCGACCGCCTCGGCGTCGTCAGGCAGGTTCATGCGGCCAGGTAGTCGACCAGTTCGCCCAGCTCAGCGGCCCAGCCGTGGGTGTGATCGTCGTACTCGGCGCGGCGGACGTCGTCGGGGAGCTGGGCGAACCCGGTCTCGACGACCGTGAGCCGCGTCCCGGCACCCGCCGCCTCGAGGGTGAACTCGACGTAGGTGCGGCGCGGGTCGTCGGCACTCAGGCTCTGGCTGCTCCAGGTGAACGCGAACAAGGCCGGTTCCTCGACGCGTTCGACCCGCATCTCGGCGTGGTGTCCGGCGTCCCAGCTCATCGACGCCGCGCCGCCGGGCCTCAGGTCGATCTTCGCCTCCTGGCCGAACCAGGCCGCGAGGCCGTCGGCGGTGGTGAGCGCGGTCCACACGTCGGCGGGCGGGCGTGAGATGTCGACGGTGCGCTCGATGCGGTCGGGGAATGCCATCGTTCCTCCTCAGTAGCAACTGAACGGTTGCGACATTATGGCAACCGTTCAGTTGCGTCAAGAGCTCCAGCACGAGGCAGCCGCACCGGGGTCGTGAGCGGCAATAGTCGCGATAGCGACTATTGCCGCTCACAGGGGTTCGAGGGCGAGTGCCGCTTGGCAAGCTCCGACAGCTGCGCCACACTGCCTACCAACCGGCCGGAAGGTGCGACGATGCCCTCGACCACGCTCGGCGAGCTGCTGGAGCGTCGTGCCGCGCAGCGGCCGGACGCCGAGGCGGCGGTCTTCCCCGACGGCGCGACGACCTACGCCGAGCTGGCCGAACGCGCCCGCCGGTTCGCGCGCGGACTGGCCGGACTCGGGGTCGGGAAGGGCGACCGGGTCGGGATCCTGCTGCCGGCATCGGCAGACCTGCTCGCCGCGTTGATCGGCGCCACCCGGATCGGGGCGATCGCGGTGCCGGTCAACGCGCGGTTCAAGGCTGTCGAGCTCGGCGGGATCGTCTCGCACTCGGGCATGCGGGTCCTCGTCACCGAGGGCCGGGAGCCCGAGCTGCCCGACGCTCCCGAGCTGGAGCACGTCGTCGTCCTGGGGCGCGACGAGCTGCCGGACGCCGATCTCCCCGACATCACGACGACGCCGAGCGACACGGCGGTGATCGTCTACACCTCGGGGACGACGGCGGCCCCCAAGGGCGCGATGCTCCCCCACTCGGCGCTCACCGGGCTGGCGGCCGGGATCGTCGAGCGCATGCAGCTCACCGCCGACGACCGGGTGTGGACGGCGATCCCGCTCTTCCACGGCGGCGGCCTCACGTTCGCGTTCTCGTGCCTCACCGCGGGCGCGCCGTTCGTGCATCCCGGCCACTTCGACCCGTCGACGACGCTGGAGTACCTCACCGAGCAGCGCGTCACCGTCGCGCTGGCCGCGTTCGAGACGATCTGGATGCCGGTGCTCGACCGGCCCGACTTCGCCGGGTTCGATCTCTCCCGAATCCGGGTCGTGATGGCCGTCGGAGTGCCGGAACGGTTGCGCGACATGGCGTCGCGGCTGCCGCAGGCGGTGCACGTGTCGTGTGTGGCGATGACGGAGTCGTCGGCGTTCCTGACGCTCAACCGGCTCGACGACCCCGCCGACGCCCGCGCCACGACCGGCGGGCACCCGATGCCGGGCATGCAGTGCCGCGTCGTCGACCCCGGGACCGGACGGGACCAGCCGCCCGGCACCCCCGGTGAGCTGCTGTTCCGCGGCCCCAACGCGTTCACCGGCTACTTCCGCGACCCGGAGCACACGGCGTCGGTGATCGACGCCGACGGCTGGTTCCACAGCGGCGACCTGGTCGTGGCCGACGACGACGGCCGGCTGACGTTCCGGTCGCGGCTCAAGGACATGCTGAAGGTCGGCGGGGAGAACGTGGCGGCGGCCGAGGTGGAGGACCACCTGCTGCACCATCCGGCGGTCGCGGTCGTCGCGGTGGTGGCGGCGCCCGACGCACGCTACGTCGAGGTCCCGGCGGCGTACGTGCAGCTCCGGGAGAACGCACGCGCGTCCGAGAAGGAGCTGATCGACTTCTGCCTCGGCCGGATCGCGACGTACCGGGTGCCGCGCTACGTCCGGTTCGTCGACGGGCCCGCCGACTGGCCGATGTCCGGCACGAAGATCAAGAAGTACGTGCTCCGGGAACGGATCGCGGCCGAGCTCCAGGCCGCGGGGATCACCGAGGCACCGAAACCGGTCGTGGCCTAGCGTGGCCTAGCTCCCGCGCCCGTCGCCGGCGACGCGACGGGAGTCGTGCGACTGCGGCATCCCGACGATCTCGACGCGGATGACGACGCGGCGCGGACTGTCGAGCAGCGCCAGCATGCGCTCCTGCCCTGCTGGGGCCAGCCGGGCCGCGAGCAGCGGCAGGACGCGGTCGAGCGTCGCCCGGTCGCGGTGCACCGTGGCGCGGCCCTTGAGCCGCACCATCCGCCGCCCGGGCAGGTCGGTCCCGGCGTTGCTGATCACCATGCCGACGCGCGGGTCACGCTCCACCGCGGCGACGTGCGCGCGGCCGGTCACCGCGGTCAGCCAGACGCCGTCGTCGGCCCAGAGGTGGCTCATCGTGACGCCGGCGGGCCAGCCGTCGGCGTCGGTGAACAGGAAGGTGCACTCACGCGCGACCGTCGCCAGTTCCGCCAGCCCCGAGACGGCGAGCCGGGCCTGCCGCATGTCCTCCAGGTCGGTGACGCCGACGCGATCGGGAGTCACAACAGAGTGGAGTCGGGGCCGCCCGCGTCGACCTGGATGCGCTGGCCCGTCAGGTAGTCGGCGTCCGTCGACGCGAGGAAGGCCACGACGCCGGCGACGTCGTCGGGACGTGCGACCCGGCCGAAGGGGTACGACGGATCGAGCTCCTCGATCGTGCGTCCGGCCGCCGCGGCGGCGAGGCGCGAGCCCATGTCCGTGGCGACGAGCCCGGGCGCGACGATGTTGACCCGCACCCCGTGGCGACGCTCCTCGCGGGCCAGCGTGCGCGCCGCGGCCTCCAATGCCGCCTTGGCCATCGTGTAGGGGGCGCCGCCCGGCGGGGTCTCGCCGACGATCGAGCTGGAGATCACGACGACGTCGGACCGCGCGCGCGTGCGCATCCCCGGCAGCAGGAGCCGGACCAGCTCCAGCGGCCCGAGGGTGTGCACGCGCAGCAGCCGCATGTACTCCTCGGGGCCGGTGTCGGCGATCGAGGTGCCGCGGCTGGCGGTCCCCGCGTTGGAGACGAGCAGGTCGACGGTGCCGAGGTCCCGCTCGATCGCGGCCACCATCGCGGCGACCGCGTCGGCGTCGTCGACCGCCGCCCGGTATCCGACAGCGGTGCCCCCTGCCGCCGTGATGGCGGCGACGACCTCGTCGGCGGCCGCCTCGTCACGGCGGTAGTTGAGGGCGACCGTCGCACCGTCGGCGGCGAGTCGCGTGGCGATCCCGCGGCCGACGCCGCGCGATCCCCCGGTGACCAGCGCGACCCGGCCCTTCAGGTCAGCCAACGCGATCCGCCGCCATTCCGACTCCCTTGTCCGTCCCTCACCCCCACGGTAGCGTGTCAAACGATTGGTAGACAGCCGGAGGCCGCGCATGACGACCGTCCCCGATCTACTCGACCGCCGCGCCGTCGACAGCCCCGACCAGGGCGTCGCCTTCCCCGACGCACGCATGACCTACCCCGAGCTGGCCGCTGCGTCGCGCGACGCGGCGCGGGCCCTCCACGCCCTCGGCGTCCGCGCGGGCGACAGCGTCGGACTGCTCCTGCCCGGCCGCCTCGACAGCGTGCTGTGGTGGCTCGCCGCCGCGCGGATCGGCGCCGTCACCGTGCCGGTCAATGTACGACTCAAGGCCCGCGAGCTCGCGTACATGATCGAGAACGCGGACATGACGGTCCTGCTCGCCGCTGCCGAGCTCGCACCCGTCCTCGACGAGGCCCTGCCCGACGGCGCGGCCCCGCAGCTGCGGGCGATCGTGTCGCTCGACGACGACACCCCACCGGGCTGGATGCCCCGCGCCGACCTCGAGGCCGTGTTGTCGACCGAGGCCGACGTCGCCACCGCGCAGTCCGCGATCGACCCGGCCGACCCGGTCGTCATGCTCTACACCTCGGGAACGACGTCGCGCCCGCGCGGCTGCCTGCACAGCCACGCCTCTCTCGTCGAGGAGGGCGAGGCCGTCACCGAACGGCTCGGCCTGCGCCCCGACGACCGCTTCTGGACCCCGCTCCCGATGTTCCACTGCGGCGGTTTCGACGTCGCCATGAGCGCGTTGGCGGGCCGCTGCGGCATGGTCCACGTCGGCACCTTCGAGCCGGGTCGTGCGCTCGCCCAGCTCGCCGGCGAACGCTGCACGGTCGGGTTCCCGGCCTTCGACACGATCTGGGTGCCGGTCCTCGACCATCCCGCGTTCCCCGACACCGACCTCTCCGCCCTGCGGATGGTGCTCAACGTCGGCAGCCCCGAACGGATGCGGTCGATGCAGGCGCGGCTGCCGCACGTCGTGCAGATGTCGTGCACCGGATCGACCGAGTCGTTCGGGTTCTGCTGCATGGGCTCCCCCGACGACCCCGCCGACGTCCGCGCCACCACCTGCGGGCGGCCGCTGCGCCACATGCAGGCCCGCGTCGTCGACCCCGACACCGGTGTCGACGTGCCGGCGGGGACGCCGGGCGAGTTCCGGTTCCGCGGCGGCTCACGGTTCCTGCGCTACCACCGCGACGACGCGCTCACCGCGGAACGCATCGACGTCGACGGCTGGTTCTCCTCCGGCGACCTCGTCGTCGCCGACGCCGAGGGGCGCGTCGCGTTCGTGTCGAGGCTCAAGGACATGCTCAAGGTCGGCGGGGAGAACGTCGCCGCCGCGGAGCTGGAGGGCTTCCTCGGCGAACACCCGGCCGTCGGACTCGTCCAGGTCGTCGCCGCCCCCGACGCCCACTACGGCGAGGTGCCCGCCGCGTTCGTCCAGCTCCGCGCCGGCGCCGAGGCCACCGAGGACGAGCTGATCGCCTTCTGCCGCGGCACGATCGCCGGGTTCAAGGTGCCGCGCTACGTACGGTTCGTCGACGAGTGGCCGATGTCGGGCACCAAGGTCCAGAAGTTCCGGCTGCGCGACCGGCTCGCCGCCGAGCTCGCGGCCGGCGGCGTCACCGGGCCCCACGTCCCGCCCCCGCGTGACCCGCGCCTCACACCAGGCAAGCTCACGGCAAACAGTTCGGAAGCGACTGTCCAATCACAGCCCGGCGTGCCGTCGACCGGGCGGTGACCCGGTAGCGTCGTCCCCATGAACGACGTGACGGTGCCCCTCCGAGCGGCGAACCCCCGGCGCAACCCCGCCTTCGCCATCGCCGTCACCTGGGCCCTGGCCGCGCTCGTCACCCTCGCCGTCGCCGCCGAGACGCGGATCGGCCCGGTCATCGTCAAGTTCACCCCGAAGCACGGCATCCACCTCGGCGACCTCGCGGTCTTCTTCGGCTGCACCGCCATCGCACTCGTCGTCACCGCGGCCCTGCTGTCCCGGCGCTGATCGTCTCCAAACGAGACAGCCGGGCACGCAAGATCCCGCTACGGTGCCGCTCATGGCGGCCGCTATCGACGTCCTCGACGCCCTCAGCAACGTCCCCGCCCTGCGCGACGCGCAGGTGTGGGAGATCGTCCGCTGCTGCCGCGCGTTCCGCGAGCACCCCGACGGGGGCGACCAGACCGTCGAGATCGAGATCAGCTCCGACGGCGCGGGCCGCTACATCGTCGTCGCCACCGACGTGGCCCGCGGCCTCACCGCGCAGGGCGTGCCCATGCCCGGGCTGAACGGCGCGGTCAACATGGTGCCCTGGTACATGCTCGACGACCCCGCGTCCGCGTGACAGCGGGCGAACCAGCGGCCACTGCGGAAGGATCGCGGCCATGAGCGACCGCCGGCTCGTCGTCCTGCGCCACTCCAAATCGGACTGGTCGACGGACGCACCCGACCACAGCCGCCCCCTCAACGTGCGCGGCCGCCGCGACGGCCCCGAGGCCGGCCGCTGGCTACGGATGAACGTGGGCACCCCCGACGCGGTCGTCTGCTCGTCGGCGACCCGTACCCGCCAGACCTGGGAGCTCGCCTCGGCCGCCCTGCGCGAGCCGCCGGAACCCGAGTTCAGCGACGACGTCTACGACGCCTCCGCCGTCCAGTTGCTGGAGGTCGTCAGCGGCCTCCCGGACTCGGCCGCGTGCGTCCTCCTGATCGGCCACAACCCCGGCCTCGAGGACCTGACGACGCTGCTCGCCGGGGAGTTCCTGCCCATGACGACGTCGGCCGTGGCCGTCCTGACCTGGCCCGGGTCGTGGAGCGACGTCGGGATGCACCCCGCGACACTCGAGGCGCACGCAGTTCCCCGGGGCTGACCCGACACCGCCGACCCCGCACCGAACCGGTGGCGGAGCCCGCTGTCACTCCTCCGAGTGGCCTCACGGTCGTTCGGTAACGGACGAGCGGACAGGGCCGAAAGGTCGGGCGGACGCAGGAGACGGGCCCGGTCTGGGGCCCGGGCCTGGGTCCGGTCAGCCCGGTCAACCGGGTCCTCCGCGCCACATCGAGGTGTCAGTCGTGCGCCACCGCACCCCCACCGCACCATCACCCGACGGCCTGTCCCGACGGCGCCACAACCGCCTGCGCCGCACCGGTTTCCTCGCAGGACTGACCGCGGCCGCGCTCGTCGCCGGCATGGCGACGGTCACCGGCACCGCCGCGGCAGCCACGCCGACCAGGGTCAGCGATGCGGACATCGCCGCGAGCTGCGGCGTCGCCGGGAAGTTCTGCCACGAGGGCGACGCCCGGGTCGTCGACGACCCGGGCGCCAACGAGGGCAACGGCTACCTGCGGCTGAACACGCCGAACGGGGAGAAGGCGTACGTCTTCAACCGTGACTTCTACGGCAAGCCGCTGTCGTCCCTGACCGACCTCACGTACGAGACCTACATCGAGCAGCCCGGCACCGCCAACGCCCAGCAGGCCCCGTCGTTCAACATCGAGGTCACCACCGCGCAGGGCTTCACGACCCTCGTCTGGGAGCCCGTCTACAGCGGTACCCCGGTCACGACGGGCCAGTGGCAGACCTGGTCGGTGTCGACGGCGAAGGGCTGGTGGGCGTCGAAGGACGTCACGTCCACGGACACCCTGAACAAGTACGGCTTCACGACCTACACCGCGACCTTCGCCGACGTGAAGGCCGCCCTGGGCACCGCGACCATCGGCCAGATCGGCATCAACCAGGGCAGCGGTGCTCCCGGTCTGCGGGCCCGCGTCGACCGTTTCGGTCTCAACGGCACGATCTACGACTTCGACAACCCCGTCGTCCCGACGACGATCGTCGCGACCGCAGGTGACGGGCAGACCGCGCAGACCGGCAAGCCCTTCGCCACCGCGCTCGCCACGAAGGTCACCGGTGCCGGCAACCTGGCCGCCCCCGACCGGACGGTCACCTACACGGTGACGTCGGGCTCGGCGTCGTTCCCGGGTGGGAAGACGGCCACGGCCACGACGGGTGCCGACGGCGTCGCGACCGCGCCCACCCTCACCGCGGGCACCGACGCGGGCCCCGTCACCGTCACGGCCACGACCGGCACCCTCGCCCCGGTGACGTTCACCGAGACCGTCGCCGCCCCGCCCGCCACGGGCAGGAACCGCGCCGACATCGCCGTCACCCTGACCGTGCCCACCACGGTCACCCGGAACGGCACGGTCCAGGCGGTCGTCACGGTTCGCAACAACGGTCCGTTCGACGCCGCCGGCGTCACGGCGGCGCTGACGATGCCCGACGCCCTCACGGTCGTCGCCGCTCCGGGCGGTATCGCGCCGCCCAAGGGCCACAACGTGGCGTACCTGATCCCGTCGATCACGGCGTCGACCCAGGTCGTGTACACCGTGACGCTCAAGGCCGACGCCCGGACCACCGGCCCACAGACGCTGCGGGCCGCCGCGATCCCGACCCGGGTGCCCGACCCGAACCTCCTCGACAACGCCGCCGTGTCCACGGTCACAATCAAGAAGTAGGCGCGGGCCGCTCCGCAGGTCAGCACCGGCCGCACCCCCGAGAGGAGGTGCCGCCGGTGCTGCATCAGGACGAGCGGATGCCGGTTTGCGGGCGGTGCCGGACGTCTGACGGCCTGTAACGGACCGCGGGCCGTGGACGAATCACCAGGAGCCCGACGGGGAGGTCCGCGGACCCGCAGGAGGTGAGAACGTGCACGAGTCGGATGGCGGCGACGAGCCCGTCCGCCACCGCCCGCACCCGGCCGACCCTGCCGCACCGCTGCAGCTGGGCGACATCCAGGCCGACGACGCGTTGATCGACGCGCTCGGTTCCGGGTCCCTGCGTGCCACCGACGCGCTGGCCACCAGCGACGACGTCGACGACCGGCTGGCCGCGATGCTCGCGTCGTGGGTCGCCGCCGTGCAGGAGCCCTGCGCGCCGCGCGACGCCGCCCTCGCGGCCGCCGCGGCCGCGGCGCCGTCCGCCGGGCCCGTCGACGAGTCCGACGACCCCCCTGCCCCCGCCGACACCGCGGACATCACCGGTACCGGCGACGTCCGGGCCCCGCGCCACCGGCGCCGCCGCGACCGGCCGGGGTACGTCATCCGCCTGTCCGCCGCGGCCGTCGTCGCCATCGCGGTCACGGGTGGGATCGCGGTCGGCAACGCCGACACCGCCCGCCCCGGAGACGTGCTGTGGCCGGTGGCCAAGGTCTTCTACCGCGAGCACGCGCGGTCGGTGGAGGCCGCCGGCACCGTCGCCACCCAGCTCGATCGGGCCCGTACCGCGCTGCGCGAGGGCCGCACGGCCGACGCCGCACGCGAGGTCAACGAGATGCAGGCCTCGCTCGCCGTGATCCTGCCCGCCGACGGGCGTGCCGATCTCGACGCCCAGCACACCTCGATCGTCGCGATCGTCGCCGCGACCCCCGACGCCGCCCTGCTCGACCCGAAGCTGCGTGCGCCCGTCGTCCCCGACCTGCTGGGCGCCGAGGCACTGGGGCTGCCGAAGGCTACGGATCTGCCCGCCCCGACGACCACCGCACCCGTGGCGACGGAGGCGTTGCAGTCCTCGGTACCGCCGGCGACCAGCGGCGGGACGTCGACGGCTGGGACGGGCACGGTCCCCCCGCCCGTGACGCCACCGGTCGAGCCGCCGCCTGCCACCGCGCCGCCCGCCGAGCAGCCCACCGGCACCGCGCCGGTCGAGCCGCCGCCCTACATCCCGCCGCTCACCGACCCGCCGGCCGCCGACCCGGGCCCGGACAACGGCGGCAGCGGGAACGGCGACAGCAACGGCGGCAACGGCAACAGCGCGACCGGCAACGACAGCAGCAACACCGGCAGCAGCGGCGCCGACGACAGTGGCACCGACGACAGTGGCACCGGCAGCGGCGCGCAGTCGCAGGGGCCCCCCGGCCCGCCCCCGACGACCGAGGCACCCGCAGAGCAGCCGGTGGCCGCAGGAACGGACTCGAGCAGCTCGGGTGACACCGCGTCGACGGACGGTGGCTCGACCGACGGTGCGTCCGACCCGGACCCCGCCGCCCAGAGCCAGGACGCGATCGCGCAGGGCGCCGACACCGAGGATCCCGGCACCGAGGCCGACCCACAGAGCAGCGACCCACAGGATTCCCAGGGCTCCGGCGGCGTGCTGCTGTCCGTCTCCGCCGACGCCTCGCTCGGTGTCGGGGGCGCCCCGGTGTCGGGGTCCCTCGGCCTCAGCCTGGGCTGACCCGCCCCGGATCGGTCGCACCCGCGCGCAGCTTGTCGCACAGGATGCGCAGCGCGCGCAGCTCACGTTCGTCCAACGACGTCCCGACGACGCGGCGGATGCTCTCCGCGTGCCGGGCGCCCACCCGTCGACGCGCCCGGTCGCCGGCGTCGGTGAGCACGACGACGGTGCCGCGCCGGTCGCCGGGATCCGGTTCGCGCGCAACGAGTCCGGCCTCGGCCATGCGTTCGACGAGCCGCGACAGCGACGGCTGGCTCAGCAGCACCTCGCGGTGCAGGTCCCGGATGCGGGCGCGGTCGTCGGCGGTGCGGTGCAACGTGTGCAGCACGTCGTACTCGTGGACGCCGACGCTGTCCCAGACGTCGTCGGCCTGCAGCAGCCGCCACACGGCGACCTGGCTGCGCAGCAACGACTCCCAGGCGTCGACGGCCGGGCCGGCCCCGACAGGGGCCGACCCGGGGTGCCGGTCAGCCCGCGGCGACGGCGACATCGTGGCCCGCCGTGGCACGGGCCGCGACCCGCGAGGCGTGCGAGGGCGGGTCCGACGGGACACCGGGAGCGCGCAGCTCGTCGAAGCCCTTGCGCAGGTCGGGCAGGATCTCCCCCAGCAGGTCGAGCTGTTCGAGCACGGTCTTGAGCGGCAGACCCGCGTGGTCGACGAGGAACAGCTGGCGCTGGTAGTCGCCGAAGTGCTCACGGAACGTCAGCGTCTTCTCGACGACCTCGGCCGGGCTGCCGACCGTCAGCGGCGTCTGCGACGTGAAGTCCTCCATCGACGGGCCGTGCCCGTAGACCGGGGCCTCGTCGAAGTAGGGCCGGAACTCGTTCCAGGCGTCCTGTGAGCGCGGCCGCATGAAGAACTGCCCGCCCAGCCCGACGACCGCCTGGTCGGCGCGGCCGTGCCCGTAGTGCTCGAAGCGCTGCCGGTAGAGCCCGATCAGCTTCGTGTAGTGCGACGGCGGCCAGAAGATGTTGTTGGCGAAGAACCCGTCGCCGAAGTAGGCGGCGATCTCCGCGACCTCGGGAGTGCGGATCGAGCCGTGCCAGACGAAGGGCGCGACGCCGTCGAGCGGGCGCGGCGTCGACGTGAAGCCGTGCAGCGGGGTGCGGAACCGACCCTCCCAGTCGACGACCTCCTCGTCCCACAGCCGGCGCAGCAGCTGGTAGTTCTCGACGGTCAGCGGCACGCTCTGGTCGATGTCCTGCCCGAACCACGGGTAGACCGGCGCGGTGTTGCCGCGGCCGAGCATCAGGTCGACGCGACCGTCGGCCAGATGCTGCAGCATCGCGAAGTCCTCGGCGATCTTCACCGGGTCGTTGGTGGTGATCAGCGTCGTGGACGTCGACAGCACGAGGCGTTCGGTGCGGGCCGCGATGTGGCCCAGCAGGGTGGTCGGCGACGACGGCACGAACGGCGGGTTGTGGTGCTCGCCAGTGGCGAAGACGTCGAGACCGACGGCCTCCGCATGTTCGGCGAGGGTGACCATCGCCTTGATGCGCTCGTGCTCGGTGGGCACGCGGCCGGTCGTCGGGTCGCGGGTGACGTCCCCGACGGTGAAGATGCCGAACTGCACGGCGGGCCCCCTTCCGGAGCGGAGGTTCATGCGTTTGCATGGACTTCTCGTTCAACCTCGCGTCCACCGGAGATGTTCCCGCCGTGAGGCACAGCACGTCCGCTCGCCGCGCGGAGCCGGGAACCCCACGGTCACCGGCCCCGCGATCACCTACGATGGGGACAGCACGGGTCCACGGCGACGGCCGGAGCGGGCGCCGGAGGCGAACGCAGGGGAATTCAGTTCACCGACTCGTATCGCATCCGACACCTCACCTCCTATAGTGGACGGAACTGCTCGCTATCCCGAGGTGGTTGTCGTATGACCGACGTGCTGGACTCCGCTCCCGCGCGGCCGAGTTCCGAGGTTCCGACCCCGGTCGACTCGACCGACTCCGCAGCCGTTGCGGAACTGATCATGGAGCTGCAGTCGGTGGGGCTGCGGATCGAGACGCGGCTGGAGACCGGCCGCCAGGGCGGCGCCGGCCCGTCCGACTCGGGATTCCTCTGGATCGAAGGCGTTCCGGTCACCGTGCCCCCGAGCGAGTCGTCGCCCTACGCGCTGCGCGCCGAGGACGAAGGCCAGGGCATCTACCGGGGCGAGGTGAAGATCGCCAACGTCTCCGGCACCCGGCGCCCCAAGTTCTACGACCTCACCACCGCCGACGGCATCCCCTACGAGCAGATCGCGCTGCTGCACCTCGACTCCCTCGCGTCGACGGTCGTGCAGGCCTGCAACTACTGGGGCAACTCCGACCAGTGCGGCTTCTGCGGCATCGGGCTGTCCCTCAAGGCCGGGCGCACCATCGCCAAGAAGACCCCCGAGATGCTCGCCGAGGTCGCCCTCGCGGCCAAGGAGCTCGACGGCGCGGTCGACGCCACGCTCACCACCGGCTCGTCGGTCGCCCCCGACCGCGGCGCGCTCTACGTCGCCAAGTGCGGCCAAGCCGTCAAGGAGAAGGCGGGCCTGCCCGTCGAGGTCCAGTTCGAGCCGCCGCGCGACCTCACCTACATCGACCAGGTCCACGACATGGGCGTCGACGCACTCGGCATCCACATCGAGTCGTTCGACCCCAAGGTGCTGGCCAAGGTCGCCCCCGGCAAGTTCCGCACCGGCATGGACACCTACTTCCGCACCTGGGAGTACGCGGTCGAGCGGTTCGGCGAGGGCCGGGTGTCCACCTACGTCATCCTGGGCCTCGGCGAGGACCCCGAGCTGACCGTCGAGATGTGCCGCCGCGCCGTCGACATCGGGGTCTACCCCTTCGTCGTGCCGCTGCGCCCCGTCGCCGGCTCCCTGCTCGAGGACCTGCCCGCGCCGTCGCGCGAGTACACCGAGCCGATCTACCGCAAGGTCGCCGGCTTCCTCGAGGAGAAGGGCCTCGGCGCCGACACCGCCGTCGCCGGCTGTGCACGCTGCCAGGCCTGTTCGAGCCTCAACCTCGTCCAGCAAGCCGGCAACGCGCCGGCGTGCGGCTCCTTCGGAGCCCCCGGCGGCGCCCCCACGGCGCCGCCGCTGCTGCAGATCGGCAAGCGCCCCGGCGCCTGACCGGTCACCACGAACGAGGGGCGGGTCCGCGACCGCGGGCCCGCCCCTGTCCACGTCGCACCTACTCGACCGTGACGCTCTTCGCGAGGTTCCGCGGCCGGTCGACGTCCCGGTCCAGCGCCACCGCGGCGTGGTAGGCCAACAGCTGCAACGGCACCGACTGCAGAATCGGATCCAGCTCCGGCTCGTTCGCCGGGATGACGATCGTCCGGTCGGCGATCTCCACCGGCAGCTCCCGGTTCGCCACCGCAAAGATCGGGCCACGCCGGGCCTTGATCTCCGCCAGCGTCGACGTGTTCTTGTCGAACAGGTCGTCGTCCGGCACCACCGCGACCGTCGGCAGCTCCGGGCTCACCAACGCCAGCGGACCATGCTTCAGCTCCGCCGACGCGTACCCCTCCGCGTGGACGTAGGAGATCTCCTTCAGCTTCTGCGCACCCTCACGCGCCACCGGGAAACCACGACGGCGACCGATGAACAGCACGCTCTCGCGCGCCGCGATCTCCTTCGCGACAGCCTCGATCGCGCCCGTCTCCTTCTCCGCCTCCAGGATCGCCGTGATCTGCTCCGGCAGCTTCGCCAGACCCGCGAGAATGCGCGCCCCCTCCGTCGGCGACAGGTCCCGGATACGACCCAGGTGCAGCGCCAGCAACGCGAACGCCGCCACCGTCGACGTGAACGACTTCGTCGCCGCCACCGACATCTCCGCGCCCGCGTGCAGGTAGATGCCGCCGTCGACCTGACGCGCGATCGTCGAACCCACGACGTTGACCACGCCGATGACCTTGCCGCCCTTGCGCTGGATCTCCTGCACCGCGGCCAAGGTGTCGCTCGTCTCGCCCGACTGGCTCACCGCCACGTACAACGTGTCCGGCTCCACCACCGGGTTGCGGTAACGGAACTCCGACGCCGACTCCGCCGACGCCGGCACCCGCGCCAGATCCTCGATCAGCTGCGCACCCAGATCACCCGCGTAACAGGCCGACCCGCACCCCAGGATCTTCACGCGCCGGAACTCCCGCGCCTCCCGGACCGTCAAGTTCAGCCCACCCAGGTGCGCCGTCGAGAACCGCTCGTCCAGCCGGCCCGACAACGCCCGCTCGATCGACCGCGGCTGCTCCAGGATCTCCTTGATCAGGAAGTGCGCGTGGTCGCCGATCTCGGCGCCGATGATGTCCCAGTCGATCGTCGACGGGCTCTTCGCCGTCGCCCGGTCGTCGATCGTGAACGTCCGGTAGCCGGTCGCCGTGATCGTCGCCAGCTCGCCGTCGTCCAGGTACACGACCTGGCGCGTGTAGCCCACCAGCGCCGCCGCGTCCGACGCGACGAACATCTCCTTCTCACCCACACCCAGCAGCACCGGCGACCCGTTGCGCGCCACCACGATCCGGTCCGGGTGCTCGGTGTCGAGCACCGCCAGCCCGTACGCGCCGACGACCTGCCGCAACGCCAGGCGCACCGCCTGCTCCAGCGTCTCCGCGCCCGCCCCGAACGCCGCCGCCACCAGGTGCGCCACCGTCTCGGTGTCGGTCTGCGACGCGAACTCCACGCCGTCCGCGGTCAGCTTCGCCCGCAGCTCCTCGGCGTTCTCGATGATGCCGTTGTGCACCACCGCGACCCGGCCCGCCATGTCGGTGTGCGGGTGCGCGTTGTCGACACTCGGCTCGCCGTGCGTCGCCCAACGGGTGTGCCCGATGCCGGGCGACCCCTTGAACCGGGCGGGAAGATCACCCGCGAGGTCGGCCACCCTGCCACTGACCTTGCGCACCTTCAGCGCGCCGCGGTGCAGCACCGCGAGACCGGCCGAGTCGTACCCGCGGTACTCCAACCGGCCGAGGCCCTCCAGCAGGATCGGGGCGGCGTCCTGCGCCCCGACGTATCCGACGATCCCGCACACGTGCGGCTCCTATCCGTAGACGATCCGTCGCAACTGGCGGGCCGACAGCGCCGGCGGCGCCACCCGACGGGCAGCCAGCTCGGCGCCCACCCGCTCGAAGATGCGATCGTTGGTCATCCCCCGACGTTGCAGCTCCCCGTGCCGACGCCGCACGTAGCGCTCCGTCGACTCGGCGAAATAGCCGAGAACCTCGGCCACCACCCGCTGCGCCTCCCCCACCGACAACGGCGTGCTCTGCACCAGGTGCTCCACGAGCTCCACATGAGCGTCGAGGGGGTCAGCGGGCACCCCGAGATGGTGCCCGACCCCGGCGCGAAACGCCAAAATCCTGCCCGAAATCGGGCAAGGTTCCGCCGTTCCCCGCTTCAGACACGCCGCTCACCCACCCGAGCAGCAACCCCACCCCTGACGTCGCTCCCCGCCCCGCCAACGTTTCCGGCGCCGGAGGTGCTTCGCCCGTAATCAGCGCCCGTGATCAGCGTCCGTGGCGGATGGGCGACGCCCGGGTCGCACATCCATG
>NZ_BJVJ01000058.1 GCF_007989085.1 Pseudonocardia sulfidoxydans NBRC 16205
TGCTGCGCCGATCTCGACGTCAGGCCGGCCCGGGGGGCCGTCCGGACCGTTCTCCTGTCGAACTCGGCGTGGGAAAGAATCAGGTACGGGCGTCCGCGCCGACGGCCTCGCCCAGCGAGGAGAAACCGTCCTCGTGCAGAAGTCGCGCGAGCTCGCGGTGCAGCCGCACCGGCCAGCGGTGCCCCTTGTAGATGAACCCGGTGTAGCCCTGGACGAGGGAGGCACCGGCCCGGATGCGAGCGTAGGCGTCGGCGGCGGTCTCGATGCCGCCCACCGAGATGATCGTCAGCTTGCCCTCGAGGCGCTCCCGCAGACGTCGCACGACGGCGAGGCCCGGCGCGGACAGCGGACGACCTGACACGCCGCCGTTGCCGATCTGCTCCAGCACCCTCGGCGGCGTGACCAGTCCGGTGCGGGAGACGGTCGTGTTCGTCGCGACCACGCCGTCGAGGCCCAGCTCCGTGGCCATGTCGGCGACGGCGTCGATGTCCTCGGAGGCGAGGTCCGTCGTGATCTTCACGAGCAGCGGGACCCGCGTGTCCGGGCAGGTGCGGCGGATGGCTGTGTGCACCTCGGTGAGCAGCGGGTGCAGGACCGACACCTGCTGCATGTCGCGCAGGCCCGGAGTGTTCGGGGAGCTGACGTTGACGACCATGTAGTCGGCATACGGCGCGAGCAGCTCGGCGGACCGCACGTAGTCGGCGATCGCCTCGTCGGGCTCGGCTGCCTTGCTCTTGCCGATGTTGACTCCGATGATGGCCTTCTCGCCGCGGGCGTCGCGGTGCGCACGCAGGCGCGCGGCCACGGCGTCGGCACCGGAGTTGTTGAACCCCATGCGGTTCACGAGCGCGTTGTCGTCGGGCAGGCGGAACAGGCGCGGCTTGGGGTTGCCGGGCTGGGCGCGGGCGGTGACCGTCCCGATCTCGACGAAGCCGAACCCCAGGCGGGCCAGCGCGCGGGCGCCCTTCCCGTCCTTGTCGAAGCCCGCGGCGAGACCGAGGGGCGCGGGGAAGTCGATGCCCATGACCTCGGACCGCAGGACGGGGTCGGGCGTGCCCGACATCGCCGCCCACGCCGTGCCGAAGGGCGCGGGACCGGCCGCGGCGCGGATGAGCCCGAAGGCCGCGCGGTGCGCGGGTTCGGCAGGGATCCGGCGCAGCAGATGTCGGTACAGCGCGTCGTACATGGAGCCCATCTTGCTGGGCACCCCAGAGTGCACGCTGTCAGGGTGGGCTGAGGCCGCGACGCCACTCGTCCAGGACGCGCCGATCACGCTTCGTGGGGCGTCCGGCCCCGCGGTCCCGGTATGCCACCGGAACGGATTCGGACGGCGGCACGATCGGGGTGTTGTCGACATAACACGCTTCGGCGACAGGTGCCCCGACCCGCTTCTCGATGACCTGAACGACCTCGACGATGCGGGTGCGGTCGTTGACGCGGGCCCGGATGTGGTCGCCCACCTTCACGGGCGTGGCCGGTTTCGCGGGCTTGTCGTTGACCCTGACGTGGCCGCCACGGCAGGCGGCGGCCGCGTCGGACCGGGTCTTCGTCAGCCGCACGGACCACAGCCAGCGGTCGAGACGCGTCGACTCCATCGAACGATGATGCCCGATCAGTAGTGGGTCACGCCGCGTGCGCCGCCGCCTGCCGCGATGGCGTCGCCGGCGATCGCGACCGAGCGTGGCGAGCAGAGGAAGACGATGACGTCGGCGACCTCGGCCGCGGTGGCGAGCCGGCCGATGCGGGTGCCGGACTCGGCGCGGGCGCGCATCGTCGCCTCGTCGATCCCCTGCGCCTCGGCGCGGGACGCGATGAGCTCCTCGGTGCCGCGCGTGACGGTCATGCCCGGGTGCACGACGGACACGTTGACGCCCTTGGGCCCCAGCTCGTCGGCGAGCGCGGCGGACATGGCGGCGACGGCGATGTTGCGGACCGACCCCGGGATCGAGACCGACTGGCGGGCGTTGAGGCCCGAGACGTTGACGATCCGCCCCCAGCCGTTCGCGACCATCGACGGCGCGAGCGCCCGGGCGCACCGCAGGTAGCCCAGGAGCTTGGTCTCGAGCTCGATGCGGACGTCGTCGTCGGTCAGCTCGTCGAGACCACGCTGCGGGATGAGGCTGGCGGGGCGGGCCGCGGAGTTCACGAGGACGTCCACGCCGCCCAGCTCGGCGACGACGGTAGAGGCCATGGCGCGGACGGAGTCGTCGTCGGCGGTGTCGGCCTGCACGGCGAGGACGTGGGTGCCGTGGCGGCCGACCTGCTCGACGGCGGCGTCGAGGGGTTCCTTGCGGCGGGCGACGAGCGCGACGTCGGCACCCTCCTCGGCGAGCAGGTCGGCGACCGCGAGCCCGATGCCGCTGCTCCCACCCGTGACGACGGCCCGTTTCCCACGCAGCTGGAGGTCCAAGATCAGCTCCCCAGCGGGAGCTCGGTCTCCCAGCCCAGTGCGACGGTCAGGTCGACGCCGAAGCGTTCGACCATCTCCCCGGCGTCGGCGCGCATCGCCGCCCACTCGTCGGAACGGCTGCTCTCGGCCAGCGCCTCCGGCGAGTCGAACAGCATCTCGGCCACCCGGTGGAAGCCGGGCCGGCCGCCCTCGAGGCCGTCGGCGGTCCGCGTCAGCACGATCCGGCGCAGATGCGGCACCTTCGCCGCGGCAGGTGCGTGCACCGACTCGTAGTGGCGTTCGAACTCGTCGAGCTGCGCTGCGGGCGGGGCCGACCACGTCGCGATGAGCTTGTACATGACTCGCACACAACGTCGCGTCCGAACCGATGTCAAGCGGTCCTGTGGTTGCCCACGAGCGGGGACGTGGGTGATCGTGACGAGGTGCCGACCTCTCTGGGCGAGGGGCTGCGCGGTCTGGCCGCCGCGGCTCCCGATGCGCCCGCCGTGACCGATGACGACGTCACCGTGAGCCGCGCCGAGTTCGAGGACCGGACGAACCGGCTGGCGCGCGCATTCGCGGCGCGGGGCGTCGTCGACGGCTCGATGGTGGCCATCGCGGTGTCCAACGGCGTCCGGCACCTCGAGTGCTCGGTCGCGGCGTGGAAGCTCGGCGCGGTGCCGCTCCCGGTGTCGCACAAGCTGCCCGCGGGCGAGCTCGAGGCGATCGTCGCGCTCGCCGACGCCGCGCTCGTCGTCGGCGTCGACCCCGGCGACGGGCGGGCGTGGCTGCCCGCCGACCACGACCCCTCCGACGAGTCGGCCGAGCCACTGCCGCCGGTGATCGGGCCCTCGTGGAAGGCACCCACCTCCGGTGGCAGCACGGGCCGTCCGAAGATCATCGTCGCCGGGCAGGCGCCGACGATGGAGGCCGTCCTCGCGCGGGCGCCGACCTTGCGCATCGACCGCGACGGCGTCTTCCTCGTCACCGCGCCGCTGTACCACAACGCGCCCTTCATGTTCTCGCTCATGGCGCTGCTGCAGGGCCACCACGTCGTGATCATGAGGCGGTTCGACGCCGCGGAGACGCTGGACCTCGTCGGGCGGCACGGCGTCACGTGGCTCTACGTCGTCCCGACGATGATGGGGCGTCTGCTGCGACTGCCGGACAAGGAGCGCGCCGCGGCGGACCTGACGTCGATCAGGACGGTCCTGCACGTCGGCGCGCCGTGCCCCGAGCACGTCAAACGCGGTTTCCTCGACTGGTTCGGGCCGGAGCGGGTCATCGAGCTGTACGCGGGCTCGGAGTCGCAGGCCAGCGCGATGATCGACGGCGTCGACTGGCTCGCACACCCCGGATCCGTCGGGCAGGTGACCCGCGGGTCCATGAAGGTGTGCGGCGACGACGGGGTCGAGCTGCCCCCCGGCGAGGTCGGCGAGATCTGGATGCGCCCCGACGGCGACACCACCACCTACCACTACATCGGTGCCGAGGTCCGCGCCCGCGACGGCTGGGAGTCGTTGGGGGACATGGGCCACTTCGACGCGGACGGCTACCTCTACCTCGCCGACCGGCGCTCGGACATGATCCTCGTCGGCGGGGCGAACGTGTACCCGGCCGAGATCGAGGCTGCTCTGTCGGAGCACCCGGCGGTGCTGGGCAGCGCGGTGATCGGGCTGCCCGACGAGGACCTGGGCAACGCCGTGCACGCGATCGTGCAGCTCTCGGTGCCGCTCGCCGAGGTCGAGGACGACCTGCGCGCCCATCTGGCGACGCGGCTGGCCCGGCCCAAACTGCCGCGCACGTTCGAGCAGACCGACGAACAGCTGCGCGACGATACCGGCAAGATCCGGCGCAGCGCCCTGCGCGCCGCACGGACAGGGTGCGCCACGGGCGCGGTCCCGCCACGATGAGGCCATGACCGACCTCCCCGCTCTGCTCGACCGGCTGCGCACGCTGCAGGTGTCGTCGGTGTGCGACGCCGACAAGACGCTGGGCGCGGTCGATCCCGCCATCCACACCCTCGTCCCCGGGACCCGGCTCGCGGGCCCGGCGACGACCGTCGTCGCACACGACGACCACCTCGGACTGCTCGTCGCGATCCGCGAGGCACCGGCCGGGTCGGTGCTGGTCGTCGCCACCGAGGGCGGGCGCAGAGCTGTCTCCGGCGAGCTGTTCGCCACCGAGGCGAAGCGGTGCGGGCTGGCCGGGATCGTCGTCGACGGGTACTGCCGCGACCGCGCCGGCATCGCCGAGGTCGGGCTGCCCGTCTACGCGCGCGGGTCGACGCCGATGGCGGGCACGACCGTGAACCCGGGTCGCCACGGTGAAGCCGTGCAGATCGGTGGGGTCACCGTCTCACCCGGGGACCTGGTCGTCGGCGACGACGACGGGCTCGTCGTGGGGACGGTCGACCAGTTCGCCGCGGCCGTCCCCGGCGCCGAGGAGGTCGAGCGGGCCGAGGCCGCCCTGCTGGCCGGGATGGCCGAGGGCCGCGACCTTCCCGGCATGACCACCCTCGTCGAGCACCTGGCAGCGCTGGCCGACGGAAAACGGAGCGCGCTGCGCTTCACCCCCTGAGTTGTCCACAACGGGATCCACCTGTGGACAACTCTGTGGACTCAGTCCCGTAAGGGCAGGACAGCGGCGATCCTGGGGTCGTGACGCAGCTCCTCCACCGACACCCCGAGCGGCAGCCGCCAGTTCGGATACTCGTCCACCGTGCCCGGCAGGTTCGGCTGCCTGACCTCACCCACGAGGTCGTAGGGGGCGACGAGCGCGAGCCGGCACCTGCTGCGCCCCAACATCCGGTGCATCGCCACGACGACCGCGTCCTCCGGAGCGTCGGCGGAGTCGAGCAGGCCCTCCGCCACCAGCAGCGCCACCAGCTCCGCGCGCTCGGCCGCGGCACGCGCCTCCTCGGCGGGAACGTCGTCGAGCAGACCCAGCTCCGCGCGGGCCCGGACGTGCTCACCGCGCAGGAAGCCAGGGGCCGTCGGCAGATCGTGCGTCGAGATCGTCGCGACGGCCTGCTCCGCCCACCGGCCCGGCGGCAGCAGCGGCATCCCCGGCGCGTCCTCGTCGCGGACGAACCACATCACCGTGGAGCCCAGCATGTTCCGCTCCTGCAACGCCTCCGTCACCTCGGGCTCGACCGTCCCCAGATCCTCCCCGACGACGATCGCGCCCGCCCGGTGCGCCTCCAGCGTCAGCACCGCGAGCATCGCATCCGCGTCGTAGTGCACGTAGGTGCCGCGGTCCGGGCCCTCGCCCGGCGGCACCCACCACAGCCGGAACAGCCCGGCGACGTGGTCGATCCGCAGACCGTCGGCATGAGAGAGCAAGGAGCGCAACAGATCCCGGTACGCGGCGTATCCCGTCGCGTCCAGCCGGTCGGGCCGCCACGGCGGCAGACCCCACGCCTGGCCGCGCTGGTTGAACGCATCCGGCGGCGCCCCGACACTCACCCCGAGCGCCAGCACGTCCTGCAACGCCCACGCGTCCGCGCCCTCCGGGTCGCAGCCGACCGCCAGGTCCCCGATCAGCCCGATCCGCATGCCCGCGTCCCGGGCCGCCGCACGTGCCGCCCCCAGCTGCGCCTGCGTCTGCTGCTGCACCCACGCGTGGAACGCCACCCGCGGCGCCAGCTCGCGCCGGGCCGTCGCGACCTCGGCCGACCGCGGATCACGCAACCCGGTGGGCCACAACGACCAGCGGGCGCCCCAACGCTCGGCCAGCGCGCAGTACGTCGCGAACTCCCACAGGTCCTCGCCCGCGTCGCGTGGCTCCGGACGGCCCGCCGCGCGCCACAGCAGCTCCAGCGCGGCACGCTTCGCCGCCCACACCCGGTCGTGCGCGATGCGGTCGCCGACCGTCTCCGGGCGCAACGCGTCGACCTCGGCACGGGTCACGGCGTCGGCGGCCGCGTAGGCGTCGAGATCGGCGACGCGCAACGCCAGCGGTGTGACGAACCGGCGGCTCGACGGCGTGTACGGCGACGGCTGCACCGGCGGCACAGGAGTGATCGCGTGCAACGGGTTCAGCAGGATCGCGTCGGCGCCGTGGGCATCGCCCGTCCAGCCGGCGAACTCCCGCAGGTCGCCCAGGTCGCCGATCCCCCACGACGAGCCCGAGTGCAGCGCGTACAGCTGCAGCATCCAGCCCCACGTCCGCGGCGGCTCCGGCAGCGCGGGCGGAGCGACGACGACTGTCGCCGTCCGCCCGCCCAGGTCCAGCGCGTGGTAGCCCGGCGGCAGCCCGGCCGGCAGCTCGCCGTCGACCTCGACGACGTCGCCGTCCTCCGTGGTCAGGGTCCCCGCGCCCGGCACCGGGCGGGCCCGGTCGGTGCGCAGCGCGATCGTCCCCGGCAGCCGGTCCGGCGCGGGTGCCGTCGCCAGGGCGGCCCGACGCGCCTGCGGGGTCGTCGCGTCGACGTCGAGCAGGCCCAGTACCCGGACCACGACCTCGGGATCGACCACCACCTCCCGGCGGTCGCCGTCACGATAGGAGGTGGCGACGCCGTGCGCGGCAGCGAGCGCCGTCAGGTCGTCGTCGGGACGGAACACGGCGGGTCCTCCTCGGTCCACGACACCACCCCCACGGGCGGCGCAGGCGACGATCGTCGCCGAGGGCATCCGTACCCACCGTGGGGGGTCGGCATTCGGACGCGCCCGACCGCGTGGTCCTGCCCCCGTAACGGTGCGGCGCAGCGGAAACGGGCGCTTCGCGGTGCTACGGTCGCCGCTTCGGATGGGCGATGTGGACCGATCTGGCGGGAGAGAATTTTTCGATGACCGAGATCGGGTTGATCCTGCTGGGCGTGATCGTCGTCGGCGGACTGCTCGCGTTCTTCCTGTTGCGCACCAAGCGAGGTGGCGAGACACAGACCGGGCCGAGAACCGTCGCGGACCTCGTGCGGCTCAAGGCCGAGGAGTCGGGAGCCGTGAGCGCGACTCCCGCCGCGCCGCCGCCGCCCTCCGCCCCGAAGGACGACGTGGTCGGTACCGAAGGATCGGCGTCTCCGGCTGGATCCGCGTCCGAGCCCGCTGCCGCCGCGCAGCCGTCCGATCCCACGCCGTCCGAGTCACCTGCGGCCACGACGTCCGGCCCTGCCGACTCCGCCCCCGCCGCCGGGAGCACTGCCGCGACCGGGGCGGGTGCGGCTGTCGCCGCCGGCGGTGTCGCCGTCGCAGGCGCGGCAGCGGCCGCGGGTCGCGGTGCTGCCGCCTCGCCCGCCGCCGCCTCGCCCGCTGCCCTTCCCGCCGCCACGGCCTCTCCCGCCGCTGCTGCTGCGGGCCCGTCGCTCGGTTTGCCGCAGCCCCGCCCGCGCACGCCCGAGGCCGAGGCGCCCGCAGCTCCGTCAGCGCCGGCCGCGGTCGCGGCGGAGCCCGAGCTGGAGCCCGAGGCCGCCCCCGCCGGCCCGGTCGACCGTGGCGACGTCAGCCCGCCGTGGGACCGCATCCCCGACGGCTCCCTGGTCCTGCCCGCGGCAGGGCCGGTCGAGTCCACACCGTCGAACGACCAGCCCGACTGGCGCTGGCTCGCACCCGTCGGGGACCGCCGCCCCGCCGCTCGCACCACGCCGACCGCGCCCCCGGCTCCCGCGGGCCCCACAGCCACCGGCACGACGGCACGCCACGCCGCGGGCCGCGGCCGGCCGCCGGCGGTGCCCGGATCGGCCGGGGCGTCCGCCGCGGGAACGCCCGACCTCCCGGCGCCGCGCCCGGTCACGCGGACGGTGCGCCTGACCGACCCCGTGCCCGACGCCGCCCCCGGGTCCGGGGATCAGGAGCCCGCCGCGGCGACGCCGGCCACCGAGGCCCCGTCGCCGACCGCCCTGTCGCCGACCGCCCCGTCGCCGAAGACCCCGTCCACCGACGGCCCGGCTCCTGCCTCGACCGGGGCGTCCGCCCCGATCGGTGGCGCCGGCCGCGCGACCGCCTGGTTCGAGCCGACGCGCCCCGCCGACGACGCCATCGCCCCGCAGGCTGGGTCGAGCGTGGAGAAGGCACCCGACGAGCCGTCCTCGAAGGCCCCGTCGGTCGCGGCGATCGTCGCGGGTGCCGCTGCGGCGGCGGGCGGGGTCGTGGTGGGACTCCGACCCCGGTCCGAGGATCGAGCGACGACGCCGGATCCGGACAAGGCCCTGCCCGCGGAGGCCGAGCCCGCGGAGGCCGTGCCCGCGAAGGCCGAGCCCGCCAAGGCCGAGCCCGCGGAGGCCGCGCCCGCCAAGGCCGAGCCCGCGGAGGCCGACGCCGCCACGCCGCAGGAGCCCGCGAAGCCGGCCGAGCAGGACAAGGTCGAGCCGGACAAGGCCGAGCCGAAGCAGGCCGAGCCGAAGCAGGCCGAGCCGGAGAGGGCCGAGGCTGCTGCGCCCGGGTCGGCCGTGGAGGTCGGGACCGGCCGGGACACGACCGCGCCGGTCGTCGCGACCGGGGCGTCGATCGCGAGCCTCGTGACCCGCCGGGCCGGATCCCGACCCGACAGCGCATCCCCCGAGGCTCCCGAGACCCCCGAGGTCGCGGCCGTTGCGGCCGGTACAGATGCAGATGCCCTCGCCGGGTTCTCCGACTGGGCCGACATCGACGACTCGGAGAACGACGAGAGCGTCGAACGCCCGGTGGCCAAGGACCCCACCCCGGCGTTCGGACTGGCCGCGGTGACCCCGGCGCCCGCGCCGACCACCGAGCCCACCGATCCCACTGGTACCACGGCGCCGACCGAGCCTGCGTCGGCCTCGACTCCGGAGCCCGCACCCGTGGCGGCGTCAGCGGGCTGGGACGACGGGTCCGTGCGGTTCCGCGTCGTCGGCCGCGACGGCGAGGCACTGACGGGTGCCACGGTGCGGCTGCTCGACGGTCGCGGCCAGGGCCTCGCGGAGGCCACCGCGGGTGACGACGGCCGCGGCGCCCTCACCGGCCCGAGCGACGGGGACGCCGACGGCTTCGTCGTCGTCGCCTCGGCTGCGGGACACCAGCCCACGGTCACGACGATCTCGGGCGAGGCGTCGGGCGAGGAGATCGCGCTCGTGCTGGCGACGTCGTCGGCGGTGGCGGGCCGGGTCCGCGACGCGTCGGGTCGTCCCGTCGGCGGGGCGTCGGTCTCGCTGATCGAGGAGGGCGAGGTCGTCGACTCCACGCGCACGGCGGCGACCGGCGACTACCGCATCGACGACCTCCCGAGCGGCGAGTACACGATTGCGGTGACGGCACCGCGCCACGACCCGGTGGCGGCGCAGGTCAAGGTCGAGCCGGGCGCGACGGCGACGCACGACGTCGTCCTCGACCCGGTCAGCGCGACACTGGGCGGCTGAGCGGGATGGCCGGGGAGCGGCACGTCGAGGGCAGGCTCGTGGGCGCCCGCGGCGTCGAGCTGTTCTGGCAGGGCACCGAACCCGCCGAGCCGACCGGCGTCGTCCTGGTGTCGCACGGGCTGGGCGAGCACGGCGGCCGCTACGGCAACGTCGTCGACACGTTGGTCCCCGACGGGTGGGCGGTGTACGCGCTCGACCACCGTGGCCACGGGCGCTCGAACGGCCGCCGGGCGCACCTCGACGACTACATGGACTGGCTGTCGGACTTCGACCTTTTCCGCCGCACCGTCACGGCGCGGCACCCGGACCTGCCGGTGTTCGTCCTCGGCCACAGCATGGGCGGGCAGATCGCGCTCGCCTACGCCTTGGAGCACCAGGACGTGCTGCGCGGCGCGGTGCTGTCGGCGCCGGCGCTGGCGAGCCCGGCCGCGCCGAAGCCGCTGGTCCTGGTGCTGACCCAGGTGGCCAAGGTGCTGCCGACGATCCGGCCGACCGGCATCGACGTCACGAAGATCAGCAAGGACCCGGCGGTGGTGGCCGCCTACCGGGCCGACCCGCTCAACCACCACGGCAACCCGACGCTGGGGCTGGCGTCGCGGCTCGTCGGACAGTTCTCGACGCTGCCGGAGCGGTCGCGGGCGTTGCGGCTGCCGGTCCTGATCCAGCACGGGACGGCCGACGAGCTGACAGATCCGGCGGGGACGCGGCTGCTGGAGTCGCTCAACGGGTCACCGGATGCGACGGTCCGCTGGTACGACGGGCTGTGGCACGAGATCTACAACGAGCCCGAGCGCGAGCAGCCGCTGGCCGACCTGCGGGAATGGCTGGCCGCGCACCGCTGACCCGGGTCCGGCTCAGGCCGACGCCTCGTGCGAGGCGGGGTCCATCTCGAACGACAGGTGCTCGATCCCGACGGTCAGCAGCGGCCGGCGCGTGAGCCGCAGGGCGCGGAGGTCGTCGGTGAGCGGGTGCGGGCTGTGCGCGACGAGGCGGGCGGCCGTGCCGAGGCCGATCCGCAGCCCTCGCGCCCGGCCGCGGACCGGGGAGCGTAGGACGGCGCCGTCGCGTGCGGCGAGCGCGGTCAACCGGGCCGGGACCGAGACGGGCAGGCGAGCCGGCGGCGTCCGCAGTTCCACGTCGAGAACGGTCCGGCCGGCGACGCCCCACCGGCTCGTCGCGCCGCGCGGCCCGACGTCCAGTGAAGCCTCGGCGAGCCACTTGGGCAGACCCCACAGCTGCCGTCCGGCCGCCATCGTGAACGGCGCGGTGACGGGCAGCTGCAGCAGGTGCGCGCCGAGCCGGCCCCGGTGGCGGACGGGCACGGCGAGACCGAGCTCGTCGTAGACGCCGAGGTCGTTGACCCGGTACCGCAGCAGCGCCAGCACGGCGAGTGTGCGCCCGGCGACGGCGGCGACGTCGAAACCGGTGCCGCGCAGCAGGGGGCGAACGTCGGCGGCGCGGACGACCCAGCACCCGGCCACCGCGGTCGCGTCGGCGATCCGCACCGGGAACGTCAGTGTCCGGCCCTCGACGATCACGTTCATGCACCTGGTCTACCCGGGTGGGCGGGGTGCCGGAACCCGGTGGTCGGGACGGCGGCGGCCCGGTGGGGCCACCGGGGAATGCCGGGAGAGTGCGGAGATGGCACGCTGTGACTCTGCGAGTCGTCGTCGGGGGCAGGGAGGTGCCGGTGATCGACCCGACCGGCAGGCCTGCCGACGTCGCGTCGCTGCACGCGTCGACCGACTGGGAGGCCTCCGCCCTGGGCCCCGAGTCCGGGTGGTCCGCGGCGCTGACGCAGACGCTGGGGACGATCGCGTCGTCGCCGCAGCCGTTGGTGGTGTGCTGGGGTCCCGAGCTGGTCGTGTTCTACAACGACGCGATGGTCGACGGCCTGGGCGACCTGCATCCCGACGCGTACGGACGTCCCGCCGACGAGGTGGGCGACGGCGTCTGGCGACGGTTCGGCCCGACGCTGCGCGGCGTGCTGGAGACGGGGGAGCCGCGGGAACGCCGCGACGACGTCATCATGATCCGGCGCGGCGGCAGCGAGGAGGAGAGCCTGCGCGACCACGCCTACAGTCCCGTCAGGGAGCTCGACGGCAGCGTCGCGGGCGTCCTCGTCGTGGTGCGGGAGGCGGGTCGCTCGGTGCGGCTCGCCGCCGCACCGGAGCCGCTCCCGGGCAGCCGGGAGCGGGTGCTGGTCGTGGAGAGCGACCCCGCGACGCGCGACCACCTGCTGCGGCTGCTGGCCGAACGCTGGACGGTGCAGGCGGTCGCCGACGCCGGGCAGGCGCTGGAGGCGGCGCTGTCGGAGCTGCCGGACCTGGTGGTGGCCAACGTCGCGCTCCCGGGCACCGGTGGCATCGGCCTGCTGCGTGCCCTGCGTACCGACGCCCGGACCGCGGGCCTGCCCGTCGTCATGCTGTCGGAGCAGACCGGCGAGGAGGCGGCGGTCTCGGGCCTCGCGGCCGGTGCCGACGACTACCTGGTCACGCCGTTCTCGCCGCGCGAGCTGCTCGCGCGGGTCGCGAACCATCTGCACCTGGGGCGCACCAGGCGGGCCGCCGAGCTGCAGTTCCGCGCCACGGCCGACGCCACGCCCGCGCTGATCTGGGTCGACGACGTCGGCGGGCACCGCGTGTTCGTCAACCGTGGCTGGCTGGACTTCACCGGTGTGTCGGACCCGGTGAGCGAGCTGGCCGACTGGCGTGAGCGGATCCACCCGGAGGACCGGGCCCGGCACCGTGCCGTGACGGCGGCCGCGGTCGCGGCGGAGGCGCCGTTCGAGGTGGAGTTCCGGTTGCGGCACCGCGACGGCGGCTACCGCTGGGTGCTCGACCGCGGCGCGCCGATCGGGGCCGGCGATCGTGCGGCAGGTTACGTCGGCGGCTGCCTGGACATCGACGAGCGGCACCGCGAGCAGCGTCGGCACCGGTTGTACGCGGCCCTGGGCGACACGCTCGACGCCGAGCTGACCGCGACCGGCCGGCTCGCCGCCCTCGCCCGGTTCGCCGTCGCCGAGGGCCTCGCCGACGTGGCCAGGGTGCACGAGGGCGCGAGCGACGACACGCTCGTCGTCAGTGCGGTGGCCGCGAACGAGGTCGCGCACGAGTCGATGCTGCGCGACCTGGTCAGCTCCCCGACGATGCGCCGCGAGACCCTCGCGTCCGGTGCGGCCCGGCTGCTCGACCCGGCCGAGCTCTTCGTCGACGACGGCATCGACCCGTTGTGGCGCAGGATGGGCATGCACTCCGTCGTCGCCGTCCGGCTGACGGCGCGCGGCGGCATGCTCGGCCTGTTCGGTGCCGGCCGCTGCCACCGCTCGCCCGCGTTCACCGACGACGACCGCGAGGTGTTCACCGAGATCGGACGCCGGGCGGGCGTCGCGATCGACAACGCGCGGCTGCTGGAGCTCGAACGTGCGTCCGCGCAGCGGCTGGGGCTGCTGCACCGGGCGACGGCGGAGATGTCGGCCGCCGCCACCCCCGGCGAGGTCGCGGCGATCGCGGCCCGGCACATGGAGATGCTGCTCGGGGCGCCCGTCGTCGGGGTGTGGGAGCTGCGCGACGGCCGGCTCGAGGCACTGACCCGCACCGGCTGGGGGCTGTCGGCGCAGCGGGCGTGGTCGTCGGTGGCGCTGTCGGCGTCGGACGCGGCGACGAACGTCGTCGAGTCGGGACGCCCCGTCTGGCTGTCCAGCCCGGCGGAGGTCGAGGCCCGCTGGCCGCAGCTGGTCGAGGGCCGGCCCGACGGGTTGGGCGCGGTCGGGCTGCTGCCGTTGGCCGTCGGGCAGCGCAGCGTCGGTGTGATGGCGGTGGGGTTCCGCGAACCGCGGACGTTCTCGGTGAGCGACCGCGAGGCCGCGACGGCCGTCGCCGAGCTCGCCGCGCAGGCTCTGGACCGCTCGTCGCTGCTGGTGGCCGAGACCGAGGGGCGGCGCGTCGCCGAGCGGCTCGCGGGCGTCGCCACGGCGTTGGCCCGCGCGACCGACCTGCAGTCGGTGGCCGACGTGATCGTCGACCACGGGCTGTCGGCGTTGCAGGCGGAGGCGGTCGTCGTCTGCCTGACCGACGAGTCCGGCGCCCTCCACTCGGTCAGCGAGCAGGGCTGGTCGGGCCCGGAGGGCGACGTCCTGCTCCCGACGGCCGAGCACCCGCTCGCGGCGGCCGTGCGGTCGGGGGACCCGATCTGGTCGGTCGACCCCGCCGACGGGCCGTGGCCCGCGCACACCGCACTCCCCCTGCTCGTCGGCGGCCGCACGATCGGCGTCCTCGGCTTCCGCTTCGCGACGCGACCACAGTTCACCCCGGAACGGCGCAGCTTCGTCCTGACCCTCGGCGGCCAGTGCGCCCAGGCCGTCATGCGGGCGCGGCTGCACCAGGCCGAGCACGAGGTCGCGGTCACCCTGCAGCGCAGCCTGCTGCCCCAGACCCTCCCGAAGACCGAACGTCTGGCCATGGCCACGCGCTACCAGCCGGGGACCGAGGGCACGGAGGCCGGTGGTGACTGGTTCGATGTTCTCGACCTCGGCGACCAGCGGTTCGCGCTGGTGGTCGGCGACGTCGTCGGGCGCGGCCCGTCGGCGGCCGCGGTCATGGGGCAGCTGCGCAGCGCGCTCGCCGCGAACCTCGTCAACGGCCAGTCGCCCGCCGACGCACTCGAACAGCTCGACCTGTTCGCCCGCCGGGTCGCGGGGGCCCTGGCCAGCACCGTCGTCTGCGCCGTGATCGACTGCGGCACAGGCGACCTCCGCTACGCCTGCGCCGGGCACCCGCCACCGCTCGTCTCCGGCCCCGACGGTGTCCGGCTGCTCGACGAGGGCCGCGGCACCCCACTCGGCGTCTTCGGCAGGCCCCCGTTCGTCGAGGCCGACGGGCGGCTCGAACCCGGCGAGACGATCCTGCTGTGCTCCGACGGCCTGTTCGAACGCCGCACCGAGGTGATCGACGAAGGCATGGGCCGACTCGTCTCCGTCTTCGGCGACCTCGCGGGCACCCGGCCCGAGCCGAGCGCCGACGCGCTGCTCGAGCGGATGTCGGAGGGGAGCGCGGTCCCCGACGACACCGCCCTCGTCCTCGCCCGGCTGCTACCCGCGCCGCTGCGGCTCGAGCTGGCCGCCGAGCCCAAGGAGCTGTCCGGGCTCCGTCGCGTCGTCGCCCGCTGGTGCGCCGAGGCAGGTGTCGACGCCGACGCCGTCACCGACCTGCAGCTCGCCCTCGGCGAGGCGGCCACCAACGCCGTCGAGCACGCGTACCCGGCCGGGACCGACGGGCTCGTCGAGGTCGACCTCGACCTGCTGCCCGACACGACCGTCGCCGTCCGGGTCACCGACCACGGCACGTGGCGCCCCCCGCCCGCCGACCCCGGCTACCGAGGCCGCGGGCTCGTCCTGATCCGGGAGCTGGCCACCGACGTCGAGGTCGTCGCCGGCGACGCCGGCACCGCCGTCTCCTTCCGGATGCCGCCCGTCCCCGTCGCCGTCTCCGAGCCGTCGGAGACGCGTCGGGCCTGGTCGCCGCGGGTGCAGGAGTCGCGAACCCTGCCGCCGGCAGCAGCGGGCGCCGGTGTGCGCCGCGTCGTCGTCATCGGGGATCTCGACCTCGCCGGCGTCCAGGAGGTCCGCGCCGGGCTGCTCGACCGCGGCTCCGCCGGCACATCGCTCGTACTGACCCTGCCCGGTGACTGCTACGTCAGCAGCGCCGGCGTCGCCCTGCTGACCGAGCTCGCCGAGCAGGCGGGTGCGACGGGGGCCGCGCTGACCGTCGTCACCCCGCCCGCGAGCGCGGCCCGGCGCATCCTGCATCTCGCCGCCCTCGACACCGTCATCGCGATCGCCGACGCCTGACCGTCCTGTCGGACATTTCCCACCGTTCGGCCGTATCCCGCTCCCGGGAGCTGGGACGAGGTGGCTCGCGAGGCGGCTGCTGTGCTCAACTGTGGCCATGGCTCCCGCTGCGCACCTCGGCCCCATCTGGGGCACGCGGCGGGCCGACCACTTCGACCAGTGCTGTCGACGCCGGCTCTGACCCCGGCCCACACCCCGCCCGACCGCACTGGAGCACGACCGTGTTGCTGCACGCCCCGAGCCCGGCCCTGACCCTCAACGGCCCCGCACCCGACCTCGCCGACCTCGCCGACCTCACCGGCCTCACCCGCCGCGTCGCCGCCGACGTACGCGCCGGCATCCACGAGGTCCACGTCGACCCCGACCACCGCTGGTACAAGCGCCTGCACGGCAACGACTTCGTCGACGTCTGGCTGATCAGCTGGGCCACCGAACAAGCCGCCGAGCTGCACGACCACGCCGGCTCCCTCGGCGCCCTCACCGTCGTCACCGGCAGGCTGACCGAGGAGTTCTGGTCCGTGCCCGACACCGGCCTGCGGACCCGCACCCTGCACGCCGGCCGATCCGTCGGCTTCGGGCCCGGGCACGTCCACGAAGTGTCCAACCCGTCCGCCGACCCCGCCGTCAGCGTCCACGCGTACTCTCCGCCCCTGACCGCGATGTCGTACTACGACGTGACCGGTGGTCGGCTGCGACGCGTCCGCTCCGAGCTGACCGAGCCCGGCTCGACCCAGGGAGTGGGATGACCCGCACGATCGACGACGTCCTCGCCGACGCCCGCGCGCGGCTGCACCGCGTCGGCCCGGAAGAAGCCGCCGACCTGCGGGAGAAGGGCGCCATCCTCGTCGACACCCGCCCCCAGTGGCAGCGGGACGCGGAAGGCTCACTGCCTGGCGCGCTCCTGATCGAGCGCAACCACATCGAATGGCGCCTCGACCCCACCTCTGACGCGCGGATCCCCGAAGCCACCGACCACGACGTCACCTGGATCGTCGTGTGCTCCGAGGGCTACTCCTCCAGCCTTGCCGCCGCGTCACTGCAGGACATCGGGCTGCACAACGCCACCGACCTCGACGGCGGCTTCCAGGCGTGGAAGGCCGCCGGCCTTCCCGTCAGCCTCAGCTGAAGGCGCCGATCCCCGTCACGTCCCGGCCGACGATCAACGTCTGGATCGTCTCCGTCCCCTCGAACGTGTGCACGGCCTCGATGTCGGCCCAATGCCTCGCGACGTGGTGCTCCAGCAAGATCCCGTTGCCGCCCAACAGGTCCCGCGCCTCCGACAAGATGCGTCGCGCCGCCCGGGTGTTGTTCATCTTCGCCAGGCCCGCCACCGTCGGAGACAGCCGGCCCGCGTCGGCCAGCCGACCGATCTGCATGCAGTACAGCTGCATCCCCGTGAGATCCGCCAACATGTGCACCAGCCGCTGCTGCACGATCTGGAACGACGCCAACGGCTTCCCGAACTGCGTCCGCTCCTTCGCGTAGCGCAACGCCGCGTCGTAGCCCGCCGTCGCGTGGCCCAACGCCATCCACGCGCAGATCGCGCGGGTGTTGGCCAACACCCGCGCACAGTCGTCGAACGTCCGAGCATTCACCAGCCGGTTCTCCTCCGGCACCCGCACGCCGGTGAGCGTGATGTCGGCCTGCTGGATCGACCGCAGCGACAACTTCCCCGAGATCGCGGTGGCCTCGAACCCGTCCGTGGGCGTCTCGACGACGAAACCCTTCACCTCACCCGAATCCGTGTCCCGCGCCCACACGACGACCAGATCCGCGATCGTGGCGTTGCCGATCCAGCGCTTCCGGCCCTCCAGCACCCAGTGGTCCCCGACGCGGCGCGCCGACGTCTCCAACGCCACCGAGTCCGACCCGTGGTCCGGCTCCGTCAACGCGAACGCCCCCACCTTGTCCAACGTCGACATCGACGGCAGCCACCGCCCCCGCTGCTCCTCCGATCCGCACATCGCGATCGACTGCATCGCCAGGCCCGCATGCACACCCAGGAACGTCCCCAACGACCCGTCCCCACGATGCAACTCCATGTGCACCAACCCGCACGCCATCGGGCTCATCCCCGCCGCACCATGACCGCGGATGTCCTCACCCACGATTCCCAGCTCCGGCAACCGCCGGATCAGCTCCCACGGCAGCTCCGCCCGCTCCCACAGATCCCCGACCCCCGGCAGCACCTCCGAGTCGACGAACTTCCGCGTCGTCGCGAACCGCTCCCACTGCTCCTCGGTGAACTGCTCCCGCACCGAGAAGAAATCCGTGCCCAGCGACTCACCCAGGTGCGCGTACTCCGCCATCCGATCAGGCTGGCACAACGACGTACTGTCCGCCGCTCCACGATCCTGGTTGACCGCCGCGGTGGAGCGGCCCCACCTCGGCGCCGACATGACCGGCAACGTCGTCTTCATCGGATTCGCCCTCGCCGGCATCGACGGCTTCGCCCTCCTGCCCTCCGTCATCGCCGTCGTCGGGTTCGTCGTCGGCGCAGTCGGCGGCGGAACCCTGACCCAACGCTTCGGCAACAGCCGGCCCCTCCTGCTCCGCAACGCCCTCGGCATCCAGTTCACCCTCCTCGCCGGCTGCCTCGTCGTCTCCCTGTTCGTGCACCTGCGCCAGGGCGGACCCGTCGCGACCACTGCCGTCGCCGGGGTCGCCACCGCAGCCATGGGGCTGCAGACCGCCACCGCCCGACGCATCGGCGTCCCCGACATAACCACCAGCGTCGTCACCATGACCCTCACCGGCTTCGCCGCCGACCACCGCCGCACCGACGCCGCCCTCCGCCGCGGCGCCGTCGTCCTCAGCATGCTGATCGGCGCCCTCTGCGGCGCCCTGCTGGTCGCCCACATCGGAAGTCACGCCGGGTTCATCGCCGTGCTCGTCGTCCTCGGCGGGGTGGGCATCACCGCCGCGCTCCTGGCCCGCCACGAACAGCCCTGGCACGCCTGACCCTGCGCACCTCGGCCTCGGCCGAGATGCACCTGAGCGCTGCCCGAGCTCCCTCGGCAGAACAGCCGGGGTGTGCATCTCGGCCGGTGCGGTGCACCCGATCTGTCGGAATCCCCGCGCGGCCGGAGCCACGCGCTCTACGCTCCCGATCATGCTCCGCAACGTCCCCGCTCGCTTCGCTCACGAGACCGCGGAAATGCGCATCGACCGCGACAACGTCCTCGAAGTCGCGAAGGCGCTCTCGAGGGAGGCTGCCCGGCTCGATGAGGTGTTGTCCCAGAACGGGCAGGCTCGGGCCGACCTGTGCGGAGGAGACCCGGTGTCCGCTGACGCGAAGTTGGCGTTCAATCAGCGCGCGGAATTGCTGGTGGACTCCTACGCGAAGTACGTCCTGGACCTCCGGCAGTTGGCAACCGCTGTGGCGGAGTCGGCACGTGCATACGGAGTGTCCGACGAGGACATCGCCCGATCGCTCGAGCGATGAAAGCCGTCACCGCGGTCGTCGTTGTACTGTTCGGCCTGTTGCTGGCGGGCTGCGCGAGTGAAGAACGGGACCAACCTTCGGTAGTCGGTGCGTCCGAGCAGGCCCGAAGCCCCCGGCTCGTTCCCGGCGAGAGCGACCCGTGTGGGCTGCTGGATGAATTCCAGCGGGACCACCTCGGTCTCCGGGACGGCAAGCGAGTGGAGGACGTGCAACTCAAGGGCGCAGACTTCTGTGGGTGGCAGGCGCGAGAGTTCAACGGCGGCACCTACCAGGGCGCTGTTCTGCCGAACAACCACACGCTCGCGAACATCCGGCGTGGCTACGAATTGCCGCAGGACTACACAGTCGCGGGGCGACCTGCTGTGAGCGGGTCGATCGGTGGTCTCTCAGGTGAGCTTTCCTGCTACGTCTTCGCCGAGTTGCCGGACGGCCGCCTCGCCGATGCATCGTTCTGGGCGGCACGCGACGAGGGAATGACGCACACCATCGCGTGTGAGCGTGCAACCAGGGTCTTGGAACGGATCGTCGAGACCGTGCAGTCCCGCTGACGCCGATACCAACGTCAGTGCTGCCCGGGGGCGGAACCGACAGCACTCGTGTAGGTCTCGGCAGGTGCTGGTCCGGCGCGGAGCCGCGAGATGCACGTGAGCGCTGCTCGTGCACGGGGAGGAACCGCGCTGGTGTGCATGTCGCCGTGCGGGTGCACACGATCTGTCGGAATCGGCCACCTGGGGACGAGGTCGGCCTTACGATCCCGATCATGCTCAACAACGTCCCCGCCCGCTTTGCCGAGACGGCAGCCGGGATGGCGATCGACCGCGAGAACGTGTTGAAGGTCGGTGCCGTCCTTACCGGGGAAGCCCAGCGGTTGAGGAAAGTGCTCGAGGATAACGACTGGGTCCGCATGGGGCGCTGCGGAGGCGATCCTGTGTCAGAGGATGCAGAGGCAGCGTTCAATGAGCGAGCTGTCCTGCTGTTCGCGGCATACGAGCGTGAGGTGATCGACTTGGAGAACCTGGCCTACGCGGTCGCCGAAGCGGCTCGTGCCTACGGAATCGCAGAGGCGGACATCGCAACGGCGTTCGACGAATGAGAGTGATGCGCCTAGTCGTTTTCCTGGTGGTTGGCTTGATGGCGAGCGGATGTGTCGCCGAGGTTGCGGGCACGCCGACGGCGGGAAGTCGATCGCCCGGCGTGTTCACCGACGCCGATCCCGATCCGTGTGGACTCCTGAGCCCCGACCAGCGCCGAATCCTGGGGGTTGGGGACGGCGAGGAGTCGACAGAGATTCCGCTGGAGGGCGCGCGATTCTGCCGTTGGGAAAACCCTGGGGGAGGGCCGGACTGGCTTCAAGGAGGCGTCCTTCCGAGTGCGTATCGTCTTGCGGACGTGAAGCGCAACTATCCGAGCCCGAAGGATGAATTGATCAGCGGTCTGCCAGCTCTGAGCACATCCTCACGTGAGTCCATCGTGAACCGCTCGTGCTTGTTCTTCGCGGAGCTTCCGGATGGGCGCCTCGCCACTGTGTCTTACTTCTGGAACGGCCGACCGGAGCGGAGTACGCGTGAGGAAGCGTGCGGGCATGCGACCAGCGCTCTCGAACTGATCATCGCGACGGCCCGCTCCCGCTGAGCCGGGTCCCGGCGCGTGTGGCCTCGTGAGTGGCGATAGTCGCTATAGCGACTATCGCCGCTCACGGGGTGGGGAGGTCGTCGAGGGCGCGTTGGATGCGTTTGATGGAGACGGGGTGTCTCGTGCGCATGGGGTGGGCGTAGAGGGAGATGCGTAGTTCCTCGATCATCCAGCCCACTTCCCGCAGGCCGGGAGGGGGGTCGGTGCCGTCGGGGAGGGCGGCGAGGTCGGCGTCGTACTCGTCGGCGACGACCCGGACCTCGGCGGTCCAGGCGGCGTCGCGGGCGGGATCGACGCGCAGCTTCTCCAGTCTGATCTCGACACCGTGGACGTAGCGGGCGACGTCGGCGAGTTTCGAGGGCCCGGCGGCGGTGACGAAGCCAGGGCCGGTGATGGTGTCGAGCTGGGCGCGGACGTCGGCCACGCCGGCGCGGAGGGCGGGGGCGGTCATGTCGGCGAGCAGCGCCTGGACGCGGTGCCAGTGGTCGAGCACGACGCGGACGGCTTCGAGGGTCTTGACCGTGGTCCCGGCGAGGTGGCTGCGCAGGATGGTGCGTAGCCGCAGGTAGGCGGCCTGGTCGAAGGCGGGGCCGCCGGCGCGGGCGATCAGGTGGTCGGCGGCGGCGGTGACGCAGTCGTCGAGGAGTGTGGGGACGCTGCCGTGCGGGTTGCGGGACAGTGCGAGCTTGGTGGCGTTGTCGAGGTCGCGGACGACCTGTTTGACCGGCGACGGCGTCTCCGAGAGCAGGAGGCGGCGCAGGCCGCGGCGGTGGGCGGCGTCGCGTTCGGCGACGGTGGCGAAGACGCGGACGTCGACGGTCGAGCCGCGGTCGACGAGCCCGGGGTATCCGGTGACGACGTTGCGCCCCCGCGTGATCGCCAGTTCCCGTGGCAGGGTTGCGATGGACCAGGTCGTGAGCCCGGTGCGTTCCACTGAGGCGCCGGCGGCGGCGATCTCCTCGCGGACCTTCGGCGCCAATCGTGAGCGCAGGGCGTCGAGGTCGGTGCCGCGGGCCAGCTCGGCACCTTTCTCGTCGATGACACGGAAAGTGACGGTGAGGTGGTCGGGGAGCCGGTCGAGCTCCCAGGCGTCGCGGGGGATCACGATGCCGCGCATGCGGCCCAGCTCGCGTTCGAGGCCGTCGAGCAGCGGCTCGTCAGGATCGATACCGCCGACCTGCAGCCGCGACAGCACCGCGCGGGCGTGGTCGGGCGCGGGCGCGAACTGCCGTCTCAACGCGCGGGGCAGCGTCTTGATCAGGGCGGTCACGAGCTCTTCGCGCAGCCCTGGCACCTGCCAGGTGAACGGGGTGGCGTCGACCTGCTGGAGCGCGGCGACGGGCACGTCGACGGTGACGCCGTCGCTGTGGTGGCCGGGCTCGAAGGCGTAGGACAGGGGCAGGCTGAGTCCGCCGGCTTCGACCTGGTCGGGGTACGCGGAGCGGTCGACCTGCGCGGCGGTGGTCGTCGCCAGGAACTCGGGGGTGTAGTCGAGCAGGTCGGGGCGCCGGCGTGACTCCTTCTTCCACCACGAGTCGAAGTGCCGGCCGGAGACGACGGACTCCGGGATGCGCGTCTCGTAGAACTCGACGAGCACTTCCTCGTCGACGACGAGGTCGCGTCGGCGGGCGCGGTGTTCGAGGTCTTCGGCGTCGTCCAACAGGGAGCGGTTGGCGTGGAAGAACGTGTGCCGGGTGTCCCAGTCGCCCTCGACGAGCGCGTGGCGGATGAACAGGTCGCGGGCGAGCTCGGGGTCGATGCGGCCGAGCTCGACGGTCCTGTTGGCGACGACGGGGATGCCGTGCAGCGTCACGCGTTCGGTGGCGACGGCGGAGGCGCGCTTGCGCGACCAGTGCGGCTCGGAGTGGGTCTTCTTGACGAGGTGCCCGGCGAGCGGCTCGATCCACTCGGGCTTGATGGGGGCGACGGTCCGCGCCCACAGCCGTGAGGTCTCGACGAGCTCGGCGGCCATCACCCAGCGTGGGTTCTTGCGCGCCAACGCCGACCCGGGCCAGATGGCGAACTTCGCGCCGCGCGCGCCGAGGTACTCCTTCTGCGCGCGGCGGTCCTTCTTCTCTGCGAGGTCGTCGAGGAGACCCACCTGGGAGAGCAGCCCGGACAGCACGGCGGTGTGGATGCGGTCGGCGGAACCGCTCCAGTCGGCCGCGCCGTCCGACAGGGACATGCCCGCCGAGCGCGCGGCCTGGCGCAGCTGTCCGTGCAGGTCCCACCATTCCCGCACGCGCAGGTAGTGCAGGAACTCGTCGCGCAGCTGTCGACGGAACTTGTTGCCCGACAGCACTTCCCGCTGCTCGGCGAGGTAGTCCCACAGTCGCATGTAGGCGAGGAAGTCGGAGCCGTCGGCGGCGAAGCGGGCGTGCGCGGCGTCGGCGGCCTGGCGCTGCTCGGCGGGGCGCTCGCGTGGGTCCTGCACCGAGAGCGCGGCGGCGATGACGAGTACCTCGCGCAGGCAGCCGGTGCGGTGGGCTTCGACGAGCATGCGGCCGAGCCGGGGGTCGACGGGCAGGCGGGACAACGACTGTCCCACCGGCGTCAGGCTGCGACGACCGGTCTCGAGCGCGCCCAGCTCGTGGAGCAGCGCGAGGCCGTCGGCGATCGCGCGCGGGTCCGGGGGCTCGACGAAGGGAAAGTCCGCGATCTCGCCGAGGTCGAGCGCGATCATCTGCAGGACGACGGAGGCGAGGTTGGTCCGCAGGATCTCGGGGTCGGTGAACTCGGGGCGGGCGTCGAAGTCGTCCTCGGCGTAGAGGCGGATGCAGATGCCGTCGGAGGTGCGGCCGCACCGGCCGGCGCGCTGGTTGGCCGACGCCTGCGACACCTTCTCGATCGGCAGCCGCTGCACCTTGAGCCGCCGCGAGTAGCGCGAGATGCGCGCGGTGCCGGTGTCGACGACGTACTTGATGCCGGGGACGGTCAGCGAGGTCTCGGCGACGTTGGTGGCGAGCACGACCCGGTTGCCGGGGTGGGGTGAGAAGACCCGCTGCTGCTCGGCGGCGGTCAGGCGGGCGTAGAGCGGCAGGATCTCGGTGTTGCGGAAGTCCCGGGCCGCGAGCGCGTCGGCGGTGTCGCGGATCTCGCGTTCGCCGGGCAGGAAGACGAGGACGTCGCCGGGGCCCTCGCGTTGCAGCTCGGCGACGGCGTCGCCAATGGCGTCGAGCTCTTCGCGGTCGGGGTCGGCGTCGGGGTCGTCGGGGTCGACGACGGGCCGGTAGCGGATCTCCACCGGGTAGGAGCGGCCCGACACCTCCACGATCGGAGCGTTGCCGAAGTGTCGGGAGAAGCGCTCCGGGTCGATCGTCGCCGACGTGATGATGACCTTGAGGTCGGGACGTCGGGGGAGCAGCTGCGTGAGGTAGCCGAGGATGAAGTC
Source organism: Pseudonocardia sulfidoxydans NBRC 16205 (assembly GCF_007989085.1). Taxonomy (GTDB): domain Bacteria; phylum Actinomycetota; class Actinomycetes; order Mycobacteriales; family Pseudonocardiaceae; genus Pseudonocardia; species Pseudonocardia sulfidoxydans. The sequence continues at coordinate 24,018 of NZ_BJVJ01000058.1, forward strand.
GATGTTGAGGCTGCGCTCGTGGGCCTCGTCGATGATCAGGGTGTCGTAGCGGCGCAGCATCCGGTCGCCGGCTAGCTCGGCGAGCAGGATGCCGTCGGTCATGAGCTTGACCATCGTGCGGTCGCCGACCTGGTCGGTGAAGCGCACCTTCCAGCCGACGACGTCGCCCAGTTCGGTGCCGAGCTCGTCGGCGATGCGGGCGGCGACGGTGCGCGCGGCGAGCCGCCGCGGCTGGGTGTGTCCGATCATGCCGGTGACACCGCGGCCCAGTTCGAGGCAGATCTTGGGCAGCTGCGTGGTCTTCCCGGAGCCCGTCTCGCCGGCGACGATCACGACCTGGTGGTCGCGGATGGCGGCGGCGATGTCGTCGCGGCGGGCGCTGACCGGCAGCGTCTCGGGATAGGCGATGCGCGGCACCGCGGCACGACGGCGTTCGAGCCGGTGCTCGGCGGTGGCGACGGAGTCGGCGACGGCCTGTTGCGCGGTGCCGTTGCCGGAGCGGCGGGCGCCGGCGAGCCTGCGGCCGAGTCGGTGCGCGTCGTCGGGCGGGAGGGCCTGGATGCGGTGCGCGAGATCGGTGAGGACGTCGTCGGGGAGCGACGGGGCCGCAGGGAGGGCGTCGGCGGGGCCGGGCGCGGTGGCGCTCGGGCCCCGGGACCCGCGGCGGCGTGGACGCCGGCCACGGGTCGGGCGGCCGTCCCCAGGGGGGCCGGACTCGGTGTCCGGAGGGACGGCGGGATCGCGGGGGTCACCGGCGGGACGCTCGTGACGTGCGTCGGTGGCTCGTGATGAGGACATCGTGGGAAAAGTGTGCCTGGTCGTGAGGGTGGACGTCCGAACCGGGTGCCGGTCGCCTCTCGGCGCGCAGGCCGCTCGAAGCGGCGGTTTCAGTTGGGACCCGGGGACACGGTGTCACCCGATCCGGACGCTCCCTTCAACCCACCTGCCCTCCGGGATGTTCCCGGCGGGCGGAAGGTGTCCGAACCGGACGCCGGTCGCCTCGCGGCGAGTGGCGCACCACGGCTCCAGCCTGGCGGTATTCCGTGGCGGCTTTTTCTTTTGCGGCCCGGGGACTCGGCTCGCCCGGTTCGGACAGTGTGGTCAACGGGCTCGCGGCCCGGTTCATTCCCGGGCGCGGACGACGACGGCCCGGACCGTGTGCGCTGGTCCGGGCCGTTGCCGAGGGAGCCGACCGAGGTCGTGAGCGGCAATAGTCGCGATAGCGACTATTGCCGCTCACAGGGTCACGGGGTCACAGGGTCCAGGTCTGCATGACGAGCGCGCCCTCGCGGCGGGCCGTCAGGGTGCAGTCGAGGACGTCGAGCGGGTGGATCGGGACGATGCCCTCGATCAGGTCGGTCTCCCGCATGCCGTACAGGGCGGCCATGGCGAAGCGGCAGGCCAGGACCTTGCCGCCCTCCTTCATGAACGTCTGCAGCTGGTTGTTGTAGTTCATGTGGCCGGGGAAGGCCTCGTCGCCGACGTTCGGGAAGCCGCGGGTCGCGGAGCCCATCAGCACGGCGGGACCGTAGAGCACGAGCGAGGTGTCGAAGCCCTTACGGTTGATGCGGGTGCACGTCAGCATGTTGACGAAGCCGACCGAGCCCTCGTAGGGCACGGTGTGCATGAAGACGTAGGCCTTCTCGCCCGGGTTCGCCTGGATGTCGTCGAAGAGCTTCTCGTCGTAGTCGACGATCGCGTCGCCGGCCTGAGCCCGCGCACCGATGATCTGAGCCACGGTGTGTCCTCTCACTACTGCCCGCGGCATTCTTCGCCGAAGGCCACGCCACGACCGTAAGTCGGATCGTGAACGTTCGTCCACTATGGGAGACGAATGTGAGAACGGTCATTCCCGCGCCACCGTGGGGCCACGTCAGTCCGACGACGAGCTCGACGAGCCGGAGTCGGACGACGAGGACGAGCCGGAGTCCGAGGACGAGGACGAGCCGGAGTCCGAGGACGAGGACGAGCCCGAGTCCGAGGAGCCCGAGGAGGACCCGGAGTCCGACGACCAGGAGCCCGGGTCGTGGGACGAGGAATGCGAGTGCCAGTGGTGGTCGTGCGACGTCGACGAGTGGTGCGACTGTCCCTGGTCGTCCCAGGTCGACGGCCCGGCGGAGAACGTGTCGAAGGTGTCGTCCCAGTCGGCCGGGCCGGAGCGGGAGCTGTCGTACGTCGAACCGTCGACGACCTGGTGGGCGCCCTGCGAGCGGGTCTGCACGGCCTGGCGCAGCATCGCCGTCCCCTGCAGCACGACGAAGATGATGATCGTCGTGATCGCCAGCGGGACCGCGAACAGCAGCGCGGGCCAACCCATCAGGAAGTACAGCGCCACGCAGATCGCGATGTCGCCGAGGATCAGCAGGGGTAGCACGAATCGGGGCACGGTCAGCCTTCCGTGATCGCGGTGAACCAGGTCGTGCCGTCCACGACGGTGAAAGCGTCCGCGAGGTTCGTACCGTTAACGGAGAGCGGCCAGGACCCCGTCGGTGTACGGCGTCCAGGCCTCGACGGCCCAGGGGCCGAAGTCGCGGTCGGTGAGCGCGACGCAGGCCGCCCCGGCCGCCCGGTCGACCCAGAGGAACGTGCCGGACTGGCCGAAGTGCCCGAACGTCTCCGGGGAGCTGGCGGTGCCCGTCCAGTGCGGCGACTTGGTGCCGCGGATCTCGAAGCCCAGGCCCCAGTCGTTGGGCTTGTGCCGGCCGTAGCCGGGGAGGATCCCGTCGAGACCCGGGAACGCGACCTCGGTGGCCGCGGGGAGGGTGGCGACGAGCGTCGGCGACTGCAGCTCGGCGGCGAAGCGGGTGAGGTCGTCGGCGGTGGAGACGGCGCCGGATCCGGGATGGCCCTCGAGGCGGGTGGCGGTGAGGCCGAGCGGTTCGCAGACGGCCTCGTGCAGGTAGTCGGCGAACGGGATACCGCTGGCCGCGGTGATGGTGTCGGCGAGGACGGCGAAGCCGGTGTTGGAGTAGATGCGCCGGGTGCCGGGGGCGGCCTGGACCTGGTCGGAGTCGAACGCCAGGCCGGAGGTGTGGGCCGCGAGGTGCCGGACCGTCGAGCCCTCGGGGCCGGCGGGCTGGTCCCACTCGACGGCGCCCTCCTCGACGGCGACGAGCGTCGCGTAGGCCGTGAGGAGCTTGGTGACCGACGCGAGCCGGAACTCCCGGTCGGTGTCACCCGCCGTCGCGAGGACCGTCCCGTCGGCCGCGACGAGCGTCGCCGCGGCGTGCCCGACGGGCCAGTCCAGGATTCCGCCGACAGCCTTCTGCACGTCCGTCGTCACTGCGCCATCCTCTCCCGGTGGGCGCGGGTGTCGGTGCGCGGGGATACTCCGGCGCCGTGGCCGAGATCCGGATCGGGACGTCGGGCTGGCGGTATCCGCCGTGGCGCGGCGTGTTCTATCCAGCCGGGCTGGCTCAGCGCCGGGAGCTGGAGTACCTGTCGCGCGCGGTGTCGAGCATCGAGATCAACGGCTCGTTCTACTCGTTGCAACGGCCGGAGAACTACCGGTCCTGGGCCGCGGAGACCCCGGACGACTTCGTGTTCTCCGTGAAGGGGCCGCGTTTCGTCACGCACATGAAGCAGCTGCGCGACCCGGAGCTGACGTTGGCGAACTTCTTCGCGTCCGGGCTGCTCGCGCTGGGGCCGAAGCTCGGCCCGATCCTGTGGCAGCTGCCGCCGCGGATGCGGTGGGACCGCGAGCGCGTCGAGACGTTCCTGCGGTGCCTGCCGCGCACGTCCGTCGAGGCCGCGGCGCTGGCGGAGCGGCACGACGAGCGTCTCGACAACCGCGCCCTGACCAGCACCGACGCCGACCGGCCGGTCCGGCATGCGGTGGAGATGCGGCACCCGAGCTTCGCCGACCCGGCCGTCGTCGCGCTGCTGCGGGAGCTCGACGTGGCGCTGGTCGTCGCCGACACGGCCGGGACGTGGCCGCGTCTGGAGGACATGACGGCCGGGTTCGCCTACGTGCGGTTGCACGGCGACGAGGAGCTCTACACGAGCGGCTATTCGGACTCCGCCCTCGACGACTGGGCGTCGCGGATCCGGCGGTGGGCGGCGGGCGAATCGCCGACGGGGGAGTTCACGGTTGCGCCGCCGATGGCCCGGGTGCAGGGGCGCGATGTGTTCGCGTACTTCGACAACGACGTGAAGGTCCACGCCCCGCGCGACGCGATCGCGCTGGCGGCGAAGCTCAGGTGACCGCTACGGCCGCGAGCCGTGCGTCGCGGTGGGCGAGCAGCATCCGCCGCCCGACGAGCATCGCGACCGCGGCGACGACCATCATCGCCGCGCACACCAGCCAGGCCACGCCGAAGCTGCCGTGGGTGGCGAGGAACCCGAAGACCATCGGGCCGAGGAACGCGCCCGCGTACGTCCCGACCTGCACGACCGACGTCGCGGCGGCCGGGGCCGAGGGGTTGAGCCGGACGACGGCGAACTGCAGCAGCCCGGGCCACGCCCAGCCCAGCCCGAACGCGAGGACCGTGCCGACGACCAGGGCCACCGGGCCGGGCACGGCGAGCAGCCCGACCCCCACCGCGCCGAGCACCATGCTGGCGGCGACGACGGTGATGTGGCCGCCCGAACGACGGTCGGCGAGCCAGCCGTGCAACAGCCGCAGCACCAGCCCGACGACGCTGCCCAGCGTCAGCACGAGGCCGGCGAGGCCGGGGTCGACGCCCTGGTCGACGGCCGAGGCGACGAGGAAGACCCCCAGCGCGCCCGCCGACGCCGCGCCCAGCCCCGCACCGAGGCCGATCACGGACAGTGCCCCGGTCGCGCGGTCGCCGGGATCGACGTTCGGGCGCACGTACGGCTCGGGGCTGCGCGGCGTGAACGGCAGCGCGAGCAGCGCCAGCCCGGCCCCGACGACGTAGGCCCAGCGCCAGCCGACGGTCAGCGCGAGCGTCGGCACGGCGATCCCGGACAGCAGCGTCGCTGTGGGCACGCAGGACTGCTTGAACCCGAAGGAGAGCCCCAGCCGGTCGGCGGGCACGAACCGGGCGAGCGTCAGGTTCGACGACAGCTGGCCCATCACGTTGCACCAGCAGCTGCACAGCAGGATCGTCACCAGCAGGGCGTAGGAGTGGGCGCCGAACGCGATGGCGAGCATGAGCACCGCGGCGCCGACGACGGCGATCCGGCTGGTCGCCGTCGGCCCGACGCGTTCGACGATCCAGCCGATCGGCAGCGACGTGAACGCGCTGACCCCGAAGTAGAGGGCGACGACGACGCCGAGGCCCGCCGGGTCGAACCCGAGCTCACCGGAGATCTGGACGGCCAGGGCGCCGGTGAGGAACACCGGCAGCACCGAGGCCGTCGAGGTCGCGACGGCGCCGATCACCGCCCGCGTCGCACCACCGTCGCCACCCATGTTTTGCGACGCTAACCGCTTCGCCGCCCTTTGTCCCCGATGTGTGGCTCAGCCCTTGATGCGGCTCCCGTGCCCGGACCACTCCTTCTCGCGGAGCTCGAACTTCTGCACCTTGCCCGTCGACGTCTTGGGCAGCTCGTCGACGATCTCGACGTCGCGCGGCGCCTTGTACCGGGCGATCTTCGACTTGACGTGCTCGACGACGTCGGCGGGCGTGGCCTGCTCGCCCGGCTTCAGCACGACGAACGCCTTGGGCCGCTCGCCCCACTGCTCGTCGGGCACACCGACGACGGCCGCCTCCAGCACCGCCGGGTGCGACACCACGGCCTGCTCGACCTCGACGGTCGAGATGTTCTCCCCGCCGGAGATCACGACGTCCTTCGCGCGGTCGCGCAGCTCGACGTAGCCGTCGGGATGGACGACGCCGAGGTCTCCGGAGTGGAACCAGCCGCCCGCGAACGCCTTCTCCGTGCCCTCGGGGTCGTCGAAGTAGCCGGCCATGACGTTGTTGCCGCGCATCACGATCTCGCCCATCGTGGCGCCGTCGCGGGGCACGTCGACCATGTGCTCGTCGACGACACGCAGCGCGTCGGTCTGGATCATGCCGACGCCCTGGCGGGCCTGCAGCGCAGCGCGTTCCTCGGGTTCGAGGGTGTCCCAGGCCCGCTGGTACTGGTTGACCGAGTACGGCCCGTAGGTCTCGGTCAGGCCGTAGACGTGCACGATCCGGAAGCCCATCCGCTCCATCTGCAGGATCGTCGTCGGCGACGGCGGGGCGCCCGCGGTGGTGATGACGAGCTGGTAGTCGAGCCGGACGGCCTCGGCGGCGTTCATGATCGTCGTGACGACGGTCGGCGCGCCGTTGAGGTGGGTGACGCCGTGCTGACCGATGAGCTTCCAGATCGTGTCGCCACGGACCTCCCGCAGGCAGACGTGGGTGCCGCCGATCGCGGTCACCGCCCACGGGGTGCACCAGCCGTTGCAGTGGAACATCGGCAGCGTCCACAGGTAGACGCTGTCGGGGCTGTGCGCGGAGTGCACGACCTCGCCGAACGAGTTCAGGTACGCACCGCGGTGCGTGTACTGCACGCCCTTCGGCTTGCCCGTCGTCCCGGACGTGTAGTTGATCGACAGGGCCCGGTCCTCGTCGTCGACCTCCCACGGCAGGGGGTCGTCGGAGCCGCGGGCGAGCAGGTCGTCGTAGGTGGTGCCGCTGCCGATCCCGTCGCCGGGTGCGGCGGGATCGACGATCGTGACGATCTCCTGGACGGTCCGCAGCTCGGCCGCGACCGGCGCCACCACCGGCCACAGCGCCGCGTCGACCACGAGCAGCGTCGAGCCGGAGTGGTCGAGGATGTAGCGGACCTCCTCCGTCGACAACCGGGTGTTGATCGCGACGAGGACCGCACCCGCCAGCGGCACCGCGAAGTGCGCGACGAGCATCTCCGGCACGTTGGGCAGCAGATAGGCCACCCGGTCGCCCGGCCCGACCCCGGAGCCGCGCAACGCGTGCGCGACACGGGTGGTCTCGGCGGCGAACTCGGCGTAGCTGTGCCGGCGGTCGCCGTAGACGATCGCGGCCTTGTCCGGGTACACCTCCGCGGAGCGGCGGAGGAACGCCAGCGGGGTCAGCTCGGTGTGCCCGACGGTCATCGTCGACCCTCCTGTCACGACGTGCGTGTACGTCGCGATCCTGACCCGCCGCCGCGGGACCCGGCAACCCCGGGGGTCAGTCCTCCTGGATGGAGATGGCCGCCTTCGGGCAGCCGCGCACGGCCTCCTCGACCTTGGGCCGCAGCTCCTCGGAGGGGTTCTCGTCGAGAATGTAGAGGAAGTCGTCCTCCCGCACCTCGAACACCTCGGGCGCGACACCCATGCAGACGGCGTTGCTCTCGCACAGATCAAAGTCCACGACGACCTTCATGCGGCCATCGTGCGCCACGGCGCGGTCCGGTGCCGGACTGAGGTGAGCCTTCGGTGAGGGTCGGCTGGCCTGCGCAACGGGCGGCTACGGCCCGAGGACGCCGGCGATGCGCGCCGGGACCGGTGCCGCCGGTCTCACGGGCGCCGGGTGCGGGTCGGCGGTGTGCGGCGTCGGCGTCGCGGGGGTGGGCGAGGAGACGGGGCCGAGTGGGGTGCAGCCGTTGTCGCAGGACTCGCCTGCGGCCGAACCGACCACGACGAGGGTCAGGACGGCGCTCAGCAGCCCGGCGAGGGCCACGGCGCGGGGGAGCGCGGGCGCGGACATCGTGGAGCCTTCCGGTGGACGCGATCCCGTGGGGCCCGGGACCGTGCCTGCCCATCCGTCTCGACCGGGCGTGTCGTTACCGGATCCGTCATATTGGGCCGAACGACGAGCAACCTCCCGCCATTCGGCCCAATACCGTCACTCTCTGCGCAGGACGGGTCGGAGTGCGTCGAGCACGTCGGCGCTCTCGATCGTGCTGGGCACCGGCTCGTCGTGGCCGTCGGCGATCCCGCGCATCGTCTTGCGCAGGATCTTCCCCGACCTGGTCTTGGGCAGGGCCGCGACGACGGCCACGTCCTTCAACGAGGCGACCGCCCCGATCTGGTCACGCACCAGCTGGACGAGCTCGCCGCGCAGCGTGTCCTCGTCCGGCTCGACGCCCGCCTTGAGGACGACGAACCCGCGCGGGATCTGGCCCTTCATGGAGTCCGCGACGCCGATGACGGCGCACTCCGCGACGTCCGGATGCGAGGCGAGGACCTCCTCCATCGAGCCCGTCGACAGCCGGTGGCCCGCGACGTTGATGACGTCGTCGGTGCGACCCATGACGTAGACGTAGCCCTCGTCGTCGATGTTGCCGCCGTCGCCGGTGAGGTAGTAGCCCTCGAACGCGGCCATGTACGACCGGATGAAACGCTCGTCGTCGTTCCACAGGGTGGGCAGCGCGCCGGGCGGCATCGGCAGCTTGACGACGATCGCGCCGTCCTCGCCCGCGCCGACCGGCTTGCCCGCGATGTCGAGGATCTGGACGTCCCAGCCGGGCAGCGGGCGCGTCGGCGAACCGGGCTTGACGGGCAGCAGCTCGATGCCCGCCGGGTTGGCGACGATCGGCCAGCCCGTCTCCGTCTGCCACCAGTGGTCGATCACCGGGATGCCCAGGGTGTCCGACGCCCAGTGGTAGGTCTCGGGGTCGAGCCGCTCGCCGGCGAGGAACAGGTACTTCAGGCTGGACACGTCGTACGTCGGGAGGTGCTCGCCCTTCGGGTCCTCCTTCTTGATCGCCCGGAACGCCGTCGGCGCGGTGAACAGGCTCTTCACCTTGTGATCGGCCACGACGCGCCAGAACTGGCCGGCGTCGGGCGTCCCGACGGGCTTGCCCTCGTAGAGGATCGTCGTCGCCCCGGCCAGCAGTGGCGCGTAGACGATGTAGGAGTGCCCGACGACCCAGCCGACGTCGGACGCGGTGAAGATCGTCTCTCCGGCGTCGACCGCGTAGACGTTGGGCATCGACCAGGCCAGCGCGACCGCGTAGCCGCCGCCGTCGCGCACGACGCCCTTCGGCTTCCCGGTCGTGCCGGACGTGTAGAGGATGTAGAGCGGGTCGGTGGACCTGACCGGCACCGGGTCGGCCGGCGTCGCGGCGTTCATGGCCTCGACCCAGTCGACGTCGTTCTCGCCCATCGACGCCTCGGCCTGCGGGCGCTGCAGGATCACCTGCTTCGCGGGCTTGTGCGCCGACAGCTCGATCGCCCTGTCCAGCAACGGCTTGTACTCGATGACGCGCTTGCCCTCGATGCCGCACGACGCGGACACGATGACGGTCGGGGTGGCGTCGTCGATGCGGACGGCGAGCTCCTTGGGCGCGAACCCGCCGAAGACGACCGAGTGCACCGCGCCGATCCGTGCGCACGCCAGCATCGCGACCGCGGCCTCGGGGACCATCGGCATGTAGATCACGACGCGGTCGCCGACGGCGACGCCGAGGTGTGTCAGCACGCCGGCGAAGCGGGCGACCTCGTCGCGCAGCTGCGAGTAGGTGTAGGTGCGCTGGGTCCCGGTCACCGGCGAGTCGTAGATCAACGCGGCCTGGTCGCCGCGGCTGGCGTCCACGTGCCGGTCGAGCGCGTTGTGCGCGACGTTGAGCTCCCCGTCGGGGAACCACCGGTAGAACGGCGGGTTCGACGAGTCGAGCGCGCGCGTCGGCGCGACGTTCCAGTCCAGCGCCCCTGCCGCGTTCAGCCAGAAGCGCTCCGGGTCCTCGACGCTCGCCCGGAAGATGTCGTCGTACGCGCCCACCTGCGGTCCTCCTCGACTCGCCCTGCCTGCACCGGACCCTAGTCGCGCGAGGCCCTCGTGGCCGTCCCCGCCTGACCGCCGGACCAGGTTCCGGTGTTGACGGTGGGTGATCACTCGATCGGACCACTCACCCCACCGAGGGATCTCTCGTTCCTCTCTTCGTAACGGTCGGCACGACACTCGAAGGGGTGACGGACGAGGAGGTCACAGAACCTCCCGGTGCGGCGACAAGCAGGACGACGCGTCCCGCACGAGCGGGGCGACCCACGACGAGGAGACGGTGTGCGCGCAGCGACGAACGGGCCCCGCACACGCTCGCGCCTCGTCGTCGCGGCCGTCGTGCTGGCCACCGCCGTCGCCGGACTCGTCGTCGTCGGAACGGTCCGGGGTGCCTCACCGGCCGCCGCGGGACCCGAATCCACCGACGACCCCGCCTGCGGCCCCACCTGGGTCACCGCCTGGCAGACCAGCCCGCAACCCGGCCCCGACGTCGAGGCCGCCGGCGGCCGCTTCGGTGGCCGCACCCTGCGGATGGTGGTCCACCCACAGTCGACCGGCTCGGAGATCCGGGTCCGGTTGTCCAACCGCTACGGGCGGGCCCCGCTCCCGGTGGCCGCGGTCTCCGCGGCCACCACGGGAACCGGCGCCGGGGTGCGCGGGGGCGCACCCCGACCGGTGCTGTTCGGCGGACGCCCGGACGTGACGATCCCCGCGGGGGCGGAGATCGTCAGTGACCCGGCGCCGTTCGTCGCGCAGGCGGGCCTGCCCGTGTCGGTCAGCGCCTACCTCCCGCAGGAACCCGATCGGGTGGCCACCCATCCGGTGGCCCTGCAGACCTCCTGGGTCAGCAGCCGACCCGGCAACCACGTCGACTCGTCGTCAGGAGCCGCGTTCTCCCCGGTCACGGCCTGGTTCGTCGTCACCGGACTCGACGTCCTCGCCCCCCGCGCCGAGCACGCCGTCGTCCTCGTCGGCGACTCGATCACCGACGGCGTCGGCAGCGACCCCGGCGAGGACGACCGCTGGTCCGACGCCCTGGCCCGGCGCCTCGGCGCCGCGGGCGGCGCCGCCCGGATGTCCGTGCTCAACGCCGGCATCTCCGGCAACCAGCTGCTCGCCGACGCATTCGGCGTCGGCGACTCACCCGCCACCCGGTTCCGGTTCGACGTCGCCGCCGCGGCCGGCGTCACCGACGTCGTCCTGCACATCGGCACCAACGACATCGCGGAGGGCCGCACCGCCGACCAGCTCCAGGCCGGGCTCGTCCAGTTCGCCGACCAGGCCCGCGCCGCCGGACTGCGCGTCTTCCTGACCACGATCACGCCGTCGCGCACCGGCCCCCGCGCGACCGCCGCCGCCCAGGCCACCCGCCGCGCCGTCAACACCTGGGTGCTCGAACACGGCCCCGCGCACGCCGACGGCGTCTTCGACTTCGCCGCCGCCGTCGCCGACCCCGCACGGCCCGACCGCCTGGAGTCGTCCTACGACGCCGGCGACGGCCTGCACCTCTCGGCCGCCGGCTACCGGGCACTCGCCGGTGCGGTGCCGACCGACCGGCTCACCGGCAGCCCGTGCCTCGCGGGCGACAGCGCGTCGTCGGTCGTGGTGTCGGGGCGCTGACCTACTGCTCCTTGCGACGCCGGAACGGCGCGCGGCGACGGCTCCGCGGCTCGTCGACGACCCGTTCCAACGGGCCCGTCGGCATGTCCTCACGGTCGAGCCGCTCCACGACCCAGTCGAGCGCCAACGCCCCCGGTGACACCCCGCGCTCGGCCGCCAGCCGGCGCAGCTGCTCGACCCGCAACGGCGGCAGCCGCAGCTGGAAGACCTGCGCCGTGCCGAACCTCCCCGTCGACTCGGTGACGCCCTCGGGCGGTTCGGGTGCGAGCGCCGCCAGGTAGGAGTCGAGCTCGTGGTCGTGCGGCACGTCGTCCTGGCCGCGCGCGCGGGCGGTGCGTGCCGAGCGGGACCGGTCGGCAGGGGCCCGGTGGCGGGAACGCTCGCCGTCGGTGGCCATGACGACGAGGGTAGGGCCCCCGACGGCGTCAGCCCGCGAGCGTGTAACCCGCCTCGACGACCGCGGCCTCGATCTCGGGGAGCGGCAGCTCACGGTCGCTCGTGATCGTCACCAGGCCCGTCGACAGGTCGACCTCGACCTCACGGACCCCGTCGACCTCACCGACCTCCTCCTTGACCGACGCCGTGCAGTGCCCGCAGGTCATGCCGCTGACGACGACGTCGGTACGGAACGGGGTCTCGATGCTCATGGTCTCTCCTTGCAAGGACGTGTGCTCCGGTGGTGCGTCAGGAACGGACGAGCCGGGCGATCGCGGCGGCGGCCTCCTGGACCTTCGCCTCGCCCTCCTCGTCGCCGGCGCGGGCCGCGTCGACCAGGCATCCCGACATGTGCTCGGTGAGCAGTTCGAGCGCGAACGACTGCAACGCCCGCGTCGCCGCGGACACCTGCGTGAGCACGTCGATGCAGTACGTGTCCTCCGCGACCATCCGCTGCAGGCCTCGGACCTGGCCCTCGACCCGACGCAGGCGACGCAGATGGGCCTCGCGGTTGTCGGAGTACGCGGGCGTGCTCTTGTCCATGGGCTCGGGCATTGCGACCTCCCCGGCTGCTCACCACGAGCATACGGGGAGGGGGTACGACGACCGCGTCCCGTCGACGTGTCCTGTGACGCAGCGTGGACCACGCCCCTCACCCGGGCAGCGGCATGCGTCGGCCCCGCGCGATCGGTAACGTCTTGGTCACGGCCACGGGGGTGGCCGCCAGGTGCCGATGCGGGACGTGCCGGCCTGGCCACACCGGGTGACCGGATGGGGACGGGACGGACTGTCGCGTGTCCGCGGCACCGCGGTGCACGACGGAACGGGGGAGACGTCGATGACCATCGGGAGCGCACGGCGGGAGATCGGTGACGTGCGGCAGAGCGGAACCGGGGCCATCCCGGGCCCGCGGACCGCCGCCGACGCCTACCGCGTCTCCGACGACCAGGTGCACAAGGCCCGGCTCGTCGTCGCCGAGAACTCCGAGGGCCCCGAGGACCTCCGGCTGTTGCTCGACATGCTCGGCCTGATCTCCACCAACTCGGACGATCCGCCGCCGGTCAGTCGCTGACGGCACGGAACGGCCCCCTGAGCTGCACGGACGCGATCTGTGGGGGGTGGGTGAAAAGGGGCGTGGGGGGCTGTCGTAAGCTTTCGAAGCTCCCAACGGACAGCCGTTGGAGGCCAGGACACCGCCTGCGGGGTCCAGCCCCCATCGTCTAGCGGCCTAGGACTCCGCCCTTTCAAGGCGGCAGCGCGGGTTCGAATCCCGTTGGGGGTACGGTAGTCGCAGTACGCAAGGCCCAGTGGCGCAGTTGGTTAGCGCGTCGCCCTGTCACGGCGAAGGTCGCGGGTTCGAGTCCCGTCTGGGTCGCTCCACTCTCCGGTTCCCGGCTCTGCCGGAGGCCAGGCCAGGTAGCTCAGTTGGTACGAGCGTCCGCCTGAAAAGCGGAAGGTCGGCGGTTCGACCCCGCCCCTGGCCACACCTTCTCCTTCTTCATGGCTGCACCTGTCCCGGCAGCAGTCCGATCAGGCACTCCACCGCGTCCGTCCCGCTCTCTGCCGGACGACGACCGCCGCGGATCCATCGCCGGGTTCGACACTGGACTGCTTCGATCACGGTCGGAGCCGGCCTCCTGTCGAACTCGGCGCGGCTGCCGCGCCGGCGACACCCCTATCGGGTGACGGGTGCTCGGCGGGGCCTGGTTGGATCGGTCGTGGTGACGGGAGAAAACGGACGACGACACCACCGCGCGGGCACGACCGCCGCGCGGCTCGTCGTGCTGGCCTGCGCCCTGACCGCGGCGGTGGCCGTGCTCGCAGCCTGCGGGTCGGAGGCCCTGCCGCTGACCGCGCTGCCGTCGGCCACCTCGATCACGACGGCCCCCACCACGGCCCCGGCCGCCACGTCCCCGACCGCCACGTCGGTCCCGTCGACGGCGCCCGCGACGAGGTCCGCCACCTCCGCACCCCCGGCGACCCGGCCGCGGACGACGACGGCACCCGCGGCCCCGGCGGCACCGGCCGGGCCCGCGGGGCGGCCGTTCAGCACGGAGATCACGTTCTACTCCGCCTACGACAACGACCCACCCGGCAGCCGCGCGATCGCCCACCCCAACGCGCGTCACCCGCAGGCGGGCGGCACCGGCACCTACGCCGACCCGCTGACCCTCGCGAGCGACACGCGGGAGATCGCCGTCGGCACGATCGTCTACGTCCCCCTCGTGAAGAAGTACTTCGTGATGGAGGACGACTGCGCCCAGTGCATCTCAGACTGGGGCGGCGGCAAGGTCCCGCACCTGGACCTGTTCATGCCCAACGGGAACGACGACAGCGTCACGGCCTGCCAGGAGCAGCTGACGCCCGGCGGGCGGGTCACCGTCGAACTCGACCCGCCGGCCGGGAGGACCGTGTCGACGGCCCCGCTCTACTCCGGCGGACGCTGCTTCTCCGGCTGACCGCCCACCCCGACCGGCGTTCCCCGCTCGTACGGGCGCGGGCTCCGCACCTCGACGGTGCCCTGCTCGGCGTCGGCGAAACTCCGGGCAGCCGGGACCACGGGGAGCTTCGTCGTCGGCGACTCCGCCGGTGACAGCCGCATCGCGGGGATCACCGACGTCACGGGCTCGACGGCGTCGGGGCGCGGCCGAGGGTGCGGCACCGGCGCCGGGCGCCGCCGTGCGACCGGGGGTGCGGGCCGGCGCGGGTCCGGGACCGACGGGATCGTCGCCGGCCGCCGCGGCGCCACGACCCGGGACACGGCGCCGTCGCGGTTCTGCGTCGGAACGTTCTCGAAACGCCCGATGCGGCGCAGCTTCTGCCAGCCCAGCCGGATGCCCGTGAGTGCCGCCGACACCGACTGGATCAGCACCGCGTACATGAGCTGGCGGTACACGAACTGCTGCAACGGCAGCAGCCAGAGGATGCGCATCTTCTCGCGCTCCAGCCGGAACGCCACGATCCCCGCGACCGTCTGGATGGCCAGGACCGATCCCCACAGCACGAGGGTGCGGACGGTGTCGTCGAAGATCAGGCCGTACACGAGCAGGATGTCGATCAGCGGCGCGATCAGCGGCAGCACCACCTGGAACACGCCGAGGTTGAGCAGCCCGCGGCGGGCGTAGCGCCCCGAGGCGCCGCGCGTGCGCAGCGCGCTGCGG
>NZ_BJVJ01000059.1 GCF_007989085.1 Pseudonocardia sulfidoxydans NBRC 16205
CCGGCGTCGACCAGCTCGACAAGCTGGTCCGCGTCGACCAGTCGCCGATCGGGCGCACCCCGCGTTCCAACCCGGCCACCTACACCGGCGTGTGGGACAAGATCCGCACCTTGTTCGCGTCGACCACCGAGGCGAAGGTGCGCGGCTACCAGGCCGGGCGGTTCTCGTTCAACGTCAAGGGCGGCCGCTGCGAGGGCTGCTCGGGCGACGGCACGATCAAGATCGAGATGAACTTCCTGCCCGACGTCTACGTGCCGTGCGAGGTCTGCCACGGCGCCCGGTACAACCGGGAGACGCTCGAGGTGCATTACAAGGGCAAGACGGTCGCCGACGTCCTCGACATGCCCATCGAGGAGGCGGCCGAGTTCTTCGAGCCGATCTCCTCGATCAGCCGCTACCTGAAGACGCTGGTCGACGTCGGGCTCGGCTACGTCCGGCTGGGTCAGCCGGCGCCGACCCTGTCCGGCGGTGAGGCGCAGCGCGTCAAGCTGGCCAGCGAGCTGCAGAAGCGGTCCAACGGCCGCACGGTCTACATCCTCGACGAGCCGACCACGGGTCTGCACTTCGAGGACATCCGCAAGCTGCTGCTGGTCATCAACGGGCTGGTCGACAAGGGCAACAGCGTCATCGTCATCGAGCACAACCTCGACGTCATCAAGACGTCGGACTGGGTGATCGACATGGGCCCCGAGGGCGGGTCGGGCGGCGGCACGGTGCTGGCGGAGGGCACGCCGGAGCAGGTGGCGGCGGTCGAGGCCAGCTACACCGGCCGGTTCCTGCGCGACCTGGTCACGCCGCAGGCCCCGAAGGCCCGCAAGCCGGCCCGCCGCAAGGCCGCGGCGGCCGGCTGACCGGTGGAGCGCGGCCCGGCAGTGCACGCCGGTCCCGGGCTCCGGAGCGGGTCAGCCCGTCACGAGCCGGTAGAAGCGGAAGAAGTCGTCCTCGACGTCGAGCACGTCGACGCGGGCGAAACCGGCTTCGGAGGCGTAGCGGCGCAACGTGTCCGGCCGCATCACCGTCCCGGTCGCGGCGGACTGCGGGTGTGCCATCCCGTCGGGTAGGCAGCACAGGACGCTGTAGGCGTACATGAGGCGCTCGACCTCGTCGCCGGGCGCGGTGAAGGTCTCGGCGACGCGCTCGTCGACGACCAGCACGGTCGCGCCCGGCCCGGCGAGGCGGCGCATCCCGGCCAGCACGCCGACGGGGTCGGGCAGGTCGTGGACGCACTCGACGGCGAGCACGAGGTCGTAGCCGCCACCGGTGGCGGTCCCGGTCTCGGCGGCGTCGGCGACGTGGAACCGGACCCGGTCGGACACCCCGGTTTCGGCGGCGTTGCGCCGGGCGGCCTCCACCGACGGGACGTCGACGTCGAAGGCGTCGACCGACGCCTGCGGGTAGGCGAGCGCGATGCCGATCGACGACCACCCGAACCCGCAGCCGACGTCGGCGACCCGCCCCCCGGCGTGCAGTGTCTCGGCGAGGCCCGGGATCGAGGGCAGGTGGGTGCGGGGGAGGTCGTCGAGCAGCATCCGGCGGTTGGCCGCGGCCTGGGCGTGCCGGGCGTCGTCGCCCTGTTCGTCCCGGCTGACGCCGCCGCCGGTGCGGTAGGCGCGTTCGAGGGCGTCGGCCTGCCGGGCGAAGGCGCCGGTCAGCGTCGCCATCCGGGTGACGTGGGCGGGGCTGAGGACGTCGGTCAGCACCTCGGCGTGGCCGGCGGGGAGCCGGAACGTGCGGGTGGCGGGATCGCCGGTGTCGTCGACGACGTCGAGGACACCGGTGACCGCCTGCTGTTCGAGCCATTCGCGGGCGTAGCGCTCGGCGGTGCCGGTGAGCTCGGCCAGCTGCGCCGACGTGACCGGTGCACCGGAGGCCATCGCCCGGTAGCAGCCGAGCCGGTCGCCGAGGCGGATGGTCTGCAGGTCGAGCGCGGCCAGCCCGGCCGCGACGATGCGTTCGGCGAACGCGTCGGCTGTCGGGTCGGTGCCTGCCGAGGTCACGGGTGCGGGTGTCGTCGTCATCGTCGGTCCCGTCGGTGTCGTGGTCGGTGTCGTGGTCGTGGGGCACCGATGGTCGGGGGAGGCACTGTCGGCCCGCTGTCGGACCGCTGTCACCCCGTGCGCCGAGTTCGACAAGGGACTGGCCCCGACCATGATCGAACCAGCCCCGTGTCGAACTCGGCGGACGTCACCGTCCGGTGCTCCGCTGCCGGGCCCAGCACGGTGGTGGGCAGGGGCGGTCGCTGCGACGATGACGGTGTGACCTCCGTCGGCGTGCTCGGCCCGCTGGAGGTGCACGGCCCCGACGGCCCGGTCCCGGTCGAGTCGGGCCGGCAGCGTCGGCTGCTCACGGCGCTCGCGGCGCACACCGGCGAGCCGATGACCATCGACCGGATCGCCGACCTCGTCTGGTCGGGCAGCCCGCCCGCGGACCCGGTCGGCGCCGTGCAGACCCTCGTCGCGCGGGTGCGCCGGCTCCTCCCGGCGGGGGTCGCCGTCGAGACCGTGCCGGGCGGCTACGCGCTGCGGGCAGCCCGTGGCGTCGTCGACGCCACGGCGTTCACCGACGGGGTCGCGGCCGCGTCGGCGCAGCCGTCGGCCCACGACCGGGCGGCGGGGCTCGTCGCCGCGCTCGCGCTGTGGCGGGGCCGGCCGTACGCGGAGCTCGACCATCCCGACGCGCCCGCGCTCGCCGCCCGGCTCGCCGCGGTGCACGCCGACGCCCGGGAACGGCTCGCCGCCGCGCTGCTCGACGCCGGGCGCGCGGCGGAGGCGGTGGCCGTCGCGGAGGGGTTGTGCGCGGACGAGCCGTGGCGGGAGGGCGCGGTCGCGGTCCTGATGCGGTCCCTCGCGGCGGCGGGCAGGCGGCGGGACGCGCTCGCGGCGTTCGCGGCGCTGCGCCGGCGCATGACCGCAGAGCTCGGCGTCGATCCCGGCCCGCAGCTGCGGGAGCTGGAGGCCGTGCTGCTGCGCGACGAGCAGCCCGCGGCCCCGCGCACGCCCCGCGTCCCGGTGAGCTCGTTCGTCGGCCGCGCCGCCGACGTCGATTCGGCCCAGAAGTTGCTGGCGCGCAACAGGATTCTCACCCTCGTCGGCCCGGGTGGGGTCGGGAAGACCCGGCTCGCGCGGCACGTGCTCGCCGCGGTGGCGGCGCAGTACGACGACGGGGTCGCGCTGGTCGAGTTCGGCGAGGGGGGTCCCGCCGACGTGGAACCCGCGGTCGCGGCGGCGTTGTCGCTGGCCGACGGCGGCCGGGCGGGGGAGGGACTGACCCGGCGGATCGTCGAGGTGCTCGCCGTGCGCCGGATGCTGCTCGTGCTGGACAACTGCGAACACGTCGCCGACGAGGTGGCGCGCCTCGTGGAGGCGGTCTGCGCGGGCAGCGCGGGGACCGATCTGCTGCTCACCAGCCGCGAGGCGCTGCGCGTCGACGGGGAGCAGGTGGCGCCGGTGGGCCCGCTCGCGCCGGCGGACGCGGCCGCGCTGCTCACCGACCGGATCCGGGCGGCCGTCCCCGACGCGGTGCCGGGGCCCACCGACGCCGCCCTCGTCGACGTGGTGTGTGCCCGGCTCGACGGGTTGCCGCTGGCGCTGGAGCTCGCCGCGGCCCGGGTCCCGGCGCTGGGCCTGCCCGCGATGGCCGCGGCCCTGGAGGGCCCCGCGGCAGCGGACACCGCGACGTTCGAGAGCGCCGCGCTCGACCTGCTCAGCGGGGGGCGGCGTACCGCGGCACCCCGGCACCGGTCGTTGCGCGACGTCGTGGCCTGGTCGTTCGGCCTGCTCGACGCGGCGCAGCAGGCCTTGTTCGTGCGGATGTCGGTGTTCGCGGGGCCCGTCGAGGCCGCGGCGGTGGCGGCGGTGTGCGGCGACGCGCACGCGTTGCCCGATCTCGTCGATCGGTCGCTGGTGGTCCGTCATCGTGGCGAGCCGGCCCGGTTCGGGCAGCTGGAGACGTTGCGCGCCTTCGGCCGCGAGCGCCTCGCGACCGACCGGTCCGCCGACGCGCTGCGCACCGCGCACGCGCGGTGGGCCGCCGGGCTCGCCGAGGAGGTCCGCGTGGCCCGCCGGGGGCCGGGGGAGCGGGCCGCGGTGGCACGGTTCGACGCGCACCTGCCCGACCTGCGGCGCGCCCACGCCCGGCTGTGCGACGTCGGGCCGGTGCCGGCGGTGGTCCGGCTCGGGCTGCTGTTCGCGCAGCTGGGGTACGTGCGGGGCCGGGCCGACCTCGTGCAGCCGGCGCTGCGGTCGCTGCGGGTGGCGGGGGTGCTCGACGACGCGGACGCCCCCGTCGCCCGGCCGGTGCCCGCCGGCGCGGACGCGGCCCGGCTGCTGGGTCTCGTCGCGGCGTCGTGCTGGCAGCGCGGCGACCTCGACCTCTGCGAGGCCTACGCGCGGCGGTCGATCGTGCTCGCCTCCTCGGGGCCCGACCCGGCGGCGGCCCGCGACGGCCACGAGGCGCTCGCCAACGTCTACATGTTCCGCGGTGACCTGGTGGCGGCGATGCGTGAGGCCCGCTGCAGCGTCGAGCTCGCCGACGCGGCGGCGGACGTCGACACCGCGCTGTTCGGACGGATGGACCTCACCGTCGCGGCCGCGTACGCCGGGGACGACGCGGCCGCGGCCCGTGAGGAGGAGGCGATGGCGGAGCTGGTGGCGCGGGCCGGGTCGGCGACGGCGCGGGCGTCGCTGGCGTATGCGCGGGGGGAGCGCCGGGCCGAGCGCGACCCGGTCGCGGCCGCCGGGCACCTGCGCGAGGCGGTGGCGCTCGCGGAGTCGGTGGACTCGCGGTTCGTCGCCGGCATCGCCCGGCACACCCTCGTCACCTCGGCGGTCCGCGGCGGCGGCGACGTCGCCGCGTTGCTGCCGCTGCTCGACCACTGGCTCGCGGCCGGGGCGTGGACGCACCTGTGGGTCGCGGTGCGGTCGCTGGTCGTCGCCCGGTCGCGGGCCGGTGACCACCGCACCGCGGGTGTCCTGCTCGGCGCGCTGCGCGCGAGCCCACGCGCGACCCGTGCCTTCGGACCGGACGCGCGGCGGGAGGCCGAGGCGGAGGACGCGGGCCGCGCGGCGCTCGGTGACGGGTTCGGTGCCGCCCTCACCGAGGGCGCCGCGCTGGGCGACGCCCCGGCGGTCGCCCTGGCCAGGGCCGTGGCGCGCGGTCAGGACGCTGTCTAGGGTCGGTGGGGAAGCCGGGTCGAACGCCCCGTGTGTCCGCTCCGGGGGCCTCGTGTACCCTTCGGAATGCGACCACCCTGTCGCACGTTGACTGTTGTGCACTGTGTGCATCAGCAGCACGTGCTCAGGGCGTTCAAGTGGAGCCCCGCTCCCACCCGACGTCACCCCTGGTGGCCGGGTTCAGGTCCGGTGTCGAGGCGACGCGTCATCCGCCTCGTCGTCGAATCACGGGTCTCTCTTGTCGTCGCCGAGCACACGACGTCTATACGAGGAGACCCCATCAGCACAGAGACGCGCATCAACGACCGAATCCGGGTTCCCGAGGTCCGACTCGTCGGACCGAACGGTGAACAGGTCGGCATCGTGCGTATCGAGGACGCCCTGCGGCTGGCGCAGGAGGCCGAGCTCGACCTCGTCGAGGTCGCGGCTCAGGCCCGCCCGCCGGTCTGCAAGCTCATGGACTTCGGCAAGTTCAAGTACGAGAGCGCGCAGAAGGCCCGCGAGTCCCGCCGCAACCAGCAGCTCACGGTGATCAAGGAGCAGAAGCTCCGGCCGAAGATCGACACCCACGACTACGAGACCAAGAAGCGCAACGTCGTGCGCTTCCTCGAAGGTGGGAACAAGGTCAAGGTCACGATCATGTTCCGTGGCCGCGAGCAGTCCCGCCCGGAGCTCGGTTTCCGGCTGCTGCAGCGCCTGGCCGAGGACGTTGTGGACCTGGGTGTCGTCGAGGCCGCGCCGAAGCAGGACGGCCGCAACATGACGATGGTGATCGCTCCGCTCAAGAAGCCGGCCAAGCGCCCGGCCCACGCCGACAGCGCGGCCGCGGCCGACGGCGCGGCGACCGAGGCCGCCCCGGCCGACGAGACGCAGGTCTGACCGGCCCGCACCCGGACCATCGCAGGACAGAACCCGACGTCCCCCGGACGTCACACGTGAACGGATCAGCCATGCCCAAGAACAAGACGCACAGCGGTATCTCGAAGCGGGTCAAGGTGACCGGCAGCGGCAAGCTCCGGCGCCAGCAGGCCGGTCTGCGGCACCGGCTCGAGGTCAAGTCGAGCAAGGAGACGCGCGACCTGTCGGGCACCGTGCCGATCGCCAAGGCCGACGTGAAGCGCGTCAAGAAGCTGCTCGGGCGCTGAGCCTCCCACCCCGCTGACCCCGGCCGGACCCGGCGCGCCCCCGCGCCGAGCCCGGCCGATCGAGAGACAGGACGACACCCATGGCACGCGTGAAGCGCGCGGTCAACGCCCAGAAGAAGCGCCGCTCGACCCTCGAGCAGGCGAGCGGCTACCGGGGCCAGCGCTCCCGCCTGTACCGCAAGGCGAAGGAGCAGATGCTCCACTCGCTGAACTACGCCTACCGCGACCGTCGCGCCAAGAAGGGCGAGTTCCGGCAGCTGTGGATCACCCGGATCAACGCGGGTGCCCGCGCCAACGGCATGACCTACAACCGCTTCATCCAGGGCCTCAAGGCCGCTGGCGTCGAGGTCGACCGCAAGAACCTGTCGGAGCTCGCGATCAGCGACCCGGCCGCCTTCACCGCGCTCGTCGAGCTGGCCCGGGCCAACGTGCCCGCCCACGACACGCAGAAGGACACCGCTGCCTGAGCGAGCCGGTGCTCGGAACAGAACGCACCCCGCGCGTCGCGGCAGCCCGCAAGCTGCTGCGACGCGCGGGTCGTGAACGGGCCGGTCGCTTCCTCGTCGAGGGGGCCCAGGCCGTCCGGGAGGCGCTGGCCGCGCCGCAGGCCGTCCACGAGCTCTTCGTGACGGCCGCGGCGGCGCAGCGCAACCCCGATCTCGTCGACGCCGCCCACGCCGCGGGCGTGCGGGTCGTCGACGTCACCGACGGTGCCGCCGCGAGCCTGTCGGACACCGTCACCCCGCAGGGCCTCGTCGCCGTGTGCGACCTGCTCGACGTCGCCCTCGCGGCCGCGGTGGGCCAGACGTCCCGGCTGGTGGCGGTACTCGCCGGTGTGGCGGATCCGGGCAACGTCGGGACCGTCGTCCGCTGTGCCGACGCCGCGGGTGCCGACGCCGTGCTCCTGGCCGGCGACACCGTGGACCCGCACAACGGCAAGGCCGTCCGGGCGTCGACGGGCAGCGTCTTCCACCTCCCGCTGGCCCGCGACCGCGACGCCGCCGCGGTGCTCGACGCCTGTCGCGGCGCCGGGCTGGTGCTGCTGGCCGCCGACGCCCACGGCGAGGTCGACCTGCACGATCCGGCCGCCGACGCCCTGCTCGGGGGCCGGGCGGCATGGGTGTTCGGCAACGAGGCGCACGGCGTCCCCGCCGAGGTCCTCGCCGCGGCCGACCACCGCGTGTCGGTGCCGATCCACGGCCGCGCCGAGAGCCTGAACCTGGCGACGGCCGCCGCGATCTGCCTCTACGGCTCGGTCGCCGCCCGCACGAGGCTGGCCGCCGCCGCGTCGAACGCCTGATCCTGGACCGGCGACGGCAGGAGCGGGAGCAGGCCGTCGACGGCGTCGGCGAACGTCGCCGCCCGCCGCCATGTCGCCGGGTGGTCGGGCGCGGTGGCGTACTCGCCGGTGCCCACCCGCACGGCCCGCATCCCGACGCCCAGTGCGCCCGCGACGTCCTTCTCGGGCCGGTCGCCGATCATGACCGCGGCCCCGGCGGGCACCCCGAGCATCCAGAGCGCGTCGGTGAACGGGCGCGGGTGCGGCTTGCGGTGCTCGCGCCCCGCCGAGTCGCTGTAGACGACGGCGTCGACGAGGTGCGCGATGTCGAGCGCGGCGACCTTGCGCCGCTGCCCGGTCACGTCGCCGTCGGTGACGATCGCGACGGGAACTTTCGCGCGCAACGTCTCCAGCGCGTCGACGACCCCGGGGTAGGGCTCGAGCCGTTCGGGGTCGACACCGCGGAACGCGGCCACCAGTGCGGGGACGAGGTCGGTGGGCGCGCCGACGCGGGCGAGCGCACGGTCGATGATCCCGCCGCGGGCCGAGCCCTGCGCCGCGATGTCGCGCAACGCGTGCAGGAACGGCGTGCGGTCGACGCCGAGCGCCGCGCCGCGGTCGGCGACGGCGCGCCACGCGAGCTCCAGGAACCGTGCCTGGGGATACAGGGTGTCGTCGAGGTCGACGAGCACCGCACGGATCGGAGCGGTCATGCCGGTGGCTCCCGGTCGACGAAGTCGGGCTCGTCGAAGCGCAGCAGGGCAGCCGTCGCGGGGTCGTGCAGCAGCCGGGCGACCCGCTCGGCGGTGTGCCCGTCGCCGTAGGGGCAGTCCATGGCGGCGACGCGGTCCCGGGTCGCGGGATCGGTGAGGTCGAGGGCGGCCTTGAGCGCGCGGGCCGCGTCGAGCCCGGTCAGCACGGCCGATCCGGCGTGCACGCCCTCCCAGCGCGGGGTGGAGCGGCGCAGCACGACGACGGGCACCCCGAGCCAGGACGCCTCCTCCTGCAGGCCGCCGGAGTCGGTGACGACGACCGCGGCCGCTGCGACGAGCGCGATCATCACCCTGTACGGGACGGGATCGGTGACCGTGACGTCCGCGGACGTCAGCGCGTCCCAGAGACCGTTGCGGCGCAACGAGTCCCGCGTGCGGGGGTGCACGGGGAACGTGACGTGCCCGACCTGCGTGCCGAGGTCGTGGACGAGCTGGACCAGCTGCGCCAGCCGCTGCGGGTCGTCGACGTTGGTGGCGCGGTGCGCGGTGAGCAGCACCCCGGCCCGCTGCGCGGGGTCGC
Organism: Pseudonocardia sulfidoxydans NBRC 16205; assembly: GCF_007989085.1. Taxonomy (GTDB): domain Bacteria; phylum Actinomycetota; class Actinomycetes; order Mycobacteriales; family Pseudonocardiaceae; genus Pseudonocardia; species Pseudonocardia sulfidoxydans. Next base: position 8,889 of record NZ_BJVJ01000059.1, read on the forward strand.
GTCGGGCGGCACCGACGATCCGCAGTGCGTCGAGCACCGGGTTGCCGACGACGGCGACCCGCTCGGGCGCAACCCCTTCGGCCAGCAGGAAGCGGCGGGCGATGTCGGTGGGGGCCAGGTGCAGCGACGCGGTGGCGGCGGCGACGCGACGGTTGACCTCTTCGACCGACGTCGGGTTGAACGACCGCATGCCCGCCTCGAGGTGGATCACCGGTACCCGGTGGTTGCGGGCGGCCAGGCAGTAGGCGGGCACGGTGTGGGTGTCGCCGAGGACGAGCACGGCGTCGGGCCGCACCGACGCGACGGTCTCCAGCGCGTCGCCGACGATGTCGCCGAGCCGTCGCGCGGCGACGTCACCGGGGGACGCCACGATGTCGGGGTGGACGCCGAGCTCGGCGTGGAAGACGTCGGTGAGCCCGGGGTCGTGGTGCTGGCCGGTGGCGGCGACGACGACGTCGCCACCCGTGGCGCGCAGCTCCCGCACGACGGGCGCGAGCTTGACGATCTCGGGCCGGGTGCCGAAGGGGACGAGCAGCTTCATCCGGTGAACACCTCCGCGTGGTGGCGCATCATCGTCACGCCGGGCCGGTGGCCGAGCCGCTCGCGGCGGACGGGGAGCCCGTCGACACCGCGGACGTACTCGCCGACGAGGTCGGCGCCCGCGGCGAGGGAGAGCGGCAGCCCGCCGGAGAACCGCGGGTTGATCTCGGTGAACGTGAACGCGCCGAAGTCGTCGACGAACCCCTGCACGCAGGCCGGGCCGGTCAGCCCGACGGCCACGAGCAGCGTCGCGACCGCGTCGACCAGCTCGGGGTGGTCGAACGTCCGTCCCACCGTGCTGATGCCGGCCTTGGTGACCAGCCGCCACCGCGGCACCGCACCGGCGAGCACGCCGTCGCGGTCGACGAGGGCGTCGATGGTGAACTCGGTGCCGTCGAGGCGGGTCTGGACGAGCGCGTCGGGTACCCGGGCCAGTGCCCGGGCGAGGTCGTCGGCGTCGTCGGCGGCGTGCACGTCGCGGGAGCCACGCCCGGCGCGCGGCTTGACGATCCACGGTCCCGGAACATTCTCGGCGGTGCCGAGGCCGGTGGCCGGGGCGGGGACGTCGGCGGCCGTGCACGCGGCGGCGAACGCCCACTTGTCGACGCACGCCGCGACCGCCCCGGGCGCCGGCAGCCAGTGCCGCAGCCCGGCCCGGTCGAGGTCCGCGGCGGCGGCCGCGAGCGCCGGCAGCTCCTCGGCGACCGTGCAGACGAGCGTCGTCGCGCCGGTGCGGTCGGCGAGCTTGAGGAGCTGGTCGACGAACGCCGGGTCGTCGGCGCGGGGCACGACGCCGGCGTCACCGGCCAGGAACAGACCCGCGGCGAGGGGGTCGCAGTCGGCGGCGACGGTGGCGCGGACGCCGTCGAGCGCCCGGATGACCGAGATGCCCGCGGCACCGCCGGCGCCGGTGACGAGGACGGGACTCATCGGTTGCCTTCCGCGAGGAGGGGGAACGCGCCACGTTGCGGGGTGTGGGCGGCGCGGTGGCGGGGCGGGGCACCGCGTGGCGGGGTGGGTGGCGGGGAAGCCGGCGCACCCTCGGGCGCGAGGTGCGCGGCGCGTCGCGGGACCGCCGACGGGGTCACCGACGGCATGGCCACTGTCCCGGGCTCCGTCCACACCTGGGGGCGGCGCGGCAGCGGCGGGGCGATCGGCACCCGGGGGACGACGGGGTGCACGGCGACGGTTCGTTCGGCGTCGGCGACCGTGCCGGTGTCCGGCCCACGTTCGGCGGCGGGTGTGCCGCGGTGCTCGTGCGCCCACAGCCGCAGCCGCAGCAGGTCGGGACGGTCGGCCGGCTCCCACGCACTGCGCAGGACCCCGGCGGCGAGCGCGTCGAGCACGCCGGTGTGCTGCTCGCGGTCGAGCAGCGCGACGAGGAGCGCGGCGTGCGCGCGCAGCCCCTGCTCGGTGGCCACCTCGACCGCGGCCCGGCGCCGCGCCGGGTCCGGATCGGCGAGGCGGGCCTCGAGCCGCGCCCGGATCCGCTTGCGCCGCATCACCCGCCAGCACACCGCGCAGCCCATCATGGCGACCCCGCCGCCGACCCACGCCCACTGCAGCGTCCACTGCAGCGCCGACTCCCAGATCTCAGACAACCCCGACCCCCGATCGGTACGAACTCGCAGCCTGCAGCGGGCCGACGCCGCCGTCGGAACCGCTCTCGTCGTTGCGCGGCAACAGGATCCACAGCATCAGTAGATAGCCGCCCACGGTGTAGGCGAAGGCGAAGAGGCTGCCGACCCAGTCGTGGAACAGCACGAGGCTCGCGGGCCCCGCGGCCAGCCCCATGCCCAGCGACGCCGCGATCCGGGCGACGTTGCCCACCAGGATCACCGCGCACGCCGCGAGCAGCGCGCCGATCCGGCGGACGGGTGCGCGGCGCGGCGTGAACAGCCCCAGGAACGCGACGGCCAGCAGCGACGACAGCGACGAGCACGACGACGTCACCGTCGCCAGGAACGGCCCGGCCGTCGGCGGGAACACCGCGATCGACGATCCGGGGACGAACACGACCGCCTCGTCGGCCACGCCGAGGGTGTGCAGCGCCCACGTCGACGCGCCGGCCTCGACGCGCCGGAACGTGTCGTCGAGCAGGAAGAACACGACGAGCACCCCGACGACGACGCCGACGGGCCTGGCCAGGATGCCCAGCGCGCGTCCGGTCACGGGGTCACCGCCCGAGGCTCCGGCACCGACGGGGTGCCGCCGGCGGGACCGTCGCTGTCGCCGCTGCGCTTCGTCTTCGCCCACGTGTAGGGCCTGCCGAGGATGCCGTCGAACCAGGCCTTGGTGCACAACGCCATCGACACGAAGAACAGCGGCAGGAAGAACAGCAGAACGCGCGCCTTGCGGCGGGGGGAGCGGGCCAGCAGCAGCCCCGTCGACAGCTCCAGCATCGGCCCGAGCAGCAGCAGCGTCCACAGCACCGAGGTGGCCTGGTCGACGGGCGTCGACATCGAGCCGAGCCCGGCCAGCCCGGCGACGAGCAGCCCGATGCCGACGACGGCGAGCACCGGCAGGTGGAACACCAGCAGGAACATCAGCGTCTCGATCTTCTCGAGCGGCGCGAGCCGGGTCGACTGCCACACCGCGCGGCGGAAGTCGCGCCACACCTGCTGGTGCCCGCGGGCCCAGCGGTAGCGCTGCGTCCAGTAGCGGCGCAGCGTGCGGACGGCCTCCTCCTCGTCGACGGCGGTGACGTCGTAGCAGACGCGCCGCCCCGAGAGCAGCAGCCGCAGCGTGAGGTCGGTGTCCTCGGTGACGGTGTTCTCGTTCCAGCCGCCCGCCGCGTGCAGGCTCGCGGTGCGCACGGCGCAGCACGCGCCGCCGTAGGCGGGCAGCCGGAACACGGCCTGGCGGCCGTACTCGTTGACGAGGTAGCCGCCGAGGTAGTCGATCTCGACGAGCTCGGACACGAGGGTCTCGCCGCCGTTGAGGATGCGGCAGCGGCCCTGGACGGCGCCGACACCGGGGTCGGCGAAGTGCCGGGCCAGCCGCAGGACGACGTCGGGGCGCGGGCGGTGGTCGGCGTCGAACACGACGACGACCTCGCCGGTGACGTGCGCGAGCGCGGCGTTGAGCGCGCCGGACTTGCCGCCCTGCGATCCCTCGGGGCGGTGCAGGATCCGGGCGCGGGGCTGCCGGGCCGCCCACGCCTCCAGCAGCTCACCGGTCCGGTCGGCGCTGTGGTCGTTGACCAGGATCAGCTGCAGCCGGCCCTCGGGGTACTCCAGCGCGTCGAGGGCGCCGAGCAGCCGGTCGAGAACACGTTCCTCGTTGTGGCAGGCCACCAGGACGCTGACCGGCGGGGTGTACGCCTCGCCGTCGGCACCGACGGGGGAGTCGTCACCGCGGGCGTCGGCGGACACGGCGGCGGCGACGAACGCCAGGTGCCGCACGAAGAACAGCAGGAAGAACGCCTGCAGCGCAACGGTCAGCGCGGAGATCGACGTCGAGATGCCGACGACCGCGACCACCGCCACCGCGGCCCCGGCGATCGCGAGCAGCACCCACGGGCTCCCGCCGGTGCGGCGGGAGCCCGTGGGCGCAGGGACGTCCACCGGGGCACCGGGGACGGGGACGGTCATGGCCTGCGCGTCCGCGGGACGACGACGGTGGCGGCGGCCTGGGGGACGAGCGGCCCGGCGACAGCGGCGGCGACGACAGGAGCAGCCGGCTCCGCTGCACCGAGGTCCCACACGAAACGCTCGGCCTCGAACGCCTCGGCGTTGCGCATCCGGCCGCGGAACCCGTGGTAGCGGGCCTGCGCCTCGACGGCCTCGAGGTCGACCAGGCCGTTCTTGAGGACCTGCGACATGTGCGCGCGCAGCAGGTCCAGCTTGGCCTCGACCAGCGTCGCGACATCGATGTAGACCACCGGGTCGAACGACGTGGTCGTCGGCGACTCGTAGAGCAGCACCCGGCGGGCGCGGCGGGCGGCCGCGCGGACGGCGGCGGCGGTGGCCCGGTGGTCCTGGTGGGTGTCCAGCGGCGCGTGGGTGTAGACGATGTCGGCGCCGGAGGCGTCGATCGCGTCCTGCACGACGGTGACGGCGGATCGGTCGGTGGGAACGGCGCAGTCGTCGAAGCCGCCCCAGCGCAGGTCCGCGCCGAGCAGCTCGGCCGCGTCCTCCTGCTCGCCGATGCGCGAGCGCGCATCCTGCGGACCCTGCTCACCGGTGGTCATCACCAGCAGCGTGACCTCGTCGCCACGGGCGCGGTGCGCCAGCAGCGCGCCACCACAGCCGAGCTCGATGTCGTCGGGGTGGGCACCCACCGCGAGCACTCGCATCGTCGAACCTCCTGCGCCACAGCACGTCGGGATGGCCCCGACGGCGCTCATGCTCTCGTCGTGCGGGACGGCACGGATCCCGTGAACGGCACAGTCCGCTTGTGCCGTCCGGCTGATCCGCAGGCTTCGTGCGGCCCCGACACTGCTCGCCGGGCGGTCGGTGGATGCAGGTCGTCGCCCACCCCCGTTCCCGGCAGGGACAGCGGACGCCGCCGGCGTGCCCGCCACTACCCGAGAGGCTCACCATGAACAGCACCAGACATCCGGCGTCCCGCGGACGTCGCATCGCCCGATCCCTCGCGCTGGTCGCGCTCGTCCCGGCGATGGCCGTCGCGAGTGCCGGCGCCGCGTTCGCCGACGTGTCCGCGGTGTCGGGCAGCGCGTTCGGCGCGAGCGTGAACGTCACCGTGCTCGGCGGGGGCCTGGTCAATGTCGGCCCGACGCCGACGGTCACGTTGCCGGCGGGCGGCAGCGCCACCGCGGTCACGAACTCGGCGGCGCAGGTCAACGCCGTCGGGCTGCTCAGCACCGGGCTGCTGAACGTCAGCACCCAGGGTGTGCCGGGCGCGACGGGATCGGTGACCAGCTCGGCTCAGGTCGCGAACCCGAAGGTCGGTCTGGCGATCGCCCCGGCGATCACCGCCGATGCGGTCGGCAGCACCTGCACGTCGAACTCGGAGGGATCCACCGGTTCGACCAGCATCGCGAACCTGAGGGTTCTCGGCCAGTCGGTCGACGTGTCGGCGGTCCCCAACACCGGCCTCAACGTCGCGGGCGTCGGCATCCTCTACGTCAACGAGCAGACCCTGACCGGGTCGGGCGCATCGACCGGGATCACCGTCAACGCGGTGCGCCTGACGCTCGACGCCGGTCTGGGCAATGGCACGATCATCATCGGCCAGTCCAAGTGCGCCGTGACCGGTGACGGCGTCGTCGTCCCGACCGGTGCGGTCGGCGGGGTGCTCCTGGCCGGTGTCGTCGCCGCCGGTTTCGGCGTGACGCAGCTGCGTCGCCGCCGCCGGGGTGACGTGCAGGACTGATACTCAGGACTGCTACGCAGGACGGCAGGTAGGTCACACCATCGGGTACCGGTTCCGCCGAGGCGGGACCGGTACCCGTTGTGTCGTGCAGTCGGGATCCGCAACCGGGACCCCCGACGAGGACCCGGGCGGGAGACGATCGGTGCGATGACCATCCGGCGTGTCGTGGTCGTGGACGACCACCGCATGCTCGGCGAGCTGCTCGCCGAGGCGATGTCGGCCGAACCCGACCTCCGGGTCGTGGGGTACGCGCCGAGCGCCGACGCCGACATCGAGGGGTTGTTGGAGCGGACCGGGCCCGACGTCGTGACCGTCGAGATCGAGGACGCCGACGACGCGGGCACGGCGCTGCTGGAGCGGATCGCGGGTGTCACGCCGCGGCCCCGGATCGTCGTCCTGACCGCGAGCAACGACTTCGAGCGGATGGTCGCCGCCGCCCGCTCGGGTGCCGACGCGTGGCTGTCCAAGTCGGCACGCTCCGCCGAGCTCGCCGCCACCGTCCGCGCGGTGTGCGACGGTCACACCGTGTACCCGAGCGCGCACCTCGGTGCGGTGCTGCGTGCGCTGGCGGGCGGGCAGGCCGCGCGGGCCGTCGACGACCCGCTCGCCGTACTGACCCGCCAGGAACGGCGCGTGCTCCAAGGCATGGTCGACGGCGCCCGCGGCCCGGATCTTGCTGCGGCACTTCACGTCTCCACCGGGACGGTGCGCTCCCACACCCGCAGACTGTTCCTCAAGCTCGGCGTACACAGCCGGCTGGAGGCCGTCAGGGTCGCACGAGCGGCGGGTGTGCGGCCCAGCGCCCACCCGGCGGAGTGACACCCCGTGATCGCCGCGTTCCGGTGCGCCGAGCAGCCCAATCCACGAACCCGCTGTGATGTAACGGTCACGGACAGTTCGACGATTCCTCGGTCATGTGGAACGTCCCCGAGGCCCACGTCGTGGTGCCGGCCCAGCGAGACTGTCGATCCCGGCCCGAGGCCGGACACGAGGTCGAGGAGCTGCGCGGGCTCATGCACGACGTCGGTCACGGGCTGGCGACGCTGGCGCTGCTGATGGAGTCGGTGCGCACGACGGGCGAGGACCCCGCCCAGCGGGAGTCGCTGCTCACCATGGTCGAGCAGGAGACCGCGCGCCTGTCGTCGCTGCTGCACCACCGCGGCACCCGCCGCGGGCAGGCCGAGCCGGTGATGCCCGTCCTGGCGCGGGTCGTGACGTTCGCCGACCGCTGCGGGCCCGCCTCCGTCACCCTGACCGGCGACCCCGGCCTGCCGCGCCTCGCCGACCCGACCTTGTTGTGGCGCATCGTGTCCAACCTCGTCGACAACGCCGCGCGGGCGGCCGGTCACGGTGGCACCGTGCAGGTCCACGCCGCCGCGCAGCCCGGCGCCCGGCACAGCCGCGCCGCTGCCCTCGTCGTCGACGTCGTCGACGACGGCCCCGGCTTCGGTCTCGGCCCGTCCGGGGTGTCCAGCCTCGGGCTGGGCGTCGTGCGCAGGCTCGTGTCCTCGTGCGGGGGCCACATGGACATCACCGCCGGCCCGTCCGGGCGCGGCACCCGGGTCCGCGTCACGCTGCCCGCCGGGACCCGTACGCGCCGCGCACCGCGTCCGGCGCCGCGGATCGCGCACAACGCCGTCCGCACCGCTGTCCAGCCCGCGTCTGGGCCGGCCACCCCTGCCGTGCCTTCCGTGCGTACCGCCGTGCCCGACCCCGGACGTGGATGATCCGTGGCACGCCCGCACGACCCCACGTCCGCGAACGACGTGGTTCTCTGTGACGACCACCCGATCTTCGCCGACGCGCTCTGCATCGTCCTGACCGCGCGCGGCGTCACCGTCCGCGCCGTCGTCAACACCGCCGGCGACGTGCTGCCCGCCGTGCGGACGCACCGGCCCCGGGTCTGCGTCGTCGACCGTCACCTGGGCCCCGACGACGGGCTCGACCTCATCGCCGGGATCGTCGCCGCCGGCACCGGGACCCGCGTCCTCGTCCTGAGCGGCGACCGGGACCCGGCGACGGCACGCCGCGCGATCGACGCGGGAGCGGCCGGGTACGTGTGCAAGACCGCGGGCGTCGCCGCGCTCGTCGACGCGGTGCGTGCCGTGCTGGCGGGCGAGTGCGTCGTCGACGTGCCGGCCGCGACGGCAGCGCCCCGCTCGCGGGCCGACGCCGAGGCGCACCGGTTGGCCGCCCATCTGACCCCGCGTGAACGGGAGTGCCTGGCGCTCATCGTCGACGGACTGGGGACGGGCGCGATCACCGAACGGCTGGGGGTGTCGGCGGCGACGGTCCGCACCTACGTCCAGGGCGTGCTCACCAAGCTCGGGGTGCACTCCCGGATCGAGGCCGCGTCGTTCGCGGTCCGCCACGACCTGCTGCGGCATGCCGACTGACCCGCGGAGTCCCCACCGCCGGGCCGCCGGGCGACGTGTGGTCGTCGCGCTCGCCGTCGTCGCCTGCGCCGGGCTCGCGCTCGTGGGCCTCGTGCACACCGCCGGGGGCCGGTCCGCGGCGATGGGGGCGGGCGGCGTCGCGCTCGCGGAGGCGCCGACCTCGGCCGCGGGGGCGACCTCCGACGCGGCCCGGACGGAACAACCCCGGCGCACCCGGGCCCCGTCGACGTCCGCCGACCCCGGCTACGCCGCGATCGTCGAGGACGAGGCCTACTGGGTCTCGACCGCCCAGCTCACCTGCACCGGCGACGGCGCGGGTGCCATCGCGGAGGCGCGGATCGTCGGCACCGGGCTCGTCTCGGTCCACCCCTACGAGGCCAACATCGGTGCCCGCGCGATGGTCGCGGCAGGCGGGCGGTACCTGCCGATGGTGCGCCACTGGATCGACTGGTACCTCTCGAAGCTCAACGCGCCCGACACCTCGGGCGTCGACGGGACGGTCTACGACTACGACTACGACCCCGTGACCTGCGCCGGCCGGTTCCAGCAGCGGCCCGGGTCACCCGTGGTGCCCACCTACGACTCGACCGACGCCTACGCCGGGACCTTCCTCACCCTCGTCGCCGAGTACGCCCGCGCCGACCCCGCCGCCGCCCGGGCCCTCGACACCGCGGCGGTGCGGGCCGGTCTCGTCCGCGTGGCCGACGCGATCGGCGCGACCCGCAAGCCCTCCGGCCTCACCGCCGCCACCCCCACCTACGACGCCGAGTACCTGCTCGACAACGTCGAGGCCCAGCGGGGGCTCGCCGACTACGCGTGGCTGCTCGACACCGTGTTCGGCGACCCGGCCGCCGCGTCCGCGCGGGCCGCCGAGGCCGCCGCGATGCGCGACGCCGTCGAGCGCGTCCTGTGGACCGGCTCGCACAGCCCGGGCCTCTACGCCGTCGCGGCCGACAGGCTCGACCCGTCGTGGGACGTGTGGTTCCCCGACTCGCTGGCCCAGCTGTGGCCGGTCATGGCCGGGCTCGGCGACCAGAGCCGCCGGTCGGCGCTGTGGACGGGCTTCTCGGCGCGGTGGCCCGGCTGGCAGGACTCCACCCCGGCGTACGGGACGATCTCGCCCGACCACGACCCGAACTCCTCGGTCGCGTACGCCGCGGCCGTGCTCGGGGACGGCGCCGCCCTGGACGCGTATCTGCGCTCGTCACAGGCCCGCTGGATCGACACGGGCCGCCCGCCGCCGTGGACGGTCGACGACTCCGGCTTCCGTGCGCTGGCAGCGCAGGTCGGCCTCGGGCGGTGACGGGCCCCGGCCTAGGATCGGCGGACCATGAGTGACAGCACGCAGGAGACGGTCCCCGTCGGCGGCCCGCTGGACGCCGCCACCCTCGACGCCGCCGCGGAGGCGGCCGTGAACGCCTTCGCCGCCGCGGCCGACCTCGCGGCGCTCGCGGCCGTGCGGCCTGCGCACCTGGGCGACCGGGCGCCGCTGATGCTCGCCCGTCGTGAGCTGGGGTCGTTGCCGGGCAAGGACCGGGCCGACGCGGGCAAGCGGGTGAACGCGGCCCGCGTGCGGGTGCAGGAGGCGTTCGACGCGCGCCGCGAGGTGCTGGTCGCCGAGCGCGACGAGAAGGTCCTCGTCGAGGAGTCGGTCGACGTCACGCTGCCGTGGGACCGCGCCCCGCGCGGGGCGCGGCACCCGATCACGCAGATCGCCGAGCAGATCGCCGACGTGTTCGTCGCGATGGGCTGGGAGGTCGCGGAGGGTCCCGAGGTCGAGGCGTCGTGGCTCAACTTCGACGCGCTGAACTTCGGCAAGGACCACCCGGCCCGCACCATGCAGGACACGTTCTACCTGCGGGAACGCAAGGACTCGGCCGACACGTCGGCGATGGTGCTGCGCACCCACACCTCCCCGGTGCAGATCCGGGCTCTGCTGGAGCGCGAGCTGCCCGTCTACGTGGTGTGCCCGGGCCGCACGTTCCGCACCGACGAGCTCGACGCCACCCACACGCCGGTGTTCCACCAGGTGGAGGGGCTCGCCGTCGACAAGGGCATCACGATGGCGCACCTGAAGGGCACGCTCGACGCGTTCGCCCGCGCCATGTTCGGTGCCCAGTCGCGGACGCGGCTGCGCCCGTCGTACTTCCCCTTCACGGAGCCGTCCGCCGAGGTCGATGTGTGGTTCCCGGAGAAGAAGGGCGGCGCCGGCTGGGTCGAGTGGGGCGGCTGCGGCATGGTGAACCCCAACGTCCTGCTCTCGGCGGGGGTCGACCCGCAGGTGTACTCGGGGTTCGCGTTCGGCATGGGGCTGGAACGGACGCTGCAGTTCCGCAACGGCCTGCCCGACATGCGCGACATGGTCGAGGGCGACGTCCGGTTCAGCCGGGCGTTCGGCGTCTGACCCGCCCACCCCGAGAACGAGTCCGGAGAACCTGGAGAACCCGTGCGCGTCCCCGTGTCCTGGCTGACCGACCACGTCGACGGCGGCCTGCCCGCCGATCCCGAGGACATCGGCGAGGCGTTCGTGCGCGTCGGCCTCGAGATCGAGGAGATCCACCGGGCCGAGGAGATCCCGGGCCCGCTGGTCGTCGGGCGGGTCCTCGAGATCACCGAGCTGACGGAGTTCAAGAAGCCGATCCGCTACTGCCGCGTCGACGTGGGCCCCGACGAGAACGAGTCCGACACGGGGTCCCGCGGCATCGTCTGCGGTGCACGGAACTTCGTCGTCGGCGACCTCGTGGTCGTCGCGCTGCCCGGCACCGTGCTGCCCGGCGGGTTCGCGATCGCGGCGCGCAAGACCTACGGCCACGTCTCCGACGGCATGATCTCCTCCGCCGCCGAGCTGGGCATCGGGTCCGACCACTCCGGCATCCTCGTGCTGCCCGAGGGCACCGCCGAGCCCGGCGACGACGCGCGTCCCGTCCTGGGCCTCGACGACCCGGTCATCGAGCTGAACGTGACGCCCGACCGCGGCTACTGCTTCTCGGTGCGCGGCCTGGCCCGCGAGCTGGCGGCGTCGCTGGAGCGCGACTTCACCGATCCCGCCACGCGCGTCGCCGTGCCGGCGGAGAAGGAGTCGTCGTGGCCCGTGCGCCTCGACGACGCCGAGGGCTGCCCGCGGTTCGTCGCCCGCCGGGTCTCGGGCGTCGACCCCAACGCGCCCAGCCCGTGGTGGATGCGCCGGCGGCTGCTCGCGGCGGGGATGCGCCCGATCTCGCTGACCGTCGACGTCACCAACTACGTGATGATCGAGCTGGGCCAGCCGCTGCACGCCTACGACGCGACGAGGCTGCAGGGCGACATCGTCGTGCGCCGCGCGCGGGCGGGGGAGAAGCTGCGCACCCTCGACGACGCGCTGCGCGTCCTCGACCCGGACGACCTGCTGATCACCGACGACTCCGGGCCGATCGGCCTGGCGGGCGTCATGGGTGGGGCGAGCACCGAGATCCCGGCCGAGCACGCCGAGGGCGCCACGATCGACGTCCTCGTCGAGGCGGCGCACTTCGACCCGGCGACGATCGCCCGCGGCGCGCGCCGGCACAAGCTGCCCAGCGAGGCGTCGCGACGCTTCGAGCGGGCGGTCGACGCCCAGCTGCCGCCGGTCGCGGCCGAGCGCGCGGCGCAGCTGCTGGTGGAGCACGGCGGCGGCACGATCGTCGCGGGCCGGACCGACGTCGGTGCCGCCCCGGCGCCCGCGCCCGTGCGGATGCCGCTCGACCTGCCCGACCGCACCGCCGGTGTCGCCTACCCGCGCGGCGCGACCGTGCAGCAGCTCACCCGGATCGGGGCGTCGGTCGAGCTGGAGACCGGCGACGACGGCAAGGGCGTCGTCGTGGCGACGCCGCCGTCGTGGCGTCCCGACATCACGATGCCGGCCGACCTCGTCGAGGAGGTGCTGCGCCTCGAGGGGCTCGACATGATCCCGTCGGTCCTGCCCGCCGCGCCCGCCGGACGTGGGCTCACCGCGGGCCAGCGTCGCCGCCGCGCGGTGTCGCGGGCGATGGCCGAGGCCGGGTACGTCGAGGTGCTGCCGTTCCCGTTCGTGGGCGACGCGGTGTGGGACGCGTTCGGCCTCGCCGCCGACGACGTCCGCCGCCGCACCGTCACGGTGCTCAACCCGCTCGACGCCGAACGCAACACGCTGTCGACGACGCTGCTGCCCGGTCTGCTGGACGCGTTGGTGCGCAACAGGTCCCGCGGCCTGGAGGACGTGGCGCTGTTCCACGTCGGGCAGGTCGTGCTGCCGCACGCGCAGCCCGTCACGATGCCCGAGCCCGCGGTGCGGGCCCGGCCGAGCGCGGACGAGTACGCCCAGATCGACGCCGCCCTCCCGGCGCAGCCGATGCACGTCGCCGCGGTCCTCGCCGGTGAGCGCGAGCCGCGCGGCTGGTGGGGCGGCGGACGCGAGGCGGGGTGGGCCGACGCCGTCGAGGCGGCCCGGCTGGTGGGCCGTGTCGCGGGTGTCGAGCTGCGGGTCACCAAGGGCGAGCTGGCGCCGTTCCACCCTGGTCGCACCGCGGTGCTGCGGGTCGGCGACTTCCCCGCCGGGCACGCGGGCGAGCTGCACCCCAAGGTCGTCGAGGCGCTGGGGCTGCCGCCGCGGACGTGCGCGATGGAGCTCGACCTCGACCTGGTCCCGCTCACCGACGTGCGGCCGGTGCCGCGGGTGTCGCCCTACCCGGCGGTCGCGGTCGACGTCGCGCTGGTGACGGCGGACGACGTCCCGGTCGCCGACGTCGCCGACGCCCTCGAGGAGGGCGGCGGGGAGCTGTTGGAGGAGGTCCGGCTGTTCGACGTCTACAGCGGCGCGCAGGTGGGGGAGGGCCGGCGGTCGCTGGCGTTCTCGATGCGTTTCCGCGCCGACGACCGGACGCTCACCAGCGAGGAGGCCAACGCCGCCCGCGACGCCGCCGTGGCGCTCGCGGGGCAGCGGGTCGGCGCCGAGCTGCGCGCCTGACGAACGAACCCTGTGAGTGGCGATAGTCGCTATCGCGACTATCGCCACTCACGACTCAGTGCTGTCCGATCGCCGCGGGTGTGGCGCGGCGGCGGGCCACCTCGTCGCGGACCAGCGGTGCGACCTCGGTCCCGAGCAGCTCGATCGCGCGCATGACGTGCTCGTGCGCGATGTCGCCGACGGCGAACTGCAGGGCGATGCGGTCGTGTCCGAACAGCTCGTGGTGGAGCAGCATCTTCTCCGCCACCCGCTCCGGGCTGCCCACGACGTACGGACCCTGCAGGGTCGTCGCCGCGTCGAACGCCGCCCGGTTGGTCGGGCTCCAGCCGCGTTCGCGGCCGATGCGGTTCATGACCCGCGAGTGCGACGGGTAGTAGAGGTCGGACGCCGCGGCGTCGGTGCCGGCCACGAACCCGTGCATGTTGAGCGACAGCGGGGTCGCGGCGTTGTGCCCCGCCTCGCCGAGCGCCCGCCGGAACAGCTCCGCGAACGGCACGAACCGGTCGGGCGTGCCGCCGATGATGGCCAGTGCCATCGGCAGGCCCAGCATCCCGGCGCGCACCACCGACTGCGGGTTGCCACCGACGGCCACCCACACCGGCAGCGGGTCCTGCACGGGTCGCGGGTACACGGGCTGGTCGGTCAGCGCCGGTCGGTGCTGTCCCGACCACGTCACCCGCGGGTGGTCCCGGACCGCGAGGAGCAGGTCGAGCTTCTCGGCGAACAGCGCGTCGTAGTCGGCGAGGTCGTGGCCGAACAGCGGGAACGACTCCACGAACGAGCCGCGGCCCGCCATGATCTCGGCGCGCCCACCCGAGAGCAGGTCGAGCGTCGCGAAGTTCTGGAACACCCGGACCGGGTCGTCGCTGCTCAGGACGGTGACGGCGCTGCTGAGCCGGATGCGCGACGACCGCTCGGCGCCCGCGGCGAGGACCATCGCCGGCGCGGAGGCGAGGTAGTCGCCACGGTGGTGCTCGCCGACGCCGAACATGTCGAGGCCGACCTCGTCGGCCAGCGCGATCTGCTCGACGGTCTCGCGCAGCCGCTGCGACGGCGCGACGGCGGGCGATGCGTCTGCGAAGGTGGTCACGCCGATCTCCATGCCCGCACCAAGTCGAGGCGCCACCCCGTTTGTTCCTGGGGGAGATCGAGGCACGGAGGATCGAGGCATCGAGGATCGAGGCATGGAGCAGCACACCGCCGACCGTCTCGTGATCGACGTCTGGGCCGATGTCGTCTGTCCGTTCTGCTACCTCGGCCACGCCGCGCTCGACCGGGCGATCGAGGGGGTCGCGCAGCGTGACGCGGTCGACGTCCGGTACCGGAGCTTCCAGCTCGACCCCGACCTGCCCGACGACACGGCGGTGCCCGTGGCCGAGTACCTGGCGTCGAAGGGGCTGGCGGCGGGTGAGCATTCCGACGAGATGCACGACCGCATCCGCGCGCAGGGCGCCGCGCTGGGCATCGAGTTCCGCTTCGACCGGGCGCTGATGGCCAACACGCGGGCGGCGCACCGGATGGTGCACCTCGCGGGGGAGTCGCAGCGGTCGGCGGCCATGGTGGAGCGGCTCTACCGCGCGCAGTTCACCGAGGGCGCCCGCGTCGGGGACCACGACACCCTGGTCGGGCTGGCCGCCGAGGCCGGTGTCGACGCCGGCGCCGCCCGTGACGTGCTCGACGGCCGCAGGTTCGACGACGAGATCGACGCCGACGTCGTGCGCGCCGCGAAGCTGGGCGTCACGGGCGTGCCGTTCGTCGTGCTCGGCGGGACGCACGCGGTGTCGGGCGCGCAGCCGGTGGAGCTGTTCGGCAGGGCCCTCGACGCGGCGTGGGACGCGGCGTGGGAGACCTCGCGAGGGTGAGCGGACGGGAACCCGTCGGTCAGTCCGTGTCGTGGTCGTCCGCCCGGACCCAGCCCAGCGCCTGCACGACCCGGTTCCCGACCACCGGCACGAGGACCCAGACCGCGAACGACCACCCGTGCAGGAGCGGGAAGACCGGGATCGAGAGCGCGAACCCCAGCCCGGTGAGCATCGCGCCCACCCAGCCGCGACGGGCGAACGTCGCGGGTGTCGCGTCGATGAACATGTGCCGCGACGACAACCGGGAGATCATCGCGGCCAGCAGGAACAGCAGGACGGCCTGGGCGCCGGCGTAGAGCCCGAAGCGCGACCACGTCAGCTCCTCGCCCTCGCGGACGACCTCGGTGAGGAACGGCGTGAGCACGATGAACAGCAGCCACAGCAGGTTCAGCAGGATCAGCGGCCGGTCGGCCCGGGCGACCCAGCGGAACGCGCGATGGTGGGCCGACCAGTGGTTGGCGATCGCGATGAAGCTGATCAGGAACGTGAGATAGGTGAAGGACTCCTCGCCGATGCTGCGCCACAGCTCGGCGTCGGTCTCGCCGCGAGGCACCGGCAGGTCGATGGCGAGCAGCGTGATCGCGATGGCGACGACCGCGTCGGAGAAGAAGGCGAGCCGCTCGGCCGCACCGCGGGCGATCTCGGCCGCCGGGGTCGGCGTGTCCGCAGCCGGGGCGACGGGGGCCGTGCCCGCCGACTCCTCGTCGGTGGGCCGCGCCGGGTCCTCGGACGTCATGGGGGGAGCGTAGTGATCTCCCGCACCGGCCCGGAAGGATCGTTCACAGGTGCTTGAGCGCTTCCTTGCGCGACAGCGGTGACAGCTGCGGGTGGCTGTCGGCGAACGCCCGCACCCAGCCCGGGTCGGTCCGGGCGTACTGGCGCAGGGCCCACCCGATGCCCTTGCGCAGGAAGAAGTCCCGGTCGTCGATGCTGGCCTCGATCGCGTCGGTGAGCAGGTCGAGGTCGGTGTCGCCCTTGGCCTGCAGCTGGCAGATGATCGACGTGCGGCGCAGCCACGGGTCGGGATCGGTGGACCAGGCCACGACGACGGGCCGCAGCTGCACGGGGTGGGCGCGCAGCAGCGGCCCGATCCGCCGGGAGGCGATCTCGTCGACGTGGTCCCACCAGGCGCCGGTGACGATCCAGTGCCGCAGCCGCGGCACCCACGACGGGTCGACGAGGCGCGCGTAGCGGCGGTGCCCGACGAGCCCGGTGGCGAGGTAGCGCTCCTCGCGCCGGGTGGCGCCGTCCCACAGCGCGTCGGCCGCGGGTCCGACCTCGTCGTCGGGGAGCGGGTGGAACTCGACCAGCGCGCGCAGCAACGTCTCCCGTGCCGGGGCGGGGACGCCGTGGAACGGCATCTCCGACTTCATGTAACGCTGCATGTCGGCGGCCGCGGCCGTGTCGCCGAGATCGGCGAGCCCCGCGCGGGCGGCGGCGACCAGGTCGGAGGCTGCGTCCGTCATGTGGCGAACCCTACGGCCGGGCACCGACGGAACCGCGTTGCATCGTCATTCGAGGCTGTGCATAATCATCCACGTGATCAGGGCAGCGGTGGCAGGGGCGAGCGGGTACGCGGGAGGCGAGCTGCTCCGGCTGCTCCTCGCGCACCCGGACGTCGAGATCGGAACGCTCACGGCGGGCGGCAACGCCGGCACGCGACTCGGGGAGCTGCAGCCGCACCTGCTGCCGCTGGCCGACCGCGTCCTCGCCGAGACCACCGCGGACACGCTCGCGGGCCACGACGTCGTCTTCCTCGCCCTCCCGCACGGCCACTCCGCGGCCATCGCCGCCGAGCTGGGCGACGACACGCTCGTCGTCGACTGCGGGGCCGACCACCGGCTCGCCGACTCCGACGCCTGGGACCGCTGGTACGGCGGCGAGCACGCCGGGCACTGGCCCTACGGCCTGCCCGAGCTCCCCGGCGGCCGCGACGCGCTGGCGGGCACGAAGAGGGTCGCGGTTCCCGGCTGCTATCCGACGGTGTCGAGCCTCGCGCTCGTCCCCGCGCTGGTCGGGGGCCTCGTCGAGCCCGAGGTCGTGATCACCGCGGTCACCGGCACCTCGGGTGCGGGCAAGTCGCTCAAACCGCACCTGCTGGGCGCGGAGGTGATGGGGTCGCTGTCGGCCTACGGCGTCGGCGGCGTGCACCGGCACACCCCGGAGATCATGCAGAACCTCTCGGCCGCGTGTGGCGGGCCGGTCTCGGTGAGCTTCACCCCGGTCCTCGCGCCGCTGCCGCGCGGCATCCTCGCCTCCTGCTCGGCCCCGGTCGCGGGCGACGTGGCGGGCGCGGCCGAGGCCGTCCGCGAGGCCTACGAGAAGGCGTACGCCGACGAGCCGTTCGTCCACCTGCTGCCCGCCGGCCAGTGGCCGACGACGGGCGCGGTGCTGGGCTCGAACGTCGTCGCGCTGCAGGTCGCCGTCGACGCCGACGCGCGACGCGTCGTCGTCGTCGGTGCCGTCGACAACCTCGCGAAGGGCACCGCCGGCGCCGCCGTGCAGTGCATGAACATCGCGCTCGGTCTGCCCGAGACCGCCGGGTTGCCGCTCACCGGCGTCGCGCCCTGACCGGCGTCGCTGCCTGAACTCGAAGGACCGCACATGACCGTCACCACCCCGAGCGGGTTCCGGGCCGCAGGCGTCGCCGCCGGCATCAAGTCCGACGACCGGCTCGACCTCGCCCTCGTCGTCAACGACGGCCCCGACCACCACGCCGCGGGCGTCTTCACCCGCAACAAGGTCAAGGCCGCGCCCGTCCTGTGGTCCGAGCAGGTCCTCGGGACCCGCGCGCTGCGCGCGGTCGTCCTCAACTCCGGCGGGGCCAACGCCTGCACCGGCCCCGAGGGCTTCCAGGTCGCGCACGCCACCGCCGAGAAGGCCGCCGAGGTCCTGGGCTGCGGCGCGATCGAGGTCGCCGTGTGCTCGACGGGGCTGATCGGCAAGCAGCTCCCGCGCGACACCGTCCTCGCGGGCGTCGAGAAGGCCGCGGGCGCGCTCGACTCCACGAGCGCCGCCGCCCTCGCCGCCGCGTCGGCGATCATGACGACCGACACCGTCGCCAAGCAGGCCGCCCACACCGACCCGGCGGGCTGGAGCGTCGGCGGGCTGACCAAGGGCGCGGGCATGATCGCGCCCTCGATGGCCACGATGCTCTCGGTCGTCACCACCGACGCCGTCGTCGACCCGGCCGACCTGGACCCGGCCCTGCGTGCCGCGGTCCGCGTCAGCTTCGACCGCCTCGACGTCGACGGCTCGATGTCGACCAACGACACCGTGCTGCTGCTCGCGTCCGGCGCCTCCGGGGTGCGGGCGGGCGCCGAGGAGCTCACCGCCGCGCTGACCACGGTGTGCCGCGACCTCGCGAGGCAGATGCAGGCCGACGCCGAGGGCGTCACCAAGCGGATCCTGGTGCGCGTCACCGGCGCCCGCACCGAGGACGAGGCCGTCACCGTCGCCCGGACGGTCGCCCGCGACTCGCTGGTCAAGACCGCGCTGTTCGGGTCCGACGGCAACTGGGGCCGCGTCGCCGCGGCCGTCGGCTACTCCGACGCCCACGTCGACCCCGGGAGCCTCGACATCACGATCAACGACGTCCTGCTCTGCAAGGGCGGCGTCGCCGCGGGCGGGCGCACCGACGCCGACCTGTCCGGCGAGGACATCGTCGTCGAGATCGCGCTGGGCCTGGCCGACGGCGAGGCCGAGATCCTCACGACCGACCTCTCGCACGCGTACGTGGAGGAGAACAGTGCCTACCCCTCCTGACGCCACCAAGAGCTCCGCGGCGGCCCGGCTCGAGCACGCCGGTGAGAAGGCCGGCGTCCTCGCCGAGGCGCTCCCGTGGCTGCAGCGTTTCCACGGCAAGATCGTCGTCGTGAAGTACGGCGGCAACGCCATGATCGACGAGGAGCTCAAGCAGGCGTTCGCCCAGGACATGGTGTTCCTGCGCCTGGCCGGCATCCACCCCGTCGTCGTCCACGGCGGCGGCCCGCAGATCAGCGCCATGCTCGCGCGGCTCGGCCTGCCGGGGGAGTTCCGCGGCGGGCTGCGCGTCACCACACCCGAGACGGTCGACGTCGTGCGCATGGTGCTCGTCGGCCAGGTCGGGCGGGAGCTCGTCGGGCTGATCAACCAGCACGGCCCCTACGCCGTCGGCCTGTCCGGCGAGGACGCGGGCCTGTTCACCGCGGAGAAGCGCACCGCGCTCGTCGGCGGCGAGGAGGTCGACATCGGCCTGGTCGGCGACGTCGTGCGGGTCAACCCGGACGCGGTGCTCGACATCGTCGCCGCCGGGCGCATCCCCGTCGTCGCGGGTGTGGCGCCCGACGTCGACGGACAGGTCTACAACATCAACGCCGACAGCGCCGCCGCGGCGCTCGCCGGCGCCCTCGACGCCGCGAAGCTCGTGGTGCTCACCGACGTCGAAGGGCTGTACGAGAACTACCCCGACCCCGACTCGATCATCAGCGAGCTCACCGCCGACCAGCTGGAGCCGATGCTCCCGGCGCTGGAGAGCGGGATGGCGCCGAAGATGGAGGCCTGCCTGCGGGCGGTGCGCGACGGGGTCGGCCAGGCACACGTGATCGACGGGCGGGTACCGCACTCGGTGCTGCTCGAGGTGTTCACGTCCGATGGAGTCGGAACGATGGTGATCCCATGACCCAGGAGTCGTACGCGGACCGGTGGCGGGCCGCGATGATGAACAACTACGGCACCCCGCCGGTCGCGCTGGTGCGCGGCGAGGGCGCCGAGGTCTGGGACGCCGACGGCCGCCGCTACCTCGACCTGTTGGGCGGGATCGCCGTCAACGCCCTCGGCCACGCCCACCCGGCGGTCGTCGACGCCGTCACCCGGCAGGTGTCGACGCTCGGGCACACCTCGAACCTCTACGTCAACGAGCCCGCGCTCGCCCTGGCGGAGAAGCTCCTCGAACTGCTCGGCGCCCCCGGCGCGCGCGTGCTGTTCGGCAACTCCGGCGCCGAGGCCAACGAGGCCGCGTTCAAGATCGCGCGGCGCACCGGCCGGCCGAACATCATCGCCGCGGAGAACGCGTTCCACGGCCGGACGATGGGCGCGCTCGCGCTCACCGGGCAGCCCGCCAAGCGCACGCCGTTCGAGCCGCTGCCCGCGGGCGTCTCGCACATCCCCTACGGCGACGTCGACGCCCTCGACAAGGCCGTGGACTCCGACACGGCCGCCGTGTTCCTCGAACCGATCATGGGCGAGGCCGGCGTCGTCATCCCGCCGGAGGGCTACCTGAAGGCCGCGCGCGAGATCACCGCCGGGCGGGGCGCGCTGTTGGTCCTCGACGAGGTGCAGACGGGCATCGGCCGCACCGGAGCCTGGTTCGCCCACCAGCCGCTGGGCATCGTGCCCGACGTCGTGACGCTCGCGAAGGGCCTCGGCGGCGGACTGCCCATCGGTGCCTGCATCGGCATCGGCGCGGCCGCGGACCTGCTCGAACCCGGCCACCACGGCACGACCTTCGGCGGCAACCCCGTCAGCTGCGCCGCCGCCATGGCGGTCCTGACGACGATCGAGGCCGACGGGCTGCTCGAGCACGTCACCCGCGTCGGCAAGGAGATCGTGACCGGCGTCGAGGGGCTGGGCCACCCGCTGGTCGACCACGTCGACGCCGCCGGGCTGCTCGTCGGCATCGCGCTGACGCAGCCGGTCTCGGCCGACGTCGCCAACGCTGCCCGCGACGCCGGGTTCCTCGTCAACAACGCCGTGCCCGACCGGGTCCGGCTCGCCCCGCCGCTGGTCCTCACCGAGGCCCAGGCCGGCGAGTTCCTGGCCGCGCTGCCCGGGCTCCTCGACTCCGCGAACGGACCGTCCTCGTGATCCGCCATCTCCTGCGCGACGACGACCTCACCCCCGACGAGCAGCGCGAGGTCCTCGACCTCGCCGACGCGATGAAGGCCGACCGGTTCGGCCACAAGCCGCTCGCCGGGCCGCGGTCGGTCGCGGTGATCTTCGACAAGTCCTCCACCCGGACCCGGGTGTCGTTCGAGGTGGGCATCGCCGAGCTCGGCGGCACCCCGCTGATCATGGACGCGGGTTCCAGCCAGCTCGGCCGCGGCGAGACGATCTCCGACACCGCACGCGTGCTGTCGCGCTACGTCGACGCCGTCGTGTGGCGCACCGGCGCGCAGGCGCGCATCGAGGAGATGGCCGCCGCGGCGACCGTCCCCGTCGTCAACGCGCTGACCGACGAGTTCCACCCCTGCCAGGTCCTGGCCGACCTGCAGACGATCCGCGAGCGCAAGGGCCGTCTCACCGGGCTCACGCTGACCTACTTCGGCGACGGCGCCAACAACATGGCGCACTCGCTGCTGCTGGGTGGCGCGACCGCCGGCCTGCACGTGCGGGTCTGTGCGCCGCAGGGTTTCGCGCCGAACCCGCAGTTCCTGGCCGACGCCAAGTCGCGCGCGGCCGAGACCGGCGGCAGCGTCGACGTCGTCGCCGACCCGCACGCCGCGGCCGACGGCGCCGACGTCCTCGTCACCGACACGTGGGTGTCGATGGGTCAGGAGAACGACGGCCTCGACCGCATGGCGCCGTTCCGCGCGATGCAGCTCAACGCCGACCTGCTCGCCCGCGGTGCCGACGACGCGATCGTCATGCACTGCCTGCCCGCCCACCGCGGCGACGAGATCACCGACGAGGTGATCGACGGCCCGGCGTCGGTGGTGTGGGACGAGGCCGAGAACCGGCTGCACGCGCAGAAGGCGCTGCTGAGCTGGCTGCTCGCGAAGTCGGCCGCGCAGCGTGTGGGATCGGTGCGGGCGCCGCGATGACAGCCGCGCGCAGCGGCGCCGCGACGCGGCCGGCACGCCAGGCCCGGATCGCGGAGCTGATCCGCGACCGGGCCGTGCACAGCCAGACCGAGTTGCTCGGCCTGCTGGAGGCCGACGGCATCGCCACGACGCAGGCGACGCTGTCGCGCGACCTCGACGAGCTGGGCGCGATGAAGCTGCGCGGCGCCGACGGCGGCACCGCCACGTACGTCATCCCCGACGACGGCAGTCCGGTGCGCGGCGTCGAGGGCGGCACCGCACGGCTGGCGCGGTTGCTGGGGGAGGTGCTCGTGTCCGCGGACGCGAGTGGCAACCTTGCGGTGCTGCGCACTCCGCCGGGTGCCGCCCAGTACCTTGCGAGCGCACTCGACCGCGCGGCGCTGAACGACGTCGTCGGCACGATCGCGGGCGACGACACTCTGCTGGTGGTGGCCCGCGAGCCGCTCACCGGCGCACAGCTCGTCGAACGCCTGCGCGAGCTCTGACCCGTACCACCGTCGCCCCGTACCACGTCGCGCGGCCCCGACCGTGCGCGAGACCCGCGAGAACTCGCGAGAATTCGACAAGGAGCACCAACCCGTGAGCAAGGTCCTGACCTCCCTCCCCGTGGGAGAGCGCATCGGCATCGCCTTCTCCGGGGGGCTCGACACGTCCGTGGCGGTCGCCTGGATGCGCGACAAGGGCGGGATCCCGTGCACGTACACCGCCGACCTCGGCCAGTACGACGAGCTCGACATCTCCGGCGTCCCGACCCGCGCGAAGCAGTACGGCGCCGAGATCGCCCGTGCCGTCGACATCAAGCCGCAGCTGGTCGCGGAGGGGCTCGCGGCGCTCGCGTGCGGCGCGTTCCACATCCGCTCCGGCGGGCGCACCTACTTCAACACCACCCCGCTGGGCCGCGCCGTCACCGGCACGCTGCTGGTGCGCGCGATGCAGGCCGACGAGGTCAACATCTGGGGCGACGGGTCGACCTTCAAGGGCAACGACATCGAGCGGTTCTACCGCTACGGCCTGCTGGCCAACCCGGAGCTGCGCATCTACAAGCCGTGGCTCGACGCCGACTTCGTCGAGGAGCTCGGCGGCCGTGACGAGATGAGCCGCTGGCTCACCGCGCACGACCTGCCCTACCGCGACTCCGCGGAGAAGGCGTACTCGACCGACGCCAACATCTGGGGCGCCACGCACGAGGCCAAGACCCTCGAGCACCTCGACGTGTCGCTGGAGACGGTCGAGCCGATCATGGGCGTCAAGTTCTGGGACCCGTCCGTCGAGATCGGCACCGAGGACGTCTCGGTCACCTTCGAGGCCGGCTATCCCGTCGCGATCAACGGCAAGCGCTTCGCCGACGACGTCGCGCTGGTCCTGGAGGCCAACGCGATCGGCGGCCGGCACGGCCTGGGCATGTCCGACCAGATCGAGAACCGCATCATCGAGGCCAAGTCCCGCGGCATCTACGAGGCGCCCGGCATGGCCCTGCTGTTCATCGCCTACGAGCGGCTGGTCAACGCGATCCACAACGAGGACACGGTCGCGAACTACCACAACGAGGGCCGCAAGCTGGGCCGGCTGCTCTACGAGGGCCGCTGGCTCGACCCGCAGGCCCTGATGGTCCGCGAGTCGGTGCAGCGCTGGATCGCGTCGCTGGTCACGGGCACGGTGACGCTGCGGCTGCGCCGCGGCGACGACTACTCGATCATCGACACCCGCGGTGAGGGCTTCTCCTACCACCCGGAGCGGCTGTCGATGGAGCGCGTGGAGAACGCCGCGTTCGGGCCGCTCGACCGCATCGGCCAGCTCACGATGCGCAACCTCGACATCGCCGACTCCCGGGCCAAGCTGGAGGCCTACGCCGGCCAGCCGCAGGACCAGGGCACCGTCCTCGTCGAGCACGGCACGCTGTTCGGTGAGCTGCCCGCCGGTGGCTTCGACTCGATCGCGACGGCCGACGAGCCCGCCGACGACGACCCCGGCGCCGCGCTCGACGCCGCCGCCCTCGACGTCGCCGCGCTCGAAGAGGGGACCGACTGATGGCGGGGTCGGCTCTGTGGGGCGGACGGTTCGAAGGCGGCCCGGCCGACGCCCTCGCCGCCCTGAGCAAGTCCACCCAGTTCGACTGGCGCCTCGCCCCCTACGACCTGCGGGCGTCGATGGCACACGCCCGCGTCCTGCACGCCGCGGACCTGCTCACCGACGACGAGCTCGCCGGCATGCTCGACGCGCTCGCCAAGCTGGCCTCCGACGTCGAGACCGGGGCGTTCGGTCCCGCCCCCGACGACGAGGACGTGCACTCGGCGCTGGAGCGCGGGCTCATCGAGCGCGCGGGGGCCGACCTGGGCGGCAAGCTGCGCGCCGGCCGGTCGCGCAACGACCAGGTGGCGACGCTGTTCCGGATGTGGCTGCGCGACGCCGCCCGCCGGGTCGCGTCAGGCGTGCTCGACGTCGTCGACGCGCTCGTCGACCAGGCCACGGCCCACGCCGACGCGCCCATGCCGGGCCGCACGCACCTGCAGCACGCGCAGCCCGTGCTGCTCGGCCACCACCTGGCCGCGCACGCCCACGCCCTGCTGCGCGACGTCGACCGGCTGCGCGACTGGGACCGCCGCACCGCGGTCTCGCCCTACGGCTCGGGCGCGCTCGCCGGCTCGTCGCTGGGGCTCGACCCGGAGGCCGTGGCCGCCGAGCTCGGCTTCACCGGCAGCGCCGCGAACTCCATCGACGGGACCGCGTCGCGCGACTTCGCCGCCGAGGCCGCGTTCGTGCTGGCCATGGTCGCGGTCGACCTCTCCCGGATCGCCGAGGAGGTCATCGTCTGGGCGACGGCCGAGTTCTCCTACGCCACCCTCGACGACGCCTACTCCACCGGCAGCTCGATCATGCCGCAGAAGAAGAACCCCGACGTCGCCGAACTGGCCCGCGGCAAGGCGGGCCGGCTCATCGGCAACCTCGCCGGCCTGCTCGCCACGCTCAAGGGCCTGCCGCTGGCCTACAACCGCGACCTGCAGGAGGACAAGGAGCCGCTGTTCGACTCCGTCGAGCAGCTCGACCTGCTCCTGCCCGCCGTCGCCGGCATGGTCGCGACGCTCGTCTTCCACACCGACCGGCTCGCCGAGCTGGCCCCGGCCGGGTTCACCCTCGCCACCGACGTCGCCGAGTGGCTCGTCCGCCAGGGTGTGCCGTTCCGCGTCGCGCACGAGGCCGCGGGCGGCTGCGTGCGCGCCGCCGAGGCCCGCGGCGCCGGTCTGGAGGACCTCACCGACGACGAGCTCGCCGCCGTCCACCCCGCGCTGACCCCGCAGGTCCGCGAGGTGCTGACGGTGGCGGGCTCCATCGCCTCCCGTGACGCCCGAGGCGGCACGGCGGGGGAGCGGGTCGCCGAACAGCTCGCCGACCTGCGTACAACCGTCAACGATGCCAGGGAGTGGCTTTCGCGATGAGCGACCCGCAGCAGGACTACGACGAGCTCAAGGCCGCGGGCCTGACGCTCGACCTCACCCGCGGCAAGCCGTCGTCGGCACAGCTCGACCTCGCCGCGCCGATGCTCGACCTGCCCGGTTCCGAGCTCGTCCGTGCCGCCGACGGCTCCGACACCCGCAACTACGGCAACGTGGCGGGCCTGCCCGAGCTGCGCGCGCTGTTCGCGCCGTTCCTGCAGGTCCCCGTCGCGCAGCTGATCGCGAGCAACAACTCCAGCCTCGAGCTGATGCACGACACCCTCGTACATGCGCTGCTCTCGCCGCTGCCGGGCGCCCCGGTGCGCTGGGCCGACGCCGGCCGGGTCGCGTTCCTCGCGCCCGTCCCCGGCTACGACCGGCACTTCGCCGTGTGCGAGCGCCTCGGGATCGACCTGGTCAGCGTGCCCATGACCGCCGACGGCCCCGACATGGACGAGGTCGAGCGGCTCGTCGCCGACGACCCGTCGATCAAGGGCATCTGGTGCGTGCCCAAGTACTCCAACCCGGACGGCGCCGTCTACTCCGACGAGGTCGTCCGTCGCCTCGCCGCGATGCCGACGGCCGCGCCCGACTTCCGGATCATGTGGGACAACGCCTACTCGGTGCACCACCTGACCGAGGAGGAGCCGGAGCTCGCCGACGTCCTCGCCCTCGCCGCGGAGGCCGGCAACCCCGACCGGCCCTTCGTCTTCGGCTCGACGTCGAAGATCACGTTCGCCGGTGCGGGCGTGGCGTTCCTCGGCGCGTCCGAGGCCAACGTCGCCTGGTGGCTCACGCTCACCGAGAAGCGCACGATCGGCCCGGACAAGATCAACCAGCGCCGCCACGCCCTGTTCCTGCGCGACGGCGACGGGCTGCGCGCCCACATGGCCGCGCACCGCGAGCTGATCGCCCCGAAGTTCGCCGTCGTCGAGAAGCTGCTGACCGACGCGTTCGCCGACACCCCCGGCGTCAGCTGGACGACGCCGAAGGGCGGCTACTTCGTGGCCCTCACCGTGCCCGACGGGCTCGCCTCGCAGGTCGTGGCGCTCGCCAAGGACGCCGGGATCGTGCTCACCCCGGCCGGCGCGACCCACCCGTACGGCAAGGACCCGCACGACGCACTGATCCGGCTCGCGCCGACACTGCCCCCGCTCGCCGACGTGGAGGGCGCGATGGCCGGCGTCGTGACCTGTGTGCGGCTGGCGCTGGCCCGCGCGGGCACCAGGGCCTGACGTGTCGCACGGCGGGAGTCGTCGCGGTGACCCCACCGGGACGACTCCCGCAGCCTCCGCGCTCGTCACCCGGGCCGAGCTCACCGAGGACGTCGTCACCGTCGCACCCCGGCTGCTCGGCACCGTCCTGGAGGCGGACACCCCTGACGGCCTGGTCGCCGCGAGGATCGTGGAGGTCGAGGCCTACCGCGCCGCCGACGACCCCGCCTCGCACAGCTACCGCGGCCGCACCCCGCGCAACGCCGTCATGTTCGGCCCCGCCGGCCACCTGTACGTGTACTTCGTCTACGGGATGCACTTCTGCGCGAACGTGAGCTGCCTCCCCGACGGTGAGGCGGGCGCGGTGCTGCTGCGCGCCGGGGAGGTCCTCTCCGACGTCGGTGTGGCACGCATCCGACGACCCACCGCCCGTCGTGACGACGACCTCGCCCGCGGGCCGGCCCGCCTCGCGTCGCTGATGGGGCTTCGCAAGGAGCACAACGGGATCGACGTGACCGACGCGGTGTCGTCCGTGCGGCTGCTCGCGGGTGAACGGGTCCCGGCCGACCGGATCGCCACCGGCCCCCGGGTCGGGGTGGCCGCCGCGGCCGACCTGCCGTGGCGGTTCTGGGACAGCGCGTCGCGCGCCGTCAGCCCCTACCGGCCCGGACGGGTCCGCGACGCGCCCCGTCGCTCGCGGTAGCGCAGCCGACCGGCGCGCCTCACGTCCGCACCTGCGCCCCCGGATCACCGGCCGCCCGTCGTGTGCCGGCGCCGGCTGACGACCCCGGCGGCCGGGCACCGTCGTGTCCCGGGGAGGATCGACGCCGTGAGCACGCACATCCTCGACGAGCTGGAATGGCGCGGCCTGATCGCGCAGACGACCGACCGCGACGCCCTGCGCACGGATCTGTCGGGACCCGACCCGTTGACGCTCTACTGCGGGTTCGACCCGACGGCACCGAGCCTGCACGCCGGCAACCTCGTGCCCCTGCTCACGCTGCGCCGATTCCAGCAGGCCGGCGCCCGGCCCATCGTGCTGGCCGGTGGTGCGACAGGCATGATCGGCGACCCCCGCGACCAGGGGGAGCGCACGCTCAACACCGCCGACGTCGTCGCGGACTGGGCGGGGCGCATCCGCGGCCAGCTCGAACGGTTCGTGGAGTTCGACGGCTCGCCCACGGGAGCGACGATCGTCGACAACCTCGACTGGACCGGTCCGCAGTCGGTGCTCGAGTTCCTGCGCGACGTCGGCAAACACTTCTCGGTCAACGTGATGCTCGCCCGTGAGACGGTCAGACGCCGGCTCGAGGGGGACGGCATGTCCTACACCGAGTTCTCCTACCTGCTCCTGCAGTCGCAGGACTACCTGCGGCTCTACCGCGAACAGGGCTGCCGGCTGCAGATCGGTGGGTCCGACCAGTGGGGCAACATCGTCGGCGGGGTGGAGCTGATCCGCCGCGTCGACGGGGGATCGGCGCACGCGCTGACGACGCCGCTGGTGACCGACTCGTCGGGCCGCAAGTTCGGGAAGTCCACCGGGGGCGGCAACATCTGGCTCGACCCGGCGATGACCTCGCCCTACGCCTGGTACCAGTACTTCGTGAACGTCGCCGACGCCGACGTGGGGAAGTACCTGAGGCTGTTCACGTTCCTGAGCCAGGAGGAGATCGCCGACCTCGACCGTGACGTGGCCGAACGACCTCACCTGCGGGCCGGGCAGCGACGTCTCGCGGAGGAGCTGACGACACTCGTCCACGGGGAGCACCACACACAGCAGGTCGTCGCCGCGAGCCAGGCCTTGTTCGGCCGTGGCGAGCTCACGGGCCTGGACGCGTCGACCCTCGACGCCGCCATGGCCGAGGTCCCGACGGCAGACTTCGGCCTCGACGCCCCGCCCACGATCCTGGACCTGTTGTGCGACAGCGGGTTGGCGGAGAGCCGTTCCGCTGCGCGCCGCGCGGTGAAGGAGGGCGGCGCCTACGTGAACAACGCGAAGGTGGCCGACGAGGAGTGGACGCCGGCTGCGACCGACCTCCTCGACGGCGGCTGGCTCGTCCTGCGCCGTGGGAAGCGCAACCTGGCCGGCGCGCGCGCAGCAGGCCGCTGACCTGCGGGAACACCAGAAGGGGACCCCCCGTGAAGCGGGGGTTTCCGCCTCGTGTAACTTTCTCCAAGTCGCCAGCGGGCAGCACGACAGACCGGGACGGTTCTCCGGCCCAGAGTCAGCCCCCACAACGGCGACAACCTCCGGTAAGGACGAACACTTCGGTGTCGGCCTGAGGGCGTGGGACGAGCGGAGTTGACTCCGCGACTCGGACCAGGTAGCATAAGAAAGTTGCTCCGGACACGGTCCGTGTGGCAAACTGACAGAACAAGCCCCAGACATCGACCGCGTCAGCGGCGACTACGGTGCGCGGA
>NZ_BJVJ01000060.1 GCF_007989085.1 Pseudonocardia sulfidoxydans NBRC 16205
CAAACTGCGTGAAGATCGGCGCCTGCACGAACCGGTTGCGCAGCGTCATCGAGCCGATGCGGCCCGGTTCGAACAGCGGTCCGTCGTCTGTCGTCGTGCCTGAAACGCTCTGTGTGGTGGTCATGTCCCGCCTTCGCGTCGTCGGGAAACGCTCGGGGACGAGGCTGCCCCGCACGACGCGACGGGACATGCTGCCGAGAGCACGGAACTTGACAGGGAGTGCACGCCCCGGTCAGTCCTCCCGGCGGGCCTCGCGCGGGGTCATGCCGAAGTGCGCGCGGTAGGCCCGGCTGAACGACGACGGGCTGTCGAACCCGCACCGGCCCGCGACCTCGGTGACCGACAGGTCGGCGCCCGTCAACAGCTGACGGGCCCGCTCGAGCCGGCGGCGCCGCAGATACTCCCGTGCCGTCTCCCCCGAGCCCTGGAACAGCAGGTGCAGGTAGCGCAGCGACACGGCGTTGGCCTTCGCGACCGTGTCCAGCGTCAGCGTCGGGTCGGACAGATTGGCGTCGAGGAACGACTTGACCTGCAGCAACAGCACCGCGTGCGTGCCGCTGCTGCCGTCACGGGCCCGGGCCAGCGAGGCGTTGAGCAGGTCGAGCGCCATCCGGCCCGCCCGCTGAGCCGTGTCGGGCTCCAGGTCCTCGTGCCCGGTCGCGGTCTGCAGCCACGCGTGCAGCAGCCGCAGGTCCGCCGAGTCCGGGATGGCCCGGACCAGCGCCGCGTCGAGATCCGGGACAGCCGCGGCCAGCAGGGCCCGCGGGACGAACATCGTGTGCTTGTCCAGCCGTGACGCCGTGAAGCACTCGACGGGCCGCACCCCGTCCCACAACGCCGCGCCACCCGCCGTGACCTCGGCCGTGCGGCCTTCCTGGCGCAGGTACTCCGTGCCGTGGTGCACGAGGAGCACCGCCACGTACTCCCCCGGCGTGTCGCGCAGCTCCGCCCGGCCGCGCCGCCCCGTCATCCGCCCGATCCGGCAGCCCACGACCCACGGCTCGCCCAGGTCCCACCGCGCCGACGTCGGCGCCCGGTCGTCCCCCAGGTCCAGCGACCACGGCAGGTGGCTCACCGAGATCGCGTCCAAGGCGTCGTCGTCCACGTACGCCGGAGCTGCGCCCCCGGCCGTCCCGATGCTCATGTCACCGCCAGGTCCGCCGCGTCGTCGACACTCGCACGCTAGGCGCGCACGTGCGGATCCGGAAGACGAGCGTTCCACTCGCCGAACCGCCCGGCCGGCCCCGCGACGACATCCCGGCAGGGTCACCCGACGCAACCCCGCCAGGCATGTCGTGGTGTGCACGGAACTGCGCGACCCGTGCACGATCCCCTTCAGGGAGCGCAGCGCATGCCCGACCGCGGGGAGCTCCCGTGCCGCCGGTCGCGCGCAACCTCAGCGCTGCGATCCGGGCCCGGGACGACCGTGAGGTTGCGCGCGACCTCCCGGGCGCACCCTCAGCCGTGCTCGGGCGGTCCAGCGGCGGGCACGTCAGGCGGCGTCGTGGAAGACGAGCCCGAGGGTGTGCCGGCTGCCCGACCGCACGGTGCTGACGCCGTGCTTCATCGGGCCCTTCGACCAGCCCCGGCTGGAGGCGACGGGCCGGTCGCGCGTCGTGAAGATCAGTCCGTGACCCTGCGGCACCGTCGTCGACGATCCGCGGGACTGGGCGCGCGGGCGCTGCTCGACCATCAGGAACTCGCCACCCGTGAAGTCGACGCCCGGCTCGTCGAGCATCACCACGACCTGCAGCGGGAACAGCATGTCGCCGAAGACGTCGCGGTGCAGGGCGTTCCAGTCGCCGGCGCCGTAGCGCAGCAGGATCTGCGCCGACCGGTCCTGGCCCGCCGCGTGGCAGCGGGCGATCCACTCGACGAGGTCGTCGGGCCACGGCGCGGGTGTGCCGAGGCGTTCGGCCCAGTCCCGCGCGATCGGCAGCAGCCGCGGATAGAACGCCGCACGCAGCTGGGCGACGACCTCGGGCAGGTCGTGAGTGAAGTACCGGTACTCCCCCGACCCGAACCGGTGCCGCGCCATGTTCACCGTGGTGCGGAACCGGTCCGCGTCGTCGTAGAGCGCGGCGACCGCCCGGCAGGCCTCGGGCGTGAGCAGGGGTCCGGTGAGCGCGTGACCGTGCTCGTCGAGCTCGGCGGCCAGCGCCGGCCAGTCCTGCGCCGCGACCGTCTCGCTCGTGAAGACGGTGGTCATCGTCGTGTCCTTTCGATCTCTTCCTGCCTCCACGGTGCTCCCCTCCGGCAGCCTTCGCTGGCGGGATTCGGACACGGCACGCAGGGGGACGCCCCGGGACCGTCGCGGTCCCGGGGCGTCCGAGGAGAGAGCGGATCAGTGGTGGCTGTAGCTGCTGCTGTGGCCCCAGCTGTCGTCACAGTGCGACTTGTGCTCGGTGTGGCACTTGTCCTCGTAGGACTTCTCGTCCCAGCAGTCGTCGTAACGCTTGTCGTCGCAGTGGCTGTACTTGTCGTCCCAGCAGTCGTCGTACTTCTTGTCGTAGTCGTGGCAGCCCTTGCCGTAGTCGTCGTTCCAGGACTTGTCGTGGCCGCTGTACTTGGAACCGGAGTGGCAGGAGGACTTGAACATTTCGGGCCTCTTCTCGTTGTGGGGTGTCGCGCTGTGGGGGTCGTGCCGTGCTGAGGAGAACTCTGCCGCCCGGCGGGCCCGGTTTCGATCGAGTGCGCCCCCGTTCCCGAGGGGGCAAACCCCCGACCTGCACGGCGGGTCGACTCCCACCCACCGACACCCGAAATGGTCACCTGCCGCCATTTCCTTGCTGCAAAACGGTGGCACGTACGCCGTCGACGCAATTCGATTCCGCGAATACAGTGCGCCGCGACGACAATGGCACCCCCGACAGGACGACATGCGCGCACTGCTGCACGACCGGGTCTACGTGAAGCTGTTCGCCGCACAGCTCGTGGCGCTCGTCGGCACCGGTCTGGCGACAGTGGCCCTCGGCCTGCTCGCCTACGACCTCGCCGGCACGAACGCCGGTGTCGTGCTGGGAACGGCGTTGGCGGTCAAGATGATCGCCTACGTCACGGTGTCGCCGGTCGTGGGCGCGTGGGCCGACCGGGTGCCGCGCCGCGTCGTCATGGTGGGTGCCGACGTGGTGCGTGGGCTCGTCGTCCTCGCGCTGCCGTTCGTCACCCAGGTATGGCAGGTGTACGCGCTCATCGCGGTACTGCAGTCGGCGTCAGCCGCATTCACGCCGACATTCCAGTCCGTTCTCCCCGACGTCCTTCCCGACGAGTCCGACTACACCCGCGCATTGTCGGCGTCGCAGTTCGCGTCGGCGGCCGAGACGATTCTGAGCCCGCTGCTCGCCGCGGCGGCGCTCACCGTCCTCACATTTCACGACCTGTTCGTCGGCACCGGGATCGGGTTCGCCGTATCGGCGGTCCTCGTCGCGACGACGGCCGTGCCGGCTGCGCGCCGCAGCTCCCGTGACCGGTTCCGCGACCGGCTGGCCTCGGGGATGCGGGCGTTCGGCACCGTGCCCGCGCTGCGCGCCGTGCTCGCGTTCGACCTCGTCATCGCGGCGACCGGAGCCATCACGCTCGTCTCCACCGTCAACGTGGTCCGCGACCTGCTGGCCGGGTCGGAGTCCGACGTCGCGCTGCTGCTCGCCGCCGCCGGTGCCGGCACCGCGACCGCCGCCGTCGCCTCACCTCGGCTGCTGCGCGTCGCCCACGAACGCACCGTCATGCTCGCAGGCTCGGTGATCGCGCTGGTCTCCGTCGCCGGATCGATCGCGCTGGCCGTCGGGGCGTCGTGGGGCCTGGCCTGCGTCGTGTGGGCGGGCATCGGGCTGGGCAACGGTCTGACGCTGATGCCGGTCGGCCGGGTGCTGCGCCGCGCGGGCCGTCTCGACGACCGGCCCGCCGTCTTCGCGGCGCAGTTCTCGTTGTCGCACGCCTGCTGGCTGCTCACCTACCCGCTCACGGGGCGCCTCGGCACCGCGGCCGGGTTCGTCGTCACCTGGGCGGTGTTGCTCGGGCTCGGGGTCGTCGGCGTCGCCGTCGCCCTGGCCGTCTGGCCGCGGCGGCTCACCCGACCCGTCCTGCACACCCACGACGACACCGCGGCCGGGCACGGCTGGTCGCACAGCCACGAGATCATGGACGACGCGCACCACCACCCGGTGCCTGCCTGACCTCTTCCCGGATCGCCTCGGTGTGCTCGCCGAGGGCGGGCACCCGGCCGTCGCGACGTGGCCAGCCCGCCCCCATCGCGGGCGGGACCAGCGCGGGCAGCGGCCCGACCGGCGAACCCACCTCCCGCCAGCGGCCCCGCTCCGCCAGCTGCGGGTGCGCCGCCAGGTCGTGCACGTCGTTGAGCCGGGCGTTGCCGATGCCCGCGTCGTCCGCGCGGCGCTGGACGTCGTCGATGTCGTGGCGGGAGCACCACTCGCGCACGATCGCGTCGAGCTCGTCGCGCAGGCCCACCCTGTCCTCGTTGCGCGCGAACCGCGGATCGGTCGCGAGGTCCGGCCGCCCCAGCAGGTCCTCGGTCAGCCGTCGCCACTCCCGGTCGTTCGTGGTGCCGAGCACGACGGTGGCGCCGTCGCGCGTCGGGTAGGCGCCATAGGGCGCGACCGTCGGCGAACCCAGGCCGACCGGCACCAGCTCGCCACCGTGCACGACGGTGTTGAGCGCGAAACCCATCATCTCGGCGAGGACGTCGAGCATCGCGACGCGCACGACCGTCCCCCGCCCCGTCCGCTCCCGGTCGTAGAGCGCGCCCAGCACCGCGGAGTAGGCGTAGAGAGCGGTGCCGATGTCGGCGACCGGAACGCCCGGCTTTACCGGCTGCCCGGGCAGGCCGGTGATCGCACACGCGCCGCCCTCGGACTGGATCAGCAGGTCGTAGGCCCGTTTGTGGTCGAGCGGGCCGCCCGTGCCGTACCCGGAGATGTCGACGACGACCAGCCGCGGGAAACGCTCCACGAGATCGTCGGGCGCGAACCCCAGCCTGCCCAGCGCGCCCGGGGCGAGGTTGCTGACCAGGACGTCCGCCCGCCCCAGCAGCGCCTCGAACACCGCACCGTCGACGTCGTCGCGCACGTCGAGCTCCGCGGACTCCTTGCCGTGGTTGAGCCACGTGAAATGCGCCGACATGCCGCGCACGACACCGTCGTAGTGCCGCGCCGCGTCACCGACACCGGGGTTCTCGATCTTGATCACCCGGGCACCCAGGTCGGCGAGATGCCGGGTGCACAACGGTGCCGCGATGGCCTGCTCCAGCGCCACCACGGTGATGCCGTCCAACGGCGCGCCCATGCGCCCTCCCTGGTTCGTCGACGTCCCGCTCCCGCGGGCCTCACGCCTCCAGGATCTCCGGTCGGGCCCCGGGTCGCGCGCGGGAGCCGATCAGCAACGCCTGTGATCACGGGGAAGGCCGTCACCTGGCGCCCGCCGTCTCATCGCCGGATGTCCGCCGGCGGGGCGGGGAAGCGCAGTCGTCCCTCGTGTCGAATGTGGATTCTGAACACGTTGTCCTGGAGTGAGATGCTCACGACCGGCGCAAGTCTCGACGGGTTCCGTTCCACCTCCCTCGAGACCGCAGCTCCGCGGTTATCCGCCGACGCCCATCGAGCCCGTGCGCCGCCGGCGCACCTGCGCGGAGATGGCGATCGCAACGACGACCGCCGCCCCGTTGAACACGTCGGTCACCCAGGGCTTGAGCCCGACGAGGATGAGGCCGCTGATCGTCGTTGCGATGAAGATCAGCGCGAGCACCGTCCCCCCGACGTTGTAGCGCCCCGGGCGCAGCGTCGTCGCCCCCAGGAAGACGGCGGCGAGCGCGGGCAGGATGAACGGGATCCCGCCGATCGACGGGTCGCCGCTGCCCTGGGCGGCGATCTGCATGATGCCGCCGATGCCCGCGAGCAGGCCCGAGACGACGAAGCTCTGGAAGACGATGCGCCGCGCCGGGATTCCGTTCAGCCGCGCGGCGTTGAGGTTCGACCCCGTGGCCGTGAGGAACCGACCCCACGGCGTCTGGGTGATCAGGTACCAGGACGCGAAGCACACCACGACGGCGATGAGGAACAGCGTCGGCACGCCCAGCAGGTTCTGGTTCCCGAGCTCGACGAGCCACGGCGACAGGCCGTTCTGGATCGGGAGGCCCTCGGTATAGGCCTGGACGAGCCCGATGAGCACGGTCCCAGTGCCGATCGTCGCGATGATCGAGTTGACGCCCAGGTAGGCGACCACCAGCCCGTTGACCGCCCCGATGGCGCAGCCCAGGACCAGCCCGACGACGATCGCCGCGCCCAACGGCAGTCCGTAGCGGCTCATCGCCGAGGCTGTCGCGACCGAGCTGACGCACAGGATCGCGCCCGTGGAGACGTCGAACCGGCCGCCGAGCAGCGGGAGCATCAGGCCCATCGCCAGCACGGCCAGCACGCTGATCGACGTCGTGACGATCCGAACATTGGCCACCGTGCCGAACGTCTCGGGCTCCATCACCACGAAGAACACGATCTCGAGCACAAGGATGACGACGAGGCCGAAACGCTCGCCGAGATCGAGCAGGCTCGGACGCGGGCGGGCGCGTGACGGTCGATTCCCCCCGTCCACGGGGTTCGGGCGCTCACGGACCTGCGAGCCGGGAGTCGTCATGACGCTTCCTCTGCAAGGTAGACGAGTTCGGTCAGCCGGTCCTTGGTCAGCTCGACGGCGCCGACCTCGCCGACGATGCGGCCGCCGCACAGCACGAGAACGCGGTCGCACGCCAGCGCGAGCTCCTCCATGTCCGACGACACGAGGAGCACGGCGAGACCCGCCTCGACCCCGTCGCGCACGGCGCGGTGGATCTCGGCGCGGGCGCCCACGTCGACGCCCTGGGTCGGCTCGTCGAGCAGCAGCAGCCGCGGTTCCCGCTGGAGCCAGCGGGCCACGACGACCTTCTGTTGGTTGCCGCCCGACAGCGAGGACATCAGCGCGTCGGGCCCCGGGGCGCGGATCGAGAACCGCTCGATCGCGTGGGCGGTGTCGCTCCGCTCCCGGCGCGAGCTGATCCGCAGCCGGCGCCGGTCGGAGCGCAGGGAGGCCAGCGAGATGTTCTCCTGCACCGAGTGGTCGACCAGCATCCCCTCGTGCTCGCGGTCCTCGGGGACGTAGGCGATGCCGGCCGCCATGGCCTCCGACGGCGATGCGCGCGGCGAACTCCGCGCCGCCCAGCCGGAGCGTGCCGCTCTCGACCGGGTCCGCGCCGAAGACCATCCTGAGCAGCTCGGTACGACCCGAGCCGAGCAGGCCGGCGACCCCGACGATCTCGCCCTTGCGCACATGCAGGTCGACGCCGCGGAGCGGACCACCGGTCACGCCGCGCAGCTCGAGCACCGTCTCGCCGGTGATGGTCGCCGCCGGCTCCGCGTAGACGGTCTCGACGGGTCGCCCGACGATGTACTCGACGAGCTGGGCCTCGGTCAGCCCTGCGCCGGGCCGCGAGACGACGAGCTCGCCGTCGCGCAGCACCGTCACGGCGTCCGCGATCGCCAGCACCTCGTCGATCCGGTGGCTGACCAGCAGGATCGCCTGGCCGGACGAGGCGAGCGAGCGCAGGGCACCCAGCAGCAGGCTCGCCTCGTGCGGCGGCAGCGACGCCGTCGGCTCGTCAAGCACGAGGACGCAGTGGCTCGACGCGTCGACGTCCTGCAGCGCGCGGGCGACGGCGACCATGGTCTGTTCGGCGGGCCGTAGGGTCCCGAGCTCGGTGTCCGGGCCGCCCGGGATCTCGAAGCGCTCCAGGAGGGCCCGGGTGCGCCTGCGCAGCCGCGACCAGTTGATCCCGGGCCCCGTCGTCGGGAACCCGCCGTCCATCGCGATGTTCTCAGCGATGGTCATCGTGTCGAACACCGCGGGCGTCTGGTGCACGAAGCGCAGGCCCGAGGCCCGGGCAGCGTCGGCGGACGTCGCGTCCGCCGCCAGCGTGCGCTCGCCGACGGTGATCGTCCCGCCGGGGTCGGCCCGGTGGAAGCCGGCCATGATCTTGATCATGGTGGACTTTCCGGAGCCGTTGCCACCCAGAAGCGCGTGGATCGACCCGCGCTCGATCTCGAACGAGACCGAGCGCAGCGCCCGGGTGGCGCCGAACGAGCGGCGCGCGGCCGTCGATGGCGATCGTGCTCGACGGCTGGCACGTCAAGGTCCGCGTGGAATGGATGGGCACACCCCGCCCAGTGGCCTACTGCGATCATCTCGAACTCCGGCCACCCCGACGCCTCACAGACGACCGCCCGGACACGCCCCTCGGCGCGTCCTCCATGCCATCCCGCGAAGACGAGGCTCTCCGGGCCCTCGCCGAAGCCGCGATCGGGCCCGGACTGTTCCACGGCCGCGAGTGCTACTGGGCATCGCCTCAACGAGACACTGTCCGCGACGCCGACGAGCTACCGTGCCCACGGCCCGGGCTCGTTCTCGCTGTTCCCTGGTTCCTGCGACGTCGATACCCTCGATCCGACGCCGCGATCCTCCGGCCGGAGACGGGGTCGCACGAAAACGCCCCGGTCAGCCTCCTCGTCCTCGGCCTGCCCTATGCAGGAGCACCGGACGTGGCCGCCATTCTCGCCGGCGGCGAACTCGGCTGGGGCCTACGCCGGAATGGCGATGCTCGCCCGCGAGCAATTGCTCAGTGTCGAGTCGCGGGCGACGCTGGCCCGCAAGCACGGGCCCATCGACGACTCGCGACGTCGAGCCGAACGCGAGGCCTCGATCGCCGCGGCGTTCGCCCGAGGCGAGGACCCCGCAGCCACCGCACAGTGTGGTTCCTCAACGAGCCTGAAGCACTCGACGACTCCCTCACCGGACTCCTCGACGGACGAAGCCGCACCGCAGTCGTTGAGCTGAGGTTGACCAAGAACGCGATCGAGGACTTCCTGCTCAAGACACGCGGAGCCGCTGACCACGGATGGACCTCCGAGGCCGCCAACCGTTGGCGAGACCGGTGCATCGACATGGAGGCCGCCTACAACAACGCAGGACACGGCGACGACTGGCTCACCATCAACGTAGATCTCGGCGCCGAGCACGTGGACGGACCGGACCGAGAGGACGCCGACGATGCGCGTAGCGACGTCTACCTCGCCCAATTGGCGCCCGTGGCGCAACGCTGGGTCGCCGATCGCTACCAGGTCCACACTCCCGAGCTCGCCCCGGAGGAGACGGCACTACTCGACATCCTCCTTGAGGGAACAGACGGGGCCGAGCCGACGATCTCCGAGATCGCCACACGACTGTCGATCACCCTTCCCGCAGCTCACATCGCCCTCAGCAACCTCGACCAACGTCTGAGGACGACGTCGCGCGAAGACCTGCTGCCGGCCGTACTCTGGCTACGCAATTGCGGTGATCGAACCTGACGTGACGCGGCACCGGCTCGCCTGGCTGCATGTTCTCGCAAGGTCTCACGTGATCGCCATTAGACACCACCTCGTCTGGCAGCAGGAGCGGCGGGGCCCGGGCCCGCGGCCGGGGACGGTTGCCGAGTTCGTCGCCGACCTCGAGCGCGCGTCCCGCACTGCAGTTGGGTCGACCCGGATCGATCAGGCCGACGTCGCCGAAGCTGCGGCCGTCGCGGCCCGCGGTCTGGCCGCCCACCTGGGCAGCCGGTGTGGGGCCGGCCGATCGTGGGAGACCCATGAGGTTCTGTCGACTGATATGCAGAGAACAGTTGCGCCTGAGAGACCTTGTTACACCTGCTCCGTATAGATGGCGACCAGCGCAACCACAGCTCCGAGCGCACCCGTGACAACAATCAGACTGTCCCCGAGGAGAAGTCCGATCATGAGCAGTGTCCATGCAAGCGAGTTGGCTACCCAGGGCCGGGGGATTAGGAATCGAGCATCTTTTGGCGCCCACCCGAGTAGCTCTGCGAGCGTCGGATCATCGTGTTCGAGTCGCCGCCCGATGTTCCACAGAACTCGTTCCTCATCGCGGTTCATCGGTCGGGACGTTCAGGGACAGCCGGCAGGTGGTGGCGCGCGGATGGCGGAATCTCCGCTAAATGGTGGAGCAAGTCACGGGATGTCTCCATGGCGGCGGATATCACTCCGGTGTGCACCCGGTCTCCCCGGCGCAGGGAGAACGCGACGGCGTCGAGCAGTCGCGCCAGCCCCAGCATCACGCGTTCCTCGACAGGTCCGGTGCCGCCCAGGCCTCGCAGTCGGATCGTCTCGAGTAGTCGACGTGCGGCGCCGGCTGCGATTTCAGGGCGCCCATGGAGGTCCCACGGGGAAAATTCTTCCGATAGATGACCCATGTTGGTTCTCCGTTGCCGCTTGATTCTGTCTGATTCCGCCAGGCCGCCTTGGCCGGGAAAGGATTAGGGCCGACCGGCTTGTACCGCGCGCCGCCCGCGCAAGAATCGCAGTCGCGGGACACCCTCGACGGGTCCACTCGAATCCGGTTTCCTCGGGGTTTCGTGTGAACTGCTGTCGCACCGACGTATCGACCTTTTGGAGGGCTGGGCGGGGTTGGTCACCGGGTCGGCGTTCTCGTTTGGTGGCGCCGGCCGCGTAGCCTCCAGCGGTACGTGCTCGCCTCGGACGATGCCGAATTGGGTCGCCTGTCGACCGACGGTGGCGTCCAGCACCCAGTCCGTCGCTACGCGCAGTCGGTTGCCGGGCATCGAAAGCAGGTGGTAGCTGCGCGTGATGATCGCCGCGGGGAACCCGGAGAGCGGGACTCCGAGGGGGTTGGCAGCTGCGTCTGCGCCACCCAGTTCGACCACGAATCCGAGGTCGTGGTGTCTGTAGGTGCTGCTGCGGCCGTACCCGAACGAGGCTGCGATGTTGCGGGCGGCGAGTCTGCCCTGGCGGGTCGCGTGCTGGGCGGTCATCGCGGTCGGCGCTCCGCCGCGGGTGTGGTCCGGCACCGCTGCGGCATCTCCGCAGGCAATGATTTCCGGGTGGCCGGGCACACCGAGGTCAGGACCAACGATGAGGCGTCCCTTGTCTGTCGGCAGACCCAACTCGGCGACGAGTGGGTCGGGTCGTACGCCGACGCACCAGATCAGGGTGTGAGCGGCGACCTCCTCGCCGGTGCTGAGCCGCACCTTCCCCGGCATAGCCTCGGTAAGCGACTGCTCGGTATGGATTTCGACTCCGCGCTGACGCAGAACCCGTGTGGCTGTGCGGGAGAGGGCCTGATCGAGTTCGGGCAGGACACGCGGGGCGAGGTCGAGCAGCAACCAGCGGACGGGAATATTTCGCAGTGTTGGTCGGCTCTCGGCGAGAAGCGAGGTGAGTGTGGCGCCCTGTGCCGCGACTTCGGTGCCGGTGTACCCCGCGCCGACGGTGACAAAGGTGAGTCGTGCACGCTGTTCGGCCGGGTCCATCGACGCGGATGCGAGTTCGACCTGGCGGACGAGGTGGTCTCGCAGGTAGATGGCCTCGGGGAGGCTACGGAATCCGTGGGCGTACTCGGCGACGCCCGGGATCGGGAGCAGTTTGTGGGTACTGCCAGCCGCAAGCACGAGCCGGTCGTACTGAACCTGTCCTCGACCGCCGTCCGGGTCGACCCAGGCGATGCTTCGTTCGTCGATGTCGATCTGGTCGACAGACCCCAAGCGGATGTCTGCGCCGCGCAGCGAGTCGGCCAGTGGCACCGCGATCCGCCTCGGTTCGAGGGTTCCGACGGCGACCTCGGGCAGCAACGGGAGGTACAGGAAGTGATCCTGCTGATCGATCACTGTGATCCGTGCACGCCCTCGGAGTCGGCGCAGCAGTCCCTTGGCTGCAGTGTGCCCGGAGAACCCTGCTCCCACGACGACGATGCGCGGCAGCCTCTCGGTACGGCTACTACTCGATCTTCGTGGGAATCGTCGTGTGCAGTCCATTTTCCGTGATCTTTCGACTCGTCTGTCCGATGGGGTCGGCACCGCGCCGGTCTGCTGGCCCCCACGGCCGCCGCACGCAGTGTTGGTAAAGGCCGGGCGATCCGAGTGGACCGTTCGCTTAGCAAGGACAAACCAGCGCAGCGTGTTGTGACGACGGAGGACGCTGACTCTGACGCTGGGATGTTCCGGCGGGCCGAGCTGACGGGGGCGACTTCCCACCTCCGGTCAGCGTCTCGTGGAGGATCAGGTCTCGGGGCGCGACTGTGCGGTCCCCGTCCCGGGAGCCTGGCTCGGGTCGATGCGGTCTGCAGCCTCGCCGTCGGGCTGCGGTGTCCGCCGGGGCTCTGCGAGCATCGTGAAGTGGTGACGGAGCACGCATCTGACTTTCACGTGCTCGACGGGGCCGTCGGTACTGCTGAGTGTGAAGCGGTCGACGACCTCGGCGGGGGCGCCGCAGGCTGGGCAGTCGACGAGCTCGAGTGGCGTTGCGTTCATCGCTGCTCTCCGTGAGAGGCGCGGGCGGTAGTCGTGTGGTCGGTCAGTTGCTCGCCGGCGGGCTGTGGGCCAATCCCGTAAGGCGCGCCCGCTTCGTGGTTGATCTTGGCGATGCCACGGTGACCAGCAGGCGCTGGCTCGCCGCAGATCAGCCGAGCACGGAAGAGGTCGTTAGCCGCGGTCTGGTCGCAGAACAGGCCGTCGATGAGAAGGGTGGGGACACACCCCCACAACACCTCCGCCCTGCCCGTGTCGATGGCCCGCAAGATGGCGCGGTGTCGGTGAGTGAATCCGCTCGCTGGGTAGCGGGGCGGCGGCTGGATAGGCGTCGGTCCCGGCCCGTCCCCGCTCACGATGCGACCTGGGCAAGACATCGACGTGAGCCGAGGTGCGCTTGCGGGCCAGCTGTGGGCCCACAGGTCAGCACGGTGAGGAGGGAAGCCATCTCGCCCGCCCGGGATGCTCGGACGAACGCTGCGAGCAGTTCATCTCTGTCGGACGGGGTAACCGGCTGTAAACGTTGTCCCGCCATGTGCATGCGGGCGCGGCGGGCGAGTTGGCGGGCGTTCGCCTCGCTGGTCGCGAGGATGGAGGCGATCTCACGGAACGGGTAGTCGAACGCTTCGCGGAGCACGTACACGGCACGTTCGACCGGCGAGAGTCGTTCGACCAGGAGTTCGACGGCGGATTCGAGGGACTCGTGGCGCTCGAGCTGCGCCAGGGGGTCGGCCGTGGCGGCGTTCGGTTCCGGCAATGACCCGCCCGTACTGATCTCGCGACGGGCGTGGGCCGAGGTGGCTGCGTTGAGGGCGAGCCGGGTCGTGATGGTGACTAGATATGCGACCTGGTCGCGTACCCGCGTACGGTCGATGCCCTGCCAGCGGAGCCAGACGTCCTGCACGACATCCTCGGCGTCGGTGGGCCGCCCGAGCATCTTGTAGGCGATGCCGAACAGCCGGCGTCGAATCTCCTCGAAGTCTCTGCCGGTGTCATGCGGTGAGTCGGCGTCCGGGGCGGCTTCCACGGTGGGGGTAAGCATGTGGATCGCGTTTCCTTCGTGGGAATTTGCATCGGCGGGATGCAGCGGGCATCGGGTCCGGCGGTCGCGAATCGTCGGACCCGTTCACCGTCGACGAGTATGTGGC
Organism: Pseudonocardia sulfidoxydans NBRC 16205; assembly: GCF_007989085.1. GTDB lineage: Bacteria > Actinomycetota > Actinomycetes > Mycobacteriales > Pseudonocardiaceae > Pseudonocardia > Pseudonocardia sulfidoxydans. Next base: position 13,501 of record NZ_BJVJ01000060.1, read on the forward strand.
CCGCTCGCGCCAGGGAACGTGCCTGGGCTCATGCGACAGCGGCGCCGGTGAGAGATGGAGCCAGGGCCCTGGGCTGCCCGGTGACAGACCGCGAGGGGACGAGGACCCGGGCTTTTCCTAGACGCGAGGACCGTCGGTCTGGGTGCGGCCGCCTTCTGAGCTGGCCAGATGAGGGGCGTCACTCGGGCGGGCAGTTCCCGGGTGGACGCCAAACCGTGGACCGGGGACAGTCCCTGGCGCGATCCGTCGCGTATCGCGGCGAATGTGGTTGTCGCCGCCGTAGCGACTGGACCTCGTCATCCCGATCTGGTGTCGCACGGCACGAAGGGCTCATCCGAAGCTGGCGAAGGGATCGACGATGGACTGGCGTTTTCGAGCGGCGTGCCGCGAGGTGGACCCGGACCTCTTCTTTCCACCCGGTCCGGCCGGACCCGGCCAGGCACAACTGGCCGAGGCGAAGGCCGTGTGTGCGCGGTGCCCGGTCCTTCTCCAGTGCCGGACCTGGGCGTTCGTGGAAAGGGAACGCGCAGGAGTGTGGGGCGGCCTGAGCGAGGACGAGCGGCGAGTCGCGCATCGGGAGGTGAGGGCGCTGGACCCGGTCATGGGTGCGGCCGGCGAGGTGCGGGTCTCTGTGCGCCACACAGTGGGCCGAAGGCCCCGTAGTGGGTGCGGCGGCGCGGGCAGGGTCGCACGACGTGGGGCGTAGGCGACACAGTCCGGTCACCGGTCTGCGGTCGGCGTCATTGGTCGATGCGATGGGGCGAATGCACCGGCATCGTGCGCACCTCGGCCCACTGGTTGGCTGTAGCACACTGGTCAGTCCCACACCGCCCGGGTGTTGTTCGGTCCAGTTGTCACCATGGCGTTCATGCCTGTGCGAGACGACCTTCCCGAGTCGGATCTGGGCTTCGCTCAGCTGCTCGAGCACGCTGTGAAGGGCGTGGGGCCGGGTGCGGTCCTCGTGCTGTCCTCTGGCGGGTATGCCGAGAGATGGCGGGTCTGCTCACCGATGGGCGTGTGCGGGATTTCGCTGAGCTCTCACGGTTCGAGTTCGCCACGTGGTGTGGAGGTGAGGCCATCCGCTGGGGCGGCGATTGCGTGATGCCGTTCGCAGCCAACGTGGCGGTCGAGGTCGGCGGGGAGTGTGTGAACCCCGGAGACTTCGCTTTCGTGGACGCCGCTGGGGCTGTGATCATCCCGTCGGGCAGCCTGGACCATGTGCTGGCTGAGGCACGGGCGATCGAAGAAGACGACGTCCGCCTGCTCCAGCGCGGGGGTGATGAGGAGACGCGCAGCAGGGGGTATGCGGACCCGGTCGAGGATTGACCCGGGGCTGGGGGTCGAGGCGCGAGAACACGCGTCCGCGGGGTCCATTCTCAGAGCGATCGCGCTGCGACCACCGAGCTGGGCAGTGCTCTCACGAGTTCCCTACGGGAGCTGACGCCGAGCTTGGTGAAGACCTTGCGGAGGTGCCATTCGACGGTGCGAGGGCTGAGGAACAGCTGGGCCCCGATCTCGGGGTTGGTGTGTCGTTGGGCAGCGAGTCGAGCGATCTGCAGTTCCTGGTCGGTGAGGTCTCCCTCGGTCTCGGGAACCCGTCGGCGGGCTGTCTCGCCCGTGGCGTGCAGTTCGCGCCGGGCGCGTTCGGAGAACGCTCCCGCCCCGAACGCGACGAACATGTCGTGGGCGGCACGTAGATGCTCGCGTGCGTCGATCCGTCGCCCTTCGCGGCGCAGCCATTCCCCGTAGAGCAGGTGGGCGCGGGCGAGTTCGGCCTTGACCCGGGTGGGGCGCAGATGACTGATCGCTTCCCGATAGAGGGGCTCCGCGGCGGCACCATCGGTCACCAGCGCACGGGAGCGTGCCTCCACGCCGAGCGCCCAACCGGTGTTGCTGGCCTTGGTCATCTGAGAGAGCCGCTCGAGGGCGGCGACGGCGAGGTCGCGTCTGCCGCTCCGGGAGGCGGCTTCGACCAACTCGGTGAGGCCCCAGTTCGCCGCGCCCAACTCTTGCGGATTCTCAGCGGCTTGCTGGGCAGCGGTCACGGCGTCGTCGTACCTGCCGAGACCGTTGAACAGCAGCGCGCTGGTCCATTGTGCGACGGTGATCCCGATCCCCTCACCACGAAAGACGATCTCGTCCATGGCTGTGGCGGTCAGTGCCCGGGCGTGGTCCTCGCGGCCCTGCCACGCGGCCAGGGCGAGGGCCCCGTAGGGCGCGATGTCTCCGCCGGTCGCTTCGGCCACTGCTTTCGACTCTTCGAGGAGGTGGGCGGCGGTGGTCAGCTCCCCGGCGAAGAGCTGGACGACGATGCGGGAGTGCAGGGCTAGCGGAAGCTCGCTGAGTGCGCCGGTCTCGCGGGCAGTCGTGAGGTGGCGGCTGGACAGGTCGTGCCAGCTCTCGTCGTCCCAGAGGTCTGCCGCGGTGATCGAGGCGAGCCAGAGCCAGCGTGTGCCGCTCCTCGTGGCGTCCTGGTTGCGGAAGGCCTGCAGTACTCGGTGCCCGATCGGTGTTGCTGCGGCATAGCCGTCGGTGAACAGAGCCGACAGGCCTTCCAGGAGTAGGTCGCTGTGCTGGGGGTTGGGTGGCGTGGGGGCACGCCGCGCGGCGCGGGCGATCTCTTGCAGGCCGACGCCGCGGGTGAGGCGCCCGGCGAACATGGCAGCGTTGAAGGCGTCGAGATAGGTCTCGCGGGCCAGCGCGACGTCGAGTGGCTCGAGTCGCCTCGCCGCGGCGAGCAGGAGCGGTGCTGCTTCGCTGCTGTGGCTTGAGGCGAAGGCGAGCTGGGCGCGCAGGAGGTCGATCCTGGCACCCTGGAGATCGTCGGGCCGCTCGGACTCGCAGGTGCCGAGTAGGCGCGCTGTCGCGTCGAACTCGCCGGCGTGGAGCCGGGCCTGTGCGGCCGCGAGCAGGCGTGCCCCGCGTCGTGACGGTTCCGGGGTGAGCTCGGCGGAGCGCTGCAGGAACGCGCCCGCGGCTGCGAAGCCGCCACGTGTGTGGGCTCGGTCTGCGGATCGTTCAAGTTCGCCGGCGACGTTCTCGTCGGGTCCGGCGCACGCCTGCCCACGGTGCCAGGCTCGGCGGTCAGGGTCGAGGGTGACGACGTGGGCGAGTGCGCCGTGTACCTCACGCAGGTCGCGGACGTCGGCGGCGCGGCAGACAGCCGATCGCAGCAGGGGGTGCCGGAAGCGAACACGGGTACCGAGTTCGATCAGCTCCGCGGCTTCGGCGGGAGCAGCTGCTCCCGGCGGTATCCCGAGGTGTTGGGCCGCTTGCCACAGCACCGTCACGTCGCCGACGGGTTCGACGGCGGCGATGAGCAGGAGCCGCCGGGTGGCAGCGGGCAACGGCTGGAGTTGCCGGAGAAATCCTTGCTCCATGCGGCCGGCCAGCGGCACCGCGCCGGCCCCTGCGAAGCCGAAGGTGAGCTCGGTCGGGGTGCGGCTGCGAGGCAGCTCAAGCAGCGCAAGGGGATTGCCGCGCGCCTCAGCGAGGATCTCGGCGAAGACCGGCGCGTCGAGGGGACTTCGCAGGGCACCCTGCAGCAACGCGCGGGCGTCGGCATCACCCAGCCCGGTGAGGTGTAGCTCCGACAGGTGCGGCGTCATCTGTTCGGCGGCGGATTCCGACCTGGTCGCGAACACCAGGCCGACCGATTCCGCGAGCAGCCGCCGGGAGACAAAAGCGAGTGCTTGCGCGGAAGCCTGGTCGAGCCATTGGGCGTCGTCGACCAGGCAGATCAGGGGTTCGTCCTCGGCGATGTCAGACAGCAAGCTCAGCAGGGCCAGGCCGACGAGGAAGAGGTCGGGGGCATCGCTGTGCCGGAGTCCGAACGCGGCACTCATTGCATCACGCTGTGGGGCGGGCAGCCGATCGAGGCGGTCGAGGAAAGGGGCGCAGAGCTGGTGCAGGCCGGCGAAGGCGAAGTCCATCTCGGACTCGACACCCGCCGCACGGATGACCCTGCACTCGGTCGCCCGCGCTGCGAGATAGTCCAGCAAACTTGTTTTACCGATTCCTGCCTCGCCCCGGACGCCCAAGGCGCGGCTCTGCCCCGCGCGAACGTCGGACAGCAGCCGATCCAGCACGTCGCACTCGTTGTGCCGGCCACGCAACCATGACCCCGTAGCCCTCGGCCCCGAGGTGCGGTTCCAGCCGTGTCCGGCTCGGTGATCACCGCGAAGACGGAGAGGGTCCGACGGCAGCGAGCGAGGCAGGAGTGCGGGCATAGCGCGACGTTACGAGCGCAGGCACCGCTACACATCACCTCAGGTGTCGGGCCAGTACGCATCCCCTGGCCGTCGTGCGTAGTACGCATATCGCGCTAGTCGGCGTCGGTCGACCGCTTTCGGACAAGGTCTATGAGCTCGGCCCGGTTGCGTACGCCGGTCTTGGCGTAGATCCGCCGGAGGTGGACCGCGACGGTTCTGGGGGACAGAAACAGTGCTTCGGCCGTAGCGTTGTTGGTCCGTCCTGCCACGACCTCACGAACGACTCGCTCCTCGCTCACCGTCAGCCCGAGGCCCATCCGCGGCTTGGTGGCACGCGGTGGCCGTAGGCCCGAGGAGCGCAGTCGTTTGTCGATCCGAGCCGTCTCGCGATGCGCGCCGCACGCGAGCCACAGCGCTCGGGCTTCGCGGAGTGCTGCGGCGCGCTCAGCGTGCTCGGCGGAGGCCTCAGCGAGATCTTCGGATGCCTGGGCCGCGAGCATCGGGCGGCCGAGTTCGCGGTAAGCGTTTCGGGCATCGCGTAGCGTCTCGACATCGCCTCGCATGACCGCTTCTGCGTGCTGGGCTGCAGCCTGGGGTAGCGCCGCGTCGCTCGTGGCCGCGAGGGTGGTGAGTAGACGGCACAGCCGGGCGGCATGCCGGTGCAGACCGTGACGGAGCAGGACACGCAGCCGGGGGATTTCGTCGGTGAGACCACGTGCGATGGCGTAGCGGCGAGGGCCGTCAAGCTTCTCGGAAAGTTGAGCCCACTCAGCGACCTCGGCGTCGGAGGTGACGTCTACGGCGAACAACAGTCCGATGGCTGCGGTGGTGCTACGCCCGGCGTCGCCGGTAAGCCGCTCTTCGAGGATCGGGCGGAGCTCGGCGAGGCTGTGGGTATCGCCGCGCAGGTGGGCGATGCGGACGAGGAAGTTCACCGTGTTCGTCTCCACCAGCGACGGCCGGCCGATCGCGTGGGCGAGATGGCGCGCTGCACGCAGGGTGGTTGCCGCGCTGCTCAGATTGCCTGCTTCGGTCTCGCAAGTCGCCCGGACCATGAGCAGGTTCGGGATTGCGCCGATCTGGCTGCGACGCTCGGCCAACCGGGCCATAGAGTCCAAGAGCTGGGTCGCTTCGTCGAGACGGCCGAGGTCGGAGAGCAGTTTCGCCCGGAAGATCCCAGCGATCCACCATTCGGGTCCGTGACTGTCGCCATCGGGGACCTCGCTGGCCAGTGCAGCATGCCGGAGTGCTTCGACGAGATCGCCGGAGGCGCTGGCGTCGAGTGCCCGGGCGAGACCGACCAGCGCGCAGGCGCGTGCGTCTCCCGATCGCTCGGCGAGCTCAGCGGCTTGTTGAATCTCACCCGGTCGGCAGGCGTCGGCGTAGGCGTGACATGCGAGCCGAACCGCGGCGAGCCGAGCGCGTTCCAGGTCTGTCGTCGCAAGGTTTTCGGCACGCTCTGCCACCGTCAACGCTGCCACTGAGTCCGAGGCGAGGAACACCTCGGCCAGGGCAAACCCGACCATGGGCGGATGCTCGATGCTGAGAGTGTCAGCCGCAGTTCGAGCCGCATCGGGATCGCCGGCCTGCACTGCGTAGGAGATGATCCTGGCGGCGGCGTCCTGTCTGCCCGGCTCGTCGTCGGGTCCGGTGTCGGCGGCGCGCTCGGCTGCTTCCTGGCGTGCCAAGTCGGCGGCCAACCGCAGGTCTCGAGACGCCGCGGCCTTCGACAGCTCGCGCAAGTCTTCCAGCGCGAGGTCGGGGATGCCCTGATCGCGCAGCGCCGCCACGAGCCGGTCGGCGTCGTTGTTCTGCGCGAGAGTGGTCAGGGCCCGCGCGACGAGGGCATCGCCGGGGCCGGTTGCGAAGAGATCACGGACCAAACGGTGACTGAAGATGAGGTCGTCGCCGTGGCTGCGCAACAGACCAGAGCCGATCGCGGCGAGGAGCGGCTCGACAAGGCCCGCGACCGGACGATCGAGGACCGCACCGAGGTCCTCGAGGGAGAACCTGGTTCCCAGGGCCGCCCCGGCTGTAAGGATTCGGCGTGAGTCCTCCCCCAGCCCCGTCAACAAGCACCGGGGCCAGCCGACGTTGCTTGCCGACCCGGTGGCTCGACGTGCCGTCTCGAGGATGTGTCGCGGGAACAGCGGGACCGTGCCGAGTGCCTCGCGCAGAACGTCGTCCACCTCGTCCCGTCCAGTGCACTGCCGTACCAGCATCTCAGCCGCCTGCGTCGACAGCTCACCGAGACGAACCCGCCGCCCGCCGGGATGTCTCTGCGGGACGACCGCCCCGGGGGTTCCCGCGATAACCCAAAGCAACGCGGTGTCACCGAGCAAGGGCGGTGCAAGCTCGCCTGCCGACCTCGTGGCGGAGTCGCACATGTCGATGTCATCTACGATGACGACGACCGCCGGATGCGGTCGGGACTCGTCTGCCGCTCCGCCACATCGGCGGAGCCGGGCCAGCCGGTAGAGCGACAAAGGGCGGCCCTCCCCCGCCTCGATCAGGGGGACGTTGGCCTCGGCCGCACACTCGCTGACCACGGTCAGCAGGACGGTCCGGCCCGAACCCGCCGGTCCCTCCAGCACCAGCACACCCCCGCGACCAGCGGCCAGCTCAACCATCGCATGGTCGATTGCCTCCAGCGCGTCTTCTCGACCCAGAACCAGCAGAGCGGCTCGCGATGACGACGCCGAGGATTTCTCGCTCATCGGGTACGCACCCACTCCGCCAGCTCGGAGCGTGAGCTGATCCCCAACTTGGCATAGACGTGCCGCAGATGTGTGGTCACCGTGTGCGGGGACAGCCCCAGGTCCTCGGCGATCCGCCGGACGGAGCCGCCACGGCCCACACGGTCGACCACCCGGCGTTCCGTCGGAGTCAGGGCCAACGAGCCCGGCGCCTCGGGCTCGAGGACATGGCCGTGAACCCGCAGGAACCAGCGAATGCGCCACGCGTCGCGACTGGCATCTCGCTGCATGAGTTGGGTATGTGCCTGCTCCATGGCATGCACGCCCCCGCGGTCACCGGCCTCGAGCAAAATCGCTCCGAAGTCGGACAACGCGGCCGCCTCGATCAGCGGCCGCCCCAAGTCCTGCCACCCCCGGCGTGCCTGGTCGAGCGCGGCGGCATCGCGTTCTGCCAGGCCTCGCAGGTGGGCGGCGATCGTGACAGCCAACGGGTGTGTACCGCTGCATTCGATCCGCGCAATGGCCCGTTCGAGGAGGTCGCGGGCAGGCCGGTGATGTTCGTGCGTCAGCAGTGCGCGGCCGATGAGGATCTCGTCAGCCGGGTCGAGCCAGGGCACCATGGCCAGCGTCGCGGGATCGACGCTGCGCTGCACCTTCCCAGTCTCGCCGGCCGCGTCGTCCAGCAGGAACTTCCACCAGCCGACGCGTTGCGCTGCTTCGGAATCCGGCTCAGGATCGGTCTTGTCCAGGATGGTGCGCAGCTCGCCGAGCACGCCCGAGTCGCCCTGGTGGAGGGCGACCTTGAGCCGCACCGACAATGCGATGGCCTGCAGCCGGTCGTCGGCTCCGTCCGGTACCTGCCAGAGCTGCTGCGAGACCGTCGCGGCAAGGAGCGCCGCGTCCTGCGCCTCCGGCAGGCGCCCCATCACAAGCAGCGTGAGAGCCCGTTCGCCGTGCAGGAAGCGCGTCGCGAAAGGTTGTGACCCCGCTTGCAGCTCGGCGAGGAGACGGTCGATCCTGTGCAGCCCTGACTCCGGTCGGCCCAGGACCATGGCCAGGTGCGGGCTCCAGATCATCTCGGGCATCCACTCGGCGGCCGGCGCGCCAGACCGCTGCCAGGCCGCATCGGCGAGCGCGGTCAGCGAGGCCGACAGGTTGAATTCGCCTCGGTAGAAGTGCCGGATGGCGTCGCAGGTCTGCAGTCGGGAAAGGGCGTCGTCGTCGCCGGCGGCCTGTGCCTCGGTGAGCGCGGCGGGAAGCAGAGCATCGACGTCGGCGGTACGTCCGAGGGTCGACAGCGCTCGCAGCTGCACGCTGTACAGCCGCGCCCGGATCACCGAGGAGACGTCCGGGATCGCCAGAGCGGCACTGGTCAACTCCACGGCTCGTCGCGGTGCGCCGTCGAAGCGGGCCAACCAGAGCAGTACCTGCGCTTCGACCTCGGCCCCGCCACGCTCCGCGAACACTCTCCGCACCAACCCGCGGGCGTCGTCCACCCGTGCTGTCTGCCACAGCAGGGGCAGCAGCCGCCACGCGATTCCGGTGAGCCGCTCGTCCGGCTCGGGGAACAATGACACCGCGGTCGCGCCGTAGTCCGCCGCCGCGTCCGGATCAACCTCGGCGAGGGCGTCCATCGCCTCGACCAGGATGTCGATCACCAGCGGGTCGCCGGGGCGGGCGCAGACCGAGGCCTGCTCGGCAAGCATCGTGGGATCGACCCGGCCCCGCAACCTTCGCAGGACCGCACGCTGCACGCCGCGACGAAGCGCAGACGGGACCTCGGCCTCCACGACATCCTGTAGCTCGAGGTCACTGAGTACGTAGGCGTCCGAGCAGACGGCCAGGATTCCGCGCTCGCGCAACGTGCCGGCAGCGACCTCACACGCCTCGCGAGCCTGGCCGCTGAGTTCGCTGATCTCGGCGAGGGTCAGCGCCAGTTGAGATACAGCGAGCAGCCGTGTGATCTGACGTTGGCTCTCATCCAGCGCCAGGACGCTGGCGCGCAACGCACCGACGTCGCCGTCGGGTGGGTGGTCGTACTCCGGGCCGGCCCGCACGATCCACCCGACGGACGGTTCGGCGTCGCCGGCCGCGACGGAGTCGATCCACGCGCGGGAGATCGGGTCGAGTCGGCCCTGGTCGTGTACCAGGAACAGGACGCCGGCGTAATCGTCGAGCGCGCTGAGATGGTCGCGCAGCATCCGGATGAGATGACGGTGGAGACGGGCGGGGACCCCCGTGGCACGGATGAGCGGGACCTGCGCCGCGAAGCCGGCCTCGCGAAGCCCGGCGAGGAGCGGGCCGAGCGCGAACGCCTGGAGCCTGGTATCCGGGGGGACGTCGACCACGAGCACAGCGGTTGCACGGGCGGCGGCAGCGAACGGGTCGAGGTTCGTGCCGGCGGCAACGACGACCGCCAGCCCGCGACCGTCGGCGAGGTCGGTGATCAGACCGCCAAGCGCGCTGACCGGCACAGTCATCGCGCTTCTCCTCGGCGCACGAAACGGAACGAAACGACGTCATTCGGACGCTACACCGTCCGCAGAAGAAGGAAATCCGTCGTTCCGACGTGGTTGAGCAGCCGCGTGGCCTACCTAGCAAGGTGTCACGGATCGGCCGGTTTCCTTGTCTTCGGTGGGGAGCCAACCGCGATGGTCGCGGGAGGGTCGTCCGCAGCTGTGCCGCTTGCATTCGAGGGTGCCGCCGTCGACGCTCGCGACCTGCCAAGGCAGGTCGGCTCCTGGCGCCAGCAGCTCAACCGGCTCTGCCGTGGCCAGGCGACTGTCGGCCCGTCGTAGGCAGAGTCCGCGAGGAGGGACACACCATGGACAGCCTGGTTCGTGTATCGCGCTGGAGGTGGGCCCACCTGCCGACGCGCCTGTCGGCTGGCGCATTCTTACTCACCACAGGGACTGCCAAGTGGGCTGGCGGCGAGGCAGTCGCCGCGAAGGTTCACGAGCTTGCCTGCGTGGCGTACCCCTTCCTCGTCCATGTCGATTCGGCACGGTTTTTGCGCCTGCTCGCAGGCACGGAGATCGCTGTCGCGGCCGCCCTTCTGATCCCGCGCGTGTCGGGGCGGTCGGCGGGGGCGAGCCTGAGCGCATTGTCGCTGGGGTTGCTCGGGCTCTATGCGCGCTCTCCGGCGATGCACGACGGCATCCGGCCCACCGACGAGGGCATCGCGGTCGCCAAGGACGTGTGGCTGCTGGGCATCGGTGCCGCGCTGATCCTCGACGACATGGGACTCTGAGGCATCCCAGGCATCGAACGTTGGACTGGCTGGGGAGTCCCGGGCTGCATGTCGGCTGCCGGTGGCACGCTCCGCTGACGCCTCCAGCCGTGCGACTCGGTCACTCGACCAGTTTGCCGGCGGTCGAGACTTCTCGGATGAGCCGGGCGATCTCGACCGGAGTCTGCGCCACCGGTTCGCGCTCCAACCGCCCTGGCCCGGACCACACCAGGTTGAGCTGCAGCGAGTCGTCCTGCGCGGGGAAATCCGCGCGGTTGTGACACCCTCGGGTTTCGCGACGTTCGAGTGCCGCCTCCATCGTCGCCCGGGCCGCGATCAGCGACGCCCGCAGGTCGAAGGCATGCGCGAGGTCCTGGAAGCCTGCGAGATCAGGGTGGACACCGATCTGCGTCTGGGCCGACTCGATGTCGTTCAGCTTCGCGAGGCCTGCCCGCACGCCGGCCTCGTCTCGGACCACTCCGGCGTGCTCGGTCATCGTGTTGCGGATCGCTCGCTGGAGCGAGCGGACGTTCTCGGGGCCGTCTGCGGCGAGCAACTGGTCCACCTCGTCACGGGCTTCGATGACCGCACGCGCGTCCCGGGGCTGGGCAGCCAGGCCGGCCGAGTACTCGGCCGTGGCCTCGCCGACGATCCTGCCGTACACGAGCAGCTCGATCAGCGAATTGCCGCCGAGCCGGTTGGCTCCGTGCAGTCCGCTTGCCGCCTCGCCGATGGCGAAAAGACCGGGGATTCCGGTGCCGTGGTCTTCCGGACGAACCCACACCCCGCCCATCGAGTAGTGCGCAGTGGGCGCAATTTCGATCGGCGTGGTCGTGATGTCGAGCATCTGCAGCTCCATCAGCGTCTGGTAGACGCGCGGGAGGCGCTCCATGATCGTCTCGCGAGGCAGATGGGAGACGTCGAGCCATACCCCGCCCCCCGGGGTGCCCCGCCCTTCCTTGATCTCGGTGTAGGCAGCGAGGGCGACTCGGTCCCGGGTGGAGAGCTCCATCCGGGCGGCGTCGTAGCGTTCCATGAATCGCTCGCCGAGCCGGTTGCGAAGGACGCCGCCCTCGCCGCGCGCGGCTTCGGACACGAGTGTTCCGGCCGCGTTCTCGGGTTCGATCAGGCCGGACGGATGGAACTGGACGAGCTCAGGATCGCGGATGCGGGCCCCGGCTCCGAGGGCCAGTCGGAACGAGTCGCCGGCGTTCTCGTCACGGCGCGAGGAGGTCCGCCGCCAGATCCGCGTGTGTCCGCCGGTTGCCAGGATGACGGCGTCGGCATGGACGAGGTACCGCGTTCCGGCGCTGATGTCGAAGCCGTACGCGCCGAAGACCATCCCGTCGTGGGTCAGTATCCGGGTGACGTACATCGTGTCCATGATCGGGATGGCGAGCTCCCGGGCGCGCCGCACGAGCGTGCGTTGAATCTCGAGCCCCGTGTAGTCGCCCGCGAAGGCGGTACGGCGAAAGGTATGGGCGCCGAAGAACCGCTGCGAGATCCGGCCGTCGGCCTCACGGGCGAACGGCATACCCCATCGTTGGAGGTCCGCTAGTGCGCCTGCAGCTCCTTCGGTCACGATGCGGACGGTCTGCGGATCGGCGAGGAAGTAGCTTTCCTTGATCGTGTCCGCAGCGTGCTGTTGCCAGGAGTCGGCGGGGTCCATCGTGCCGAGTGCGGCGTTGATGCCGCCCGCAGCCAGGGTGGTGTGCGCGTCCGCGATGGGGCGTTTCCCGACCAGCAGCACGTCGGTGCCGTCCTCAGCGAGTTGGATGGCGGCGCGCAGGCCGGAACCTCCGCCCCCAATCACGAGCACCGAGGTCGCAATCCGCTGCTCTCCCGCGCTCATCTGTTCTGCCCGCCCGGGGCCCCGACTCGGTCGAGCCTGTCCCTGATGACCATGTCGTCTCCTGCCGCGATGGGGTTGCCAGCGGGGCCGGTGCCGATGTCCCAGCGTCTTGCGGTCGCCTGCGTTGCTCGGCCGGCCCCTTCAAGTAGGGACAGGGCAGCAGGCCAGAACGTGACAACCTTCTGCGAGCTGGCTTTCGGCCATGGCCGGTCCGCCTCGCGCAGTGCCGCCGCGGGCCTCCCGTGCCAGTGCTGACGAGGACGGAGTGGCCCGTTGCCCGCCGGGGTGAGGGGGACGAAGAGCTCCGGTGGCGGGTGGGACCAGCCGCACTCTGCTTGACGCGTACTCCGAGGAGCCGTCTGAAACCCGGTGCTCCCGCTCTTCTCTCGCGACTCGACCGGACACTCTTCACAAACCAGGACCGCTCAGCCCGCTCGATCGTGACATGTCGTCTCACTGCGACCGCTGTGTCACGGATTCCTCTCTTGGCCTGTCCCATTTTCCAGCCTGGTTGCGTGTTGCAGCCCCCGGAGGGAGGAGCCCTGTGACCGTGTTTGATTCCGGCCCGGACGACAAGCTCGGGCCGCTCCGGCGCGTTCGCGCGGGGGTGCTCGATGTGGCCTATCACGCGACAGGGCCACCCCAGGGTGCGGCGGTGATGCTGCTGCACGGTTACCCCTACGACGTCCACAGCTACGTCGACGTCGCCCCGGCGCTCGCCGATTACGGATTTCGAGTCGTTGTCCCCTATCTTCGCGGCCACGGACCGACCCGGTTCATCGAAGCGGCCACGCCCCGCAGCGGTCAGCAGGCCGCCCTGGGCGCCGATGTCGTCGCGTTGCTCGATGCACTCGACATGCCCCGCGCAGTCCTGGCGGGCTACGACTGGGGTGCACGTGCCGCCTGTGTCGTCGCCGCGCTCTGGCCCGAGCGCTGCGCCGGGCTCGTGTCGGTGAACAGCTATCTGATTCAGGACATCGGTACCGCCATGACACCGATCTCCCCGTACCTGGAATCCGGGTTCTGGTACTTCTACTACTTCCTCACCGAACGGGGACGGGCGGGACTCGCGGCGGACCCTCGTGGTGTCGCGGAGGTGATCTGGCGCCGCAACTCCCCTGCATGGAAGTTCGACCCCGCCACTCTCGCTCGCACCGCTGAGGCGTTCGCCAACCCCGACTACGTGGACGTGGTCATCCACTCCTATCGCCACCGCCTCGGCTACGCGCCCGGGGCGCCGACCTACGCGGATCTCGAGCGAAGATTGGCATCGCAACCTGCGATCACCGTCCCTGCGGTCACCCTCGACGGCATGAGCGACGGCAACTTTCCAGCCACCGACGGCAACCCCGCGGCGAAGCACTTCGTGGGCTCCCGCTCACACCGGCGGGTCCCCGACGCGGGCCACAACCTGCCGCAAGAGGCCCCGCAGGCGTTCATCGACGCGGTCCAAGATGTGGCTCGTGCACACCTTCTGGAGAAGACGTGACCCACCCGACCAGCGGCGACGCCTTCCTCGCAAACCTCGAGCACGCTGTCCGTGCAGAGCTTTCCCGCACGGAAGCGAGCCGGCCACCAGGCCAGACGCCCCTGGCCCCGATTCAAGAGTGGCTCTTCGACCCGGCTGACGCCGAGCGCGAGGAGGTGGGTCTTCGCAACCTCCTCGGCGCGGTCCAGGCCGTCGCAACCGACCGCTGCCAGCACGAGCTACGACGGAGCGGAAGCGCGAGCACCCCACCGCACCGCCCCTGCCCCGCCGCCCAGGATCGCTGCCTGCACCTAGTCCGCGCGGTGGACCGCCCCATCGGCGGGGCACGCTACGGACGGATGTTCCCGGACCTCCGCCGTCAGGACGCCGACCCGCGGCTGCTGGTGCGCGCGGGTGGTAAGGGTGGGATCTGTGACGCCGCGGCGTTCCTGGACACACAGAGTGTTGACGGCGATGACGCCCGGGAGGCGGCAGGGTGGCCCTTCTTCGGCCAACTGATCGCCCACGACATCACCGCAGACCGGTCGCCCATCAACGGCGACACCGAACTCGAGGCCCTCCGCAACGCCCGCGGCCCAGCGTTGGACCTGGAGATGATCTACGCCGACGGCCCGGTCGGCGCGCCCTTTCTCTTTGACCTCGCCGACCCCGCGAAGTTCCTCCTCGGCCTAACCGGTGGTGATGTGCCGCGCAACCAGCAGGGCGTGGCGTTGATCGGGGACCCCCGCAACGACTCGCATGCCATCGCGTTGGCGCTGCACATCGCGCTGCTGCAGGCTCACAACACGATCGTTGATCTGTTGCGGGTGAACGGAGCGCCTGAGCCGGACGTGTTCGACCACGCACGCGTCACCTTGACCTGGCACTACCAGTGGATCGTCGTGCATGACTTCTTGCCGCGGCTCGTCGGCGATGAACTGGTGCGGAGAGTCCTTGCGGAGGGTGGCCGTTGGTACGCGCCCCAGCCTCTGCAGGCTTTTATACCGCTGGAGTTCGCCGATGCTGCCTTCCGATACGGACACGCCCAGATTCGCCACAGCTACCAGCTCACCGAGGGTGGGCCCACGTATCCGTTGTTTCCCGACCTGGTCGGCTTCGGGCCGCGCCCTGACGACGAACGAATCGACCTCGGGCTGCTGTTCGATCTGCCCGGGCGAGCTCTCGCCCAGCGTTCCAAACAAGTCGACGGGCGCCTCGCCCCGAGCCTCCTCGAGCTGCCCCCGCAGCTCACCGGAGCCAACGAGAACGCCGCATTTCGATCGCTGGCAGTTCGTGACCTGCTTCGCGGGGCAAGCACCGAACTGCCGAGCGGTGAAGCCGTTGCTGACCTGCTCGGTGCGGCCCCGCTGACCAAGGTCGAGCTGGGGCACGACTGGCCGCGCGGCACACCCCTGTGGTTCTACATCCTCAAGGAAGCACAGGCCCGCACCGGCGGCGACGGTCTCGGCCCCGTCGGTGGACGAATTGTCACCGAGGTACTCATCGGGCTGCTGCGCGCGGATCCCACCAGTTTCCTGAGCCTGCAGCCCGACTGGGTGCCCACGCTTCCAGCCGCAACCTCCTGCTTCGGCCTCGCTGACCTGCTCACGCTCCGGCCACATGCGCCGTCGCCACCGCGTGGAAGCGAATCACCTGATCACGTAGAACTCGACACCGAGAGGCACCGATGACCACACTCGACTCGCACGCAGGCACCAGACGGGCAACCGCTGTTGCGGCCGCCGCCGCCGTCGGCGGTTTCCTCTTCGGATTCGACACAGCAGTGATCAACGGGGCTGTAGATGCCCTGACCGACCACTTCGAGCTCGGCTCAGCGCTGTCGGGCTTCGCAGTCGCCTGTGCGTTGCTCGGCTCCGCGATCGGTGCCTGGTTCGCCGGGCCCGTCGCCGATCGCATCGGACGGGTGCGGGTGATGCTGCTGGCCGCAGCGCTGTTCGGCACCAGCTCGCTCGGCTCAGGGCTGGCAGTGACTGTATGGGACCTGATGGGCTGGCGCGTCCTTGCCGGCGTAGGGGTAGGGGTGGCTTCGGTCATCGCCCCCGCATACATCGCGGAGATCTCCCCCGCGGCCATCCGGGGACGGCTCGGGTCCCTGCAACAGCTCGCGATCGTCAGCGGCATCTTCCTCGCATTGCTGTCCGACGCAGTTGTAGCGGACTGGGCGGGAGGAGCCGCCAACACGCTGTGGTGGGGTCTGGGCGCGTGGCGCTGGATGTTCCTGATCGGTCTGATCCCGGCGGTGATCTACGCGCTGCTGGCCTGGGGACTCCCGGAGTCGCCACGCTTCCTGGTGGCCCGCGGGCGTCTCGAGGAAGCTGCGGGCGTGCTGCGCCGGCTCGACGCTGGGACCCCGGGCGTGGTCCAGACCAAGATCACCGACATCGCCGCCGCACTCGGCGGAACGACACGTCCACGGCTGGCCGATCTCCGTGGCCGCCGTGCGGGGCTGCTGCCGATCGTCTGGGTCGGGATTCTGCTCTCGGTGTTCCAGCAGTTCGTTGGCATCAACGTCATCTTCTACTACTCGACCAGCTTGTGGCGGTCGGTCGGCTTCTCCGAGTCCGACTCCTTCACCATCACCGTGATCACCTCGGTGACCAACATCGTGGTCACGATCGCGGCGATCGCGGCGATCGACAAGGTCGGCCGTAAACCCTTGCTGATCGGAGGGTCGGTGGGGATGACGCTCAGCCTCGCGACCATGGCAGTTTGCTTCTCGCAGGCGTCTGGATCGGGTAGCGACCTCTCCCTGCCGGGCGCCTACGGCACCGTTGCGCTGGTCGCCGCCAACCTGTTCGTCGTGTTCTTCGGCGTCTCGTGGGGCCCAGTGGTGTGGGTGCTCCTCGGCGAGATTTTCCCGAGCCACATCCGCGCGGCCGCCTTGTCAGTGGCCGCCGCAGCTCAGTGGATCGCGAACTTCATCGTGTCCTCCACATTCCCGGTTCTCGCCGCGGCGGGTCTCGTGTTCGCCTACGGCATCTACGCACTCTTCGCGTTGCTCTCTGGGCTGTTCGTGGTGCGCGTGGTGGATGAAACCAAGGGCCGGGAACTCGAGGAGATCGGCGGCGCGACCGCCCTTGGATCGGCGGGCGAGCGATGACTGCCGTGCTGAGAGGGGTAGGCGGCGACAGCGATTCGACTTCTTCGGCCACGGACCAGCCGGTCACGATCGGCGTCGACGCCGGCGGCACCAAGATCACAGCCGGGGTCGTGGACCGATCCGGCGCCATCCTGGCCGGGCTCCGGCGGCCTACGCCGCGTGAGGACGCAGCACAGATTCGAGAAACGATCGTCGGGATGGTCGAGGAGTTGCGAGCCGGCTACAACGCAGTAGCGATCGGCGTTGCTGCGGCAGGATTCGTCGACGCCGACCGCTCCACGATCCGATTCGCCCCGAACCTGTCCTGGCGCAACGCACCCCTGCGTGAGGAACTCGAACAGCGCACCGGCCTTCCCGTGGTCGTGGAGAACGACGCCAACGCGGCCGCATGGGGGGAGGCCCGATTCGGCGCCGGCCGCGGCCACGACCATCTGGTTGCGCTGACCGTCGGCACCGGTGTAGGTGGCGGCATCGTGGCCAACGATGTCGTCATACGCGGTCACTTCGGCGCCGCAGCCGAGGTCGGCCACATCGTGATGGTCCCAAACGGCCGCGCCTGCCCCTGCGGGCTGCGTGGCTGTCTCGAGCAGTACGCCAGCGGCCGCGCGTTGGCCCGGCACGCGCGGAGCATCGCCACCGCTGCACCGACGTCCGCCGCCGGCCTGATCACCCGTGCCGGCGGCCGAGTCGACGCCATTGACGGGACAACCGTGACCGCCGCCGCGCTCGAGGGCGACCCCACCTCGCTTCGTGCGTTCGAGGAGGTTGGCAGCTGGCTCGGTCGGGGTATCGCGCAGCTTGCTGCGGTGCTCGACCCCGCGCTGTTCGTCCTCTCAGGTGGTGTAACCCGCGCAGGCAAGCTTCTGCTCGAGCCGGCCGTGACCGCCTACCACCAGAACGTGACCGGGCGTGGCCTACGGCCGCTTGCCCGGGTCGAGCTAGCTGAACTGGGGGCAGACGCGGGGTTGGTCGGAGTAGCCGACTTGGCTGCGATCGCTGACATCGAGGCTGAACCGTATGCCCGGGTATCTGACTCGTCCTCGAGCCCGTAGACAGAAGCCTCGATGACCTGACCACGGCGCCCCCAGCTCACCGGAGCTCGCCAAGGCGAGCCCGCCCCTGGTTGCCACCGGCCCGGTGCCTCTGCTCCTGGACCCCACGTGCCGAGGCCCGTCGTGCAAAGCCTCTGACGTGGAGCCCTGGCTAACGCGGCATCCCAACACGCGGTCGCGAGGACACGAAGCGATGACGTCGGCTCCAATCCACCGCTGCTGCCAGTGCGAGGTCCGCTCTGGCCGGGGGTCGGGGCCGGGGCCGGAGCCGTTGCGCCGCCCCGGCACCACCCTTTTCCGGGTGCGATGCGGCTCCGTCTCACAGCACGGATGAGGCAGCAGCTGCGCGTGATGCGCGGATCGACGTCGACGTCACGGATTCGCGGGCTACGTGGTCCTCGTTCGTGACGCTGCCGACGAATTCGGCAGCCGGTCACGTCGAAGGAAAGGACACATTGTGAAGGTCGTAGTGATCGGTGGAACGGGCCTGATCGGCTCGAAGGTGGTCACCAGGCTGGGCGAGCACGGCCACGAGGCCGTGGCCGCAGCACCGAACACCGGGGTGAACACTCTCACCGGGGAGGGGCTCCCCGAGGTGCTCGACGGGGCCAACGTCGTCGTCGACGTGTCGAACTCCCCGTCCTTCGCCGACGAGCAGGCGATGGAGTTCTTCACGACCGCCACCACGAACCTGCTCAAGTGCTCTGCGAAGGCGGGGGTCGGGCACCACGTAGCGCTCTCGGTGGTCGGTACGGACCGGCTCCAGGACTCCGGATACTTTCGTGCGAAAGCTGCACAGGAGCGGCTGATCCGCGAATCGGGTCGCCCCTACTCGATCGTCCATGCCACGCAGTTCTTCGAGTTCGTCAAGACGATCGTGGGTTTCAGCACCGTTGAGGGCAAGGTCCGCCTGCCGTCGGCTCTGATCCAGCCCATGGCCGCCGACGACGTCGCCGCGGGGGTCGGCCGGACCGCAGCCGGGGAGCCAGTGAACGGGATCCGAGAAATCGGCGGCCCAGAGCAGTTCGGGCTCGACGAGCTGATCCGCAAGGGACTCGCAGCCAAGGGCGATCGGCGCGAGGTCGTCACCGACGACTACGCCCCCTATTTCGGGGTGCGGATCAGCGAACGGACGCTCCTCCCCGGCTCCGATGCCCAGCTGGGAGAGGTCACTTTCGATAAGTGGCTTGCGCAGCAGTAGCCCGGGATCTCCGGGGTCGGGCGGCTTCAGCCCACGCGCAGCAGCCGTCCGGCCCCATACCTCGCCGTAGCAGACGACGACGGACGCCTCCGTCACCACACCTTGACACCAATCGGAAAACCAGTAGGGCCAACAATGGCAATTGAGCGGCACAGTCCTGAGGATTCGGGCCCGACAACACCACCACCGCAGATCGCGCTCGTGGGCTCGGTGCACACCCCGCCGATGCCTGATCCGTCCGAGGCGATGACGATCCATGTCACGTTGCCCCCGGGGAGTACCGGTAGTCCACCTCACCGGCACACAGGCCCCGCCTTCGGCTACGTGATCGAAGGTGAGTTGCGCTTCGAGCTCGAAGGCGAGCCCCAACGGATCGTGCGCGCCGGCGAAACGTTCTGGGAACCCGGCTGCGAGGTCATCCACTACCAGGACGGCAACAATCTCGACGACGCCACGACCCGGTTCGTCGTCACCATGTTCGGCGTTCCGAACCAGCCGATGCTCGTCCCCGTGACCGCCGAAGAACTGGAACAGCGGCGGTCGCGCCGTGCTCCACGCTGCTGACACGCAAGACTCTCGGAAAGGATGACCGCTCAATGAACGATCACGTCCTCGACGACGCAGCACAGAAGATCGCCGATGCCACGTCGAAGCCGCCGTATCTGTACGAGCTCGACATCGAAGAAGCTCGAAAGGTTCTCGACGACATCCAGGCCCTCCCGATCGACAAGCTGGAGGTCGACGAGAAGTGGTGCACGCTCCCTGCTCCGAGCGGCGAGGTGCGGATTCGCATTGTCAGGCCGGCCGGCCGTCCGGGCGCCCTCCCGGTCGTCCTCTACATGCACGGCGGAGGCTGGATCCTCGGCAATGCAGGCACCCACGACCGTCTCGTGCGAGAGCTCGCCGTCGGCGCCACCGCTGCAGTGGTCTTCGTCGAGTACGACCGCTCGCCGGAGGCTCGCTACCCCGTCGCCATCGAACAGGGTTACGCCGCGGCCCGGTGGATCATCGCGAACGGCGCCTCGGAAGGCCTCGATGCATCGCGACTGGCCGTCGCCGGTGATTCGGTCGGGGGGAACATGACTGCGGCGTTGACCCTGCTGGCCAAGCGCCGCGGCGACGTCACGTTCGTGCACCAGTCGCTTTACTACCCGGTCACCGACGCCGCACAAAACACAGCGAGCTACCGGGAGTTCGCTGACGGCCCTTACTTGACGGCCAAGAGCATGGCCTGGTTTTGGGACGCCTACACAACCGACCCCGTCCAGCGGGCAGAAAGCACCGTCTCACCGCTGCGCGCAGGCTTGGAGGAGCTGTCCGGCCTCCCGCCCGCATTCGTCGTGGTCGACGAGAACGACGTCCTGCGCGACGAGGGTGAGGCCTACGCCCGCCGCCTCGCCCAGGCCGGCGTTCCGACCACAAGTGTCCGCTACAACGGCACGCTGCACGACTTCATGATGCTCAACCCCGTGCGGGAGAGTCGCGCCGCCCGTGCAGCCACCGATCAGGCCATTGCCGTCCTTCGCGAGGCGCTCGGCAGCGGCTGACGCGCCGGCCTAGGACACCAGCTCGCCCGGTCGACGGCGTCTGTGGCGCGCCTCTCTCGCAGCCAAGCGTCACAGGGCGGCCGTGGCTGGCCGTCGACCCCCGACAGCTCCATCGCGCCCGGCCCCCACCCACACCATTAGGGATCAATACATGTCTGCATCGAACCCCACCGTTCTCCTGGTCCACGGCGCGTTCGCCGAATCCGCCAGCTGGAACCCGGTCATCTCACAACTTCGCGCTCAGTCCGTCGATGTCGTCGCGGTCGCCAACCCTCTCCGCAGCGTCACCGGCGACGCCACCTATCTGCGGGACGTCATCACCGGCATCGGAGCCCCGGTTGTGCTGGTCGGCCACTCCTACGGAGGCATGGTGATCACCGAGGCCGCGGCGGACAACGACGCGGTGGTCGGCTTGGTCTACGTGGCCGCCTTCGCTCCGGATCATGGCGAGAGCGCCTTCGAGCTGTCGGCGAAGTTTCCTGGCAGCACGCTCGGCGCCGCGCTCACAGTATCTCCGGTGTCGACCGGAGGGAACGAGTTCCGCATCCGACCGGACCTGTTCCATCAGCAGTTCGTAGCCGATGGCTCGGAGGCAGCGGCTGCCCTGATGGCGGCGACACAGCGGCCTGTGACCGAGGCCGCCCTGGTCGAGGGATTGCCGACGGACACGCCTGCGTGGAGGCGGCTGCCGTCCTGGTTCGTGTTCGGTGAGCAGGACCGCAATATCCCCGCCGAGGCGATCCGGTTCATGGCAGAGCGGGCACAGGCGAAGGGCATCCGTGAGGTGGCTGGCGCTTCGCACGCCATCAGCGTCGGGGCTCCGGACCAGGTGACCGCCACGATCCTCGACGCACTCGCCTCGAGCCGGTGAGCCGAGGGACGGTCGACGACCACTCCTGGCCGGTCGTTCGACCGTCCCCCGACGGCCCTGCATTCTGGACAGAAGGCACATGATCAAGGTCCCTGACCCCCGTCTCCGGTCCGACGTCCTGTTCCTGTTGTGGGCGATGGCGCACGGCGACGACGTCGCCGTCGTCGACTCGTCATTCTTCGCCAGGTACACAGCCTGCGCTAACCTGCACGGCTCGGTCGCCCAGTTGACCGACTTCACTGTTGCGCAGGTTGTGCACGCGGTTCTCTCGGCCATCCAGCTCGACACCACGTTCATCACCGAGCCGGTCCGCCAAATCCGGTATCGCGACCAACATCCAGGCGCAGAACACCGGATCGCGGTCCAAGCCGCGGTCAACGCTGCGGTGGGATTCCCGTGCCCAGTGACCGACGTTGCGCCCTCTGAATTCCAGGCCCAGTTGAAGAACTGCTTTGCGGTGATCGTTACCGGGGACCAGTGCCCGCCAGGAGCGTTCATCCTCCGCAAGGGTCTCGACGTCGCACCGGCTGACGCTCTCGTCAGACCTGACCGGGCTACGCCTGTGACGCGCAGTGCGGTGGACGAACGGTATCCGTCCGTTCCCGATAGGCGAATCCTGACCGATCGGCTGCTTGTCAGACCCTGGGAGGTCACCGACGTCGCGGCGCTGTTCGCGTTGTTCAGCGAAGGGCAGGTCCCTGAACTGCACAGCGGCGGTACCCCGATCGATGACGGCGAGGCAGCACGAACACTGCTTGATCGCTGGATCACGGACGGCGCGAACAATGACCCCGGGCGTGGGCGGTGGGCTGTGGTGTCACAAGAGAGCGCCGCGGTGATCGGTGCCGCATCGCTACTTCACTTGCCAACGGCCGACCTCGATGTCCACGTCGACTGCCGCATCGCGCCTGTGGCGCGGGGGCGCGGGTATGCGGCTGAGGCGTGCCGCGCCATCGCGCACTATGCATTCGCCGTCGGCACGGACGAGATTTTCGCCGTGCTCCGTGCAGAGAATCGGCAAGGCGCGGCCACGGCGAACCGGGTTGGCATGGACTGGGTCGGGCAGACCGAGAAGTACGGCGGCGCGCAGCTCGAGGTGTATCGCCTCCGACGCGGCGATCTGGGTCTGCCTGCCTGGATGCGGTCCGTACGCCCGTCGCTGAGCACAAGCTCGGGAGAAGTTGCGCTGAGGTGAGGACTGTAGCCCCGAACACGATGAAGGAGCGCTCTGACGGGCCGGCCGTCCGCGTGGCCGTGAGGAAATCGGCTGCGAACCGGAAGGGAAGATGCTGTCGGGCCGTTTCTGCTGCATTTGCTCCGGCCGAGCCGCATTCGGGTCCACTGCCGGTGAGGTGCCGTCGCTGCTGCACGGTTCTTGCTAAAATCGCAGGCGAGCGGTCCGCAGATTTGCCAAGGGTCGTAGCAGTGCGCTGCAGGCAGAGACCGAGTGAGCGTCAAAGAGGTGCAGGAACATGACGAGCGAGAAGGCAGCGACGCCTTCGGAGCGGGTTCGTCCACGTGTGAGTGCATCCGCACGCACCGTGCACGACGGTCGGGTCGACGGCCGCGACCTCCAAGTCCTAGCACGGGCAACCAGCGTGCTGAACATGTTCAGCACCAACCGCACCCGTATAGACCTGGCATCGGCGACCAGCGAGCTTGGACTCAACGCTCGACGGTCTACCGCTATCTCAGCGCCATGGCAAAGCATGGCCTCCTTGTCCACACCCAGGGCCAGGGATACAGCTTGGGTCCGCTGGCGTCCCGAGTCGGTCTGCTCGCGCTCGATCGAGCACCACTGATCGGTCGGGCAGATCCCGTGATGCAAATACTGTCCGAACAAGTTCATGAGACGTCGACGTTGTCCGTTTGGAGCGGCAGCGGCCCACTTGTTGCGCGCGTGCACGACGAGCAAAGTCGATTCATTCGAATCTCGATTGCCGTTGGATCGACCTTGCCGATCAATACGGCACAGGGGCAAATCTTTCTTGCACACCTTGCGAATGAGCGGAGCGTCGCACGGGCCACCCTTGGACTGTCAGAGTCGGAACGGGCAAGGTTGCTTGATCGGTGTGAGGACGTGCGGCGGACACGGATTGCTTTCAGTGACGCGTCGGCAGACGGCCTCAGGTGTGTCGCCGCACCGATCTATGGTCCCGACGGCTCGCTGGCTGCCACACTCGCCTTGATTGGAACGCTGAGCCGCATCCCGGATCACTCCGGTGATGTCAGGGTCCAGGCCCTGGTGAAGGCGGCCCGGAGTCTCTCCACTGGCTGATTGCGCATTTTGGACTGACGCCCGGGAACGTCGTGCCGTCGCCGAGGTAACTCACGCCCGCCCCCAGCGCGTTCGCCCAGATGACTACTTCCCCGAATCGGCGCCGGTGCCGGTGCGCGAGAGTCCG
>NZ_BJVJ01000061.1 GCF_007989085.1 Pseudonocardia sulfidoxydans NBRC 16205
GACCCGGTGTTCCGGGAGCGTGCCGTCGAGATCAAGGAGCAGCGCTCCGACCTCGTGAAGCACCACCTCTGGGTGCTGTGGACCGACTACTTCAAGCCCCCGCACTTCGAGAAGTACCCCGAGCTCCACGAGCTGTTCAACAAGGCCACCAAGAAGGCCGGTGGCGGCCCCGGCGGCACCAAGTCCTCGGTCGACCCCAAGGACGGCCAGGAGCTGCTCGACTACATCGCCCAGATCGACAAGATCTTCTGGGAGACCAAGCAGGCTGCCTGATCCAGGTGCATCACGAACGGCGCCGATCCGCACTCGCGGGTCGGCGCCGTTCGTCGTTCCTGGTCGCCCCCGCGCCCGCCCGGCGTCGAGACCGACGTCAGTGCTGTTTCTCGCTCCGGGAACAGCACTGACGTCGGTCTCGGCGCATCACATCTCGGGCGGGAGGCCCGGGCGTGGGGGCGGCGGGCGCAGCGGTGGCGACAGGGGCGGGCGCTCCCGGCCGGGGAGGTCCGGTTCGTCCGGCGGGATCCGGGGCATCGGGCGGGGCGGGGTCGAGGAGCGTTGGGACAGCAGCTGTCGCAGGAGCTCGTTCGTCTCCAGCGACGCGTAGTAGGCCGCCAGTGACGCCTGGCCCGCGGCGTCGTCGTCGGCGATATGGGTCTCCGCCAGCTCCGCGTGCCGCCGCGCACGGTCCTCGTTCTCCATCGCCGCAGTGTCAGCCGCAGTGTCGGCACCGGCAACGCGGAGTGCGTCGTCAGCGGCCCATGATCCGGTCGGCGAGGCGGGTCGCGGCGGTCCGGTCGAAGTCGCCGCTGATCTGGACGGCTCCGCCCGTGATGGGCGCCTGGATGATCGGGGCCGACACGAGATCGCCGTCGACGACGATCGCGAGCTGTTTGCCGACGTTGCGTCCACTGAGGTCGGCGAACGCTGTCGCGCCGGCCGGGGTCAGGCCTACCTGGACGGCCCAGGTGCCGGACTCGTTCGTCGCCTCCGCCGACGCGACGTGGCTCCCGTCGAGCTCTGCGGGGCCGAGCACGTAGATGACGCCGTCCGCCCCACGCAGCTGCAGCCCGCCCTGTCCGACGTCACCGGTCGCCAGCACCGGGCGGAACTCGATGCGCGCCGGCGCGGCGGAGCCCTCGACCGCCGCGCTGCACGCCGCGAGCAGCAGCAACGCGACCAGTCCGGCGACGACCAGGCGAGCGGCGGCGATCATGAACCGGAGCGTAGGGGGTGCGCGCACCCTGAGAGGATCAGCAGGTGAGTCGCTGGTCCGAGCTGCGCGCCGAGACGGTCCTGTGGGAGGACGAGTCGTGCCTCGTCGTCGACAAACCAGCGGGGTTGTCGGTGATGGGCGAGCGCCACGACACCGACCTGGTGACCATCGCCGCCGACGGTGGCGAGGACCTGCGCTGGGTCAACCGGATCGACAAGGTCACCTCGGGCGCGGTGCTGCTGGCCAAGACCACGCAAGCGCACGGCGCGTTGACGCGGCAGTTCCAGCAGCGGACCGTCGCGAAGACGTACCTGGCAGTCTGCCGGCCCGGCGGGTTCCCGGCGTCGGCGACCGTCGAGCTGCCGTTGATGACGGCGGGCAGCGGGAAGATCCGGGTCGCCGCGGACCGTGACCACATCCGGTTCGAGGATGGTCGCTGGTTCATCCGCCGGGAGGACGAGCACTCCCGCAAGAGCTTCGCGTCTCGGACGGAGTGCACGTCGCTGTTCGACGACGGCGAGTCCGTGGTGGTGCGCGCCCACCCGGTGACGGGCCGACGACACCAGATCCGGGTGCACCTGGCGTGGGTGGGGCACGCGATCGTCGGCGATCCGCTGTTCATGCGGAAGACCGATCCGCCGCAGCCGCGGACGTACCTGCACTCGTTCCGCGTCGGCTTCCGGTCCCCTGCCGGTGAGGACGTCACCGTCGAAGCGGTGCCGCCCGCCGACTTCTGGGCACCCGTCCCCACCGCTGCCGGCGCCGATCTCGTGGATGTCGCGCGCGGTCGGTAGCTGACCCGGGCGGCTGCCCGACCTGGACCATCTCCCCTGCCAGGTCCTCACGCCGTGCCCGCGCTCGACCGCTTCCGTTCCCCAGCGCGTGCGTCGAGCTCCTGTGGGTCGACGACGGGGCTGGGCTCCCCCGATGGCGCCGGGACGGGTTCGGCGTCGTCGCACGCGGCGGCCTGCCCGCAGGCGACTTCACCGACCACACTGTGCCGGTCGACCCCTCGCTGGGGCTGCTCACGGCCTCGTCGAGCAGCCTGGCCCTCCCGTTGGTCACCGACGATCCCGACGCGCTGCGACCCGAGAACCGCGCCCCGGGGCGTGCACCGCGCCTCCGACGGAGCTCGCGACGCCGTGCCGTGCAGGTCAGCAGCCGGCGGCGCCGATGCTCGTCGTCCACAGCGTGCCCTTGTGGACGTGTGGGCGCCCGACCTGACCCTCCGACCGGTCGGGGATACGACGTGCCGCGCATCGGCCCTACGGTGGCAGGATGGCCTCCTGGGACGAGTTCGCCGCCGTCGCGCCCCGCATCGCCGAGGTGTTCGCCCGCCGCCACGCCGCGACCGGCGAGCTGTGCATGCTCGCCACGCTGCGCGCCGACGGCTTCCCCCGGATCAGCCCGATGGAGCCGCGCTTCTTCGAGGGCGAGCTGTGGATCGGCGGGATGCCGGGGACCGCGAAGTTCCGCGACCTGCTCGCCGATCCGCGGTTCTCGCTGCACACAGCGACCGTCGACACCCACGTGAGCGAGGGCGACGCGAAGGTCTGGGGCACCGTGGAGGACGTCCAGGACCCCGCCCTGCACCAGCGCTTCGCCGAGGACCTGTACGCGCGCATCGGTTTCGACCTGCGCGGCCGGACGTTCGACCACTTCTTCCGGGCCGACATCGTCGGCGCCGCATCGGTGTGGGTGGGCGACAACCACCTCGACGTGACGACCTGGAAGGCGGGCGGCGAGGAGAGGGTCGTCCGCAAGCACTGAGCACCCACCATGATCGGCGTTCATGGCGCTGGAGCGACGCCTGCGTCGCCGAAGCACCACCAACGGCGATCACCACCGGGGCCCCTGGCCCGACGCCACACCAGCGGCAGGAGCCACCGCGGCCGACCACCGCCCGCCCCCGCCACCGCGCCGTGATCGGAGTTCCCGGCCCTGGAGCGACGCCTCCGTCGCCCAGCCGCCACGTACAGCGATCACTCGGGGCCCGGGGGGGCGCGGAACCGGGGACCTTGCTGTTCCGGCACGACGACTTGCCGGTCGGGGGCCAGCCGGGACAGGGTCGGGAGCGTGAACGAGACGCACGCCGACCATCGGGACATGCGCGAGATCCCCGATCTCGCCGACACGGTCTTCGACGAGGCCTTCTGGGACGGACGGTACCGGGCCGCGGCCGCGATCTGGAGCGGTGAGCCCAACCAGCAGTTGGTCGACGAGGTGAGCGACCTCGCCCCGGGGTCTGCGATCGACGTCGGCTGCGGCGAGGGCGCGGACGTCGCCTGGTTGGTGTCCCGCGGCTGGACCGTGACGGGCGTCGAGATCTCGCAGGTGGCACTGGACCGGGCGGCCGAGCACACGCGCGGGGCCGATCGCACGACCTGGCTGCACCTCGACGCGACCCAGGAGCCGATCCCAGGGACCTACGACCTGGTCAGCGCCCACTTCGTGAATCTTCGTCCGGGGATGCGCGACGACCTGCACCGCAAGCTGGCGGCGGCGACGGCGCCGGGCGGGACGTTGCTCGTGGTCGCGCACCATCCCGACGACCTGGCCGCGGGCGTGCCGCGTCCGCCGATCCCGGAGCTGTTCTTCACCGCCGACGACGTGGCGGCGGTGCTGGACCCCGCGGAGTGGAGCGTTGTCACGAAGGAGGCGCGGACGCGGCCGTCGACCGACGGTGGGGGTCGCGAGTGGACGATCACCGACACCGTGCTGCGCGCGCGTCGGCGGACCTGACGGCGGGCGTTCGGAGCCCATAGGCTGCCGCCGTGACCTCGAGCACCGGCCGGATCTATCTGCTGCGCCACGGCGAGACGGAGTGGTCGCAGTCGGGTAGGCACACGGGCCGCACCGACATCGAGCTGACCGAGCGCGGCCGTGAACGTGCGGTGGCGACGGGGGCGCTGCTGCCCCGGCTGCGCGGTACGACCGATCCGCCGGCGCTGGTGGTCGCGAGCCCGCGCGTCCGGGCGCGGGTGACGGCCGAGTTGGCGGGCCTGCACGTCGACCGCACCGATGACCGGCTGGCCGAGTGGGACTACGGCGACTACGAGGGTGTGACGACGCCGGAGATCCGGGAGACGGTGCCGGGGTGGACGGTGTGGACGCACCCGACGCCGGGTGGGGAGACGGCCGAGCAGGTCACGGCCCGGGCGGACGCGATGCTCGGCGAGGCGGAGAAGCACCTGGAGCAGGGCGACGTCGTGCTGGTGGGGCACGGCCAGTTCAGCCGTGTCCTGATGGCGCGCTGGATCGGCCTGTCGGCGGCGGGTGGGCAGCACATCGCGATGGACCCGGCGGCGTGGGCGGTGCTGGGTTTCGAGCGTGAGGCGCACCAGCTGGCGGCCACGAACGTCACTCCCGCACTGGCGGGGTGAGCTCGGAGGTCAGTGGACCTGGACCTCGTCGCCGACCTGCAGCGTCCGGTAGTAGCGCTGCGCGTCGGCGTCGGTGAGGTGGACGCACCCGGCGGAGTAGCGCTGCAGGCTGCCCTCGTGGAAGGCGACGCCGCCGTCGGCGAAGAACACCGACCACGGCATGGGCTGGTTCTCGGTGTTGACGTGGTGCGGGTCCTTCCATTGCACGTGGAAGGTGCCGACGGGCGTGGGCTGGTCGGGGGCGCCGGGCATCATCGGGACGGGTCCACCGTCGACCTTGCCGTCGGTGATGAGCCACGCCTGACGGCTCGCGAGGTCCACGCAGGCTTTCGCGGTGACGGTGCAGGGGGTGCCCTCGACGAGTGACGTCGTGCCACCGGCGGGCTGGGTGCTGCCGCCCGCCGCGGCGGGTGCGGCCTGGGCGACGGGCGCGATGAGCATCGAGCCGAGCCCGACGGCGTCGACCGTCACGGCGGTGAGCCGCCGACGCGATCGCAGCGCGCTGACCTTCGAGTGTCGTCCCACGGTTCCCCTTCCGACCTGTCCCTGTGGTGAGACGGCTGGGACGCACGAAGGTTGCGCCGTCCGGCGTACAGGTTTGCGCCGTCCCGCTCCCAGGTGATCGTGTCGGGGGCCGCGGCTACGGTCTGCTGGTGACGACATCCGGTTCCGTGCGCCCGATCGAGCAGGACGACGTCGAGACGGTCGTGGCGCTGGTCCACGAGCTGGCCGACTACGAGCGCGAGCCGGAGTCGTGCCGTCTGACGGCCGCGCAGTTGCGTGCGGCGCTGTTCGGGCCTGCGCCCGCGTTGTTCGGGCACGTGGCGGTGGTCGGCGGGCAGGTCGTGGGTTGTGCGCTGTGGTTCCTGAACTTCTCGACGTGGGAGGGCGTGCACGGCATCCATCTCGAGGATCTGTACGTGCGGCCCGCATTCCGCGGCGGCGGGCTGGGGTTGCGGCTGCTGGCGGCGCTGGCGGCGGAGTGCACGCGGCGTGGGTTCGCCCGGCTGGAGTGGTCGGTGCTGGACTGGAACACGCCGTCGATCGAGTTCTACCGGGCGCTGGGTGCGGTCGGTATGGACGAGTGGACGAACTTCCGGCTGGACGGCGAGGCGCTCAGCGCGTTGAGCGGTCGTGCAGGTCGAGCGCCCACATCCGGGAGCGCTCGCTGATCAGGAGCAGGAACGTCGCGATCACGACGACGCCGACGACGATGCCCCACACGATCTGCTTGGACGGGCCGAGCAGGGAGTAGACGACCGGCAGCAGCAGGAGTTCGACGACGATGGCGGGGCTGCGCGCCCAGCGCCTGCCGCGCAGCAGCCCGATGCCGGTGGCGACGCATGCCGCACCGATGACGACGAAGTAGCCCGTCTCGCCGAGGACGTACCGGATGCCGACGTCGGCGCCCAGGCCCCGGACGAGCAGGACGACGCCGAACACGATGCCGACGAGGCCCTGCAGCGCGACGACCGCACCGGCGACGCGGACCTGCGGCGGGGTGTCCGGCAGGGGGCGCGCTGTGGGCTCGGGCTCGCTCGTCACGTCCGCAGGATAGGCCCGACTACCCTCGGGCTCGTGCGCGCGCTGCTCGTGGTCAATCCCCAGGCCACGTCGACCACTCCGGCCGGACGTGACGTGCTGGCGCACGCGCTGGCGAGCGAGCTGAAGCTCGACGTGCTGCTCACGGACTACCGGGGGCACGCGGCGGAGGTGACGGCGCAGGCGGTGGCGGACGGTATCGAGCTGGTCGTCGCTCTGGGTGGCGACGGGACGGTCAACGAGGTCGTCAACGGGATGTTGGCGCGGGGGGTGCCGTCGGATCCGGAGTCTGCTCCGGCGCTCGCGGTGGTGCCGGGCGGCTCGGCCAACGTGTTCGCCCGCGCGCTGGGCATGCCGCGCGACCCGATGGAGGCCACCGGCACGATCCTCAACGCGCTGGAGGAACAGCGCAGCAGGCTCGTGGGGCTGGGCCGCACCTCCGACCGCTTCTTCACGTTCAACGCGGGTCTGGGGCTCGATGCGGAGGTCGTGGCGGCCGTGGAGCGGGCGCGGGCGCAGGGGTTGGAGGCGACGCCGATGCGTTACGCGCGTACGGCGTTGCGGGAGTACTGGAACGAGCGGCGGCGGCCGCCGTCGATGACGGTGGAGATTCCGGGGGCGGCGCCTCTGGAGGGGGTGCGGCTGGCGTTCGTCAGCAACACCGACCCGTGGACGTATCTGGACGGGCGGGCGGTGCGGCTCAACCCGGGTGCCTCGTTCACCGACGGGCTGGCGCTGTTCGCGCTGAGGGACCTCGGGCTGCCGACCATCACGGGTGTGCTGCGGCAGGCGTTGCGCCCCGACGGCGATCCGCGCGGCCGGCACGTGTCGCGTCAGGACGCCGTGGCCTGGGTGAAGGTGCAGTCCGACAGGCCGTTGGCCCTGCAGATCGACGGGGACCACATCGGCGCGCGTACGGAGATGGAGTTCCGCGCGGTGCCGCGGGCGTTGCGCGTCGTCGTGTGAGAGGGGCTGCTCGTCGTAGCCGAACGGCGAGGTCACTCGACGGAGTGACGCGGGTGGTCCACTCACCGCTCGCGGTGGACCGTCGAGCCGCAAGGGTCTCGCACCTGGGGAAACAGTCCTCCAATCTAGATGAGCACCACGGCACCACCGCGGGAACCCCCCGCACCTTTGGTTCGTTGCAGACCGGGCACCCGGAAAGCAGCGAACCGGGAATGGGTTTGTCGCTCTTCGTGACGGGAACACTCGCCGGTAACCAAATCCGGTGGACCTCGTTGGGATGAGTGGGTGAGGATGCTCACCCGGGCGGACCTGGGCCCTTGAAGACCCGCCGTGCTCGTGAAATCATTCACAAGCACGGAAACACCGTGACAGAGCAGACGATCGGCGCGACCCCGATCGCGCAATACCGAGGAGCTAGCGAAATGGACTGGCGTCACCACGCCGTTTGCCGCGACGAGGACCCGGAGCTTTTCTTCCCGGTCGGCACCAGCGGCCCGGCGTTGCTTCAGATCGCCGAGGCGAAGACGGTCTGCCGTCGCTGCCCCGCCGTCACCGAGTGCCTCGCGTGGGCGCTGGAGAGCGGGCAGGACGCGGGCGTCTGGGGCGGCATGAGCGAGGACGAGCGTCGTGCGCTGAAGCGCCGCAACGCTCGTACGCGCGCTCGCACCGCCTGACTTCCGCTTCCACGCCTCCGACCGCTTTACAGCTGCGACGCCTACGCAGCCTGGCGGAGCAGGAGTCGCAGAGCAGAACAGAGAAGTACAGAGGCTCCCTGACCGCGGGCCCGAATGCCGGACGCCACCGGCTTCGGGCCCGCGGTGCGTTCACCGGGCGCTCACCTCGCGGGAGCGCTCCAGGTGCGGGGCGATCCCGGGCCACGGAACCAGCGCGACCACGGCACCGGTACCTGGGATCACGGTGTCAGGCTATCTCCCCACCAGAGGGAGCTCGAGAACGGCCTCGGTACCGCCCCCCGCACGGGGTCTGAGCTGCAACGACGAGTCAAGTTCCGAGTGCAGCAGCGTCCGCACGATCTGCAGGCCCAACCCGTTGGCCTGCTCCGGGTCGAAGTCCTCCGGCAGGCCCCGGCCGTCGTCGGCGATGACCACGACGATCTTCCCGGCCGACCGCGACGCCGACACGACGACCTCGCCGGCCTGACCGGCGTCGAAGGCGTGCCGCAGCGCGTTGTGCACCAGCTCGGTGACGACGAGGACGAGCGGTGTCGCCATCGCGGCGGGGTGCGTTCCGAAGCTGCCGTCGCGACGGACCTTGGCGCGCACTTCGGCCGTCGCCCCGTCACCGATCGCGGGTAGCACCGTGTCGATCAGGTCGTCGATGTCGACCTGCTCGGCCACCGAGTAGGCCAGCGCCTCGTGCACGAGCGCGATCGAGCTGACCCGCCGCACGCTCTCCGACAGGGCCTGCTTGGCCTCCGGGATCGACGTGCGCCGCGCCTGCAGGCGCAGCAGCGCCGCGACCGTCTGCAGGTTGTTCTTGACGCGGTGGTGGATCTCCCTGATCGTCGCGTCCTTGCTGAGCAGCGCGAGGTCACGACGGCGCAGGTCGGTGACGTCGCGGACCAGCACGAGCGCGCCCGCCGCGTCGCCCCGGGGGCGCAACGGCAACGCGCGCACCAGCATCACGGCTCCGCGGGCCCGGATCTCCAGGCGCAGCGACGAGCGGCCGGCGAGCGCGGACTCGATGCGCGCCACCACCTCTGCGGCGTCGAACGGGTCGCGCACGAGCTTGCGGGTGGCCTCGGCGAGCGGCAGCCCGATGAGGTCGCTGGCGTGGCCCATCCGGTGGTAGGCCGAGAGCGCGTTGGGGCTGGCGTAGGCGACCAGGCCGCGGGAGTCGAGCCGGATCAGGCCGTCGCCCGCGCGCGGGCTGGTGTCGGCACCGGCGACGCTCGCGGCGGGCGGGAACGTGCCGTCGGCGATCATCTGGCACAGGTCCGACGCGCTGCCCAGGTAGGCGATCTCCAGCGGGCTGGGCACGCGCGGCATCGCGAGGTTGGTGTCGCGCGAGAGCACGGCGAGGACCCGGCCGTTGTGCCGGACGGGGATGGTCTCGCGCCGGACCGGCACCTCCAGGTGCCAGCGCGGGTCCTCCTCGCGGCAGATGCGGCCCTCGATGACCGCTCGGCGCAGCTGCGGGTTGTCGCCCGCCGAGACCCGCGCGGCGACGATGTCCTGCGGGTGCGCGGTCGGCGCGGTGTCGGGGCGGGCCTGCGCGACGCACAGGAACTCCGTGGCGCCACCGGCGAGCGCGTGGTCGGCGTCGGGCAGCGGGATCCAGAGCAGGAAGTCGGCGAACGACATGTCGGCCAGCAACTGCCACTCGGCGACGACGCGCTGCAGGTGATCGACGGCCTCGCCGGGCAGCTGTGTGTGGGCCGCGAGCAGCTCACTCAGCGTCGACACCCGCCACCGTTCCCTCCTGCGTCCGTCGGTGGGGCCTTCCGCCCCACCCGGGAAGCGTCCATCCAACCACGTGGGAGACTGGACCCATTCCACGACGAGTTGCTGTGAGGAGGAACCATGTCGAAGCGTGCTCGGAAGAAGCGCGACCGCAAGAAGAGCGGTGCGAACCACGGCAAGCGTCCCAACACCTGAGGTGACGCCCCACGAACGACGGGAGCCGGCCCCCTGGTCAGGGGGCCGGCTCCCGTCGTGTCGGGGTGGTTCAGCCGAGGCGCTCGATGCGCGTCGTGCGGACCTCGACGGTCGTACCGTCCGGGCCCCGCTCCAAGGTGACCTCGGCCTGCTCCAGCACCGCGTGGCGGATCTGGTGGCGCAGCCGGTCGCGCAGCCCGTCGGGGGCGTGCTCGCCGCCGCACTTGCTGGCCAGCAACGCCTTCAGCTTCTCGTCGATCCCGTACTCGGCGAGGCAGGGTGCGCACTCGTCGAGGTGGCGCGACAGCAGCGCGCGGCGCTGCTGGTCGCACTCCTGGTCGAGGAACAGCCAGACCTCGGCGAGTACCTCGGAGCAGTCGGTCTCGTGGGATCCGCCACAGTTGCTCATCGGCTGGCCTCCTGCTGCTCGCCGCGGATGAACCCACGCTCGCGCGCCGTGCCGGTCAGCATGTCACGCAGCTGACGGCGACCACGGTGCAGCCGCGACATGACCGTGCCGATCGGAGTGCCCATGATCTCGGCGATCTCCTTGTAGGCGAAGCCCTCGACGTCGGCCAGGTAGACGGCCATCCGGAAGTCCTCGGGCAGCGCCTGCAGCGCGGCCTTCACGTCGTCGTCGGGGAGGTTGTCCATCGCCTCGACCTCGGCCGACCGCAGTCCCGTCGAGCTGTGCTCACCGGCCTGGGCGAGCTGCCAGTCGGTGATCTCGTCGGTCGGTGACTGCAACGGCTGACGCTGCCTCTTGCGGTAGCCGTTGATGTAGGTGTTGGTGAGGATCCGGTACAGCCACGCCTTGAGGTTCGTGCCCGCACGGAACGTGTGGAACGCCGAGTACGCCTTGAGGAACGTCTCCTGGACGAGGTCCTCGGCGTCGGCGGGGTTGCGCGTCATCCGCAGTGCGGCGCCGTAGAGCTGGTCGAGCAGCGGCATCGCGTCGCGCTCGAAGCGGGCGGCACGCTGGTCGGCGGTCTCTTCCGCACGCACGTCGGTGGCCGGGTCGTCGGCCTCCCGCTCGGCGGGTGCGGTGCCGTCGGCAGCCGGTTCGGGTGACGCCGGGGTGGCGGGCACCGCGCTCCTTCCGGGCCGGGGGCTCGTCACCCCCGGGAACAGGTCGTGCCCGACCACGTCGCCTGTGGCCAGGTCTGCGGGGAAGGGTACGCCCCTCCCCCGCGCGGGCGGGTCCATCACTGCGTGCGTCACGTTCTGTCGAACGCGGCGCTCCCGTCTGGGATTCCCGTTACCGGGTCCCGCAGGGGGTGTCTGATGGGTCACCGGCGATGGGATCGGTGGTCCGGGCGGTTCCGGGCAGGGCGGAGCCGGGGCCGAACACCGGCCGTATCCGGCCCTGGCGACAACGCAGCCAGGGGCCGTCCGGGCGCCGAGACCGCGGCGAGGGGCCCATCAGACACCCCCTAGTCTCACAACGTGGCCGGGAAGGGAACGCCCGCGACGGCGCTGCTGACCAAGCAGAAGATCGCGCACATCGTGCACACGTATGTCCACGGCGACGGGCAGGCCTACGGCACCGAGGCCGCCGAGGCGATGGGCGTCGACCCCGACCGGGTGTTCAAGACGCTGGTGGCCGACGTCGACGGGGTCCTCACCGTCGGGATAGTCCCGGTCGCGGGCACCCTCGACCTCAAGGCGCTCGCGGCGGCGGTGGGCGGCAAGCGGGCGAGGATGGCCGAGGTCACCGACGCCGAGCGCGCCACCGGGTACGTGGCGGGCGGCATCTCCCCGCTCGGTCAGCGCAAGCGGCTGCGGACCGTCCTCGACGCGTCGGCGGGCAACTTCGACACCGTGTTCTGCAGCGGCGGCAGGCGCGGCCTGGAGGTCGAGCTCGCCCCGTCGGACCTGGCCGCCGCCGCGAACGCGACCGTCGCACCGATCTCGGCCCGCTGAACACCGCAGGTCAGCGGTCGTGAGTGGCGATGGTCGCCCTGGCGACCATCGCCGCTCACAGGTCAGGTGAGCGTGCAGGCCGTGCCGTAGGCGCACACCTCGGTCCAGGTGTCGCCCATCTCCGTGGTGTCGAACCGCATGGCGACGACGGCGTTGGCGCCCACCGCCTCCGCCGCGGCGGTGAGCCGGGAGATGGCCTCCTGACGGCTCTCCTCCAGGTTCTTGGTCATCCCCTTGAGCTCGCCGCCGGCCAGTGACTTGAGGGCCGCGCCGATCTGCGACCCGACGTGGCGTGACCTGACGGTCAGCCCGAACACCTCGCCGTGCACCTGCCGGACCGTGCGGCCCGGGACGTCGTTCATCGTCGTGATCAGCATGGCTCCCCCTCGCGTCGTCGCGAACGGGACGAACCTAGCGCCGCAGCCGTGCCTCCAACCAGGACTGGACGGCCTCCCGCAGCCCGTTGACGTCGGACTTCAGCGAGTGGTCACCCCTGATGACGACGACCTCGCGTCCCGGGGCGGGGCCCGGGCGGCCGAAAGGGTCACGTTCGCCCTGCACGACGAGCACGGGGACGGTGACGGCGTCGATCTCGGGGGCGCGGGTCTTCTCCGGCTTGCCGGGCGGGTGCTCGGGGAAGGCCAGACAGAGGACGCCGTCGGCACCGGTGGCGGCAGCGGTGCGGCAGGCGACGCGGGCGCCGGAGCTGCGCCCGCCCACCAGGAACGGGCGGTCGTCCCAGAGTGTTCGGACGTCGGCGCAGACGGCGGTCCAGGCGGCGTCGAGCTGGGTGGCGGGGGCGGGCGCGCGGCGCCCGGCGACCCGGTAGGGCTGTTCGACCAGCCCGACGTGCAGCCCCACGGCCCCGGCGACCCCGGCGGCGGCGACGATGTCGGGCGCGGACACCCCACCCCCGGCGCCGTGCCCGATGAGCAGCACGCCGCGTCCGTCGCCGGGCAGGAGGTGGACGCGGGCCGGGCCGTGCGGGGTGTCGACCTCTCGTGTCCGGGTCACTCGGGGCCCGAGTTCAGCAGGTCGAGCTGCAGCGCCTCGTCGACGTCCTCGGGGCGCAGCGGCTCCAGCAGCTCGGGGCCGTTGTTGCGCACGTTGTTCACCCGGTTCGAGACGGGCCGCAGCTCCATCCGGTCGACCAGCGCGGCCGACGGCGGGGCCAGCAGGCGCGCCACCGACGCGTCCTTCGCGTCGGCGTCGGGGTTCAGCCAGGCGTCCCAGTCGGCCGGGTCGAGCACCAGCGGCATCCGGTCGTGGATGTCGGCGAGCGGGCCGACGGCCTCCGTCGTGAGGACGGCGACGGTGACCAGGCCGTCGGGGTACTCCTCCGACAGCGCGGCGTCCTTGGGCTTCCAGTACTCCCAGATGCCGGCCATCGCGATCGAGGAGCCGTCACCGTAGGTGGTGAAGTAGGGCTGCTTGGTCTTGCCGGTGTCGGTGTCGCGGCGCTGCCACTCGTACCAGCCGTCGGCGGGCAGGATGCAGCGTCGCGACGCCAGTGCCCGCCGGAACGCGGGTTTGTCGGCCGCGGTCTCGGAGCGGGCGTTGATCATCCGGGCGCCGCCGGACGGGTCCTTGGACCACGACGGCACGAGGCCCCACTTCACGCGGCGCAGCGTCCGCTGGGTCTCGTCGCGGATCGGCTCGCCGTCGTCGTCGCGCGGGTGCCGTTCGACGACCGTCGTGACCTGTTTGGTGGGGGCGACGTTGAAGTCGGGCGTGCCGTCGTCCTCGGTGGCGTCGACGGCCTTGAACTCGTCGGCGAGGTCGGCGGGGGCCTTCGTGGAGGAGTAGCGGCCGCACATGCCTCCATGGTTCCACGCCTCCCGTGAAACCATGAGGTCGTGACCGGCACCTGGCCCGCCCCGCACGCGACCGCACCCGTCCGCGGCCGGGTCACCGTGCCGGGCTCGAAGTCGATGACCAACCGCGCGATCCTGCTCGCCGCCCTCTCGGGCGGCCCGGCGTCGGTCGACGGCGCCCCGGCGACGCGCGACACCATGCTGATGGTCGAGGCGTTGCGCGCCATGCGCGTCCCGATCGACGTCGACGGCGAACACGTCACCGTCCACCGGCACGCGGGCCTGGCGGCCGGCTCGGTCGACTGCGGCCTCGCGGGGACGGTCATGCGGTTCATGCCGCCCGCGGCGGCGCTGGTCGAGGGCGTCGTGCGCTTCGACGGCGACGAGCGGGCCCGGGAGCGCCCGATGGGCCCGGTCCTCGACGCGCTGCGCTCGCTGGGTGCGGTCATCGTCGGCGACTCGCTGCCGTTCGTCGTGGTCGGCGAGGGCGGGATCGACGGTGGCACGGTCACCATCGACGCCTCGGAGTCGTCGCAGTTCGTGTCGGGGCTGCTGCTGTCGGCGGCGCGGTTCGACAAGGGCGTCACCGTCGTGCACGACGGCAAGCCGGTCCCGTCGCTGCCGCACATCGACATGACGGTCGCGATGCTGCGCCACGCGGGCGTCGTCGTCGACGACTCCGAGCCGAACACGTGGCGGGTCGAGCCGGGGCAGATCGCCCCGACGGACTGGGTGGTCGAGCCGGACCTGTCCAACGCCTCGGTGTTCCTGGCGGCCGCGGCCGTCACCGCCGGCTCGGTCACCGTCGCGGGCTGGCCCGCGGAGTCGACGCAGCCGGGCATCGGCATCCTGCCGGTGCTGCGCGAGTTCGGCTGCACCGTCGCCGCCGGGGCGGACGGGCTGACCGTCACCGGCCCGGACACCCTGCGCGGCGTCGACGTCGACCTGCACGACGTCGGCGAGCTGACCCCCACGGTCGCGGCCGTCGCGGCCCTGGCCCCGACGCCGTCGCGGCTGCGCGGGGTGGCGCACCTGCGCGGCCACGAGACCGACCGGATCGCCGCGCTCGCCGCGGAGATCACCGCCGTGGGCGGCGACGTCGACGAGACCCCCGACGGCCTGGAGATCCGCCCGGCTCCGCTCACCGCGCCCACCGACCGGCCGTGGCGCGCCTACGCCGACCACCGCATGGCGACGGCCGGGGCACTCGTCGGGCTCGTCGTCCCCGGTGTGGAGATCGACGACATCGGCGCGACCGGCAAGACGTTCCCCGACTTCCCGGGCAGCTGGGCGGCGCTGGTCGGATGAGTCGATGACTCCGGGGCGGGCACGCGAGTACGACGAGACCGATGTCCGGGTCCGGCCGGGCCGGCGGGGGTCACGGCCGCGCAGCAAACGCCGCCCCGAGCACGCCGACGCGGCCGAGGCGATGGTCATCGGCGTCGACCGGGGCCGCTGGACGTGCGCCCCGGACGGCGACGCCGACCGCCCGCCGGTCACCGCGATGCGGGCCCGGGAGCTGGGCCGCACACCGATCGTCGTCGGCGACCGGGTGGGCCTGTCGGGCGACGTGTCGGGCACCGTCGACACGTTGGCGCGCATCGTCCGCGTCGAGGACCGCGACACCGTGCTGCGCCGCACCGCCGACGACACCGACCCCTACGAGCGGATCGTCGTCGCCAACGCCGCGCAGCTCGTCATCGTGACGGCACTGGCCGACCCGGAGCCGCGGACCGGGTTCGTCGACCGCTGTCTTGTCGCGGCCTTCGCGGGCGGGCTCACCCCGGTCCTGTGCCTGACCAAGTCCGACCTCGCCGATCCCGGGCCGTTCGCGTCGACCTACGCCGAGCTGGAGTTCCCGGTCGTCGTCACCCGCCGCGACGAGCCGCCCGACGAGCTCGCCGCGCTGCTGGACGGCCAGGTGTCGGCGCTGGTGGGGCACTCGGGCGTCGGCAAGTCGACCCTGGTCAACGCCCTGGTCCCCGACGCCGAACGCGCCGTCGGGGTGGTGTCGGGCGTCGGCAAGGGCCGGCACACCACCACCGCTGCCGTCGCGCTGCCGCTGCCCGGCGGGCGGGGCTGGGTCGTCGACACCCCCGGGGTGCGGTCGTTCGGGCTCGCCCACGTCACGTCGAACGAGGTCATCGCGGCGTTCGACGACATGGCCGCCGCCGTGGAGGACTGCCCGCGCGGATGCGGGCACCTCGGCCCGCCCGCCGACCCGGAGTGTGCCCTCGACGCGCTCGTCGCCGCCGGGGCGCTGCGGCCCGCACGGCTCGAGGCGCTGCGCCGGGTCCTGGTCGCCCTGCGTTGACCGGCGTTCGCTAGCGTTCCGGGGCATGGCGGTGAGGTCTGCGGGCGGGCCCCGGTCCGTGCTGCTCGCCCTCCTGGCCGTCGTCGTGGTCGTCGTGTCCGCGTGCGGGTCGGGTCCCGACGACGACACGAGCGAGAACGGGCTGCCCCGCTACTACGACGCGACGCAGCTGCTCAACGTCCTCGTCGAACGGCGCGCCACCGACCGGACCGCGCGGCTCGCCGTCGCGGGCGACGTCACCGGGTCCGCACCCGTCACGTTCAGCGCGCAGGGCGCGGTCAGCCTCGAAGGGGCGACGCCCGCGCTCGCCCTCGACCAGACCATCACCTGGCCCGGCGGCCAGCCCCAGACGTCGGGTTTCGTGCTGCGCGACGGCCAGGTGTGGCTGCGTTCCCTCGACGGCGGCACCCCGTGGCTGCGCGCCACCTCGGCGACCACGGAGGCCGACAGGATGCGCGCCGCCATCGCGCGGGCCCTGGGCGACACCACCGACCCCACCGCCAACCTGTCCCGCTACGCCGACGCCACACTCGTCTCCGACGCGTCCGACGAGACCGTCGACGGGGTGGCGACGATCCGCTACACCCTCGTCGTCGACCTGACCCGGGCCGCGACGATCGAACCCGACGACGCGGTCCGCGCCCAGCTCGAGCAGCAGGTCGCGAGCGGCCTGACCCGCATCACCTCGACGCTGTGGGTCGACGCCGACACCCGGCCCGTGCGCACCCGCCAGCGCCAGGACCTGCCCGGCATGGGCACCCTGGCGATGACGGGCGTCTACACGTCGTGGGGCACCCCGGTGACGATCACGCCGCCCGCCGCGGCCGAGGTGCGATGACCGCACCTGACCCGCGGTCGGTCGGCCCGTTCACGATCCACCGTGTCCTCGGCGAGGGCGGCATGGGCCGCGTCTACCTCGGCCGAACCCGCGACGGACGCGAGGCCGCCGTCAAGGTGGTGCGCGCCGCGCTGGCCGACGACCCCGAGTTCCGCGCCCGGTTCCGCCAGGAGGTCGCCGCCGCCTCCCGCGTCCACGGCGCCTACACCGCCGCCCTGCTGGGTGCCGACCCCGACGCGCCCTCGCCCTGGATGGCGACGGAGTACGTGCCGGCGCCGTCGTTGCGCGACGCGATCGGCGAGCACGGGCCGATGCCCGCCGAGCCGGTGCGGCGCCTGGGCATCGGGCTGGCCGACGCGTTGGCCGCCATCCACGCCGCGGGCGTCGTGCACCGCGACCTGAAGCCCGGCAACGTCCTGCTCGCCCACGACGGACCCAAGGTCATCGACTTCGGCATCGCCCGCGCCGCCGACGCCACCACCCTCACCCGCACCGGCGCCGTCATCGGCACCCCCGGCTTCATCGCGCCCGAGGTGCTCACCCACGAGCGCGCCGGGCCGGCCTCCGACGTGTTCGCCCTGGGCGGGGTCCTGCTCTACGCGGCCACCGGTCGGGCACCGTTCGGCGAGGGCGAGGCCGCCGTGCTGCTGTTCCGGGCCGTCAACGTCGAACCCGACCTCACCGGTGTCCCCGCCCCGATCGCGTCCGTCGTCCGGGCGTGCCTCGACCGCGACCCCACCCGCCGGCCCACCCCGGCACAGATCCGCGACGCCCTCGGCGGCGACCGGGACCGTCCCACCAGCGGCTGGTTGCCCGCGCGGCTGGAGCCGACGCCGCCCCTGCCCGTCGCGCGCCGGCGGCTGTCCCCCGTCCTCGCGATCGGGGCCGTCGCGGCCGTCATCGCGCTGGTCGGGGGCCTGGTCCTGGCGCTGCGCACGGGTTCGGACGACCCGTCGACACCGCCGACTACCTTCCCCACCGGGCTGTCGATCCCGACGACCGCGGTCGCGCTGCCGACGGGCGTCACGATCCCGACACTGGCCCCCGCCACCACCGTGGCGCCCGCCGACGTCACCACCTCCCCCACCGCGACCGGGTTCAGCACGCCGTCGAACAACATCGCCTGCTACGTGACGCCCAACTCGGCGCGCTGCGACATCGCCGAGAGCACCTGGGACCCGACGACGATCCCCGCCCGCCCCGCGACCTGCCAGCAGGTCTGGGGCGACTCCCTCTCGGTGGCCGGCGCCGACAGGCCCACTTTCGTCTGCCACGGCGACACGGTCTTCGGCAGCGGCCCGGTGCTGGACTACGGCCGCTCGCTGCGCGTGGGCGACGTGACGTGCACGAGCCGGACCTCGGGTGTCGAGTGCAAGGTGGGCTCCAGCGGGCACGGCTTCTCGATGTCCAAGGGCGCGTACCAGTTCTTCTGAGGGCGGCCCCGGGTCCGGCCTGGTCAGGCCCTGTGAGCGGCAATAGTCGCTATAGCGACTATTGCCGCTCACGAGCTTCTGGTCAGCCCTGGTGCGGATACCTGTGGTCCGTCGGGGGCACCAGGGTCTCCTTGATCGCGCGGGGGCTCGTCCAGCGCTGCAGGTTGTAGATCGAGCCGGCCTTGTCGTTGGTGCCCGACGCCCGCGCCCCGCCGAACGGCTGCTGGCCCACGACGGCGCCGGTCGGCTTGTCGTTGACGTAGAAGTTGCCGGCGGCGAAACGCAGCGTCTCCTGCGCGACGACCACGGCGGCGCGGTCCGTCGCGAACACCGAGCCGGTCAGGGCATAGGGCGTGGCCGTGTCGACGGTCGTGAGCATCCGCTCCCAGGAGCCGGGCGCGGAGTCGTCCCACACGTGCACGGCCAGCACCGGCCCGAACAGCTCGGTGGTGAACACCTCGTGGGTGGGGTCGTCGCCGACCAGCACGGTGGGCTCGACGAACCAGCCCTCGGCGTCGTCGCACCCCCCACCGGCGAGGACCCCCATCCCGTCGACGTTCCCCAGCACCTTCGCCAGCCGGTCGTAGGCGCGGGCGTCGATCACCGCGCCACCGAACGTCGACAGATCCTCGACGTCGCCGAAGGACACCGCGCGGGTGGTGTCGGCCAGCGCGTCACGCACGCCGGCGTTCCACAACGACGCCGGCACGAACGCCCGCGACGCGGCCGAGCACTTCTGCCCCTGGTACTCGAACGCGCCACGGACCAGGCCCGTGACCAGGGCGGCCGGGTCGGCGCTGGGGTGGGCGACGACGAAGTCCTTGCCGCCGGTCTCGCCGACCAGCCGCGGGTAGGCGCGATAGCGGTCCAGGTTGGCGGCGACCGACTGCCACAGGTGCCGGAACGTCGCCGTCGAGCCCGTGAAGTGCACCCCTGCGAGGTCGGGCGAGGTCAGCGCGACCTCGGAGACGGCGGCCCCGTCGCCGGTGACCATGTCGATCACGCCGGGCGGCAGGCCGGCCGCCTCGAGCAGCCGCATCGTGTACCAGGCGGCGAGGGTCTGGGTGGGGCTCGGCTTCCAGACCACGGTGTTGCCCATCAGCGCGGGCGCCGTCGGCAGGTTCCCGGCGATCGCGGTGAAGTTGAACGGCGTGATCGCGAGGACGAAGCCCTCCAACGGGCGGTGGTCGAAGCGGTTCCACACCCCCGCCGACGACACCGGCTGCTCCGCGATCAGCCGCCGCGCGTAGTGGACGTTCCAGCGCCAGAAGTCGATCAGCTCGCACGCGGAGTCGATCTCGGCCTGCTGCACCGACTTCGACTGGCCGAGGATCGTCGCCGCGTTGAGGGTGTGCCGCCACGGCCCGGCCAGCAGATCGGCGGCGCGCAGGAACACGGCCGCACGTTCGTCGAAGGGCAGGTCCCGCCACGCCGGGGCGGCGTCGCGGGCCGCATCGACCGCGGCCTGCACGTCGGCGGCGGTGGCCTGCGCGGACACCCCCAGGACGCGGCGACGCCGGTGCGGGGACACGACGTCGATCCGCTCGCCCCCGCCCATCCGCTGCCGCCCCCCGACAGTGCCGGTGAGCTCGTGCTCGACGCCGCCCAGCTCGGCGAGCCGGGCGGCGAGCGCCTCCCGCTCGGGGCTGCCGGGCGCGTGGCCGAGGACGGGCTCGTTGCGCGGAGCGGGGACGTCGGTGACTCCGGTCAACTCGGACATGCCCCCAGGGTGGCCCCACGGAACAGGGCACGCCACTACGCGAGACACCCCACCTGGTGGCAAGCTCCACCCCATGACCACGGGGGGAACCGAGGGCGGCGCCACACAGGAACCGTCGCAGGGCGAACCGCCCGCGCTGCGCAAGGAGCCCGGGCCGCCCGCGCTCCGGATCGGGACCGCCGAACGCGAAGCCGCCGCGAAGGCGCTCGACGCGCACCTGGAGGCGGGCCGCCTCGGCGTCGAGGAGTACGCCGACCGGTCGGCCGCGGCGGCGGGCGCGACCGTGGCGAGCGAGCTGCAGGCCCTGTTCACCGACCTGCCCGCACCGCACCCGCAGCTGCCGGGCCAGCCGACCACCGAGCCGACCCCGACGTCGCGGCTCCCGGTCGTCGACGCGACCTCGCGCGAGCCCGAGGCCCGGGGCGGGTTCTCCGGGTGGGGGCCGCGGATCGTCGCGGTCACCCCGATCATCGCGCTCGTACTGTTCCTGGCGCTCAACAACGTCTTCGCGCAGGCGTGGATCTTCTTCCTGCTGATCCCGATCGTCGGCGGCGTCGTCTACGGCGGCGACCGCGGCCGCGAGCGCGAGGAGCGCCGCCTCGACCGTGACGACCGCCGGGAGCTGCGCCGCGGCGACCACTGGGGCCACGACTAGCCCCCCTGCCCGTCGAAGACGCGAACGAACGGCACAGTCGCGCAACACAGTTGCGCGACTGTGCCGTTCGTGCAGGTCGGGACGTGCGGGGCAGGGCGTGCAGGTCAGGATGTGCGGGGCGGCCAGGGCGGGACGATGTCCGGGTAGTCGGCCGGGACCTGCCCGGGGTACACCGGGGGCCGCTTCTCCAGGAACGACGTGACTCCTTCCGCGGCGTCGGGGGCACGGCCGAGGACGTCGATGGCACGCGAGTCGAGCCTGTGGGCCTCCCAGGGCCCGGGCGCGCCCAGCATCGACCACAGCAGCTGCCGCGACACCGCCACCGACACCGCCGACGTGTTCTCGACGATCTCCGCGGCCAGCGCGCGCACGGTGCCGGCGAGGTCCGCGTCGGGCACCACCCGGGACACGAGCCCGCCGTCGAGGGCCTCGGCGGCGTCGAACACCCGGCCCGTCGCGACCCATTCCATCGCCCGGGAGATGCCGACGACCCGCGGCAGGAACCAGCTCGACGCCGCCT
Source organism: Pseudonocardia sulfidoxydans NBRC 16205 (assembly GCF_007989085.1). Taxonomy (GTDB): domain Bacteria; phylum Actinomycetota; class Actinomycetes; order Mycobacteriales; family Pseudonocardiaceae; genus Pseudonocardia; species Pseudonocardia sulfidoxydans. The sequence continues at coordinate 20,940 of NZ_BJVJ01000061.1, forward strand.
CCGGCACCAGGCCGCGGCGGGCGAAGACGAACCCGAACCGGGCGGACCCGGCCGCGATCCGCACGTCCATGGGCAGCGTCATGGTCGCGCCGATGCCGACGGCCGGGCCGTTGATCGCCCCGATGACGGGCTTGCGCGACGCCGCGATCCGCAGCGAGACCACCCCGCCGCGGTCGCGCGGGACGCCGTCGACGAGGCCGTGGCGCTGTTCGGCCGCCCGTTCCCCGGACGAGGCGTCGAAGGTCGACGCGCCGCGTGACAGGTCGGCGCCTGCGCAGAACCCACGGCCGCGGCCCGTCACGACGACGACGCGGACCTGCGGGTCGGCGTCGGTGGCGTCGAACGCGGCGACGATCTCGTCGGCCATCGTCGAGGTGAACGCGTTGAGCTTCGCGGGGCGGTCGAGGGTGATCGTCGCGACGCCGTCGGCGACCTCGTAGGCGATCTCGGTGTAGGACAACAGGCCTCCTCGTCGGGGCCTCCATATCTAGCCGATCGGGGCGCGGCGCGCGCGGACCACCCCTGCGCCGGACCAGCCCTGCGCCGGACCAGCCCTACCGGGATCAGCCCTACGGGGATCAGCCCAGCTCGACGACGAAGGCGATCTCCCCCGGCGCGTACCAGGCCAGCTCGTGGTCCTCGGCCTCGCCGACGAGGAACTCGGCGTCGAGGTCGCCCAGGTCAGCCGCGTCGACCGCGCCCGCGGCCTGGCGGACCGCGTGCTCGGCGTCGGCGACGTCGACGTGGACGGCCGCGATCGACTCCATCGGCACCGAGCCCGTGACGCGGACGGCGCCGTCGTCGAGGTCGGGGCGCAGGGTGACGTCGTCGACGTCGGCGGCCACGACGACGCGCCGCGCCGGGGTGTCGTCCTCGCCGAGCCCGAACTCCACCGCGAGCAGCCGCAGCGACGCCCGCGCCGCCTCCAGCATGGCCGCGTACTCGAGCTCCTCGTCGTCGCCGGCGACGTAGGCCTCACGAAGCCGCGGCGTCAGCGCGAACGCGGTGCCGCCGATGGGCTCGAACTTTCCCGTCTTGACCAGCCGCGCCAGCATCGGCCACGTCCCTGGCAGGTAGATCCGCACGTTCGCCCTTCCGGAGCTGTTCGTCAGCCGGCGGTGGCCAGCAGTTCGTCGAGCGCCTCGTCCACGAGGCCTGCGAGCACGTCGACGTCGTGCATCGCGTCGCGATCGCCGTTGAACCCGTAGTACACCCCGCCGTCGTAGCTGGTCAGGCCGATCGACAGCGCCTGTCCCTTGGCCAGCGGCACGACGGGGAACATCTCCAGCATGCGCGCACCCGCCGCGTAGAGGGGGAACTGCGGGCCGGGGACGTTCGTCACGACCAGGTTGAAGATGCGCTTGGAGAACCCGCTCGCCGCGCGGGCGCCGAGTGCGTGCAGCGTCGGCGGTGCGAACCCGCCGATGCGCACCAACGTGTCCGCGCCCACCGACTGGCCGCCCGCGGTGTGCTCGGCCATCGCGTGCGAGACGTGCCGCAGCCGCACGAGCGGGCTCGCCTCGCCGACGGGCAGGTCGACCAGGAACGACGACACCCGGTTGCCCAGCGACCCCGCCGTCGCGGAACTGGGCACGTCGGCCTCACCGCGCACCGACAGCGGCACCATCGCCCGCACCGACGCCGACGCCGTGACCGGTTCGCCGCGGGAGAGCAGCCAGTCGCGTAGTGCACCGGAGATGACGCTGAGCACCACGTCGTTGACGGTGCAGCCGTGCGCGGCGCGGATCCGGCGGTAGGCCTGCAGGTCGGTGCGGGCCACCGCGAACCGGCGCTGCGTGGAGATGTCGACGTTGAGCGGCGTGCCCGGGGCCCGCCGGGACGCGGTGCGCGCCATGGTGAGCAGCGTCGTCGCGACCCCGGCGACCTTGCCCGCCGTGGCGATGGCGTCGCCCGTCGCGGTGCGCACGTTCTCGACGAGCTCCTGCGGCCGGGACACCATGTCCCCCAACGCTTCCAGCAGGAGCGTCGGGGCGCTCGGCTCCGGGTGGGGCATCCACAGCTCCTCGGGGACCTCGCGGGGGTCCGGGGAGACGTCGAGGATGACCTGGCCGATGTCGATGGCGCTGATCCCGTCGACCATCGCCTGGTGGGTCTTGGTGATGACGGCCGCCCGGTTGTCGGCCAACCCTTCGACCAGGTACATCTCCCACAGCGGGCGTGTGTGGTCGAGTGGGCGCGACATCAGCCGGGCCACCAGTTCGGCCAGCGCCTCGTCGGACCCCGGACGCGGCAGCGCCGAGCGCCGGACGTGGTAGGCGATGTCGAAGTCCTGGTCGTCGACCCACACCGGGCGGGCGATGTTGCCCGGGACGTGGCGGACCTTCTGCCGGTAGCGCGGCACGAGGGCGATGCGCTGCTCGATGAGGTCGACCAGGCCGTCGTAGTCGAACCCCGCCTTCGGCCGCTCGAAGACGGCGACGCCGCCGACGTGCATGGGCGTGGACGCCTCCTCCAGGTACAGGAAGGAGGCGTCGAGCGCGGAGAGCCGGGGCGGCATGCCGGTGATCCTACGGTCGCGTGGGACGCTTCTGTCGTGCCCGAACCGCGTTCATCGACCCGATCGCCCAAGGACACCTTCATCACGGTGTACGGCCGCAAGCCGGTCCTGGAGGCGTTGCAGGACGAGTCGTTGCGCGTCGACAAGGTCGTGCTCGCCGAGGGTTCCCGGGGCGAGCCGGTCCGCGCGATCCGCGACGCCGCCCGGCTGCGGGGGGTGCCGGTGCAGACGGCGTCGGCGCACCGGGTGAAGGTGCTGGCGGGCAACGGCCGCCACGACCAGGGCGTGCTCGCCGACGTCGTCGCCCCGCGGATGGCGCCCGTCGAGGAGTTCGTCGCCGACCTGGGCACCCGCCGCGGCGCCTCGGTGCTCGTGCTCGACGCCGTCACCAACCCCGCCAACGTCGGCATGATCCTGCGCAGCGCCACCGCCGCGGGTCTCGACGGCGTGCTCGTCCCGCGCCGCGGGGTCCCGTCCATCGACCCGTTGGTGATCAAGGCGTCCGCCGGCGTCGCGTTCTCGGCGCCGGTGCTGCGGTCGTCGACCGCCGCCGAGGGCTGTGCCACCCTGCGCGCCAAGGGTTTCGCGGTGTTCGGGCTCGCCGCCGGTGGGGACTCGCTGCTCGAGGCCGAGCTGCCCGAGCGGGTCGCGCTGGTGCTGGGCAACGAGACCGACGGTCTGTCCGGGGACGTCCGGGAACATCTCGACGGGACGCTCGCCATCCCGATGTTCGGCGGCGTCGAGTCGCTCAACGTCGCGAGCGCCGGCGCCGTCGCGGCCTACGAGCTGCTGCGCCGACGACGGTGACACACCCCGTGAGTGACGGTCCCGGGCCTCACGGTCCGTGTCTGCTCCGATGGGGTCCGTGTCTGCTCCCATGGGGTCCGTGTCTGCTCTTTTGGGGTCCGTGACGTCGATGCACGCCGAACCCGCCGCGGCGGCCGTCCCGGTCCCTCGTTCGACGACGCCCCGCGCGCTGCCCGCCGCGGTCACCGCGCTGGCCGCGTTCCTCGCGCTGGGCCTGTCGACGGGCCTGCTGCTCGGCGCCCCGGCCGGGGCGGGCGACAACGGCGACGGCGCCCGGCTCTGGTGCGGCGCGGGCCTCGACCCGCTCACCCCGTCCGGGAAGTCGGCGTGGCAGGGCGGTGTCGTCCTCGACTTCGCGACCGGCGGGCGCGCCTGCGCCGACCCGCTGCCGTCGTCGGCGCTGGTGGTGCTGCGCGCCGTCACGCCCGCCGGGCCGGGCACCTGGTCGCTCACCACGCTCGGCTGGGCCTACCTCGTCGCGGTCGTCGGCGCGGCCGCGCTCGCCGCGTGGGCGGCCTCGGCCCGCGGGCCCCGGCGGGCCGCGCTGCTCGCCGTCCCGGTGCTGCCGCTCGCCGAGCCCGCGTTCGGCCGGTTCCTGATCTCCACCTACAGCGAGCCCGCCGGGCTCGTCGGCACGTCCGTGCTGCTCATGGGGGCCGTCGTGGTGGCCGTGACCCGGCGCGACGACAGGGCCGAGCGGGTCGTCGCGCTCGCGCTCGTCGTCAGCGGGGGCGTCCTGGCCGGTACCGCGAAGTCGGGCTACCTGCCCCTGCTCGCCGCGGCCGGTGTGCTGTGCCTGGTGACGGCCGTCGGGTCCCGCGGTGTGCGCGGACGGCTCACGGGCATCGCGGCCGTGGTCGCGCTCGTCGGCCTCTCGGCCGGTCCCGCCGTCGCCACGTCGCAGTGGCAGGCCCGCCACTACGCCGGCGTCAACGCCACCGACCTGGTGTTCTCCACCGTGCTGCCCGAGGTCGGGCCCGACGCCGTCGCCCGGCTGGGGCTGCCTCCCGCGGCCGCGCACCGCTCCGGCACCACGTACTTCCCGCGGGCCGACCCGGACCTGCCCGGCCAGGCCGTCATCACCGCGGACCCCGACGCCGTCCGCGATGCCGCGCTGCGCGAGCTCGCCACGCACCCGGCGGCGCTGCTGCGCGCGGTCGGGGTGTCGGTGCAGGCCACGCAGGGCCGCGGCGTCGACTACCTGCCGTCGGCGCCCTGGACCCCGCCCACCGTCGCCCCGTCCGACGGCGTCGTGACCGGGCCCGAGGGGTCCGACGCCGCCGCGCTGCGCATGTGGCTCGCCACCATGGCCGCGCCGTGGTGGCCCTCGGCGGTGCTGCTCGCCGGCCTGGCCGTCGGCGTCGCGACAATGGCCGCACCGGTGCGGCGGCGGTTCCCGGCGGCGACAGCTGCAGCCCGCATCGGCGGGTTGTGCGCGGCCACGTCGCTCGCGCTGGCTGCCCTCGCTGTGCTCGGCGACGGCTACTTCGAGATCGCGAAACACGTCTGGCTCGCGGCCTACCTCGTCGACACCACCGTCCTCGCCCTGGTCGCGACGCTCGCCGCCGCCGTCGTCGACCACCTCCTCAGGGTTCAGGGCCACCGCGCAGATGCCTAGGGTGAGGAAATGGTGCACCGTCGCATGCCGAAACCCGCCGAGATCCTGCCGCTCCTGCGACCGGCACCGATCCGCTGGGACGCGACCGAACGCCGCCTCGCCCGCGCCGCGAACATCGCCGACCTGCGTGCCATCGCCCGCCGCCGCACCCCCCGTGCCGTGTTCGACTACACCGACGGCGCCGCCGACGGCGAGCTGAGCCTGTCCCGCTGCCGCGACGCCTACGCCCGCGTCGAGTTCACGCCCACCGTGCTGCGCGACGTCTCCGAGATCGACACCTCCCGCACCATCCTCGGACAGCGCTCCACGCTGCCGTTCGCGTTCGCCCCCACCGGGTTCACGCGCATGATGCACACCGAGGGCGAGCGTGCGGTGGCGTCGGTCGCGCAGGAGGTCGGCATCCCGTTCTCCCTGTCCACGATGGGCACGACGACGATCGAGCAGATCGTCGACATCGCCCCGGACGTGCGGCGCTGGTTCCAGCTCTACCTCTGGCGCGACCGCGCCCACGCCAAGGACCTCGTGCAACGTGCCGCCGACGCCGGCTACGACACGTTGATGCTCACCGTCGACACTCCCGTCGGCGGGGCGCGGCTGCGCGACGTCCGCAACGGCCTCACCGTCCCGCCCTCGCTGAGCCTGCGCACCTTCCTCGACGGCGCCCGCCACCCGCACTGGTGGTTCGACATGTTCACCACCGATCCGCTGGCCTTCAGCAACCTGCAGGGCACCGACGGCACCATCGCCGAGATGATCAACAAGGTGTTCGACCCGGCCCTGACCATGGCCGACGTCGAGTGGCTGCGCGGGGCCTGGCCCGGCACGCTCATGATCAAGGGCATCCAGTCCGTCGCCGACGCGCGCAGGGTCGTCGACGCCGGCGCCGACGCCGTCCTGCTGTCCAACCACGGCGGCCGCCAGCTCGACCGCGCACCGGTCCCGCTGGAGCTCATCGAGCCGACCGTCGCCGAGCTGCGCGGCGAGGCCGCGGTCCTCGTCGACACCGGGATCACCCACGGCGCCGACATCGTCGCCGCGATCGCGTTGGGCGCCGAGGCCGCCCTCGTCGGCCGCGCCTACCTCTACGGGCTGATGGCCGGCGGGCGCCGCGGTGTCGAGAAGACCGTGGCGATCCTGCGCGGCGAGATCGAACGCACCCTCGCGCTCATGGGCGTCACCCGCGTCGACGACCTCCGTCCGGAGCACGTCCACCTTCGCCCGAACGGGTGAACCCCGGGTGGCGGGACGGGCGCGAGGGGGCCACAGTGCTGCGCATGGGACTCATCGACAAGGCCAAGGACCTGCTGAACCAGCACGACGACAAGGTGGACCAGGGCCTCGACAAGGCCGGCGAGGCCGCCAAGGGCCGCTTCGAGGGACACGACGACCAGATCGACGGGGTCGTCGGCAAGGCCAAGGGCGCCACGGGCGACGGCGACACCACCGCCCCGGCGCCGGCCCCCGAGGAGCAGCCGCCCCCGCCCGGCGCCTGACGCGTCAGTTCCCGCGGCGCTCGGGGTGCAGGTCCAGCAGGATCTCCACCTCGAGCACCGTCGCGTCGGCGTCGACATGCCTGACGACGACCGCACCGGCCTCCCGTGCCCCGCGCACGTTGGCCTCCGCATCGTCGACGACCACGCACTGCTCGATCGGCACCCCCAGTGCTGCCGCAGCCGCCCGGAACGCCTCCGGATGCGGTTTGCGGGGCCCGTCGCAACCCAGCCGCACGACGTCGACCAGCGCCGCCAGCTCCGGCGGCACCGACGACGCGTCGGTCAGCAACGCCGTCCGCACCCCGACCGCGCGCGACCGGGCCGGGAGGTCGGTGACCGGCGGGCCGTCGGTGAGGACGCCGCCGACGTCGAGGATCAGGCCCCGCAACGTCCCGGTCACCGCTGCTCCGCGATCCGCGTCAGGTAGCCACGCAGCTCCGGGGGTGCGGCGGGCAGCCACGCCGCGACGTCACGGTCCACCGCCGCCGTGGCGGCCGCCGAGCGGGTCCGCCCCGCCGCGGTGACCGCGATCCGCACGACCCGCCGGTCCCGGCCGTCGCGTTCCCGCGTGACGAGACCGTCGGCGTCGAGGGCGTCGAGGGCGTCGAGCACCGGCGTCAACGTGGCCGGGGTGAGCCCGACCGCGCCCGCGAGGTCACGGTGCGACGCGCTCGGGACGCCGAGAAGTGCATGCAGCACAGCCAGTCCGGTGGTGCTCAGGCCGTGGGCCGCTGCGCTGGCGCGGCGCCGGCGCTCGACCTCGCGGCCCGCCCGGACGAGCAGCAGGTCGAGACCCGGGCGCCGGGTCGTTCCGGTGGAGATCGACACCGGCCGACCATAGCCGCCGCCGGTCCTCCGTCGTCGCCGTTCCGGAAAGGGTGTTCACGCTCGCGTTCGTGCGGCGGCGCACCGTATGCCGGCGTACCGGTCCGAACCGGCCCGCCCGCAGCGGGCCGGCGCCGATGCTTCGCGACGTGACCACCTCCGTCGACGGGCCGCCGCGCAGGAGCTTCCGCATCCGTGTCCTGCAGCACGAGCCCGACCCCGAGCCGATCTGGCCGCTTCCACTGCCGCGCCCCGCCGTCGACGCGTGGTGGCCCGGCGCCGCGGTCGTCCCGGTGCCGGAGCCGCCCGCCCCCGACCCCGCCGTCGTCCGGGCCGCACGGGCCGCTGACCTGGCCGAACGACGCGCGATCGGCGAGTCCGTCGGACTGATCCTGGAGGTCGTCGGCGGCCGGGTACCGGCGCTGCGGCTGGCCCGCATCGCCGCACCCCAGGTGCAGCGCTACGCCGCCGCGGCCACCCACCGCGCCGACCTGCGCCGCGCCGTCGGCACCCGCCGCCCGGCGGGCGCCGCCACCGGTGACCGCGTCTGCTCGCTGCGCATCGACCGGCCCGCCGACGGCGTCGCCGAGGTCGCGGCCGTGTGCCGCTTCGGCCGGCGCGTCCGGGCCATGGCCTGCCGCTTCGAGCTGCTCTCCCCCGGCCGGCACGCACCGGGACAGGGCGACGCACGCTGGACGTGCGTCGCGCTCCGGCTCGGCTGAGCGCCGGTCAGTTCCCGCGCCGGCGGGCCTTCTCCGCCTGCCGCTGCGCCGCCCGGCGCTCCGACCGGTTGCCCTGGCCCCCGCCGCCCTGCGGCTTCGTCGGCCGGCGACCACCGCCGTTGGCACCGCCACCGCTGCCGCCACGGACCGCCTCGCCGCCGTCCTCGTCGGGACCGCTGTAGCGCAGGTTCTCCGGCTGCCGCTGCTGCGGCCCACCGAAGACCGCGGGCAGCACCGTCGTCGCGTCGTCGTCGGGCTGCGGACGGCCGTTGCGCGGGCGGCCGTTGCCGTTCGTCGCACCGTTGCGCGCCGGCTGCACCGGCACCTCGCGGGTGACCGCCGCCGCGTCCGGCACCGGCGCCGGAACGGGCTCCGGCTCCGCGACCTGCACCTCCACCTGGAACAGGTGGCCGACCGTCTCCTCCTTGATGCCCTCGAGCATCCGGGAGAACATGTCGAAACCTTCGCGCTGGTACTCGATCAGCGGGTCGCGCTGGGCCATCGCCCGCAGGCCGATGCCCTCCTTGAGATAGTCCATCTCGTAGAGGTGCTCGCGCCACTTGCGGTCCATGACCTGCAACAGGATCTGGCGCTCCAGCTCACGCATGCCGCCCTGCTCGCCGATCAGGGTGTCGATCTCGGCCTCGCGCTTCTCGTAGGCCTCCCGCGCATCGGGCAGCAGCTCCGCGAGCAGCGCCTCCGACGTCAGGTCGTCCATGTCGCCGTCGTCGACCAGGTCCTTCCAGCGCAACGACACCGGGTAGATGGTGCGCAGCGCCGTCCACAACCGGTCGAGGTTCCAGTCCTCGGCGTACCCCTCCGACGTCTCCCCGCGCACGTAGGCCGTGACGACGTCGTCGAGCATGTTGCGGACCTCGTCGCGCACGTCCTCGCCGTTGAGCACGCGGCGGCGCTCGTCGTAGATCACGGTGCGCTGCTTGTTGAGGACCTCGTCGTACTTCAGGACGTTCTTGCGGATCTCGAAGTTCTGCTGCTCGACCTGCGTCTGCGCCGACCGGATGGCCTTGGTGACCATGCCCGCCTCGATCGGGACGTCGTCGGGCAGGTTGAGCCGGTTCATGATCGACTCGACGAGCTGGCCGTTGAAGCGGCGCATGAGCTCGTCGCCCAGCGACAGGTAGAACCGCGACTCACCCGGGTCGCCCTGACGCCCGGACCGACCACGCAGCTGGTTGTCGATACGCCGCGACTCGTGCCGCTCCGTGCCCAGCACGTAGAGGCCACCCGCGTCGCGGACCGCCTCCGCGTCCGCCACGACCTGCTGCTCGGCCTCCGCCAGCGCCGTGTCCCAGGCCGCCTCGTACTCCTCCGGCGTCGACACCGGGTCGAGCCCCCGCGCCCGCAGCTCCAGATCGGCGATGAACTCGGGGTTGCCGCCCAGCATGATGTCGGTACCGCGACCGGCCATGTTCGTGGCGACGGTGACCGCGCCCGGCACACCCGCCTGCGCGACGATCGCCGCCTCACGCTCGTGGTGCTTGGCGTTGAGGACCTCGTGCGGCACCTGGAGCTGCACCAGCAGCTTCGACAGGTACTCCGACGTCTCGACGCTCGTCGTACCGACCAGCACCGGCTGGCGCTGCTCGTACTTCTCGGCGATGTCCTCGGCGACCGCGGCGAACTTCGCCTTCTCGGTCTTGAAGATGACGTCGCCCTGGTCCTGACGGACCATCGGCCGGTTCGTCGGGATCGTCACGACGCCCAGCTTGTAGATCTGGTGCAGCTCCGCCGCCTCGGTCTGGGCGGTACCGGTCATGCCGGAGAGCTTGTCGTAAAGCCGGAAGTAGTTCTGCAGCGTGATCGTCGCGAGCGTCTGGTTCTCGGCCTGGACCTCGACGCCCTCCTTGGCCTCCAGAGCCTGGTGCATGCCCTCGTTGTAGCGGCGGCCCGCCAGCACACGACCGGTGAACTCGTCGACGATCATCACCGCGCCGTCGCGGACGATGTAGTCCTTGTCCTTCTTGAACAGTTCCTTGGCCTTGATGGCGTTGTTCAGGTAGCCGACCAGGGGCGTGTTCGCGGCCTCGTACAGGTTGTCGATGCCCAGCTGGTCCTCGACCAGCTCGACACCCTCCTCGGTGACGCCGACGGTGCGCTTGCGCTCGTCGACCTCGTAGTGGACGTCGCGCTGGAACATCGGGGCCATCCGCGCGAACTCCTGGTACCAGCGGGCGCTCTGCTCGGCCGGACCGGAGATGATCAGCGGGGTACGGGCCTCGTCGATGAGGATCGAGTCCGCCTCGTCGACGATCGCGAAGAAGTGGCCGCGCTGGACGAGGTCGTCCTGCTTCCACGCCATGTTGTCGCGCAGGTAGTCGAAGCCGAACTCGTTGTTGGTGCCGTAGGTGACGTCGCACGCGTACTGCTCGCGCCGCTGCGCGGGCGTCATCTCCGAGAGGATCACGCCGACCGTGATCCCCAGGAAACGGTGGATGCGGCCCATCTTCTCCGCGTCGCGCTTGGCCAGGTAGTCGTTCACCGTGACGACGTGGACGCCCTGCCCGGCGATCGCGTTCAGGTACGACGGGAGCACACACGTCAGGGTCTTGCCCTCACCGGTGCGCATCTCGGCGACGTTGCCCAGGTGCAGCGCGGAACCACCCATGATCTGCACCGGGTAGGGCCGCTGACCCAGCGTGCGGCTCGCGCCCTCGCGGACGACGGCGAACGCCTCGGGAAGCAGGTCGTCGAGCGACTCGCCGTCGGAGAAGCGCTCCCGGAACTCGTCGGTCTTGGCCCGCAGCTCCGCGTCCGTCAGGTCCTTCAAGCCGGCCTCGAGCGAGTCGACGTGGTCGGCGATCCGGGCCAGCCGCTTGACCTGCTTCGTCTCGCCGGCTCGGAGCAGACGGTTCAGGAACGACACTGGTCGACCTCATTCACGATCGCGGCACGGGCACTTGAGACACGGCACGGGCGGACTGCGGGCCCACAGGGCGGGCGCCGGACCGCAGCCCGGCTCGCCCCATGGTAGAGGCACCCGCGACACGGCGGCCCCGCAGCGCCGACAGGGGTGGCCCGGCACGCACGTCGGTGCGGCCGGACCACCCCCGCCGGTGATCGTCGTGGAGTGTCAGGTGCCGAGTCGGATGAGTCCGTAGTCGTAACCGCGGCGCCGGTAGACGACGCTCGGTTCGCCGCTGTCGGAGTCGGAGAACAGGTAGAAGTCGTGCCCGACCAGCTCCATCCGGGCCAGGGCGTCGTCGACGGTCATCGGTTGCGAGGTGTGGACCTTGCGACGGACCACGCGGCCCGGACACGGATCGGGATCGTCGGCGCCGTCACCGTTGTACGCGGCGGCCAGCGCCTCCACCTCCGCGATCTCGCGCTCGGCGAGGTCGCCCTCGCCGTGGTGGCCGTTGAGGTGCTCGTCGTGGGCCCGGGGCGCGGGTATCGGAATCTCGCCGGTGGGCAGCTCCTCGACCATGAGGTCGGGCAGTTCCTCGGTGATGGTCGTGCCGCCGCGGCCGGCCGTCGCGCGAGCGCGGCGACCGCTGATCCTGCGACGGTCGTGAGACCGGCGGAGTCGGCCCTCGAGCTTGGAGATCGCGAGGTCCAGGGCGGCGTAGAAGTCCTTCGCCGTCGCCTCTGCGCGGGCGACGGTCCCACAACCGCCGCGACCGGTGATCTCCACCCGCTGGCAGGTCTTGAGCTGCCGGCGGTTCGGCTCGTGGAAGAGCTCGACGTGCATTCCCATCATCTTGTGGTCGTACCGCTCGAGGCGACCGACCTTGTCGGTGACATGGACCCGGAAGTGGTCCGGCACCTCGACATTGCGGCCGGTGACGACGATCTCCACTAGGACATCCCTCGCTTTCGACGTCGATTCGACGGGGCTGGCGAAGTGGCCGGGGACTCGGTCCCCCGGTCACTGACACGGCGTCAGACGTACCTCCCGAAGGGGGACGGGGACTGTTGGGAGAGCACCGTAGCCCGGATCACGATTCGGCAACAGGGGTCCTTCGACGGAGTCGCTGACCTGTGTGGTATCGGCGAATGACATTCCCAGCACCCGTCCCAGGCGGTAACGTCTGGTGTTCGTGCGGTCGCCGAACGTCGTCGACCCTGCTCCGACCGGAGCCTCCGACACGCGTCCGTGAGGAGTCGCCGGCATCCCGGATCACCTCCGCTCCTCGGCCCTCCCCGACGGTGTCCACCCTTCTCGTCCACCGCCGGTGCGGTCATCCGGTCTGTACCCCGTTGTCGCGTCGCACAACACCAGAGCCGCTACCGGGACAACGTCCGAGGCCTCCAAGGAGTGCCGGCAGGCGCGCAACGTCGCGCCCGTGGTGATCACGTCGTCGACGAGCAGGACCCGCGCACCCGGTGGCGGCAGCCCCGACCCGACCGTGCGCAGGCGGCCCGACAGGTTCGCGGCGCGCTGCGCGGCGTCGAGACCGACCGAGTCGGCGACCCCGCCCGCCAGCGCGAGCCCCGGCGCGACCGCGACCTCGTGTCCGTCGCGCGCGAGCAGCGCGGCCAGCCGGTGGCAGAGCCGCAGGACGTGGTCTCCCCCGCGGTCGCGGGCCGCGCCCGCGCGGGACGGGGCGGGGACGAGCCAGCGGACCGGGCGACCCCGCGCACCCGTCCATGCCGGACCGGGCCAGGTCGCGGGCGGCATCGCCGTGGCCAGCGCGGTGGCGAGCAGGCCCGCGAGGACAGGGGCGAGGTCCCGGCGGCCGCGTTCCTTGTAGACGATCAGCGCCTGCCGCAGCGGGCCGCCGTAGCGCCCGGCCGCGAGCACCGGTGGCCCACCACGTCCGCGGGTCCAGCGCGGCGGGCCGGTGCGGTCCGCGCACGTCGCGCACCAGCCGGCACCCGGTGCGGCACAGCCGCCGCAACCGCCGGGGAGCAGCAGATCGAGCAGCGCGGGCAGGAGGCCGGCGGATCGGGAGACGGTCATGGCCCGAGCGTGCCGGGCCGCGCCGACCGCCGGGACGCGCTCCGCCCTGTGCGGCCCGAGTTGTCCACAAGCACGCGCTTACCGACCGACCCTGTGGACAACTGCGGTGGCGCCGCCTGCGGACCGCTACAACGGAACGGCGCGGACGATCAGCCCGGATAGAAGGGCACCGCGTCGGGCATCCCGCCCGCCACCAGTCGCCACGTGTCGAGCTGCCCGCCCGAGAAGCTCCACACACCGCCCTGGTCCACCACGAGCAACGGCCGGTTGGGAGCGGCCGCCACCGCCCGCAGCGGCGGAGTCAGGTTGCTGCCCGACACCGAGTCGAGCGCGAGCCCGTCGGCCGACACCAGCGACACCGCCCGGTCGCTGCGTGCGCTCACGACGACGACCGTGTCGGTCGACCTCCAGTCGACCGCGACGGCGTCGCCGAGCTCGCCCGGTCGCAGCAGCCGGGCACCTCGCAACGTCACCGACCCGTCGAACGCCCGCGCCACCGACGCGGTCACGACCCGCCCGCCCACGACCGCGGCGACACGCATGCCGTCGCGCGACATCCGGAAGGAGGTGATCGACCCGCCCGCCGCGGTGAGTGCCGACGCGTCGACCGGCGCACGCCGCGGCGGCGCGCCCGGGTCGAGGACGACCCGCGACACGGTCGTGCCATCGGCGACCGTCCAGACCTCCGTGCCACCCGGCGCCCACGTCGGCCGGGTCAGGACCGCGCCCGTGACCTCGGTGGCCTGCAACGGCTTGTCCCCCTCGCCGACGATCAGCCGGCTGCGGCCGCCCTCCCGGGACACGACCGCCTGGCGGCCCCCGTCGATCGTGACGGCGGCCGAGGCGATGTCGAAGGCGCCGTTGCCCATCTGGCCGGCGACGACGCCGCCGGGATCGTCGCCGCCGAGCTTCCGGACGCGACCACCCGCCGCCACCAGCGCAGGCTGCTGCGGGGCACCGGCGTCGGCGGCGTCGGCGGCGGCCGAGGCGACGTCGGCGCGGGTGACGTCGAGCGTCGCAGGCAGGACCGGGGCGCCGTCGATCAACAACCGGACGCGGGAGGCGTTGACCTCGGACAACGTCAGCACGACCTGGGCGGCGAGCAGACGACGCCCGGCGTCGTCGAGGGTGCCGACGCCGGTGAGGTCGACGACGAGCCCACCGTCGGCGGTCTCGGTGACGTTGGAGGTGAGCGACGCGGTCTCGGGCAGCCGGCTCGCGACCGCGCCGGCCAGCGCCGCGGACGGTCCGTCGAGCAGCATGTCGACCGCGCGCGCCGCCTGGGCCTTCGCGGGCACCGCCGGGAGGTAGCGCAGATCGGGCACGACCGTCGACCGGACGGGATCGACGAAGAACACCTTGATCGAGCGGTAGTTCGACCGCAGGTCCGACAGCCGGACGAAGACGCCCGGGGGGAGGGAGGCGATGCGCCACTGGCCGTCGCGACGCACGACGGTGACGTCGGCCTCGACGGGGGCCTCGTCGGGCTCGAACGCGCCCGAGTTCGTCAGCGTGCCGATCCGGGTGCCGCGGATCCGGACGGTCGTACTGTCGGGGCCGCTCGCGACGGGGACCGTGCCGAACTGCTCGTCGAGCACGGTGACCGACGCGCCGTCGTCCCAGGTGCCGGCCTCGGGCGCGAGGAACCGGCGGGCGGCGCCGTGGCGGTCGGCGCTGCTGCCGGAGGCGTAGACGAAGCCACGGACGAGGTCGAGGGGGTTCGTGCCGTCGACGGGGCCGGGCGGGGCGGGCGGGGCCTCGCCGTCGCTGACCTTGCGCAGGACCTGGACCGAGGAGTCGCCGGGCACGGTCGCGCACGCGGACGCGGCCGCGGCGAGCACGGCGAGCAGCACGACGAGCACGGCTCGCTTCCGCCGGGGCGCGGTCCCCCGCAGACCCGCCGGCGCGGCCGCCCCGGCGCTCACGGGCGCGGTCGTCCGGGCGTTCATCGGCGGGTCCCCTGGCGGTAGGCGGGCGGGGCCCCGTGGACACCGGCGGCATCGTCGGCCGCCTCGCGCAGCTGGCTGATGGGCGTGCCGAGGGGCGGGGTCGGCACGCTGTTGGTCTCGGCGGGCCGGGTGCCCTCCGGGCCCAGCGGCAGCGGGCTCGACACGAGCTTGCCGCCGACCTCGCGGGGCAGGGTGAGCCGGAACGTCGAGCCCTGCCCGGGGGCGCCCCACGCCTGCAGCCAGCCGCCGTGCAGCCGCGCGTCCTCGAGGCTGATCGACAGACCGAGCCCGCTGCCGCCGCTGCGCCGGGCCCGCGACTCCTCGGCCCGCCAGAA
>NZ_BJVJ01000062.1 GCF_007989085.1 Pseudonocardia sulfidoxydans NBRC 16205
CTGGCTCGACGCGGCTCTGGAGAAGGTGCGCCGCTACGTCCCCGAGTCGCGCTGCCGGGCAGTGACCGGTGGCCCGGGTGAACACCTCGTCGACCACCTCGAGACCACCCAGCAAGCCCGCAGCGTCGACCCCGGAGTGCACTACCCACCCGCCGGTGAGGTCTCGCCCTACCCGAACCCCTATGACCAGCAGTACGCGCCGCAGCCACCCGAGCAGCGCTCCCCGGACTGGGCCGAACAAGAAGTCATCCGCGCCGACTACTGGGGCGGCTACTTCACCCAGGCCATGCAAGCCGACCTCGCCTGGCGCCGCACCCGTGACGAGCAGCTGGCCACGCAGAACGCCGAGACCGAGACTAGGCAGCAGCCCAGCGACGACCCGCCGCCGCACTGATCCCGACCTCGACCTCGCCCCCGGCTCCCACGTCCCTCGACGAGAGTGCGGCCAGCCGCCACGACACCGGGTCCGCTCTGGCGGGAGTTATCTAGGTTGGCACCGGCATCGCGATTACGCGGCGAAGGGGCCGTTGACCTGCTGCATAGGATTCCGGTCAGCGTCTGGTTGCCTGCAATTCTGGGGTTCACCTAGACTATGTATTAGCCGCTGCTCTGCGGAGCAGTCGGAAGTGAGCCTGGGAAGTTCCCGCCGGACGACGGGGTCCCAGGCTCGCGGCATGTCTAGGCGTCGTACACGACAAGAGTCGTCGCGAACATGTCCAGGTAGACGGGCTCACCAGCCAGCTGCGAGCCCATCGCACCTGCCACCACGTCCGGCACCCACAGCAGAGCGTCGTTCGGACCTGGGACGTGGTAGATCCGCAGGTCAGACGTGAGCGCCTTCTGCCGACGCAGCCCGTTCAGAAGCTCGATGTCGCCGGCGTTCTGCTTCTTCTCCCGCGACTCCAGGTAGACATCGGTGACGCCCGCGGTGTGCAGCTCGGGCAGAAGCCTGGCCATGCACAGCCGACGGCGCCGTTCCGACGACGCGTCCTTGTCGACCTTGACCACGATGGTGTGCATCATCGGCAACGCAGCGATCGAGGAAGCGATCCGCCGCCGGCGCGGAGCGCCTTCACCGCGCCAGTGCAGCTTCTTCTGGCCCCTCAGCCGCAGAGCAGCCACGGCGGCGCGGGCGGCGAGCAGCTCATCGGTCTCGATCACTGCGGCGGCGAGCAGGTAGGTACCGGCCGCGAACCGTGGATCGGGCTCGGACTCGTCGACGTAGGCGCACCACCCCATAGAGCGACCATGGTCCCCCACCGAGTATCTGCTGTTGATCGCAGGTCCGCGGTCTCTGTGTGCTGGGGCCGGTGACCACCACGCGGCCCTACATCGTGTGGCCGGCGCTGACCGCGGCCGCCGCTGGCGGGCCTTGGGTTGCGCCTTCTCCTCCGTCTACAGGCACGACGTGTTCTCGGTGCGCCTCAACTCCTCGTCTGAGCCTTTGCCTTCGGCCTTGAGCAGGACCTCCACGATCGCGCTCACCGCCTGTTGCGCACCCGGCGAGAGTCGCGCAACGCGCAGCATCATCGCCCGGAGGTGACCGTCGCGTAGGACGATGCGCTCCCGCAGCTCGCCGGCGTCGAGGTCGGCCGGCTCGTCTTCCCAGAAGAAGGCGGGCGAGACCTCGAAGAACCGAGCAAGGTCTTTCAGGTAGCGCTGAGACGGCTCATTCCGCTCGCCGTTGAGGATCTTCAGGATGTAGACGCTGCTGATCTCGCCGCCGTTGTCCTCGATCCAGCGCGCGACCTGAGCCGCAGAATACGGCTTGTCCTCGACGCTGCGAATGTTCTGAAACAGGTAGTTCAGCCGCTCGGGAACCGTACCGCGGGGGTTCGCGACCCTACCTCGCCGTGCACTGGCCACACCCTCACCCTCCAGCATCCCAGCCTGGCCTCTGACCACCTCGTCACCGGCCACCAACGTCGCAGCGAGCCCACGCCGGACCCGGTCCAAGGCCCATAGCAGGCGACGGGACAGCAGTCATGATCATAGGACTGTATAGCACATGACTAGCGTCGTCAGTACTGACGTACTGAGACTGACTTCTTAGCTGAACTCACTTGGGTCAGCACATGGTGTGCGCGGGCGACCGAGTCCTGCTCGCCACCGACGGACTCCACGGTGTCGTCGCTGCCGTGGCGATCGCCGGAGTGCTGCGAGACGCTCCGACCCTTACCCGCGCTGTTGCGCAGTTGCCCGGCCTCGCGGTCGCCGCCGGCGCGCCGGACAACATCGCGGTCGGGGTCGCGGACGCCACCGAGGGGCAAAGTCAGATGCCGGTTGCCCTGTCTCTGCGGCTGACGTGGCCGCGAGTGTCGGTCTTCGCCTCTACCATCAAGGGTTGTCTCAGGACCCCCGACGTGGAGGAGGCCCATCGCCATGCCGGTGGAGATCAATGCTCGGTACTTCGACCCGAACGACCCGGACGACTACCTCGCGCGCCGTTTCGCCGCAGGGCCGTCGCCGGCGGCCGCGGCCGCGGTGGAGTCAGTGTCTCCGTGGGTCGAGCCCGATTACGCCTCCATCCCCTCCGACGGTGATCTGCCGTGGGATGCGGCCGAACGCGACCTGGTGTGGCCGGGGCCAGCCATGATCATGCCTGCCGGGCTGTTGCCGGACGGCAAGCCCTACAGCCGCGACGAGCGCGACAACGCGACCAGGATCTGCGGTGAGGTCGTGACCTCCGGGGTGGAAGCCGACGGGGTGGTCCAGGCGTACGACCGCCAGCAGGACGCGCTTCGGGAGCGCGCTGGGCTGCCCTACGCGGTGCGCGGCTCGAACGGCTTGGAGGACTTGCCGGAGACGCTGCGTGTGATCGAGCAGTTGCACCGTGAGGAACGGGTCCGCCGCCAGCGCGCGCACCGGTCGCGCTGGGGCGGCTGATCAGTCCAGGTCCAGGCCCCAGTCCTCGGACTGTTCCTGCCCCAGCTCGATCTGCGCTCCGGCCCGGTGGTGCTCGTGGCCGGTGGTCCGCTCCGGACCGTGGATGCTCTGGTCGCGTTCGGCCTGGTCGCGCCGGGTCCGGTCAGCCTCGACAGTCTCGACGCTTTGACGGCGGCGCTCCGCGGCGCGCACCGGCTCGGCGGCCTCGCGCTGCTCCCGGATGGCCTGTGCCAGGCGGGCCTGCTGGCGGGCTTCGGCCAGGCTGACCCGCACCTCGGTGTCGCCCTGGCCGGGCTCGACCGCCTGCCCCTGGCCACGTTCGGGGGTCTCGGTCTCGACCCGCAGCGGCTGCGCGCCGACGCGCGCCTCGTCGGAGAGCTCGAACAGCGTCAGCTGGTTCTTGTCCTCGCGGTCCGGTTCGGTCAGGGCCCGCTCGTCGCGCCCGCGGTCGGCGGCCGCGGCCTGGTCTACCGCCGTCTCCACCGCTGTCTCGGCCGACGTCGACGCCCGCCCGGCCGCTGCCCCGATCAGCTCCGTCGCCTGCTCGTCGGCAGTCGGCTCGACCTCGACCTCGACCGGCTGGGACTGGCCGACCAGACGGTCGCGCCAGCGCTGCCACCACCCCACGGTCTCGGCCGCCTCGGCCTCGACACCAGGACGCGCCTCGACCTCATCCCGGTCAACGATCATGGGCTCACCGGCCGCGGCCGCGCCGGCCTGGTGCTCGACCGCATGCTCCTGGTCTGGCTCGGCCGTGGCCGGCTGCTGATCAGCCGCGATGCCGAACAGCTCCAGCTGCTCCGGCTCGCCCGCGACCGTCCGGGTCGGGTCGGCGACGTCGCGGCGCTCCAGCTCCTGCCCGGCGAGCTGGTCGCGCACCCGGGCGTCCTCGGTGGCGGCGCACCAGTCCTGGCGGGCCTGGTGCACGGTCTCCAGCTGCCGGGCGCGCTCGGTGTAGTCGCGGGCCAGACGCTCGGCCCGCTCGGCATCGACCCGAGTCGTCTCGTACTCCGGGGCATCGACGTCGAGCGTCTGCAGCTCTGCGGCGTAGAGGACCGCGTCCTGCCGGTAGCCCTCGGCAACCGTGTAGGCCGCGGCCATCTCGTCGGCGACGAACGGCGGCGCCCAGGTCTGCTCCCGCTGCCAGCGGGCCTGGATCTCGCGCAGCTCGGCGTCGGTGGCCGTGGCCAGGTCCAGCGCGTCGACCGGCCGGCCCATCGCGGCGTGCGCCTGCTGCCACAGCGCGCGGCGGAACTCCTGCTCCCGGCTGGGCGCGACACCGATCGACACCTGCTCCGGCGAGACCGCCGACAGCTCCCGATACGCAGCCACGATCCCGGCCCGGCGCACCCACTCCGCCCGCTGGCCCGACTCGACCGGCGGCGCGCCCAGGTGCTCGACCGCCCACGCCGGCAGGTCCTCGGCCGCGCGCTCACCGAGCTCGTGCTGGCGGTCGCTGGCCAACACCGCCATCTCCTGCAGCCACTGGCCCACCGGCCCGGCCATCGGCGGGCCCAGCGTGGTCCAGTCGCCGGCCTCGACCTGCTGTTCGGGCATCCGCTGGTCGGTCAGCAGCCGCACCCGGTAGCGCAGCACGTCGGTGACGCTGTCGACGTCGCCGAGGCTGCGCGCGTTCACCGCCGCGACCAGCACCTTCTCGACGTCGTGGCCGGCCATCTCGGCCTCGCGCAGGGTGCGCATCAGCCGACCCCACCCGTGCTCGTGCTGCGCCGACACGAGGTTCTCGATACCGCCCTGCGCGGTATCCACCTGCGCGGTGTCACCGAGCAGACCAGCGAGCATGTCGCTGTAGCGGTACTCGGCCCATTCACGCGACACGAGGTCCCACTGCGTGCCGATCCAGGCCAGGCTCTGGCCCTCCTCGACCGCCGCGCGGTGCTCGAGCTCGGCGGCGCGGGCCGGGTCGGTGTTGTCCAGGATGTTGGCCAGGGCGGTGACCGGGTCGATGGCCAGCCGTTCGGGCTCGTGCGCATCCGGGGCCCGCTCGGTGGTCAGGTAGGCGGTGTTGCGTTCCCGGCCGCGGGTCATCGCCACGTAGGCGTCCTCGCGGCTCGACGCCACGCCGAGCAGGTTGTGGGAGGTGTCGACGGTGCGGCCCTGCGCGGCGTGGATCGTGCCCGCGTAGCCGAGCGTCACATGCTGACGCACATAGTCGCGGGGCAGGTAGGCCGTCGCCCCGTCGCGGGTGTCCGCGACCAGCCGGCCGCGCTCGTCGACACCGCGGACGGTGTAGATCTCACGGTTGACGACCATGCCGCGCCCGCCGCGCACCTCAATCTGGTAGTCGTTGCGACGGGCCTGGATGACGTCGCCGACGCTGATCGCGTTCTTGTCGCGGCCGGTGGCCAGGACCCGGGCGTCGACGCGGCCCAGCGCGACCAGCTGCTCGCGAACGGCACGAGACAGGTCCGCGGCCTCCGGGTTGGTCCCGACGATCAGCAGTGAGTCCTGCCCGGCGAGGGTGTCGGCGAGGTAGCCGCGTACCGCGGCCTCCTGCATCTGCTCGACCGTGCCCCCGCGCAGCCTGCCGCGGTCCTCGTACTCGGCGATGACGCTGGTGTCCCCGACCCGCAGCCGGATGCTGGCCTGCTTCTCCCAGTCCGCGGAGAACCGCCGGACCGCGTCCAGCTCGTACGCGCCGTTGTCGGTGGCCAGCAGGTCCAGCAGGCCACCGGCGCCCACCGCGCCGAGCTGGTGGTGATCACCGGTGTAGAGCAGCTTCCCGCCGCCGGCCTCGACGAGCGCGCTGATCCGGGCCAGTTCGTCGGTGCCCGACATCCCGGCCTCGTCCAGCACGAACAGGTCCCCGGCGCGCACCTGATCGCGGACCACGCCGTTCGCGTCCGGGGAGAACCGGGCCAGGAACTGGAAGGTGTTGATCGCCTCCAGCCCTTCCTCGTTCAGCACCTGAGTCGCGCGCTGCGAGGTCGCGAGCCCCAGCACCCGCCCGCCGGTGTGCTCGCTCCACACCGCCGCCAGCGTGGCCACGGTGAAGCTCTTCCCGGTGCCCGCCGGGCCGATCAGCACATCCCCGGCCCGCCCGGACGACACCACCCCGAGCACCGCAGCCCGCTGGTCCTCGGTCAGCGTGGTCGCCGCCAGCTCGACACGCAGCACCTCCAGCTCCGGGCCGCTGATAGCCGGCGCGGTCAGCTGCCGCGCCCCCACCACGATGCGCCGCTCGGTCTCCAGGTGCGCCTCGGTCGCGTAGACCTCGTCCAGGTGCGGCCGGTAGACCAGCCGCCCATCCTCCGGCCGCTGCAACGCCACCGGCACCTCGACCGGATCCGCCGCGGTCAACACCAGAACACCGAAGCCGTTCCCCGCACACACAGCCTCGCGCGCCAACGTCTCGAGGTAGGCCGGCCGCTCCTCCGCCGAGCAGGGAGCGTGCAGCACCTGCCGGTCCACCGCCGCGATCAGGTTCCCCAGCGTCCACGTCGCATACCGCGACTGCACGTCCAGCACCGCCGCCGCCACGATCGCAGCCCGGTCACTCTGGTCGGGCATCATCGCGGCGTCCGGGTGACCCTCGCGCGCCACCTCCGCGGCCGCGGCATCGACCCCCTCCAGCATCGCGACCAGCCGCCCCGCGCGCTGCTGCCCCCACGCGCGCAACGCCCGCGGCCCAGACTCCGGGCCCTTCGCCTGCCGCGTCTCCAACGTCGCCATCTGCATGATCGCCTTGCGCGCAGCCGGGCTCGGCTCGTACCCGTGCCGGTCCACGTAGGCCTCGACGAGCTCCCCGGCGCGCTCCTGCACCTGCGCGCGCCGCGTCGACGCCTCCGCGACCAGCGACGAGTCCACCCCCAGGATCTCGCGGGCCTTACCGTCCGGGCGGGTCGCGAACACCACCCCGAGACCAGCGGTGAGCTTGACCTCCAGGGCCCGCTCGTAGGCGACCGCGACCGCCTCCTTGATCGGGCGGAACCCCTTCGCGTCCAGCGCCCGGATCACCCCGTCGCTGACCGTCGTGGCCCGGTTCAGCACCGCCGCGTGGCAGTGCAGCTGCGGCTCGTTCGCCCGGCTCGTCGAGTGATCGAACTTGATCACCGCGAGCCCGGTGGCCCGCTCGTAGCGACCGACCGAACGCCCACCCATCGTCTTGCCGTGATAGCCCGCCCGCACGTACGCGCCGTGCTCCTCCAGGTGCCCCAGCGCTACGTCCACGGCCTCGCGGTGGGCCTGCAGCACCGTCTCCGCCTCGGCGTGCGCGCCCGCCGCGACCAGCGCGGTGTAGTACACGCTGACGCTCTTCACCGGGCTGAACGTGAAGTCGTAGTAGGCGACGGCCTTGCGGCCGTCGGTGCGGGCGGCGAGCTCGATCTCCTTGATCCGCTCCGGCGTCGCGTCCGGTTCCCGCTCCAGCGCGGCCGCCACCCGCGCGTCGTAGTCCTTGAACTGCCGCGGCGCCCGGCCCAGGAAATCGTCGCTGTCCGGGTGCTTCAGCTCCCCGAACACCTTCCGCACATCCTCCGCGGTGGCCGCGCTCCCCGCGACCATCCCGAGCATGCCCAGCCCGCTGCCGTACCACCGCCCGGGGGCTTCCCCATGCTCCTGCGCCGAGAGGAAATAGCCCGCCGCGTCCTGCGTCAGACCCGCGCCCTTCTCGACCTCCTGGCCGGGCGCCTGGTTGCGCTCGGGGGCGTGCTCGTGCTCGGCGCAGCCGGACCCCTTCAGCAGGTACTCGACCGCCCCAGCGGACACGGCGGTGATCCGGAGCACGAGATCAGCTTACCCGACCAGCCCCATGATCATTAACTAATGCATAGGTGTGTTGGCTTTGGAGCGGTGGAGGATGTGGGTGCGATGAGGAGCGGGTGAGTCAGGGAGGTCGTGAGGGAGCGGATGTGCTGGCGAGGTGTGAAGTGGCGTTGGTAGTGGTGAGAAAGGCGTGGAGTGGCGGAGGAGGGACAGGAGGAGGGGGAGGCGCGGCGGCCGTCGGGTGGTCGAGGCTGTGCGGCGCGTTCAGGGCCCGCTACGGGCCTGAGAGTCGGCGGCGGTCGGCGCCGTGGGGTGTTGCTCTATGAGACCGTGACGTCATCGGTAGATGCATCGCCTCGCGGCTGAGGATGGCCGCGCTGGCTCGGCCAGCGTCGGCGGCCGGTCGGCCGCTCACTGTCGGCCGCCTCCGTCATTTTCTGGCCGGGAGTTTTCGGCCAGGCAGCGAGCCGGGACGGGCGGTTCTGGCCGGTCCTTCGATCGGCTGAGACCGCCGCTGCGCAGAGTCTGCCGCCGGTATCGTGATCTTGCTGTTGCTGTCGTCTGTGAGGAGTCCAACCCTGATGGTCGAGCCGACCGCGCCGACCGGGCAGCGCCCGGGGCGCTCCCGTCGTCGTCCCGCCACGCGGGAGCACCTTGCCCGGTTGACCGCTGCCCGTGACCGGCTCGACGCCGAGCAGGAGGCGCGGCGGCGCCGCGAAGACGAGCTGTTCGAGGAGTTCGCCGCGGTCGCGGTCGCCCGTGACGATGTCGTCGCCGAGCAGGACCGCCGCCTCGCCGACCTCGACCGGCAACGCGGCGAGATCGAACACGTCACCGCGGCGGCGCTGGGCGACCTCGAACACCGGCAGATGGCCGTGCTTCACCAGCTCCAGCAACTCGGCCGCACCGTCGAGCAACTCGCCGAGCTCGTCGACATCCCGGTCAAGAAACTCCGCCCCCGCCTGCGCGCCCACCGCGCCGCCACTACCGGCCCGGCGACCAGCACAAACTCTCCCGAGCCGACACCGCCCGCGCCGCCGGCCGGTCCGCCCGAACCGCCTGCAGCCGGCCCGCCGGCCCCGGCCGCTGCTGCCGCGACGACCGTCTGACCGACAGCGGCACCGCAACGTGGAGGGGCCCCGCCGGTCGGCGGGGCCCCCTCCACGTTGCGGTGCCGCTGTTATCCGGCCTGGGTGCTCACCCACCGGGCCACGGTGGCGCGGTCAGTGTGGTCGAGGTGGCGCCAGTCCGCGCGCAGCCGCGCCACCCGCTCGGCGGTGGTGGCCGAGGTGGCCGCGATGTGGCGGCAGCGGGCGATCACCCACGCCTCTCGCGTCGCCGGAGAAGACGGCACGCTGATGCCCTCACGGCCACGGTCGCGGCAGTCCTCGCAGAGCCCGTCATCGGTGTGACGCTGCTGGTCGCGGGCACAACGCTCGGTCCGGCACACCACACACGGCAGCCCCCGCAGCGGCGGCACCGCGGCCAGGTCGTAGTCCAGCGGCCGGACGTCGTCGCGCCGGTCATCGCGGCGGTCGTCGCGGTCGGTTTCGGGCTCCACCCGGTCGGCGAAGTACCGCCCGGCAGCAGTGCCCGCGTCCATGCTGCGCTGCGACGGGCGAGGCTGTGGCGCGATCCACCGGCGCGGCAGGTCACGCGGTGCCCGCCGCGCCGCCCCGCCGTCCCCGGTCCGGCCCTGCGGGCGAGCCAACCCGGCCCGGGCCTGGTCGCCGTGGCGGTCGGAGCGGGGCAGGCATGCCTCGACCAGGGCGCGGCCGTCATCGCCGCTGGTCTTCCACAGATGACGAAGCCGCGCGGTCCGCACCTGCGGGTGACATTCCAGCGCCCGCAGGCACTGGGTGAGCAGCTGCTGAGTGCCCTCGTCAGCATCGGACAGCAGCCGCCCGGTCCGGCGGCGCGCCTCCCGCAGAGCGCCGCTCTCGACCAGGGCGGCGACCTCGGCGAGCCGCCCGGCGATGACCTCGGCAGTGATGGTGGGGTTCATCGGAGGTGACCTTCCCTCGCTGGTCGCTGGGTATGTGGCGGTGGGTCTGTCGGCCCGGGTCTGGTGGCGGGCGTCGTCCCCGCCACCGCGAAGCGGCGGTCGCTCGGCCTCGGAGGCTCGACGTCAAGGGCAGCCCGAAGGGCTGTCGCCGCAGGCGACGCGTAGCGCCCTTTACGTTGAGGGAGGCCGTGCTCAAGCTTTAGGGCCGGCAGGCCCACCGCCCCGCCGAAGGCGGGTCCATCTGCTGTTTCTTGGCCCGCCGCGGCCATGAGCGGCAGCCCTCCCCAGCAGCACCCGGCAGCGCCCCACAAGGCGGCAGCGTGGACGACCGGTCGCTGCCGGCTGCGAAGCGGCCGGGGCAGGTGGCCCGCGGCGGGGCGGGCCGCCCCGCCGCCCATCAGAACGGGGGCTCGAAGTCCGCCGGGAAGCTGACCTCGACCGGCTCGCCCCGGCCGTAGACCTCGCGCGAGAGCCAACCCAGGTAGGCGTCGAACTCCGCGGCGGAGAGCTGCGCGAGGTCGGGCTCGGGGGTGGTGTTCTGGGCGAGTGCCATCGTGTCCTCCGGTGGTCGGTGCGGGTGGAACGCGGCTCTGCCTCAGCAGGGCGGGTCGGGGTCCCCGAAGGGGACGGGAGAGGGTTCTGGCTGGCCCATCCCGGTGTGACCGCATCCACCCGGCCGGCGGCCGACCCGCCAACCGCCGCGCGGTCTCACCGGGATGGAGTCGGCCAGGTTCATCTCCCGCTCGCCCCGGCCCGTTCTGCTGACCTCTGGGCGATCCACTCGTGCCGGGCGCCGGAGGACACCCGCCACGTCCAGAGCGCGCTCGGCCACCACCCCACCAGCCGACCACCCCGCCCGCCGGCCGGAACCGGGCGGACCACCCCCGGCAACCAGCGCCAACGCGCCCCGGCCAGCCGCGCGCACCAAGGCCGGACAGGGTCGCGGGGCAGGTCGCGGGTCGGGGTGACGGGTCAGGGGTGGCTGCGGCGCAGCGCGACCGTGGCGCCGTCGCGGGCGGCCGCGGCGGCCGCGAGCGCGAGGA
This sequence comes from Pseudonocardia sulfidoxydans NBRC 16205, assembly GCF_007989085.1. Lineage (GTDB taxonomy): Bacteria > Actinomycetota > Actinomycetes > Mycobacteriales > Pseudonocardiaceae > Pseudonocardia > Pseudonocardia sulfidoxydans. The sequence continues at coordinate 10,660 of NZ_BJVJ01000062.1, forward strand.
ACTCCCCACGCACTGCCCCGACCCCGGTGCCCCCGGTTTTCGGGTGGGCCAGCAGCCGGGCGGCGAGTGCGTCGACGGGCCAGCGCAGCAACACCCCGTGCCGCGACAGATACAACCCGACCGCCCGGATCCGGTAGTGATCGCTGCGGCTGTCGAGCCAGGCGTAGGCCAGGACCTGCCACAGCCACGGCCCGACCTTGCCCGGGTCGTCGGCCCGCAACACGGTCTTGACGTCGATCAGGGTGTCGCCGACCAGCAGATCTCCGTCGGCCCAGTGCGGCACGAACACCGGGCCAGCACACCCCAACGGGCTCCCGGCCGCGGGCTGCCCGCCCAGCGCGTGCAGCGCGTCCAGGCTGCCGGAGGTGCGCAGCCGCTGCGCCAGCGCGGCGGTGTCGGCGACCACCGCGGCCGCGGTGAGCCCGCGCAGCATGTCCGCGGTCGGTGCGTCAGCGCCGAGCAGCTCATCCAGGTCGTCGCTGATGATCCCGGACCGGTAGATGTCCTCCGCGGCCGACCACCAGCCATAGACCCGGGCCAGGCCGCGTTCGGCCCCGCCCGCGCCGACGGTGCCGGCCGGGGCGTGCTCGTCGTGGTAGCGGCCAGTGCGCTCCACCAGCTCCATGACCGCCTCATCGGCCCACCCCCGCCCGCCGGTGTCGTGCTGGGGCTGGGCCAGCTCCAGCCACCCGCTCGGTGACGGCCGCATGTCCAGCGCCCAGGCCCGGGTCGTCGGGGACAGATCGCGGTGCGACGGGAACGACCCCGCGACCCGCTGCGCCGTGTCCACGTTGAGCAGACCGGCCGCGACCAGCCCGTAGAGCCCGTAGTAGGGCGGAGCCTGCTCGACGACGGCGGCCATCCGCATCCCGAACACCCCACCGACCTCAGCCCAGTGCCGCTGCCCGAGCCGCTGATCCCGCGGTGGGCGCACCACGCCCGCCCGACCGGCTGCGGACGCCGCGGCGGCGGCGACCTCGCTGGCCACCTCGGCGGTGCCGGGCATCCGCGAGGCGAACCACCGCCCCAGCTCACCGCGGGTCAACTCCTGGAACAGGCCCACCCCGCACCCCTCACCGCCGCCGCTCCTGCCGCCTCGGCTCCGCCGCTGTGGCGGTCACCGTGGCTGTCATCGCTGTCCGCCGCGGCGCAGGGTTCGGGGCAGCTGTCGGCCGTAGGCGATCCCGTCCTCGACATCGCGGATCACCTCGCTCTCGCGGGTGTCAGCGCCGATGTGTCCGGCGGCGGCCGCCAGCAGCAGGGTCCGCGCGCTGGTCTCGTCGAGCTCACCCCCTCCGACCAGCCGCCCGAGGGTGCGGGCGGCCTTGAGCCGGGCGTCATGGCGAGTGCCGGGCGCCGCCGTGGCCAGTTCCTCGAGCTCGTCGTCGAGGATCTTCTGCAGATACGCGTCCGCCCGTCGCCGGGGCAGCTCCATCGCCGGCGCCGGCGGTGGTGGCGGAGGCGGGGTCAGCGCAGCACCCAACCAGCCCGGCAGCGCGGCGACGGCCCCGTGCCGGGCCACCCGGTAGAGCCCGTCAGCGCGGACCGACCCGGCCCCGACCACGAACCCGCCATGCCCACGAGTATCGATCTTCCAGCCGAGCCGGCCCTGCGTGTTGCGCAGCTCCAGCCCGTCGGGCATCAGGAAGTAGCGGTGCTCCCCGCCCGAGGGGGTGGTCACGGTGTAGGTGTCGACCGGGTCAGGCTCACCGGCCTCGGCGGCCAGCCGGGCCAGCACGTCCGCGCCGCCGCGCGCGCCGGGGAACTGCGCCGGCGGGGCGGTCCCGCGGTGCGGGTCGAGGTCCACGACCAGCACGTTCGACCGGCCCACCGCGAGCCCCAGATTCCATGGCCGCACGCTCCACCACTCCTCGATCACCACCGGATCGCGGGTCGCGGCCGCCTCCCACTCCTTGACCGCAGGCAGCTTGCCCCGCGGCCACACCGGAAACACGTAGAGCCCGGCCGCCGCCGCGTCCAGCGCGGCCTGCATCAACCTGCCCGGCCCCGCCGGGCGCGCGGCGCTCCGCCGTGGGCGTTGCGGACCGGCCATCACACCCCTCCGAACGACATCCCTCCGCGAGACATCTCCACGGTGATCGTCTGCGTGGTGATCGTCTGCACTGTGCCAGGACGGCACGACACAACCTCGCCTTCCGTGACCTGTCGTCGCGGTGTTCGTGCTGGTCTCACGGCTGACCGCCGTTGCTGCCGTGGTCGCCGGGTTGGTCGCCGTCGTCGTGGTCGTGGCAGTGGTGGTTGTGGTGGGCGTGTGCATGAGGTGTTCTCCCTGGTCTCGCGGCGGGTTGATGGTCTCGGGGTTGGTGGTGAGACGGGCCGGTGGCTGCCCCGTCTCACCTGTCGTCTCGGGTGGTGTTCATGCGGCCGATCGCCGGTTGCGCGCGTTTCGGCGGCGCGCGGCGCGGCGCTCGTACTCGTCCTCACCACCCCACACACCGGTGTCTTCGTAGCGGCGGGCCCACTCCCGGCACTGCGCGATCACCGGACAGCCCGCGCACACCGCCTTGGCCCGCGCGGTCTGCTCCTTCGCGGGCCCGGCGTTGCCGACCGGGAAAAACAGGGCGGGGTCCTCCCCGCGGCACGCGGCCTGCTCATGCCAACTCATCTCACGTCTCCTTCGGCTGGGTTCTGCTGATCGCTGGGTTTGTGCTGGTCGCCGCACACGAGCGGCGCGTCTGGCACTGCGGGGAGCACCCGGGGGATCGGGCATCCCCGTCTCGGGCGGCCCTAGACCGGGCCGCCCGAGACGCAGGTGCGAGGGTCAGCCGACCGGCTGGGGCGCGGTGTTGTCGCGGCGCCCGCTCTGCGGGTCGCCGGCCTGCTCCCCGCCGGTCTGCTCGCTGCCGCGCTGGACCTTCTCCACGCGCGCCTTCTGGGTCCGCAGGCTCACCGCGACGTCGCGGGCCTCGATCTTGGTGCGGCGGATGACCACGTCGTCGCGGCCGGGTTCGTCGAGCTCCTTGGTGTAGGAGTCGTCGACCTCCTCACCGGTGACCGCGACGTGCATCCCGGTGGCGAGGGTGTCGTAGACGTTCTCGGCGAGCGGCCCGAACGCGACCACGTCCTTCCAGACGGTGGGCCGGGAAACCCACTGGCCGCTGGCCTTGTCGAAGCGCCGGGAGTTGATCGCGATGGAGAAGTTGACCACCGCGTTGCCGGTGCGCTGGCTGTAGTTGATCCGGATCTCGCGGCCGACGGTGCCGTGGAAGGTGTTCTCGTTCATGGTGGGGCTCCTGTCCGAGGGGGTTGGTGTGTTGGGCTGACGCGGCTTGCCTCAGCACACGGCCCCTGGTCTGGGGCGAGGGTTCCCGCTCGTCCATCCCGGTCGTGACCGCGTCCACCCGGGGCGCTGGTCGTGCTCGCGCAACCGCAGCGGCGGTCTCACCGGGATGGATCGGGCGTGGGTTCATCGCGGCATGGCCCGGGGTTTGTGCTGACCTCCGGGCGTCTGGATCAACCACACCGGGCCTCCGGCCAGCAGCCACGCCCAGAACGCGCACTCGACCCGCTGACCCTGCAGCCGATCCCCGATCCCCCGCAGCCGCCCGGCCCTCACCGGGCCCTGACCTGCGCCGCGACCAGCCCGTCCGCGGCCTCGTCGGCCACAGCACCCGCCCCGGTCTGCACGACGGCAGGTCGACCCGGGTGCTGAAGAACGGTGGCTCGGGAGCCCCGACCAGCAGAACTCGTGCCCCGGCCGCAGTCGTGACCGGCCGGGGCGGAGATGAGTCAGCGGGCGGTGTCGCGCAGAATCTCCCGCAGCGTGATCGGGTCGATCCCGCAGGAGGCGATCCGGGCGGCCAGCTCGGTGAGCCTCAGACCGGGGTGGACCTGTCCGGCGAGGTCGAGCGCGAGGTTGGCGGTGGCGCCGTCACCCTCGAGCAGCGCGGCGAGCCCACACAACGTCGCGGCGTAGGCACGGGCCTGCCCGGGCAGCTGCTGCACCAGCTGCCGCCACACCGCCCGCATCAGACCGGGTTCGGTGTTCTCGGCGGTCCACTCCACCAGCGCGTCGCGGCGCGCCTGCGTGAGCAATGCGGCCCCGATCCCGACGAGAACGTCGTCGTCGAGCTGGTCGCCCCGCCCCGACAGCACCTGCTCCCTCAGCTTCAGGATCGCGACGCCCGCCTCGACACCCTCGCCGTCGAGCGCGTCGATCATCTGCGCGCGCCGCTGCGCGGTCACGCTGTCGATCCGGCTGTCGAGTTCCGCGGCCAGCGCCTCCCGGGAGCCGTATGAGACCTGCCCGGTGCTCACGGCCGCGGTGAGAGCCACGACCGAGACCGCCGGATCGTCGAGGATGCCCGCGTGGCCGCAGCCGCACAGGCACTGCCACGGCATGCCCGCCGTGATCGCGGGAGTGTGCAGGGCCTGCACCACACCGACCCGGACCAGGGCCAACGCCTCGGTGACCGCGCCGGTCACGTCGGCTCGGGTGTCCTCCCCGATGACCACCACCACCGCGGTCAGCGCCTCGCCCTGCTGGTCGATGATCTGCGCAGCGTGGGCGGCCACCTCGGAGGTCTCCTCCCCCGCGGCCGGGAGATCAACCCGCAGGACCATCCCGACCCGCCGCCCGGCGAGGGTGATGATCACCAGTGAGTCCGCCGGTGTGAACCCGACGAGCGTCGGGATCGAGGCGAGGACGGCGTCGCCGCTGGTCAAACGGATCGGTCGCTGCGTCGTGGTCATGATCGGATTCCTTCCGGGCAGGGTGAACAGGACTGGGCAGGGCCGAACTGGGCAGGGCAGAACCGCCCGGCTCGGGACAAGGGAGCTGGGCGCAGGGCTCAGGGGTGTGCGCCGGCCCGGCGCCGCGGGTGCGGCGGTCCGGGCCGGCGGGTGGTCAGCGGGTCGCTGCTCGCAGCCGGGCCTCCGCTGCGGCGTGGTGCTGCCTGGCCACGAGCGCGCCGGTGGCGCGGGGGCTGGGCGGGTAGGTGCGGTCCTGCTCGGGGACCGGCCACCCGTCGAGGCTCAACCGCCACCCCTCATGGCGGCCACCGTCGTCGAGGGAGCGGAACCACATCACCGTGACGCGGATCGTGTCGAGCGGGACCGCGAGCTGCAGCGCCACCACGCTGAGGGTGATCGGGCCGGCCGCGCAGCCGCCGGGGTCGCGGCAGATGTCCCACCGCTCGGCGCAGGTCGACTCGTCGTCGGTGTAGTACAGCTGGTCCGGGCGGGCGCCGAGCTGCTGCGCGGTCTCGATGAGCAGGCCACGGGCGTACTCGTGGGCGCCGTAGCTCCCGAGCTGGCTGCGGTCGCGCGGGATGTTGGTCTCGACCGCGCCGGGCAGCACGTAGCTGCGGCAGTAGTCGAAACGGTCGATCTGGTTGATCTTGCCGGTCGGGTCGAGCATCCTCGGTTGCCTCCGTTTCGATGCGGAGGGCGAGCCCCGGGTGGGGCCCGCCGCGGGCGGGCCCTCAGAGACCGGGCTCGTCGAGAGCCCCGGCCAGGTCGGAGGCGATGCGGTCCTGGTGGGCATCGCGGTCGTCGAACTCGCGCCACGCGCTCTCGCCAGTGATGGCGAACGCCGAGCTGGGAGCGGGGGTGGTGGTCGCGGTGCGGAACATCAGGGCCTCCTGGTGGGCGGAGCGGCGGGAACGCGGCTCTGCCTCAGCGCGGGCGGCCGGGGTCCCCGAAGGGGACGGGACGGCGGTTCCGGCTGGCCCATCCCGGGTGTGACCGCATCTACCCGGCCGGCGGCCGAGCTACCCGACCGCACGCGGTCTCACCGGGATGGGTCGGCACGGGTTCGTCGGCCCGCTCGCCCCGGCCGTCTGTGCTGACCTCCGGGCGGTCTCGTCGCACCGCCCTGCCCGGACACTGCGGCCGCACCACCCACCACCGGCCCGACCCGCCGGGCCCCCTCATTCGGCCCTGGCCCCGGACTCCCCCAGAGCGGGTGGATGCGGCCCTCGGCCGCACCCACCCGCTGGGCCCTCGTTCTCAGGTCAGGTCGTGCGCGACCTGCTCGTCGTCGCCTTCCTCGGCGCTGTGGCGGCCGTCTGGTCGCTTCTCCGCCTCACCCGCGCCTGCGCAGAGCTGGCTGATCCGCGCGCTGAGCGCGGCCAGCTCTTCGAGCGAGCCGCCGGTGGCCAGATCACCATCGCCTCCCGAGCTCAGCACCAGCACGTGCGAGGAGGCGATCCCGCACTCGGGGTTGAGCTCGGCGGTCGCCTCGGCCGCAGTCATCAACCGGATGTGCAGGTCGGAGACGCGGTCTTCCCACTCCACGTGCCTCATCGGCCGCCCCCTCCCGCAGCGCCGCCCCGTCCCGCAGCCTGGTCGTGTCCCCCAGCGCGGTCGTGGTCCTGTTCGGCGCCGACCGGGTGAGGGATCACCCTGGTCAGCGCCGCAGGCGCGGTAGTCGTGTCGATGAACCCGATCACGGTGTCGGCGTGCATACGGTTCTCCTTGTCGCGCAACGGTTCTCACCCGTAGAGAGACGCGCGGTGGGGCCGGGAGCGTCCCGGCCCCACCGCTCCCTGGATCAGGCGGCCGACTCCGTGGCCAGGTCGGCTCCGCCGTCCTCGTCGCCGCCGTCCTCGTCGCCGCCGTCCTGGACGTCGGTGTCCGAGGTGTCGTCGTCGCCGCCGGCATCTGCCGGGTCCTCAGCAGCCGGGTCGACGGCGTTGGGGTCGATGAGTAGTTCCTCGACGTGGGTCGGGGTGTAGCCCCAGTTCTTCAGTGCGCTCATGTACGCCGCCGCCCGGGTGTCGGGGCGGGCGTTGCCTTCTCGCCAGCTGTGGCGGTGCAGGCTGTCCTCCTCGGCGGCCAACGCGACCGCGAGCATGACCTGGGTGGCCTTGCCCGCCTTCGCCCCGGCGAGCAGCCCGAGCAGCGGGTTGGGCTTGCCCACGTGCCAGCGGTCGGGGACCTCGACCCCGAGCAGCGAGCAGGCGAGCTGGTTGCCGCCCTCGAACGCGCGGCGCAGCTCGTGCCCGCCGGTGGCCATCGCCTCGGCGACGAACAGGGCAGCGTTGTTCGGTGCGGCCTTGCGCGCGAGCAGCGTGCGCAGGAACTCCCGCCGCACCGTGACGGCGGCGTCCCAGGCCTTGTTGCCCTCGATCACCCGCCGGCGCTCGGCCCGGGCGGCGTCCTTCGCCGCGGCCACCTCCTCCTCCGAGGCCGCCGCGGCCGCCGCGTCAGGGCTGGTGTGGCGTTCGTAGTACGGGGCGTGGCCGTGGGCGTCGGGGTCCAGGCAGTAGGCGATCGTCTCCACCGTCGGCGCCTCGGTGTTTCGCCAGGTCCGGCGGACCTCCATCGCGACCGCGTGACCCGGGCAGTCCTGGTGGTCCTCGACGCTCAGCCGGGTGTAGACGGGGTCCTCGACCCGCGGGCGCAGCTCGGTCAACGCCCGCGCGCCCGGGTACTCGCAGCGCTCGCCGTCGCCGTCGGGGTCGGGGTCGGTCTGGAGCAGGGCGATGCCCTGCTCGCGGGCGTGGGCGTATGCGTCGGCGAGCAGCCGGCGGTCTTCGCGGTCGTTGCGGGCGCGCTGCGCGGTGTGGGCGAACCGCTCTGGCTCGCGCGCCGCGCACACCGTGAGCGTCTTGACCGCCTCGATGCCCTCGGCGGTGCCGTCGTCGAACTCGGCGATCACCGCCGCCTGGTCCAGGGTCAGCTCGTAGCGGGCCATCGCCTTGGCCGCGATCTCGCTGGCCGCGACCCGCGCGGTCTGGCGGATCCGGGCGGCCGGGGTCCGGGTCTGGCGGGCGATCTGCGCCGCGGTCAGGCCCAGCTCGAGCAGCTCCTGGTGGGCGGCGACCTCCTCACTGTCACCGATGCCGGCCCGGTGGTTGTTCTCCCCGAGCTGGTCGACGATCCGCGCGATCTGGCCCTGTCGGTCAGCCCCGTCCGGGTCGTCGTCGGCCTCAAGGAGTACCCGCACCCGCGCCAGGCCCGCCTTCACCGCGGCGAGGGTACGGCGCTGCCCCTTGCGCACCACCAGCGCGCCGTCGTCGCGGCGGCGCACCGTGATCGGCTCACGCACCCCGCGCTCACCGATGTCGGCGACGAAATGCGCGCTCAGCCTTACCTCGGTGCGGGTGTTGATCCCCACGACCAGCTCGGCCGGGTCCACCCACATCAACGTCCCGAGCTCTTCGGCCCCGACCGGACCGGGCGCCACCGCCCCGACGACAGCGTTCCCGCCATCGGCGCTGGTCGCGGTGCCGCCATCGGCGCTGGTCGCGGTGCCGTCAGGGTGTGCGGGTTCGGTGCTGGTGGGTTCGGTGCTGGTGGGTTCGGTTGTGCTCACGCGGACCTCCAAGAAGGGGAGTCGAGCCTCACGACCCGGCGGGGGCGTGGGGTGCGTCCCGGGGTGGGACGTCCTCGCCCACGGCGCCCCGTCGCCGCTGGCCGGCGGGGGTTCGCGCTGGTCCGGCCGGAGTGGACCCGCCCCTTGCAGCCCGGGGCCGTGTCCGGGGCGGGGCAGGGTTCGCGTGCCGGGGGCGGGTTCACCCGGGGCGGGACCGGCGGGGTTCATCGCCGGGCACGAGCGCGGGGACGCCAGGGTGCGAGTCCCACAACGCGGGCCGCCCCTCGCGGCCCGCACCTCGGGACCACTACCGCGACTCCCGCCGGCCCGTGCCGGCGGGAGGTCAGGGATCCGAGGTCTCAGCCGGGGTCTGACAGCGCGCCAAGCTGGTCGGCGACGCTGTCGGTGACCTTCTTCCACTCCGGGTCGCTCAGCTGCCCGCCGTGGGCCATCAGCCGGGCACCGAGTACCGCCGCGACCGCGACCTCGCGCCACCGCGGCGAGTCCGGCGTGACGTGCTCGCGCAGGTGCTCGTAGCGCACGGTGTGGGTCGCGCCGCCACCAGTGAGCGGGGAGGGCACCGACACGCTCTTCGCGTTCGCGCGGACCACGACGTACCAGCCGCCCTCATACCGGATCAGGTCCCCGCGGCTGATGTCGTCGCGGCTGTAGTTCGTGGCCTCACCCGCGGCGATCTGGGCGTCGCGGACCCGCTGCCAGTAGCTGAGCTGCTCGCGGGCGTTCTCGACGTATTCGGCGAGGTCACCCTCGCGTCGCACCCGGGCCTCGACGCAGATCTGGGCGTTGGTGGCCAGCGCGGCGAGTTCGCGCTCGTAGCGCGCCAGCGCGGCGGTCAGGGTGCGGATCCGGTTGGCCACGGTGTGCGGGTTGTGCCGGTGGCGCATGTGCGCGGCCGCGGTCGCCGCCGCCGCCTCGGTCCGCCCGGCCTCCCGCTCGAGTGCCACCGACCGCTCCATGTTCGCGTGCGCCCGCTCCCGACGGCGACGATCGCCGTTGTAGGAGTAGTGATCGGTCAGGAGGGGCTGACCCAGGGGGATGTGGTCGAGCACCCGGTTCGCGGCTTCCTCCCGGCTCGCCGCCTCGCCGGTGAGGCGGGCGGCGCGGGCGGTCAACCGGTCCGCGCGCGTCTCGGCGCGTACAGCCCGGTCGACCTCCGCCTCCGGCGCGGGCCGGGGGGTGGTGCCGATGCGGACCTCGACGGCGAACCCGGCCGCGCGCAACGCCGCGACGGTGCGCTCGATCGCGCCGCGCTTCGCGGGGCGATCCTGACTGGCCTGCAACCGGAAGTCCCCGACCGAACCCCGCCACAGCCACCCCAGCGACCGCAACGTCGCGTACAGGTCATCCGAACGGCGGGTGCCCTCAAGGCAGGTGCCCTCGGCGTAGGTGTGCTCGATGACCAACATCCGCGGTGCCAGGCCCTGAGTCGGCCCAGTCAGGGCCGGCTCGGTCGGGAGCGGGGTTGGCTCGGTCAGGGTCGGGAGGTTCTGCGGCTGAGTCATCGCCGATGGTCCTTTCGCAAGTGCGGTGGGCGTGAGTGCCGGTGGCGTGGAAACCGGCGGCCCCGCAGTGGGTGCGGGACCGCCAGGCAGGTCTGGGCAGGTCAGCGGGTGATGGCGTGCGTGGCGGCGAGGCTCATCGCTCGCAGGCCCTGGCGTTCCATCTCGTAGGCGGCGTCGGCGTCGGTCAGGCGCTGCGCGGCGGAGGTGACCGCGTGCAGGACTCCGCCGGAGGTGCAGGCACCGCCGGAGATGAAGTCAGCCAAGATGGCGTCCTGCTGCTCGCTGGTGAAGTTGAGCTTCTTCGCGACGTACTCGATGGTCTCCGCGGGTGCGCTGATCGCGACGCCGGCCTGCGCGGTGATCTCGTGGAGCTGGGAGCGGACGAAGTCGCGGTCGAGGAAGGTCGCGACCGCGTCGCGGGCCTTCTTCCCGACCAGATCCAGCGCGGCGGCGTGGGTATCGGTGCTCCACCGGATGCGGCCCTCGTCGAGCTTGCCGCCCAGGTGGACCTCGGACAGGGCGTGGTGGTTGATCGTCATGCCGTTGTTGCAGACCTGCACCACCAGCTGCGGGGTGATCGTGAACCTGCCGCGCCCGGTCTCGGAGTTCGACACCACGAACCCGGCGAAGACCAGCGGGTTCTCCGCACCGCAGGCCCCGGTGAACGGGCTGCGGTAGCCGGCCAACAGCTCCGGGGCCATCTCGGCGACCTGCCGGGACGCGACCTTGACATACATGCGGGACTCGGTCAGATCGGCCGCGGTGACCTCGGCCTGAACGTCGGTGCGGCGGATACCGTCGAGGACGGCCATCAAGATGTCGAGGTTGTCGACGATGCGGTAGGAGTCCGACAGCAGCGCCCGCAGCACCCCCGGTGTCGCGGACGCGGTGTCGCGCAGCCCCCGCACCAGGAAACGGCGCTCGGGCCGGTCGGCCAGCCACGCGTTGACGTTGGTGTCGTAGAGGTCGGTCTTGGCCTGGCGCATCCGCCGCAGGTAGGGCAGCGGGATGTCGAGCTTGGTGGCCAGGTCCGCGTCTGCTGATGCGGTCGGGTTGAGCACCGCGTCACAGGTGGCGACCCCGTCCACGGTCAGCTCGTGGTCGGCTCCTGCGACGCGCAGGGCCCCGTCGGCGACCCGCAGGTTGCTCGCGCAGGTGACGACGTCGAGCTTGGCGGACTGCTGGGCGCGCAGGACCTCGACGATCTCGCCCAGGTCGGCGTTACGGCGGGTCAGCAGCTCGGTGGCGGTCATGGCAACTCCCGGTGGAGTCGAAGAACGCCCCGGGACCCCGGCGAGGGGGACGCCGGGTCCGGGGCGGCCTCACCGCGGTGGTGAGGCGTGACTCGCCCGCGCCCTGGGACGTGGCGCGGGCGGGGGCCCGCGTTCGCCCGACCGGTGTGAGATCACCGGCCCCCGGCCCGCACCCGAGCTCCACAACCGCCGCGGTGATCTCACCCGTGTCGGGCCGGGCAGGCGGGGCATCGGCCGATAAGCCCGGCCTGGGGCGCAGAGTCATCACGCCCTCACCCACCGGCGGGCCCGCACCGCGCCCGCCTCACCTCCCCACCAGGCCGCTCCGGCCATTCACCTGGCATTCGCCTGGCATACCGCCCGGCAGGCGGGCCCAGGGCTCTCGCCTCACGTGGACACGCGCCGACGTGTGCCCGGGAAGAACACGGCTGAAGGGGCTCGGTGAACCGAGCCCCTTCAGGCGTCTGGGAGATCAGCTGACAACGCGGATGTTGTGGACGATGTCGATCGGGGTCACCGCGACGATCTGGTGCTCCTGCCCGCAGTCCGGGCAGGCGATCCACTCGCCCACGTCGTAACGACCGCGGCGCATGTCGACGGTAAAACCCTGGTCACAGGCGTCGCCGACGTCGAGGATCGTGCCCGGGCTCAGGACGAGCGGGACACCCTCGAGGCTGGGGACGCCGTTCTGGTCGGCCATCGGATGCTCCTTCGCTGTGGAGTTGTGCTGGAACTGCGGCTCGTCCCAGCACGGCCCGCTCGGGGTCCCGCAGGGACCGGCGGGGGTCCCGGCTCGCCGGACCGGGTGTGATCGCGCCAGCGACCCCGCAGGGGCTCGTCTCACCCGTGTCGGTGCGCGCGCGGGTTCATCGCCGGCTCGCCCCGAGCGGGGTGTGCTGCCTTCGGGCGGTTCCGGTGCAGCTCACCCCGAAGGTCTCCCGGGAGACCCATCGCTCGGTCCGCGTCGCCTCCCGCTCCCAGCCCGAACGGTCGAGGCATCCTGGTGCGGTGACCGAACAGCCGATCCGCACCGTCCGTGAGTTCGTCCGCGCGGCCGGCCTGTCCGAGGAAAGGGCCGAACGCCACCGCGCGGCTGGAGCACTCATGCTCGACGGCGAACCGGTGACCGACCTCGACACACCCGTGCCCGACGGCAGCAAGGTCCACGTCGCCGGATCGTGAGCGGGGCGCGGGCCTCGTACCAGCATTCCCGCGGCCCACCACATGACCCATAATCGAATGTATGTTCGAGATGAAGGATGCAGTGCCCGACGTCCTTGCAGTGCCCGACGTCCTGGACAGCATGGACCCGGCCGTCCGTCGCTGTGACCCACCAGTACAAGTATGGGTGGACCTCGCCGCCCTCACTCAGCAGCAGCGATACGGGCGCGGCAGCCGCCGTGGCGGGGTGTTCGTGGGCGGCGCCGTCCGGGCGATCATGTGGGCCCAGATCATGACCGAGCGGGGGTTCTGGCTCGCAGCCCTCACCTGCGAGCTGGAGCGCGGAGGCCGGCCGATCCTCACCGCCCCGGCTGTCGCCCCCGAGTGGGCCATCACCCGGCGCTGGCCGGGCTCCGAGCGCCGCCTCCTGGGCAAGGCCAGCGACCGGCCGACACTCGCCCAGACGCGCGCGCAGCGCCGTCCGGGCGGCGCTGCGCGCCCCTGAACAGCCTGCCTGACCACCGTTCCTGAACGGCGCTACGGCCCGCCGTGATCAGAGTTGAGGCGGTCGACCAGCCCTGTGCGGACCGCCCCAGGGGCCGCGGGTTCACGTTGAACTCGTCGAGTCGTGCCCCAACTTGGCCTTCGCCTCGACCGCCCGGACCCGTGTGTCCCTGAAGAAGGCCCCTGGGCAGGGTGCGGGTCAGAGACGGTCACCCGGCGCCGGTCCCGCGCTGTGCGGCTCCGTCACGGGCAGCTCCGTCACTGCCTGCTGGTTCCGGGGGATACTCCGGAGCTCCGATGCCTTCCCACTCGCGGGCTCGGTCAGCGAAGGTGGCGAGTGCGGCGACGGTCTCGGCGGACAGGCCGTGGGCGCGGATGGCGAGGTCGCGCACGGCGGGGTCGTGCAAGGCCGCGAGCAGCGCCAGGTCCTCCCGTAGCGGCGCGTCGTCGACGAAGAAGTAGGCCAGCGGCATGCCGAAGGCGGCAGCGATGGCCTCGAGCGCGCGAATGGTGGGGTTCTTGGCCCCGTTGTGGCGCAGCTGCCAGACATGACTGGGGGAGATCGAGTACCCGGCCGCGGCAGCGCGTTCGGCGATCTCGGGATGGGTGTACTCGCGCCCGAGACCCCCGGCAGGCTTCACCGTGGCGAACAAGCGCTCGACCAGCTCCGGCACGGTCGGCGATCGCGAGTGGGCAGCCCCGCCTGCGCGGGTAGGAGTCGACCCCGCCGGGGCAGTGGATGGAGGGTCGACAGGAGGGCAGCCCTGATCGGGTGATCCTGGGGCCACGGCGCCTCCTATGTTCTGTCGTCGACCGAGCGCTAGACAGCAGCAGTGTCGACCATGATCACCCTGTTTGGCCGAACACCCCCCGATCAGGGTCACGTTTGGTAACTCCAGGAGCCGTCACCGCAGTCGTGCTGATCCGAACGAGCGGTAGCATGAGCGCCGACTCACGGTCGGTAGTACCCGCGCGGCGCGACTCCGGCTCCGACCCCGCCCGGCACGGTCACCGCTGGCCAGGCCACGTTTGCATGATCGTGCCGTTTCAGTCGAAAATGGGGATATCTGTTCAGCGTGACCGGCATCAGCCGTCGTTAGTGGCGGCCCGGTGCCGGGTTGTGCGTGACTGGAGGGCGTCGTGGATCGGCCGCTGTGTGCGTTGCCCGGCTGCACGCAGATCGTGCCCGCCGTCGTCGAGGGTCGCCCACCCCGGCGCTACTGCAGCCCCGACCATCACCGTGAGCACCGCGCTGTGCGGCGTGGAGCGTCTGCGGGGGTAGCCGAGGTAGCGGCCACCGCCCCGGCCGGATCGTCTGCTCCGACACCGGTTGGTGGGGACGCACCGGCGGGATCGTCGACCCCTCGTTGTTCGAGCATCGTGATGGCCGCGGATGCGCTTCGGAATCTGCCCTCGACACGGGGCCAGATCCACCAGCGGCGGTTCGCGACCGACGCCCAGCGCCGCGCGGAGCTCAAGCGACTGCAGGCCGCCCGGGTCGCCCGCGGCCGTCGCGTGCGGCGCCTCGTCGGGGTGGCCGCGGCGATGGGTGTGTTGGCCACCGGGGGCACGGTCGTGGTCAAGAACCTGCCCGCTGTGTTCGACCCTGACCATGTTCCGCGGGCCGTCGCTCAGGCCGACTGGGAAGCCCAGGCCAAGATCTCGCTGGCCTCGATCGATTCCCAGCTCACCACCATCACCGCGACCGAGGCGGTATGGGACAGCCAGATCGCCGCGCTCTATCCCGGCGCGGTCCCGGCGGCGGTGACCGCGATGCTGGATCGCAAGACTCTGCTTCAGCAGCAACGCGCAGCGTTGCAGGGCCAGCTCGCCACCCTCGACCAGCTCGCAAGCACCCAAGAGCAGCTGGCCGCCCTGGACCGGCAGATCGCCGAGATCACCACGATGCTCGACGCTCTCCCCGCCGGCAGGCTGACCCCCGACCAGCAGCTTGTCCGCAACTCGCTGACCGAGCGACGTGATCTGCTACGTCAGCAGCGCTCTGCCCGCCAAGACGACCTCACCCGGCTCCGGCAAGGCGTGCAGTCCGCGGAGACTAGCCCGATCCCGGACCCGACCGACCAGACCAGCGCCCTGACCGCGCGGGTCTTGGACTTGCGCGAGCACCGCCCGACCCGGTCGCCGAGCGGGCAGCCACCGAGGCCTCCGATCACCAGCGACAGCGACCGCCGTGACGCCGCGGTCCTGGCCGACGGAGCCTCCTCACAGGCCCGTAAGCCGGTAACTCCGATACGACCGGTCACCGACACCGTCTCGGGGACCAGCGACGCGGTGACCCAACCGGTACGCGACCTGGCCGAAAGCTCGTCTACCCCCCGCCGCGCCAGCAGCACCGACAACTCCGGCTCCAACTCCGACTCATCCCGCTCCGGCTCATCCGACTCCGGCTCTTCCGGGTCGGGTGGCTCGGGCTCCTCGGGGTCGGACTCCTCGGACTCCTCCGGGTCGGGGTCGTCGGCGACGAAGGCGGCGAGCGCGCCGAGCACATCTGATTCCTCCGACTCCGGGGATTCCGGATCGGGCGGGTCCGGTGGCTCGGGCTCCTCGGGAGGCAGCGGGATGTCCGCGGCCGATGCGTACCGCATGGCGATGAACACCCCGCAGGGCCGGATGGCTTCCGGAATCGGGCGCATGTCCGGTTCACCCATGGGCTGACGGCCCGGCCTCGGTGACCGGCCTGCGATGATCAAGGTGGTGTCGAGCGCAGTGGTGTCGAGCGCGGGAGCCTACGAGCCAGACCGCCAAGATGAGCTGATGGGCGATGCCGAGGCGGTCGGCGGGCGGGCGTTCGTCCACGAGGTGACCTACCTGGCCACCGAGCTCACCACTCGCGACTTCAGCTGGTCCGGGCACGGCCCGGAGCCTGCGGGGTATCGGCAAGCGTGGCTCGATCACGTACAACAGATCATCGCTGATCGGCGGGCTCAGCTGCGGCCTCGCCAGGGCTGACACCCGACGACCAGGGGATGATCTTCAGTACCTGGACAAGGTGATCGCCGTGCCGCCGATTCCGGCGCCGCCACGTCTAGTCTATGACATTCATCACTGCCAGGCTATTTACGCACGCACGGCACTACTGACCGCTACGCCACCAATAGTCTGTTCGGTACCGAACGAACCCACTCGGATCAGTGATGGTGTTACACGTTCTGCCGACTGCTGCATTGAGTCGCAAGACCAGTGCGCGCTGGCGCTCACCCGGCACGCCCAGTTCGGCACCGCACGACCAGGCGTTATTCGGCGCTTGCAGAGTGCGAGCATCCAAGAAGTTTGCATGTGCAATCGTTTAACGGTCACCTCTGCCGCTCGCTGCAACGAGACCATGACTCGCAGGCCACCACCAATGGCGGATATGGCGAACACTCGGGAGATGCTGAGCTTCAGACCGCGCAGGTTGCGCAACTCTGCACCGAACGAGCACAAGAAGAGAGGCCCACGTGCTTCGTCGCTTGGCAATTTTCACGGCAGCAACTGCCGTCATGCTCGCAGGATTCGCTGGGCAAGCGAATGCGGCAACGTCGAATCCGCAGCCGCCACCCGCCGCCGGCTCCGACGTCAAGCTCGCACCGAATGGGAAGGTGGATAATCCCGATACTCACAAGACAGGGCCGGCAAAGTCAACGCTGACTGGCGCTGACAGCAGCAGCCCGAAGGGAGGAGTGACCACCCAACAGGTTGCTCCGAACCCCTACGGATGCTATGGGCAAACGGATTTTCCGCACCAGTCGAGCGGGGACGCGAGCACTCATTCGCGCACAGTCTGCTCCATCAATCTGGTCGAGCTTCGCGTAACGAATGACATGTACCGCGGTCGCTGGTACGGGCCGGAGTACCTGGCATCCGGGAGCAACTTCCGAAACTACGCTACGAGCAGCAACGATGCGGTAGCGCGCTGGCGTTGCGCAGGGGTCGGAATCTACACCTACGAGACGGATTCGAACCATTCCGCATTTGACGGCGGGCAGTGGTACTACGGCGGCACCACGAACAACGCCAGGTTCAACTGCTGATCAATGAAGTTAGAGAGGAAATCCGCGGTCCCACTCATTTCCACTGGAATCTTGAACGGTGACTCGCTCGAATCGGCCGGTGATCTCAGCAACCCAATGACGTCGTCCGACCTGGGCGACCATTAATGACAGCCCGGCGCTCTTTCCAGCATGAACACGGATCTGAGGGAGCGCCGGGCTGTCGCCATTTACAATTTGGCCATAGATGTACGAGACCGATTCCTTGCGCGTTGATGCAGTATTGCCTCCTTCCACTAGCGTGAGACCGTGTGTCTCGACTGCCGTGGCTGAGCCCGTCTTCGTCAAAATCTCAAATGAGTGATCAGAGGTCTCACGGAACGTCGTGCCACTATGAGGCAGCTCTATCGAGGCCATACCAACCCCCAAGGAATGTGCGAATGCTCCGTCGATCGTTTCGCAGCCTAGCAGCCGTGCTCACCGCCTCGGTAGTGGTTTCGCTAGCTGTGGGCGCGTGCGCTCCTGGAAATGAGATTCAGCCCGACACCACGTCGGCTAGCGTTCCGCTATCTCAGGTCGACCTATCGCCAGAGATCGCGCCGAACGCTTTCCTAGATGCCCAACCTGGCCTACTTCTCTCGAAAGATTGGGTCACTCACGGCAAATATGAATTGCTGAGGCCGGCTCAGCAGCTGGTCTGGCCAGAGGCGTCAGTGGCGAGTGGTGAAATCAAGCTCGACACGAGAAGTGAGCCGGTGCGCCTTGATCTGAGATACATTCTCGATGAGCTTCCGGCAAGTGGCGTTCCTCGGGACGATCCCCTGGTTCAATCGTGCTCGACAAATGCATCCACGGAAGACCGAGCTTCCTGCACTCTGGTCGAACGAGGTGATGCCGTTGCGGTGCAATTCTTGGCACCCAAGGCAGCCAAAGCTGTCATCCTCAACGCTGCTTGGTTCGCCTCGCCCACCGACCGCGGCAGTCTCACCGATGCTCCAGGCTTGAACAGCATTTCGGTCGGCTGGCGCATCAAGGGGTGACGCCGGCGATTTCTGGCCGAAGAGGGAGGGCCGAGCAGGCGAAAATCAGTGACCGTTTACGTTGTAGGAATTGGAGAGTAGTTCCGCGGCCAAATCGCGCAGGCCTGCTACGGCCGAGAATCGCGGGTCGTCGGCTGGGGCGTGGCCGTCGGCCTTGGCCTTGTCCCACATGGCGTTGACGTGGTCAAGCAGTGCCTGTCGGGCAGCAGACTGCGCGTCGAGCGCGTCTTGATTCAGCTGGCCGAGCGCAATCAGGTCGTGCGGGGTGAACCCGTCACACAACTCGAGGGCCATTTCCTGGTGATTCAAAACCCCTCCAGCGCTTTCCACTGAATCATCGTGCCAGTATTTGCCCCGCCGTGCCCAGGACAAGTAGCCAGTGGTGTTATCTGCGGCTGCGGAGGGCGGCCAGGATGCCGAGGCGGCGGGGGTGGCGGTCGCGGTCGGGGTCGAGGATGTGCTGGGCGAGGATGCGCCCGGTCAGTTCGGCCTCGCGTTCGCAGCGCCACTCCGGTGAGCCGGGCTGGAACGGTTCCCCGCAGCGTCCGATGAGGGTGGTGATGGTGGCCGGGGTCAGGCGTAGCCCGTGGGCGAGCTCGGTGAGTGGTTGCGGGTTCGCCGGTGCGCCGTGAAGTTGGTGCTCGCAGATCATGTGACCGAACTCGTGACAGGCGACCACGGTGCGCGCGAACGGGCTGGTACGCCGGTCGACCCAGATCAGGTCGTAGGCGGCACGGCCTGCCACGGCAGGTCGGGGGCTCCACAGCCCCGCGGGGAGCCCGGCGATGCCGGGGTCGCTGATCTGGACCTCGATGTCGCGGCCGCGCACGGTCTGCATCTGCAGCCGCAGCTCATCGAGGGTGTCGGGTAGCTCGGGGAGCACCTGACGCAGCCGGCGCTGGCAGCGCGCCAGCATCTGCTGGTCGGACTGGTCGGGCTCTGCGGTCTGTCGTTCGCCCGGGCCGGGGTACTGCTCGGCGGTGCTGCTCACGATGGCTCTCCTGGCTGCTAGGCGTGGGTGTCAGTGGGTGTGGCGCGGGAGTGCGGGGCAGTCCGGTCGTCGCGGTAGAAGATGTCGGCGGCGGCGGCGACGGTGTGTCCCTGGGCGCGGGCGCGGTGGACCTGGGCGAGCCAGATGACCTCTTGCTCTTCGGTCGCGGCGCCGCCGAGGGCGCCGAGATCCGCGCTGAGGTTCTCGGTCGGGTCGTCCGCGACCATCCCGGCGACTCCGATTTCCAGACACACCGCGGCGGCGAAGGCGCGGGCGCCGCTGGAGCTCAGCCCGAGCTGGCGCCCCATGCGCACCGCACGGTCGGCGTCGGCGGGCCGTACCCAGCGCTGGACCAGCCACATCCGGTCGCGGATCTCCACGACGGCCACGAACATGTCCGCTGGCCCACCCCCACCAGTCCCAGTCCCCGTCCCGGTGCCGAGGCCGGTGGGGGTGGGGGTGGGGGTGCGTTCGAACAGCCATCGGTGCAGTTCGCGGACCTGCTGGTGCAGCAGGGCGGGGTCTTCCCCGCGCCCACGCAGCAGCGGACCGGCCCCGACGGCCAGACCGGCCGCGACGAGCAGCGCGAGACCGCCTTCGAGCACGGTGAACAGTGCCGGGTTGAGCCCGCCGCCGCGCACCAGCGCCACCACCACCAGCACGGCACCGGTAAGTGCCCAGGCCAGGACCGCGCCGGCGAGGGCGACGATCGCGGTGAGGTCGCGGCGCAGGGTTCCCGGGGCCAGGTCGCGCAGCGTCGTGGTGCTGGCCTGGGCCAGCACCACGGCGGCGGCGACAAAGAACAGGTAGAACCCCAGCAGCGAGACCAGCACACCGGTGCGCCCCAACATCGGGAGAAACCCTTGCGGGACAACGCTGGCCGGCCCTGCCCAGACACCGACGACCCATCCGGCCACCGCGACCGCCCCGGCACCGGCACCGGCACCGGCCAGCCGAGGCCGGCACCGCACCCGCAGCTGCGTGCAGGCCAGCAGTGCCGACCCGGTGATCAGCAGCAGGTTCGAGATCAGCACGCTGAGCCCGAGCCGGCCGGTGAGAATGTCCAGGGTCGCGCCGAGCGCGGCGATCCGCAGCGTCATCCCCGCGGCCAGCACCCCGATCCACGCCACGGTGCGCAGCCGGGCCCCCCCGCGTCTCGAGCCGACCAGCACCGCGAGCCAGAGCAGCACCGCGAGGACCTTGACGGCCGTGTCGACCGCGGTACTCACCTCACCCCACCCGAGACCGGCCCGGGGCCGGGGCGCCCGCTCACTTGCCGCGCCGCAGGATGCCGCGGCGGGTCTTCTCCTTCGCCTCCAGCTGCCCGATGAACTCCTCGACCGCCTGCAGCGACTCCTCGTCCTGCAGATCACCCAGCCGCGCCCTGATCGCGAGCTCACGCGGGCGGCCCTCGTGGGCAGCGATCACGTCTTTGAGCTGGGCGTGGATGCCCGCGACGGTGTCCTTCTCATCAGCGCTGCCGTTGTCGGGGTCCAGCAGCAGGTAGGCCAGCAGTGCTGAGGCCTGCCCAGGCTCGGGCTCGGTCCGCGACAGGTACTCGAACGCGCGCGCCAGGCTGGCCACGACCGACCCGGAGGGATTGCCCCGCTCCCCTTTACGCAGCAGGTGCAGGTGCCCGACGGTGATGGCAGGACGCCCCTCCAGATGCGCCATCGCGCGCACGACCTGCCCACTCGTCCACGGATGACGTTCCCCCACCTCGTTGGGTGGCTGCCGGTAGGCGTCGAACACCACGTTCAGCCGGTCCGCGAAGGTCAGCCCCATCCCCGCTCCTCTCCGAGCATCTGTCACCGGGCGACCCGGCGCGCACACGGCCCGTCTCGCAACAAACTCGCCAGCGCGCACCGTATAGCGGCGCCTGCGCCCAGCCTTATTCAGCAGGTACCCGGGCCGGTCATCATGCCTACACCGTACAGAACCATACGGCCCGTAGCTAGAAACAACACTCCGCAGAGAAGTTCCAATATGTCATCACAGTCGACGAGAGTTTAATCTCTAGGCTACTGTCATGCCCGGCGGAGATGCCGTCGAACGGGTGCAGGGAAGCAGGACGGTGGGCGTGGGTCGGGGTCGGGGCAGTAGCCAGCGCGGCGGCGCCAGCCCTGCGTGGCAGATAGCCCCCGGTGTCAGCCCTCCTCCGAACCCCACTGCCACGCCGCCGCCGCCACAGCCGCAGGCACCGCCGCAGCAGCAGCTACTGCCGCCGTCGGGGTCGCGGCTCGAACTCCCCCCGCCACCGCCTCCGCCAGCACTGCCGCGTCCGACACCACCGCCTCCTTCGACGTCGACGCAGTCTCCGCGCGTGGCCCCGGTTTCCGGCGACCGTGTACCCGGCGGGGCCGTGACGGCGGCGGCGCCACGCCCGGGACTCTCGGGGCCCGGACATGCCGCTGCCACCGGGCCTGCCTCGGCTGAGCTCCGGCCCGCTGGACTGGTGACAGGAGCTCACGGGGCACCCGCCCCGGCTGGGACACAGTCGTTGCGGGGCTTGTTCGGCGCCAGCGGCGGCCCCGGCGCCGGTGCAGGGCAGGACGGTGTCGTGGGGCAGGGCGGTGTCGTGGGACAGGGCGGTGTCGTGGGGCAGGGCGGTGTCGTGGGGCAGGGCGGTGTCGTGGGGCAGGGCGGGGCGCCGATCGCACCGATGCACGGGGGCGCTCGGTTCGTCGAGTCCGGTGGCGCGGAGCTATGGCTGCCCGACGCGACCGCTCCCGCGGTCCGATTGATCCCGCCCGCCCCGCCTGCGCGGCCCGGCCCCGCCAGGGGGCCGTTGGCGCCCCCGCCCGCATCTGGCGGGGTGGCGGCAGCATTCGCCCTGGCAGGGCGTGCTCGGCGTAGCCCCCGCCGCGGGCTCCGGCGCGGCCTCGCGACCATCCCGATCCCGACTGCCGGTGCCGCATCAGACCCTGGTCCTGCCGTTGGTCCTGCCGCTGGTCCGATCGGTGAGGGTGGGCGTGACGCGGTTGTGGCTCCGGTCGGTGAAGGCGAGGGAGCCGCCTTCGCCGCCCGGTTCGTTGCAGAGTTCCTGTCCTGGGACGAAGACGACCCGACTCGTCGCGCCCAAGTCCTACGGACCCTGCTGCGAGACCCCAGGGGCACCACCCTGGGGTGGTCGGGCGCGGGCAGACAGCGTGTGGAGCTGGTCCTTCCGGGGCGGACCCTGCGCACCGAGTGTGGTGGTCTGATCGTCGAGGTCACCGCGCGGGTGCTGAGCTTCCACCGCGTCTGTCCGCGTCCCGACATCCTCGCGTCTGCCACCGACGCCGACCCGGCGACGATGTCGTGCTGCCCGCCACCAAGTGCGGCGGGCTGGGCTGCGGGTGACTCGTCATGGACCCGCCTGGCCCCGCCCGTGGTCCGGCTGGCCACCGGCGAACTGAAAGTCGATCTGGCGTTGCAGCCCACTGCGTCCCCACGTGAGGAAAGCCCAGGCCGTCACGGAGGCACCCAGCAATGACCGATACGTCCGCGTCCTGGATTGAGGACCCGTCTCTGATGCCGTGGCGTTTCACCCTCGACGCGCCCACGAGCACGGTGACCCTCACCCCCACGGCCCCGGCCGGTTCCACGCCGACCGCCCCGCCGACACAGCCGTCGACCCCACCGCCGCCCGATCCGTCGTCAGAACCGTCGTCAGAACCGTCGTCAGAACCGTCGTCAGAACCGTCGTCAGTGCCGCCGACCGGATCGCCGTCGGAGCCGCCGTTGACCCCGCTGCCGACGGTGGCGGGTGTTCCGCCGTCCCCGCCCGGCGCCGCGACCCATCCAGCGCCTGAACCTGCTGCTCCTGGCGAGCAGACCGCCCCCGCCAGCTCACCGCCCGAATCGGGGCCGGATCCGGCGCAGGCCACTGTCATCGCGCTTCGCCCGGTCCGGGCGACGCCTTCCGCCGCAGAGCAGGTCACGGCCGGACTGCCCGACCCCACACATGGTCCTGACCCCGGCTCTGGCTCGGGCACCGGCTCTGGGCCTGGTGCGGACACAGAGCCCGACGTCGGTACCGGCGGCAAGGCAGGGGCGCGGGCTGCAGCGGCTGAGCTGAGCGCGCCGCGGCCGCCGACGCCGCCCGCCGTCGTCACGGTCGCGCAGCCTGCCCGTCCACCCGCACCTGCCCGTCCTCCCGCACCTGCCCGTCCTCCCGCACCTGCCCGGGCACCCGCACCTGGCCCGGCTGTGTCTGTGCCGGCGGCTGGTGGTGGGTCCGTGGTCGACCCGGTTGCGGCGGCCAACGCGCAGGCGCCCACGCTCCCGGTCGGGTTCGACACCTACCTGCGCGCGCAACTCGCCGCCGCACCGCCGCCCCGCCGCGGGGTGCGCGGGTGGGTGTACTCGTTGTCCGGTGGCCGGGTCAACCCGGGCGCCTCCGCCCGTGAGCTGGCCGAACGTGACTACCTCGACCGGATCCGCACCCCACTATCGGGCTGGCACACCGTGACCGTGGCCAGCACCAAGGGCGGAGTCGGGAAGACCACCACCTCGGCGTTGCTGGGTCTAACCCTGGCCGAGCACCGCGCCGACCGGGTCATCGCGATGGACGCCAACCCCGACGCCGGGAACCTCGCCGACCGCCTCCTGGGCCACCCGGCCACCGCGACCGTTCGCCAGCTGCTCGACCGTCCCGACCTCGACCAGCTCGTCTCGTTCACCGACGTCGCCCGGTTCGTCAACAACGCCGGCCGGCTGCAGCTGCTGGCCTCAGATCAGGACGCGGCGAAGTCCGAGGCGTTCAACCGCGACGAGTACCGCCGGGTCCTGGCGCTGCTGGTGCGGTTCTTCAACATCGTCATCACCGACTCGGGCACCGGGCTCATCCACTCGGCGATGACCGGGGCACTGGAGAGCACGCGCAGCCTCATCGTCACCGGCGCCCCAACCATCGACGCCGCCGGGCACATCGACAAGACCCTGGATTCGCTGGTCGCGCACGGGTTCGACGAGCTGGTCGCCGACGCGGTCATCGTGTTGAGCTGTGACCGGCGCGCCCGCAGCGTCGACCCGGCCGCGTTGCGGTCGCACTTCGAGAACCGGTGCCGGGCGGTCGTGGAGATCCCCCGTGACCCGCATCTGACCGAGGGCGGCCAGATCTACCTCGACGCGCTGCGTCCCCGCACCCGCGCCGCGGCCCGTGAGCTTGCCGCGCTCGTGGCCGACGCGTTCACCTGGGACTTCCCCACCCCTCGGGGATTCACCACCGGACCGGGGCGGTAGCGGTGGGTGTGTCCGCGCTGGCCGTGGCCGCGGTGATCGCCGCCTCGACCCTCACCGGCCCCCTGCTCACCACCCCGCCGGTCCTGCTCGCCTCCCCGACCGCCACCGGCCCGACCGCCACCACCATCACGACGGCGGCGGGGTGCGGGTGGCGCCAGACCGCCTCCGACCTCTACGCCGCTCTCGCGAACGCCGGCGACGCTGCGGCGGCGCGGCTACGCGACAGCCTCGCCGCGGCCGGGGTCGGCACACCTGCGTTCACCACCAACTGCGGCACCGGCAACGGCGGTACTACCGGTGGTGGCGATACTGCTGGTGGGCGCGGTGGTGTCGGGGCGGGGAGCTCGTGCCCGGTCGGGGACCGTCCGTACTTCGGCAAGGCCGACTGGTTGTGGAACCCGATCCCCACCGGTGCCCGGCTGGATCCGCAGTCCGCTGCGATGGCCGGCGGGCTGGCCTCGGGCGATCACATCCTCAACACCGGTGAGTTCGGCGTCGCGCTGGTCAACCCCGACCAGATCAGCGCCTCCACCCCGCGCGCGACGGTGCCGCTGTCGGAGAACTGGGGCGGCAACCCACTGGCCGGGCTGAAGGTGCCGGTCCCGGCCAACCTGAAGATCCCGCCCGGCTCCGACGGCCACGTTGCGATCGCCGACCCGAGCACCGACACGGTGGTCAACCTGTGGGTGACGAAGAAGACCGGCGCAGGGCTGGCCGCGAACTGGGGAGCGGCGACCGCACTCGACGGGGACGGTCGCGAACACAGCGGCTCCTCCACCGGGGCGGGCATCGCCCGCTACGCCGCCGTCGTGCGCGCCTCGGAGATCGCCGCAGGCACGATCCCGCACGCGCTGTTCTTCTCCACCAACATGGTCAAACCCGGCGAGGTCCGCTACCCGGCCACCAAGACCGACGGCTCGAACATGGACGGCGTCGGCTCGCCGATCCCCGAGGGCGCCCGGGTGCAGCTCGATCCGAGCATCGACGTGGACACCATCCCCGGGATCAGCAGCGGCGAGAAGGCCATCGCGAAGGCCCTGCAGACCTACGGCGCCTACGTCGGGGACAACGGCGGCGCCCGGATGGCGTTCATCGCCGAGTACGCCCCCGACTCGAACGCCTACAGCCAGGCCGGCCTGTCCGGTGACTTCGTCGCCCTCGACCACATCCCCTGGGCCAAGCTCCGCGTCCTGGCCGACTGGAGCGGCGGCACCCAGACCACCCCCGCCGACACCGGGACCGGGACCGGGACCGGGACCACTGACACCGGCGCCGCCGACACGACCCCCCTCGACTCCGACTCGGACTCCGACTCGGGCTCGGGCTCGGGCTCGGGCTCGGGCTCGGGCTCGGGCTCGGGCTCGGGCTCGGGCTCGGGCTCGGGCTCGGGCTCGGGCTCG
>NZ_BJVJ01000063.1 GCF_007989085.1 Pseudonocardia sulfidoxydans NBRC 16205
CCGTCGCCGCGCACCTTCTGGGCTGATCGCCCGGTCAGCGCCGTCGTCACACCTCCTGCAGGCTGCGCCCCGATCCGGAAACACACGCGGCGTACTCACAACCTCAGCGGGCGCCTGCGGGCCCGGTTCGGCGCGCCGCTCGGGTTCTCCGTCCCCGCACGGTTTGCGAGGCCGCCCCGTGGCCCGAAGAGTGCGGCGCGTCAGAACCTGCCTGATCGGCCGCGACCCGCCAGCGCCTCGACGGGGGTCAGGTCGCGATCGCCACCGTTCTCGCACCGGGGCCGCCCATGACCACGACCAAGCCACCGGCCGGAGCCAGGGCGGGAGTGAGGGCCGGTTCCGGGAGGGGGCGAACGACGCGGATCGTCCAGGTCCGGGCGGCGCCGTCGGCGCTCCGGACCGTCACGGTCCCTCCCGGCTGGAGTGCGAGGTCCCCGTCCGCGGCGAGGACGACGACGGTCCGCCCCTCGGTCTCGGCCGTTCGACCGCCTGCCTGCGGCGCGGCGGGCACCCCTGTGGCCGGGGCGGCGACCGCGACGAGCGGGACACGGTCGTCCCCCACGACGAGCTGCGGAGCTCGTGTCGTCGTCGGAGGCTGCGCGGTCGTCGTCGGGGGTTCGGCACTCGTCGGCGCCAGAGTCGTCGAGGGCACCGTCGTCGAGGAACCTGTCGTCGAGGAAGCCGTCGTCGGGGGCACCGTCGTCGGGGATTCCGCGGTGGACGCCGACGTGGCCGGAGGAGCCTCGGTCGTCGTATCCGTCGTCGACGACGGGTCGGCGCCGACGGACGTGGGCGGGAGCGTGGTCGAGGTGGTCGTCGTGTCCCCCGCCGCGACAGCGGAGGCAGCGGTGACCGGTTCGGGCGGCAGCGAGGTCGCCGGCTGCGGGACCTCGGTCGGCGGCGGGGCGGGCGGCGCCTCGAACACGGTCGGGCGCGGCGGGCGGACGACGGGCCCGCCCTCGGACGGCACCGTCGGCAACAGGCCGCGTGTGATCGGGCCGGTGGCGGCGGGGCGGGTGGCGCCGAGGTAGTCGTCGCCGGTCCAGCGGTAGTAGGCGGTCTGCACGGGCTCGCCGAAGGTGGGGGCGTTGACCATCCGGCCGTCGCCGATGTACATGCCGACGTGGTGCACGGCGCCGGGCGTGCCGTAGAAGACGAGGTCACCGGGCTGCAGAGGTGCGCCGGCGGGGACGTGCGGTCCGGCGGCGTACTGGGTCGCGGCGGTGCGTGGGAGGGGGATGCCCGCGGCGGCGTAGGCGAACGTCGTCAGGCCGGAGCAGTCGAATCCGTCGTCGCCGGCGGTGGGGCCGTTGCCTCCCCACTGGTAGGGCAGCCCGATCTGGGCCATGGCGGTACGGACGGCGACGGCGGCGCGGTCGTCGGGCAGGGCGCTGGTGAAGTCGGCGGGGGCCTCCTCGGCGGCGGCGACGGGCTGAGCGGGTGTGGGGCCGGGCGTGACCGGCAGGGGCAGCGCGTGGTGGGGCGCCGGGACCGTCGGCAGCGGGACGGGCCGGTCCGTGAGGACGGACTGCTGGGCCGCGGGCCGGACCGGGACGGCCGACGGGAGTGCGCAGGCCGCGGTGCCGAGCAGCGCAGCGAGCAGCCAGGCCGCGGCGACGCCGTCGTGGTCGACGCGGCGGCGCCCGCGGGCGCGGTGGCGTCCTCCGCGCACGCTCGGGTCGGGACGCGCCCAACCGTCGTCACCTGTCGTCACCACCGCTGCCCCCGGAACGGTCGATCTCCCCGCACGAGCATGCCCGGCCGGGAGTCGCCGCAACACCCACACACAGAGGTATGGGTTCTCACCCGTGTGGATGAGGTCAGGCGCGCATCCACGTGAGGACGGCCATGACGCGGCGATGGTCGTCCTCGGACGGGGGAAGGCCTAGTTTCCCGAATATCGACGAGATGTGCTTCTCGACGGCGCCGGGCGTCACGACGAGTGCCCGTCCGATCGCGACGTTGGTCCGCCCTTCCGCCATGAGGCCGAGGACCTCGCGCTCGCGGGGTGAGAGGTCGGCGAGGGGGTCACGGCTGCGGCGACGGGTGAGCAGCGCGGACACGACCTCGGGGTCGAGCACGGTGCCGCCGGCGGCGACGCGGTCGAGGGCGTCGGACAGGTCGGCCAGCCGCGACACCCGGTCCTTGAGCAGGTAGCCGACGCCGCCGCGGCCACCGCCGGTACCGGAGGCGAGAAGGTCGCCCGCGTAGCTCTCCTCGACGTACTGCGACAGCACGAGGATCGCCGTCGACGGGACCTTGTCGCGTACCTCCATGGCCGCGCGCAGCCCTTCGTCGGTGAAGGACGGCGGCATCCGGACGTCGACGACCGCGACGTCGGGCCGGTGCGCGACGACGGCCTCGACCAGCGACGTGCCGTCGCCCACCGCGGCGACGACCTCGGCGTGGGCTTCCTCGAGCAGCCGGACCAGGCCTTCGCGCAGCAGCAGCGAGTCCTCGGCCAGCACGACCTTCACTCAGGTGCTCCCCTCGTCGTCGGACAGCAGCGGCACGGTGGCGGTGAGCACGGTCGGACCGCCGGGCGGGCTGCTGAGCTCGAGCATGCCGTCGACCCCCGACAGTCTGTCGGCCAGCCCCGCCAGCCCGTGCCCCTTGCCGAGGTGCGCGCCGCCGACTCCGTCGTCGGTGACCGTCACGACGACCCGTGCGTCGTCGCGGCGCCTGCTGCCCTCGATCGTCACCGTGACCACGCACCGGGTGGCCGCGGAGTGCTTGGCGACGTTGGTCAGCGCCTCGGTGACGACGAAGTAGGCCGTGTTCTCGACCTCGTCGGCGAGCCGGCGCCCGTCGGGCAGGGCGACGTCGAGCGATACCTCGACCGGGCTGCGGGCGGCCGCGGCGGCGAGCGCGGCGCCGAGCCCGCGGTCGGCGAGGATCGGCGGGGCGATGCCGCGGGAGAGGGCGCGTAGCTCGGTGAGCGCCTCGCGGCTCTGTTCGAGTGCCTCGGCGACGAGGGTGCGGGCGCGGTCGGGGTCGTCGTCGAGGCGGCGGGTGACGGCTTCGAGGTCCATGGTGAGCCGGACGAGGCGCTGCTGCGGGCCGTCGTGGATGTCGCGTTCGAGCCGGCGCAGCGTCTGGGCCTCGGCGGCGACCGCGGCGCGGCGGCTCGCGGCGAGCTGGGCGGCGCGGGCGCGCAGGGCGGCGCTCTGGTTGGTGAGCAGGCCGCGGGCGAGCCCGGCGCGGGCCGTGACGAGCAGCCGCAGCACCCACGGCAGGGCGGCGAGCAGGACGAGCCCGCCGACGGTCGTGACGGCGATGTCGACGAAGCGCGAGTCGGTGCCGGTGAGCAGGCCGTAGAGGCCGTTGACGTCGTCGTCGCCGTAGGGCAGCGACCACATCCACGTCACGGCGAGGGCGGAGCCGAGGCCGGCGACGGCCCAGACCACGCCGACGACGAAGCACGTCAGCCGGACCGGGAAGGCGACGACGGCGTGCAGCAGGTCGCGCCACGACTGCGGCTCGGCCAGCGACGACACCATCCGGCCGAGGCCGGTGCCGCTGGGTGTGCGGTAGTGGTGCGGCGGCAGTGGGCGGCCGAGCACGGTCTCGGTGCTGCGGCGTTCGACTGCGGCGAGGCCGCGCATCGCGCGCAGCGTCGCGGCCAGGATGGGGACGCCGACCCAGACGACGACCGTCGACACCCCCGCGGCGAACCCGGCGACCGCGACGACGAACGCCACGATCGACAGCGGCAGGCCGCCGATCAGGTAGCGCAGCTCGCGTCCGACGCGGACGACCCCCCGCGCCCCTGGGCCGGCGGACCGGCTCTGCAGGGTGGCGGGCTCGTCCGGGCCGAGCGCGGACGTGGGGGGTACGGTTGTTCCGGTCATACCTCCCACCCTCGCCGTGCGTGGTGTGCGGACCCAGCCGGTGGGCCGCAGCAACGAGGGTAGGGCCAACCCGAACCGCAGGGTTCCCTCCGGGCCGGCCGTCGATCACCGTCGCGTGGGAAGCGAACAGCCGAACCAGGAGGGAACCGCGCAGATCATGGCGGATCCCGCTGGCGGCGGTCACGCAGGGTGGTGTTCCCGGCGGGTCGCGACCACTCGCTCGGCCCCGAACGTCCGGCCCGCGAGGCCTGGCGGGGTCGCACGCGGTGACGCCCCCGTCGTCGTCACCGTGCGCGGCCGCCGCCCCGCGGGCCGCTCGTTGCGGATCTCCGACGGTCGCGGACCGCCCATCGCTTGTCAATGCTCACCAACGAGTTGTCCACATTCCGTCGACTCCCCGACCGGATCCGGACGTTTCGCGCGAGTTGTCCACAGGCCGCCGGCGATGCGCTCGGATCCGTCGGTACGACGGCGCATCCTCGTGCCCATGACGACCTTCCGGATCACTCCTCGCGGCACGTTCTCACTGGCAGAGGCCGCGATGTTCGGCGTCGGCCACCGCGCCGAATCCACATTCGACGGCACGATGCGCCTCGCGTTCTCCCTCGACGACCTCAGCACCCAGGTGGGTGTCGCGCTGACCGAGGCCGACGGCGACATCGTGGGCGAGGTCTCCGGTCTACCCCCGGGTGGCGACGTCGAGGCGGTGCGGGCGCAGGTCGCCCGCATCGTCTCGCTCGACCACGACGCCACAGGGTACGAAGGGGTCGCGGCCGCCGATCCGGTGGTGGCACCGGTCCTGGCCGCAGCGCCCGGGCTGCGGCCCGTCCTGTTCCACTCCCCCTACGAGGCCGCGGCGTGGAGCGTGTTGTCGCTGCGCTGGGGCCGCCGTCAGGCCGCGGCGGTGCGCGAGCGCTTCGCCCGCGAGCACGGCCGTGTGCTCGACGTCGCGGGGCAGCAGGTGGCGGCGTTCCCGACGCCGGCCCGGCTGCTCGAGATCGAGTCGTCCCGGGGAGTCCCCGAAGTGAAGATGCAACGGCTGCACGGCGTCGCGAAGGCCGCACTCGCGGGGACGTTCGACGTCGCCACCCTCCGCGACGCCGACCAGGCCGACGCCGACGCGGCGCTGCAGGCGATCCCCGGGATCGGTCCGTTCTCCTCGGCGCTGATCCGCTTCCGCGCCACGGGGGCCGCGGACCTGGCCGTCGACAGGGAGCGGAACCTCGCCGAGATCGTCGGGGAGCGGTACGGGCTCGACGGGCCCGCGACCGACGACGATCTCGTCCGCCTCGCCGAGGGCTGGCGCCCGTTCCGGACCTGGGTCGCGGTACTGCTGCGGGCCGCGTCCGGGCGCGTCACGGACCACAGCGGCAAAGCGGCGTGAGCGCAGGCGCACGGCCACTCGGCCCACCCGTCGTACCCCGTCGGCCACGCACCGCTACGGTCGCCCGGTGGTTGTCCGAAGCGTCCGGTTCCCCTCCCGCGCACGGCTCGTCGCCGTCCTGATCGCCGTCCCGGTGCTGCTGGCCGGCGCGGCGTGCGGCGGTGCGAGCACCTCCGTCACGACCGGGACGCCGGCAGCGGCAGCCCCGACGACCGTATCCGCGCCAGGGCCGTCGTCCACACCGGACGGCGCGGCCGACGTCGTGCGACCGCCCGGCGCCAAGAAGGCCTGCGCGCTCGTCCCCACGGGCGAGATCGATGCCGCGACAGGGCTGCGCTTCACCGACGGCGAGGGCACCGAGAGCGCACGCCGGTCGGTGTGTGCCTTCAGCGCCGCGCGGTCGGGCGGGACGGGGCTGAGCGTCGGGGTGGAGCCCGGCGAGCGGTTCGACGCGAAGGCCGCCGCCTCGCGCCGCTCCCTCGGCGTCCCCGGGACCGACGTCGCGGGCCTGGGCGAGCGTGCGCTGTTCTTCTACAGCGACGCCGACCTGCCCGAAGGCGTGGGCGGGGTGCTGGTGCAGGCGGACGGTTCGACGATCGACATCACGCTGCAGGGCCTGGCCTCGCAGGAGCGCACCCGGGAGGCTGCCGTCGCGATCGCACGGGTCGCGGTCGGCAACCTCTGACCGATCGCGGTCAGGGAGTTCCGTCGACGAACCTCGGCGCGCGCTTCTCCCGATGCGCCGCAACACCTTCGGAGACGTCGGGCAGGCCGAAGCCGTAGAACTCGAGTGCGAGGGAGGCGTCGAAGGCCGGGCCGGCGGTGCGGTACCAGTTGTTGAGGGCGAGCTTGGTGAAGCTCACCGCGCTCGGCGAGCCCAGGACCAGCTTGCGGGCGACCTCCATCGCTTTGTCCTGCACCTCGTCGTCGTCCACGCACAGCGACACCAGGCCGATCCGCTCGGCCTCCTCCCCCGTCAACGCGTCGCACGTCAGGAGGTAGTACTTGGCCTTGGCCATGCCGCACAGCAGCGGCCAGCAGATCACGGCGTGATCTCCCGCGGCGACGCCGAGCCGGGTGTGCCCGTCGACGATCTTCGCGGTCCGGCCGGCGACGGAGATGTCGGCGAGCAGCGCGACGGCGAGGCCCGCCCCGACGGCAGGCCCGTGGATGGCCGACACGACCGGCTTCGAGCAGTTGACCACGTTGTAGACGAGGTCGCGGGCCTCCCGCATGACTCGGCTGCGGACGACCGGGTCCGACACCATGTCCGTGATCATGTCGAAGGCCCCACCCGCGGAGAACGCCTTGCCGGCGCCGCGGACGAGGACGGCGCGGACGCTGTCGTCGCGGTCGATCACCGGCCAGATGTCGGCGAGCTGGGCGTGCGCGTCGTGGCCGACGGCGTTGAGGTTCGGGCCGTCGAGGGTGATCCGCAGGATCGCGTCCTCGGGGCGGTCGACGCGCACCGCCGTGAACCGCTCGTAAGCATCCGACATGTACCGCACCTTAGGTGACACGGTGGGACCATGAGTGACCACGAAGTGTGGAGCCGCGTCGACGAGTTCTACGCGCAGCGACTCGTCGGTGACGACGAGGGGCTGTCGGAGGCGTTGCGCGCCAACGCGGCCGCGGGCCTGCCGCCGATCGACGTGACCCCGGCGCTGGGCAAGCTGCTGCACCTGCTGGCGCGGTCGGTGGGGGCGCGGCGGATCCTGGAGGTCGGGACGCTGGGCGGGTACAGCACGATCTGGCTGGCCCGGGCGCTGCCGGCCGACGGCGAGGTCGTGACGTGCGAGGTGTCGCCGCGCCACGCCGACGTCGCCCGGGCGAACCTCGACCGGGCCGGGGTGGGCGCGCGGGTGCGGATCGTGCTCGGCCCGGCCCTCGAGACGCTGCCGGACCTGCAGGGACCGTTCGACATGGTGTTCGTCGACGCCGACAAGGTCTCCAACGCCGAGTACCTCGACCACGCGATCAGGCTGTCGCGGCCGGGGGCACTGGTGATCGTCGACAACGTGGTCCGGGGTGGGCGGGTCGTCGACGACGCCGACGACGACCCGGCCGTCGTCGGGACCCGGCGGCTCGCCGATGCCCTCGCCGCCGATCCCCGGATCTCGGCGACGATGGTGCAGACGGTGGCGGCCAAGGGCTACGACGGTTTCGTCCTGGGCGTCGTCGAGGGCTGACCCCGCGCGACCGATCCGGCACCCACCTCCCGCCGAGTTCGACACCAGCCTGCTCCCGACCATGATCGAACCAGCCTGATGTCGAACTCGGCGACCGGTTGCCGACCGGCACCGGGTGACGAGCGGGCGAGCCGCGTCACCGGCCGGCGCGGTAGCGGCCCGGGGTCGTGCCGAGCATCCGGCGGAAGTGCCTCGTCAGATGCGCCTGGTCGTAGAAGCCCGCCGCGATGGCGACCTCGGCGGGGGCCATGCCGTCGAGCAGCAGCCGGCGGGCGTCGTCGATGCGGCGGCCGGTGAGGTAGCGGTGCGGCGGTAGCCCGTAGGCGGACCCGAAGGTGCGCACCAGGTGGCTGGGCGCGGCGCCGAGGACACGGGCGGCCTCGTCGAGGGAGATGCCGGTGGGGAGGGAGGCGTCGAGGAGGTCGCGCAGCCGGGCTGCGAGGCCCGGATCGCGGACCGGCGCCGCGGCCTCGACCCTACCGGTGAGGTGCCCGCGGAGCCGGTCGCGCACGAGGGTCAGCCTGCTCTGCGCGGCGAGCTCCTCCCCCGGCACTCCGAGCACCCGGTGCAGCTGGGAGATGCGCAGCCGCAGCAGCCGGTCGTCGAGGCCGGGACGGTCGACGGCGGCACCGATGCGGTCCTCGCCGAGGACGTCGGGTTCGAGGTAGAGCACGCGTTTGCGGAAGCCGCCGGGCCCGGCGGAGCGGCCGTCGTGCGGGACGTGCGGGGGCAGCAGCGTGACCTGGGACCGCAGGGCTCCGTGGGCGTGGCGGTCGAGGTCGTAACGGACGGCGCCGTCGTCGACGATCAGGAGGGTCCAGGCGCCGTGGGTGTGCGCGGGGTAGCTGTGCCCGACGAACCGCGCGTGGAAGACCTCGGTGACGCCCGGGACCGCCGGGCGCCACGCGGTCGCCGTCTCGGGAGCGGGCCCACCCACGTCAGGAACGTACAAGACGCGCCCGCCCGCGGCGGGCGACCGTGGGGTCATGGAGAACGACTCGACCCCGGTCCGCTTCCCGACGAAGGTCGTCGTGCTGCTGCGCGACGACCTGGAGGGCTGGCAGGCGCTCAACGTCACCGCGTTCCTGTCGGGCGCGGTCACGGCGGCGGTCCCGGAGCTGGTGGGTGAGCCGTACGCGGACGCCGACGGCACCGGCTACCTGCCGATGCTGGGCCAGCCGATACTCGTCATGCAGGGCTCGAAGGAGGTGCTGACGGCGGCCCGGGAGCGGGCGAACGCGCGGGGGTTGCCGCTGGCGGTGTTCACGAAGGACCTGTTCGCGACGGGCAACGACGCCGACAACCGCGCCGCGGTGGCCGCGGTGGCGGCGGCGGACCTCGATCTCGTCGGGCTGGCGGTGCACGGACCACGCAATGGCGTCGACAAGGTGTGCAAAGGCGCTCGGATGCACCCGTGAGCGCCGCCGCGGCGCGCGAAAGGTGTTAGAACAACCGGCGTGGACGCCTCGGATCTCGACGACGTGCTGGCCTCGGTCAGAGAGTTCATCCGCGAGGAGGTCGTGCCGCTCGAGGAGGCCATCGATGCCGACGACGCGATCCCGCCGCGGATCGTGGAGCAGTGCAAGGCCATGGGGCTCTACGGGTTCACGATCCCCGAGGCGTACGGCGGGCTGGGTCTCTCGGTCGCCGAGGAGGTCGAGCTGGCGATGGAGCTCGGCTGGACGACGCCCGCGTTGCGGTCGCTGTTCGGCACGAACAACGGCATCGCGGGGCACGTCCTGATCGAGGGCGGTACCGAGGAGCAGAAGAAGTCGTGGCTGCCGCGGCTGGCGTCGGGCGAGGTGACGGCGTCGTTCGGGCTGACCGAGGCGGAGGCGGGATCGGACCCGTCGACGCTGGCGACGACGGCACGCCGCGACGGCGACGGCTGGGTGATCTCGGGCGCGAAGCGCTACATCACGAACGCCCCGGTCGCGGAGGTGATCATGGTGTTCGCGCGGACGAACCCGGACGCGCAGGGCAACCGCGGCATCTCGACGTTCCTGGTCCCGGCGGGCACCCCCGGTCTGTCGACGGGCCCGAAGGACCACAAGATGGGCCAGTTCGGGGCGTGGACCTCGGACGTGTTCCTCGACGACGTACGGGTGCCGGCGGACGCGGTCGTCGGCGGGGAGGCCGGGATCGACAACGGGTTCCGGATCGCGGCGAAATGCCTGGCGCACGGGCGGGTGCACATCGCGGCGGTGTGCGTCGGGATGGCGGCTCGGCTGGTGCACGAGACCGTCGAGTACGCCCGGGAGCGGCAGGCGGGTGGGCGGGCGATCGCGGCGTTCCAGCTGGTCCAGGGCATGGTGGCCGACTCGGTCACCGACCTGCACGCGGGCCGGGCGCTGGTGCGGGAGACGGCGCGGGCGTTCGACGCGGGAACCGACAAGGTGGCGGGTCCGGCGGCGGCGAAGTACTTCTGTTCGGAGATGGTGGGCCGGGTGGCCGACCGGGCGGTGCAGGTCCACGGCGGCGCCGGCTACATGCGCGGGGTCGCGGTCGAGCGCTTCTACCGGGACGCGCGCCTGTTCCGCATCTACGAGGGCACGAGCCAGATCCAGCAGGTCATCATCGCGCGCGACGCGCTGGGCACGGCCGCGCGCGGGTGACCGGGCTCGGGTTCCGCACGCCATGGCCGACCACTGGCCGACCACTGGCCGGCGATCCGGCCGGTGCGGCCTCGCATCGTCGCGACGGGCGGCACCGACGTGTGGGCCCGGACACCGGTGCCGACGACGTCCGCCGGCTGTGGCTGGTGTCGCCGCCGGGCATCCCGCATCCGGACGCGGGCGGGGTCGGCCTGCACGTCATGTACCGGGGCCTTCGACCGAGCCGCCGCGCGGCAGGTTCGCGTCGACCCCGTCGAGCACCCGCGTGAGCCCCGCCTCGAACACCCGGTCGGCGCGGTCGGGCGCGTGCGGTGCGGCGGCGTCGGCCATGATGCGGGTCAGCCGCGGGTAGCGGGGATCAGCCATGATCGTCCGGCCGTACTCGGCCTGCCGGGCCATCCAGTCGTCGTGGCTGAGCCCGGTGCGGCGGGCGGCCTCGGCGTCGGCGAGCTCGCCGAGGACGTGTCCGAGCACGAACGAGGCGACGGTCTGCAGCGTCGCGAGCATGGCGTCGGGGTCGAGGTCGAGCCCGTCGAGCGCGGACAGCGAGGTCTCCGACCACCACAGGTGGTGGGGCCCGAGGGTGGTCCGCGACGACGCGACGGCGGCGTACCAGGGGTGGTGCAGGACGAGGCCGCGCAGGGCGCGGGCGACGACGGCGAGGTCGTCACGCCAGGGGCCGCGCAGGGCCGTGCTCCGCAGCTCGCCGACGACCTCGTCGGCCATGAGCTCGAGGACGTCGTCCTTGGAGCCGACGTAGCGGTACAGCGTGGTGGTGCCGACGCCGAGTTCGGCGGCGACGCGGCGCATGGAGACGGCGTCGAGGCCCTCGGCGTCGGCGACGCGGACGGCCGCGGCGGCGAGGTCGCCGCGGGTGTGGCTGGGGCGCGGTCCGCGGGTGCCGTTCTCGGGGCGCATCCAGACGACGGGCTGCGGGTCGGCCACGGCGCTCCCCGGGTCTCGTGGAGGTAAAGCTCCGTCAATTGCGAACAGTGTTGCCAGGATTCTACCGTCGACCTATACCCGGAACACCTGTACCGGGTTTATCGGATCGAGGAGGGTCGATGGAGTACGACGTCGTCGTGGTCGGGGCCGGGCCGGTCGGGTTGCTCCTGGCGTGCGAGCTGCGCCTCGGCGGGGTCGAGGTGCTGGTCCTCGAACGGGAGGACCGGGTGCCTGCGACGCGGTTCGGGCCGATGGGCGCCCGCTCGGTCAACTCGCCGACGGTCCACGCCCTGCACCTGCGCGGCCTCCTGCCCGCGGTCGCGGCGGCGGCGCTGACGTGGATCGACCCCGCCGACCTCGATCACCTCACCACCGCCCACCCGGCCGCGGCCGACGGGCACGAGGACGCTGCGGACGCACCCTCGCCACCGTTCGTCGGGCACTTCGCCGGCATCCCGGTCCGCGCCGACCGGCTCCGCCCGCCCGAACCGGGGACACAGTTCCTCGGCGCCGGCGTCGTCGCGCAGGGCGACCTGGAGACGATCCTCGCCGCGCGGGCCGCGGAGCTCGGGGTGGAGGTCCGTCGCGGTCACGAGGTCACCGGCGTGGCCGTCACCGCGGGAGGAGCGGAGGTCACGACCGGGAAGGGGGTCACGCGGGCGCGGTGGCTCGTCGGCACCGACGGCGGCCGCAGCCTGGTGCGCCGGGCGGCGGGGTTCGACTTCCCCGGGGTCGATCCCGTGTTCACCGGCCGTCAGGCGTTGGTGGACCTCGCCGAACCGGACGTCCTGGTCGCCGGCGGCTGGCAGACCGGGCACAACGGCGCGTACGCCGTCGGCGGGTTCGGGACGGGCGCCGAGCCGACACGGGTGCACGTCGTCGAGCACACGCCCCCGGCCCCGCGGGACAGCCCGGTGACGACCGCGGAGCTGCAGGACGTGCTGCGCCGGGTGTCGGGGACGACGGTGACCATCGAGAAGGTGCACGTCGCGACCCGGTACGCCGACACCACGCGCCAGGCGTCGACGTACCGGTGTGGGCGGGTCCTGCTGTGCGGCGACGCGGCGCACGTGCATTCCCCCGCCGGCGGACAGGGCATGAACCTCGGCCTCGGCGACGCGATGAACCTCGGCTGGAAGCTGGCCGCGGTCGCGCGCGGCGACGCACCGGCGGCGTTGCTCGACAGCTACACCGCGGAGCGGCATCCGGTCGGTGTGCGGGCGCTGCGCTGGAGCCTGGCCCAGACCGCGTTGTCGACGGCGTCGGGCCCGCGCGCCGACGCGTTGCGCGACGTCGTCGCGGACCTGCTCGACACACCCGATGGCGCGACGTACGTGGTGTCGACGATCGGCGGCGACCGGCAGTGTTACGACGCGGGGGCGGGCGATCCGCGGGTCGGTTCCCGGGTCTCCGACGTGCCGCTCGGCGGTGACGGGACGACGATCGCGGCAGCGTTCCACGCCGGGCGGGCGGTCCTGGTCGACCCGGCCGACGCCTGCGCCGGCGCGGCCGCGCCGTGGAAGGACCGGCTGACACTGCTTCCCGGACCGGACGCTGCGACCGGAGCCGGGGCCGAGGCGCCGCCTGCCGTGTTGGTCCGCCCGGACGGCTACCTCGCCTGGGTCGGTGCCGACACGTGCGGGCTACCGGAGGCGCTGACCCGCTGGCTCGGCCCACGCCACCCCTGAACCGTGCGCAACCTCAGCGCTCCCGAACCGGCCGCGAACAGCAGTGTGGTTGCGGGCTGCCTGTTCGTCGCAGGGTCCGGGCAGCACGACGGCCCGGCGCCGAGGAGGCGCCGGGCCGTCGTGTCCGAGCGTGGGGTCAGTGGCTCGCGGGCCGGATGTGGTACTCGAACACCAGCCCACCGATGGTGAACAGCAGCAGCACGGCGCCGATGATCATCAGCCACACGTAGAAGAACGCGAGCGCGATGCCGACGATCGCGGCGGAGGCGGCGAGGCCGATGGGCCAGTAGCTACCCGGCGAGAAGAAGCCGACGTCGCCGGCGCCGTCGGACACCTCGGCGTCGGGGTTGTCCTCGGGGCGGGTCTCGAGGCGGCGCGACACGAACCGGTAGTAGGTGCCGATGATCAGCGACAGGCCGGCCGTGAGGAACAGGCAGGCGATGCCGACGGCTTCCCTGGTCACGACCGTGTAGACGATGGCCGCGATGAAGAAGAAGCCGGTAAGGATCTCGAAGATTCGGGATTCGACCTTCACGGGGGCTCCTCGGCTCCGGTCAGCTGTTCTGGGGCTCCGACGCGGACTTCAGGGTCCGGTCGGTGCTGAACGGGTAGGTCGTGGTGGCCTGCGGGGCGCACAGCTGCGCGTCGCAGCCCTGGGACTGCAGCTGCTGCAGCGCCTGCGCCACGGTCATGTCCTTGTTCGTGGTGCGCAGGGACATGTAGGCGTCGTACAGGTTCGGCGGGAGCGCGCGGACCTCGAAGTTCATCTGCGAGTGGTAGGACCCGCAGAGCTCGGCGCAGCGGCCGACGAACGCGCCGGTCTTCTCGATCTTGTCGACGACGAAGACGTTGTCGGTGTCGTTCTTCTCCGGCATCGGGAAGACGTCGCGCTTGAAGAGGAACTCCGGCACCCAGAAGCTGTGGATGACGTCCTTCGACGCGATCGTGAACTCGATGCTCCGGTCGGTCGGCAGGACCAGGATCGGGATGGTGCTCGACGTGCCGAGCGACTCGACCGTGCCGCCCTGCTTGTCGTCGACGTCGAACTGCCAGTTCCACTGGAACGCGGTGACCTCCACGCGTTCCTGGGGCGCGTCGTTCTTCACGTCGACGTAGTTCTGCACGTTGACGGTGAACCCGAAGAGCACCGCGACGATGATCGTCGGGATGACGGTGAAGACGATCTCGACGGGCAGGTTGTACTGGGTCTGACGGGGCGCGGTGCCGTCGTCGCCCTTCTTCCTGCGGTGGAAGGCGACCGCCCAGAACATCATGCCCCAGGTGATCACGCCGACGATCAGCGCCGCGATGGCCGACCAGGTCCACAGCGTGCGCATCGAGTGGGCCTGGGGCGTGACGCCCTCGGGCCATCCGAAGCGCAGGACCTCGTCGACGGAGCAGCCCGTCGTGAGGGGGACGACGACGGCCGCGAGAACGGCCAGCTTCGCCGCGCGGCGCCACCCGGAGCGGCGGCCCGTGGCCTCCTGCTGTGCTCGGCCCACTGCTCGCCGCCTCCTGCCTCTCGTTCAGACTGCCTCGTGACGGCCGTGACCAGGCCGTACATGCCGCCGAACACGCATGCCGGACGCGCGTTCTTCGACCAGGCGTAGAGACTAACCGAGCGGCCCTCCCGCACGCCCCCCGGGTGTTGCCGACGTCGCCCGACGAGGGGGTGGCCATACTGGCTCGCCATGTGCGGACTGCTGGGACTGCTGACCGCCGGGGCCGACGCAGCCGACCGGACCGGGCCGATCTCCGACGCGTTGCGCTGCATGCGTCACCGGGGACCCGACGAGAGCGGGACCTGGAACGATGCCGACGCGGTGTTCGGGTTCAACCGGTTGTCGATCATCGACGTGGAGCACTCGCACCAGCCGCTGAGCTACGCCGACGGCCGCTACACGATCGTCTTCAACGGCGAGATCTACAACTACCTTGAGCTGCGCGCGGAGCTCGCGGAGAATCACGGTGCGACGTTCGCCACTGAGGGCGACACGGAGGCGATCGTCGCCGCCTACCACCACTGGGGCCCGGCGGCGGTGTCGCGGCTGCGCGGCATGTTCGCGTTCCTGATCTGGGACGCCCAGGAGCGCGTCCTGTTCTGCGCGCGCGACCCCTTCGGCATCAAGCCGCTCTACGTCGCGACGGGCCCGGTGGGCACCGCGTTCGCGAGCGAGAAGAAGTGCCTGGTGGAGCTGCTGGGCGAGCTCGGCCTCACCGCCGACCTCGATCCCGTTGCGCTGCAGCACTACCTGACGTTGCAGTACGCGCCGGAGCCCGGTTCGCTGCACCGCGCGATCCGCCGCGTCGAGTCCGGCACGCACGTCACGGTCCGCCCCGGCGCGGAGCCCGACGTCGAGCGCTACTTCACGCCGTCGTTCCACGCGGGCGCCGGCACCGGCCCGGCCCTGCACGCGCGGATCGCGGCGACGCTGCGGGACTCCGTCGCCAAACACATGCGTGCCGACGTGACGGTGGGTGCGTTCCTGTCCGGCGGCATCGACTCGACGGCCATCGCGGCGCTGGCCAAGGAGCACAACCCCGACCTGATCACGTTCACCACGGGCTTCGAGCGGGAGGGCTACTCGGAGGTCGACGTCGCCGCCGAGTCGGCGGCGGCGATCGGGGTGCGCCACGTCGTCCGCACGGTGAAGCCCGACGAGATGATGGACGCGCTGCCGCTGATCGTCTGGTATCTCGACGACCCGGTGGCCGACCCGGCGCTGGTGCCGCTGTGGTTCATCGCCCGGGAGGCGCGCCGGCACGTGAAGGTCGTGCTGTCGGGCGAGGGCGCCGACGAGCTGTTCGGCGGCTACACGATCTACCGCGAGCCGCTGTCGCTCGCGCCGTTCGAGCGGGTCCCGGGGGCGCTGCGCGGGCTGCTGGGGCGCGCGTCGGCGCGGCTGCCCGAGGGCATGCGCGGCAAGGACCTGCTGCGGCGCGGCTCGTTGCCGATGGAGCGTCGTTACTACGGCAACGCCCGCATCTTCCGCGACGACCAGCTGGCCGGGGTGCTGCGCCGGTACGACCCGCGGCGCAGCCACACCGACGTGACGGCGGCGCACTACGCGGAGTCGGCGGGCTGGGACCCGGTGGCGCGCATGCAGCACGTCGACCTGTTCACGTGGCTGCGCGGCGACATCCTGGTCAAGGCCGACAAGATGACCATGGCCAACTCGCTGGAGCTGCGGGTGCCGTTCCTCGATCCCGAGGTGTTCGCGCTGGCCTCGGGGCTGCCGCGGTCGGAGAAGGTCACGGGCACCGACCGGTCGGGGACGACGAAGTACGCGCTGCGCCGCGCCCTGGAGGGCATCGTTCCCGCGCACGTGCTCAACCGTCGCAAGCTGGGGTTCCCGGTGCCGATCCGGCACTGGCTGCGCGACGAGATGTACGGCTGGGCGCGCGACATCGTCCGCGACTCGCAGGCCGACCACCTCGTCGACCTGGCCGCCGTGTCGCGGATGATCGACGCGCACCGCGAGGGCCCGATCGACCACAGCCGCCGGATCTGGACGTTGCTGGTCTTCCTGATCTGGCACGGCATCTTCGTCGAGGACCGCATCCGGCCGGAGATCCCGGAGCCCGCGTACCCGGTCGTGCTCTGACCGCACCCGAAACTCGCTGGACGCGTGGGGCGCGACCGCAGGATCGTGACGGACATGACAACCGTCGCGGGCGTGCAGCTGACCCGGGTCGACGACGAGGCGGACCTGCGGGAGTGGTTCGACGTCGGCGCGGCGTCGGTCACCCACGACCGGCCCGGTGACCCGGCACGGTCCTGGGCCGGGCTGGTGTCCGAGCTGACCCGGCCATGGCCGGGACGCGACGTCGAGCGCTGGCTCGCCCGCCGCGACGGGGAGGCGGTGGCCGCGCTGCGGCTGGCGCTGCCCAACCGCGACAACCTGTCGTCGGCGCTCGTCGAGTGCGAGGTGGCACCGGCGCGGCGGCGGCGTGGCCTGGGCCGCGCCCTGCTCGCCCACGCCGCCGACCGGGCCCGCGCGCACGACCGCACGCGGCTCATCGTCGAGGTCCGCGCCGGCGGTCCGGGCGACGTCCTGATGCGGGCGCTGGGGGCCCGGCCCGCGTTGCGCGACCAGCGCCGCCGGCTGCCGCTGCCGCCCGCCGACCCGGACGCGCTCGCGGCACTGGAGGCCGCGGCAGTCGCCGCGTCGGTGGGCTACACCCTGGTCGGCTGGACCGGGGCCACGCCCGACGAGCACGTCGACGACATCGCCCGGCTGACCGCGCAGATGTCCACCGACGCGCCGTTCGACGACCTGCACTGGGAGCCCGAGACCTACGACGCCGACCGGATCCGGGAGGCCGACGCCGCGTTCGTGAGCCACGGGATGGTGCCGCTGGTCACGGCGGTTCGCGTCGGCGCCGACGGTCCGCTCGTGGCGTACTCGACGCTGTTCCACCGGGCCGAGACCCCGTGGCACGCGGGCCAGGGCGACACGCTCGTCGAGTCCGCCCACCGCGGGCACCGGCTCGGGATGCGGGTCAAGCTGGCCAACCTCACGCGGCTGCGGGAGTACGCGCCGCAGGTCACGGCCGTCGACACCTGGAACGCGGACAGCAACCCGTGGATGGTGTCGATCAACGAGGCGATGGGGTTCCGCCCCTACGACGCGTGGACGGAGTGGGAGCTCGACCTGGTGTGAGGGGGCCGACACCTCCGGTTATCCATACCCTGTGAAGACCGGCGGCCCGGCCTCCCCCGGCGCGCCGGAGCGGGTGGACTGGGGTCATGACGCCTCCTGCGACGTCCACCCTCCCGCCCCCGGCCCGCACCCCGCAGCCGCTGACCGACGGCCGCCGCAGCGGTCTCGAACACGCCCTGGTCCTCACGTTCGTCGCGGTCCCGCTGCTGGCGCTGGTCGCCGCCGTCCCGCTCGCGTGGGGCTGGGGCCTGTCCGTCGCCGACGTCGTGATCGCGCTCGTGTTCTACGTCGTCAGCGGGCTCGGGGTGACGGTGGGGTTCCACCGCTACTTCACGCACGGCTCGTTCAAGGCGAACCGGCCGCTGCGGATCGCGCTGGCGGTCGCGGGCAGCCTCGCGTTCCAGGGCACCGTCACCGGCTGGGTGGCCGACCACCGCCGCCATCACGCGTTCTCCGACAAGGCGGGCGACCCGCACTCGCCGTGGCTGTTCGGCACCGGGCCGCGCGCGCTGGCCCGCGGGATGTGGCACGCGCACGTCGGCTGGCTGTTCGAGCGTGACCGCACCAACGCCGCCCGTTTCGCCCCGGACCTGCTGGCCGACCGTGACATCGTCCGCGTCGACAAGGCGTTCCTGCCGTTGGCGATCGCGTCCCTCGTGCTGCCCGGCGTCGTCGGCGGGCTGGTCACGTGGTCGTTCGCGGGCGCGCTGACGGCGGTCTTCTGGGCCGGGCTCGTCCGGATCGCGCTGCTGCACCACGTGACGTGGTCGATCAACTCGATCTGCCACATGTGGGGCGACCGGCCCTTCGCGGCCCGCGACCGGTCGGTCAACGTGTGGTGGCTGGCGATCGCGTCGTTCGGCGAGTCCTGGCACAACCTTCACCACGCCGACCCGACGTGTGCCCGCCACGGCGTGAAACGCGGCCAGGTCGACCTCTCGGCCCTGGTGATCCGCGGCTTCGAGAAGGCCGGCTGGGCGACAGCGGTGCGCTGGCCGACGCCGCGGCGCCTCGAGCGGCTCGGCGCTCAGGCCAGCACGCGCAGGGCCGCCGGGCGCACCGTGACCGTCACCGATCCCGACGCCAGCGGCTCGCCGTCGGCGTGAACGGGCAGCGGACGGTCGGCCGTGAGCGTGACCGTCCGCGCCCGCCGGACCTCCACGTCGTCCCTGCCGACATGGGAACCGTCGTAGACGTGGCGCAGCGCCGCGAGCAGCGCCCAGCGCGACGAGTCCCGGATCATCAGGACGTCGAGCAGCCCGTCGTCGACCTCGGCGCTGGGCACGATGTGCATGCCGGCGCCGTACCAGCCGGAGTTGGCGACGACGACCGACCAGCCCCGCTCGGCCCACTCGACGCCGTCGAGAGTCAGCCGGAAACCTGCTGG
Source organism: Pseudonocardia sulfidoxydans NBRC 16205 (assembly GCF_007989085.1). Taxonomy (GTDB): domain Bacteria; phylum Actinomycetota; class Actinomycetes; order Mycobacteriales; family Pseudonocardiaceae; genus Pseudonocardia; species Pseudonocardia sulfidoxydans. Next base: position 18,724 of record NZ_BJVJ01000063.1, read on the forward strand.
TCGCGACGTGAGCAGCGCCCGCACCGCCGCGTATTGGTAGACGGCGCCGCCTGGCACCCGCGGCCGGGCGGCGACGATCTCCGAGGCCACCGAGTCGACGCCGGCGTACACGCTGCCCAGCACGGTGCGCCCGGCCGCCTCGATGACGTCGACGGCGCGTTCGTGCCCCTTCTCGACGACCGCGGCAGCCCCGGCCACGTCGGTGGGCAGGCCGAGCTGGCGGGCGAAGTCGTTGCCACGTCCGACTCCCACGATGCCCAGCAACCCACCGGTGTCCGCGACCGCTCCGGCGACGACGCCGGCGTGCCCGTCCCCGCCGACGGCGAGCACGGTCCGCCCGCCCTTCGCGGCGGCCGCGGCCAGCTCCCGGGCATGGGCACCGTCGCGACCCGCGACGACCTCGACACTGCCCCGGGGCAGCGCCGTGACCAGCTCGGCGGCCACCCGCCCCCCGGCACCGCGCCCCGCGGCCGGGTTGACGACCGCGGTGTACAGCCTCACGGCACGAGCACGCCGGGGTTGAGGATGCCCGCGGGGTCGAGCCGGGCCTTCACCGCGCGCAGCACCTCGACGCCCAGCGGCCCGATCTCGCGCTCCAGCCACGGCCGGTGCTCCGCGCCGACGCCGTGGTGGTGGGTGATCGTGCCGCCGCCCGCGACGATCGCGTCGGTGGCCGCCGTCTTGGCCACCGCCCACTGCGCGACGGGGTCGTCGGCCGCCTTCGCGACGACGGTGAAATACAGCGACGCGCCCGTCGGGTAGACGTGCGAGACGTGGCACATCACCAGCGGTGGGGTGTCCTGCGCCGACAGCGACGACACCAGCGCCGCGGTGACGGACTCCTTGAGCGCCACCAGGTTCGACCAGTTCGTGGCCGTCTCGCACGTCTCGGCGATCGCGCCGGCACCGAGGAGCGCGTCGCGCAGGTACGGGGCGTCGAAGCGGCCCTCGGCCCAGGTCTCGCCGACGGCGTCGTCGAGGCAGGCACCCCCGGCCGCGGCGAGCGCGTCGGCGCCGGCGGCGGCGAGCGCGTCGACGCCCGTCCCGCCGGGGACGCCGTCGTAGCCCGCGATCACGAGGCAGCCGCCCGCCTCCCGGCCGTGCAGGACGGCGTCGACACCGGTCTCGGCCTCGTCGGAGAGCCGCAGGACCGTCGGCAACGGGCCGCGTTGGGCGAGCTCGCGCAGCGCGGTGGCGCCCTCGGCGAACGAGCCGAACCGCCAGCCCTGGTACACCGACTTCTGCGGCGCGGGGTGCACGCGCAGCGTCAGCTCGGTGATCACACCGAACGCGCCCTCGGAGCCGAGGACGAGCTGGCGCAGGTCGGGCCCGGCGGCCGACGCCGGGCCGCGGCCCAGCTCGAGCGTGCCCTCCGGGGTGGCGACGGTCAGCGCGAGGACCATCTCGTCGAAACGGCCGTAGCCCGCCGACGCCTGGCCGGCCGACCGGGTCGCCGCGAACCCGCCGAGGCGGGCGTACTCGTAGGACTGCGGGAAGTGACCGAGGGTGAACCCCTTGGCGCCCAACAGCTCCTCGGCCTCGACGGCGAGCGTCCCGGCACGGAACGTCGCCGTCAGCGACTCCGTGTCGAGCGACACCAGCCCGGTGAGCCTGCGGACGTCGAGCGTGACGAGACCACCGAAGCCCTCACGCCGGGCGGCCAGCCCGCCGACCACCGACGTTCCACCCGCGAACGGGACCACCGCGACGTGGCGGCGCGCGCACGCCCCGAGGACACCGACGACCTCGTTGTGCGTGCCGGGCAGCACCACGGCGTCCGGGGCGTCCGGGGCGTCGCCGGAGCGCAGCCGCAGCAGGTCGGCCGTCGAGCGGCCGGCGGCGTGCTTGACCCGCGCGTCGTGGTGGGTGTGCAGGTTGGGCGGGCCGACGAACATCGCGAGCTCGGTGGCCACCGCCGGGTCCAGCTCGGACTCGGGCAGGCGGACCTGCGCGATCGGGACCGGTGTCCCATCGGCGGGTTGCACGCCCAGCGCCTGTTCCAGCAGGGTGAGCACGGCGGGTGGCAGGGTGACGGCTTTCCCCGGGTCTCCCCAGCCGGACCAGAGCATGTCGCGACGACGCGGCTTCACCGTTACACTGTGACATGTGACGTCCAGTCGTAACAAGTCGGGCGTGGTCACCCGACTCGACGACGCAGCGGTCCTCGACGCGGCCCGCGCCTGTGTGCTCGACGTCGGGGTCCGCCGCACCACCCTGTCCGACGTCGCCCGCCGCGCCGGCGTCTCCCGCATGTCGCTCTACCGCCGCTGGGACGGCGTCGACGCCCTCGTCGGCGACCTGCTCACCCGCGACCTGCTCGCCGCCGCCACCGGCCCTCTGGGAACGGACCGGGCCACGATCGTCACCCACGCCGTCGAGGTCTGCGAGACCCTGCGCCGCCATCGGCTCGTCCGCAAGATCGTCGACGTCGACCCCGAGCTCCTGCTCCCCTACCTGCTCCGCCGCCGCGGCCGCAGCAGCGACGCACTCCTCGCCCTGCTCACCGACGCGCTGACCGCCGCACAGGACGGCGGCACCGTCCGCGACGGCGACACGGCCGTCCTCGCCCGGTTCGTGCTGCTCACCGCCCAGTCCTACGTCCTGTCCGCCGGTGCCGTCACCGCCGGGACCCCCGCCGCGCAGCTGCCCACCGAACTGCACGCCCTCCTCGACGGCTACCTGCGGCCATGACCGGCACCGCCCTGCACGCCGCCCGCCGCGAACGCGAGCTCGTCGCACTCGGCGGCGGCGAGGTCGTCGACCTGCTCGTCGTCGGTCTCGGCGTCACCGGCACCGGAGTCGCGCTCGACGCCGCGAGCCGGGGCCTCACCGTCGCCGCCGTCGACGCCCACGACCTCGCCTTCGGCACCTCCCGCTGGAGCTCCAAGCTCGTCCACGGCGGACTGCGCTACCTCGCCTCCGGCCGCATCGGCGTCGCGTTCGCCAGCATGCGTGAACGCCGCGTCCTCCTCGAAACCGTTGCGCCCCATCTCGTCCGCCCCCTGCCGATGGTGCTGCCCGGCGACGGACGCCGCGCCCTGCTCACCGGTGCCGGCCTGCGCGGCGCCCAACTGCTCTCCCGCGCCGCCGGCACCCACCGCGACACCCTGCCCCCGCCCCGGCGCATCCGCGCCGCCGAGGCCCGGCAGCTCGTCCCCGCGCTGCGCGACACCGGTGAAGGCGCCTGGCTCTCCTACGACGGACAGCTCGTCGACGACGCGCGCCTCGTCGTCGCACTCGCCCGCACCGCCGCCGGGCACGGCGCGAAGATCCTCACCCGCTGCCGCGCCCTCAACGTCGCCGCCGACGGCGCCCTCGTCCACGACACCGTCGCCGACGCCCCCGTCCGGCTGCGCGCCCGCGCCGTCGTCAACGCCGCCGGGGTGTGGGCGGGCGGGCTCGTCGACGGCATCACCCTGCGCCCCTCACGCGGCAGCCACGTCGTGCTGCCCGCCGCCGCGCTCGGCAACCCCGCCGGCGCACTCACCGTCCCCATCGACGGGTCGCTCTCCCGCTACGCCTTCGCCCTCCCCCAGCCCGACGGGCTCGTCCACCTGGGGATCACCGACGAACCCGTCGACGGACCCGTCCCCGACGTGCCCGAGCCCACCGAACACGAGATCACCTTCCTGCTCGACGTCCTCAACGCAGCCCTCGCCACGCCCGTGCGGCGCGACCAGGTCCTCGGCGCCTACGCCGGGCTGCGCCCGCTGCTCGACGACGGCCGCCACAGCGGCGCCGACCTCTCCCGCAGACACGCCGTCCTCACCTCGCCGTCGGGGGTCGTGACGGTCGTCGGCGGCAAGCTGACCACCTACCGCGCCATGGCCGCCGACGCCGTCGACGCCGCGGGCACCGCCCGGGGGTTGTCGGCCGGGCCGAGCCGCACCGCCACGTTGGCGCTGGTCGGGGCCGGGCCCGTGCCCGCCGGGGTGCCGCCGCGGCTCGCGGCGCGCTACGGCAGCGAGGCCGCCGACGTCGCCGGCTGCGGCGACACCGACACGATCGCCGAGCAGGTGCCCGTCAGCCCCGCCGAGCTGCGCTGGGGCGTCACCCACGAGCTGGCCCTCGACGTCGACGACCTCCTCGACCGCCGCACCCGCGTCGGCCTCGTCCCCTCCCGCCGCGCGGTCGCCGAACCCGCTGCCAGAGCAGCCCTCGACCGGTCGTGAGTGGCGCCGCGCCGCAAAGTTGCACGAACGGCACAGTCGCGCAACTGAATGGCAGCAACGGGCCGTTCGTGCAACACCCCCGCGCCCACCCCCACCAGCACGAACGGCACAGTCGCGCAACTGAGTTGCGCGACTGTGCCGTTCGTTCGGGAAGGACGGAGCCCCGGGAGCAGGGTCAGGCGGGGAGGAGGGGCTCCAGCTCGCGGGCGGCGTCGGGGCCGTAGGCGTCGCGGAGACGGTCGAGGCCGGAGGCCCTGTCGTAGGTCCACTCCTGCGGGCCGTCGGTCTCCAGCACCCAGACCGCGACGAGCGACCCGAGCTGGGCGGCGCGCTCCAGGGACAGCCCACGGGCGGTGGCGGCGAGGAAACCGGCGCGGAAGGCGTCGCCGACACCGGTCGGGTCGACCTTGCCGGTCTCGGGGACGACGCCGACCTTCAGCTCGGTGCCGTCGCGACCCACGATCTGGACGCCGTTCTCGCCGAGTGTGGTGACCCGGATGTCGACCTGCTCGCGGACCTGCTCCTCGGTCCAGCCGGTCTTGCGGAGCAGGAGCTCGAACTCGTAGTCGTTGGTGAGCAGGTAGCGGGCGCCCTCGACGAGGCGGCGGATCTCGGGGCCCTCCATGCGGGCGAGCTGCTGGGAGGGGTCGGCGGCGAAGGCGTAGCCGCGCTCGCGGCACTCCTCGGTGTGGCGCAGCATCGCGGCGGGGTCGTTGGCGCCGACCAGCACGAGGTCGACGGCCGGGGCGCGCGAGACGACGGGGGCGAGCTCGATGTCACGGGCCCGGGACATGGCGCCGGCGTAGAAGGACGCGATCTGGCACATGTCGTCGTCGGTGGTGCAGACGAACCGGGCGGTGTGGACGTCGTCGTGGACGTGGACACCGCTGGTGTCGACGCCGTGGCGCTCCAGCCAGGAGCGGTAGTCGCCGAAGTCGGAGCCGACGGCGCCGACGAGGACGGGCGACTGGCCCAGCACGCCGAGGGCGAAGGCGATGTTGCCGGCGACGCCGCCCCGGCGGACGACGAGGTCGTCGACGAGGAAGCTCAGCGAGATCCGCTGGAGCTGTTCGGCGACGAGCTGGTCGGCGAACTTCCCCGGGAAGTGCATGAGGTGGTCGGTGGCGATGGACCCGGTCACGGCGACAGTCACGACGCACCACCTTACCTGCGGACGCACGACGGCCCCCGACCGCGCGAGGGCGGCGGGGGCCGTCGTTGCCCGTTCAGGAACCCGTGTCGTCCGGTCGTACCCCGCGGGGCGGGATCAGTTGAACGAGTCGCCGCAGGCGCAGGAGCCGCCGGCGTTGGGGTTGTCGATCGTGAAGCCCTGCTTCTCGATGGTGTCGACGAAGTCGATGACCGCGCCCTGCAGGTAGGGGGCGCTCATCCGGTCGACGCCGACCTTGAGCCCGCTGAAGTCGCGGAACAGGTCGCCGTCGAGCTCGCGGTCGTCGAAGAAGAGCTGGTAGCGCAGGCCGGCGCAGCCCCCGGGCTGGACGGCGATGCGCAGGTGCATGTCGTCGCGGCCCTCCTGCTCGAGCAGGAGGCGCGCCTTGCCGGCGGCGGAATCGGTCAGCTCGACGCCGTGCGTCTCGGTGGCGGCGTCGGTCTGGACGGTGTTCTCGACGGTCATGTCTCTCCCAACACGAGCACGGGCCGAACTCATTCCCACCGGACTGCTCCGGTTCCCCCAGTGTAGGCCGGGCTCCGACGGTCGTCGCGTTCCCTGCTCAGGAGGGTGGTAAAAGCCACGCTCGGACCGGTCTGCGCAGGTCAGTGGCTCCACTGGCGGGCGACCCGGGCGGCGAGCGCGGTCAGCGTCCCCGACGGGTCGGCCATGGAGGCCTCGACGCCACCGGCGTCGTCGGCCACGGACCAGGCGGCGTCGACGCCCGCGGCAGCGGCCTCGCGGCGCCCGACCGACACCTGACCGGCGAGGACGAGGCAGGGCACGCCGCGGTCGGCGGCGGCGCGGGCGACGGTGGTGACGAGCTTGCCGCGCAACGACTGCCAGTCGAAGCTGCCCTCCCCCGTGACGGCGAGGCCGGCACCGTCGCCGGCGATGTCGTCGAGGGCGGCGTCGAGCCCGACGAGCTCGCGGACGAGCCCGGCACCGGAGACGCGGCTCGCGCCCAGGGCGAGCAGCGCCGCCCCCATGCCGCCGGCGGCGCCGGCGCCCTGCTCGTCGCGGACGTCGGTGCCCAGCGCGGCGGCGAGGACGTCGGCGAAGACGGCGAGGGCGGCGTCGAGGTCGGCGACGGCGACGTCGTCGGCACCCTTCTGCGGGCCGAAGACCGCGGCGGCGCCGTGCGTGCCGAGCAGCGGGTTGTCGACGTCGGCGGCCGCGACCAGGCGGGCACCGCCGAGGTCGACGGGGCCGTCGAGCCGGACGCAACGTCGCAGGGAGGCGCCGCCGTCGGGCAGTGGGCTGCCGTCGGCGTCGACCGCGACCGCGCCGAGGACGGCGAGCATCCCGGCGCCGCCGTCGGTGGTCGCGGACCCGCCGAGGCCGACGACGATCTCGGCCACGCCGGCGTCGCGTGCGGCGACGAGCAGTTCGCCGACACCCCTGGTCGTGGCGGCCCGCGCGACGGAAGGGGTGCGGTCGGGCCGGGGGACGTGCTGGAGCCCGCACGCGGAGGCGGACTCGACGTAGGCGGTGTCGCCGACCTGCAGCCAGGAGCCCTCGACGGGTTCGCCGAGGGGCCCGGTGACCGTCAGCGTGTGCACGGTGCCGCCGAGGGCGGTGTGCAGCACGTCGAGGAAGCCGGTACCGCCGTCGGCGAGGGGCATCGAGACGACGTCGTCGCCCGGTGCCGCCTCGTTCCACCCCCTCGCGATCGCCGCCGCGGCCGCCGAGGCACTGAGCGTGCCGCCGAATGAGTCTGGAGCCACCACCACCCGCACGTCACGCAGGCTATCGCCCGTAGTCTGTGGTTCGTGAGGTTCCTGCGCCGCTCCGACGAGTCCACCGGCACCGCCGCCGACACCACCGAGGGTGCGGACGCGGGCGCCACCGCGGAGGACGTCTCCCTGCCGAAGGGTCAGACGGCCGGGAAGGGCCGGGCCACGCCGAAGCGCCGCGACGCGCAGTCGGCCGCGCGCCGTCCCGCCACGCCGGCGCCGCGCACCCGCAAGGAGGCGTCGGCGTACGCGAAGGCGAACCGGCCGACGAAGGACGCCCGTCGTGCGGCGGCCGCCGAGCGTCGCGCCCGGATGGACGCGGGCGACGACCGCTACCTGCTGCCGCGTGACCGTGGCCCGGTGCGCGCCTACATCCGGGACGTGATCGACTCGCGCCCGCACCTCGTCGGCATGTTCATGCCGCTCGCGATCCTGGTGCTGATCGCGGTCGTGCTGCCGGTGCCGGCGATCCAGCAGTACCTCAGCCTGTTCTGCCTGCTCGCGCTCGTGGTGATGATCGGTGAGGGCGTGATCCTCGCGCTCACGACGACCCGCAAGGCCCGCGCGAAGTTCCCCGGGGAGCACATCGGCGCGCTCGGCACCGGCTGGTACTGCTTCACCCGGGCCAGCCAGGTGCGCAAGCTGCGCGTCCCCAAGCCGCGCGTGCAGCGCGGCGCCACCGTCTGACCCGTGCCCGCCACGCTCGTCCTCGGGGGCACCCGGTCGGGCAAGTCCGCGCACGCCGAGGGGCTGCTGCCCGCCGACGTGCCGGTCCGCTACTGCGCGACGGCGCGGCGCATCCCCGGCGACGCGGAGTGGGACGCCCGCATCGCCGCGCACGTCGCCCGGCGCCCGGCGCACTGGACGACCGTCGAGGACCCCGACCTCGTCGCCGAGCTCGCCCGGCCCGGGACCGTCATGGTCGACGACCTCGCGACGTGGCTGACCGGCGTCCTCGACGACGCGCACGCCTGGGCGGCGCGGCCCACCCCGCCGCAGGTCGGTCGGACCGTCGACGCCCTGGTCGGTGCGGTGGGAGGCGCCGCCGGCACCGTCGTGCTCGTGTCGGCGGAGGTGGGCCTGGGCGTCGTCCCCGAGACCCGCGCGGGCCGGATGTTCCGCGACGAGCTGGGCGCGCTCAACGCCGCCCTGGCCGCCGTGTGCGACGAGGTGGTGCTGCTCGTGGCCGGGCTGCCGCTCCGGCTGAAATGACGGCCGGGTATTAAGACGTTCATGGTCGACCCTGCCGTCGCGGAGCTGCCCGCGGTCCCCGCCCCGAACATCGAGGCCCGCCGGGAGGCCGTGGCCCGGCACGAGGCACTCGCGGTGCCCGTCGGCGGGCTGGGGGTGCTCGCCGAGCTGGGTTGCTGGCTCGCCGCCGCGCAGGGGGTGTGCCCGCCGCGGGCGCCGGGACGGCCGCGTGCCGTCGTGGTGGCGGCCGACCACGGGATCGCGGCCGCCGGGGTCTCCGCCTACCCGGCGGGGACGACGCAGCGCCAGGCGGCCGCGGCCCGCGACCGGGTGCTGCCGGCGGCGGTCGTCGCCGACGTGGCGGGGGCGTCGGTGCGGGTCGTCGACGTCGGCCTCGACACCCCCGATCCCGCCGACGAGCGCTACCGCGTCCGCCGTGGCAGCGGCCGCATCGACCACGAGGACGCTCTCACCGCCGACGAGACCGACGCCGCGCTGCGGATCGGGCGCGCGCTGGCCGACGAGGAGGTCGACGCGGGCGCCGACCTGCTGGTCCCGGCGTCGCTGGGGGTCGGGGCGACCACGGCGGCGTCGACGATCACGGCGGCCGTCACCGGGCTGGAGCCGGTCGTCGTGGTGGGCCGGGGCAGCGGGATCGGCGACGACGCCTGGATGCGCAAGGCCGCCGCGATCCGTGACGCGTTGCGCCGCACCAGGTCCGTGCGTCGTGATCCGGTCGGGCTGCTGCGCGTCGCGGGCGGCGCCGACCTGGCGGTGCTCACCGGGTTCCTGCTGCAGGCGTCGCTGCGGCGCACGCCGGTGCTCGTCGACGGGCTCGTCGTGATCGCGGCGGCGACCCTCGCCGAGCAGCTCGCCCCTGGCGCGCGGCAGTGGTGGCTGGCCGCGCAGCGCTCCCCGGAGCCCGCCGCCGACGCGCTGCTGGCCCGGCTGCAGCTGGAGCCGGTCCTCGACCTGGGCGTTCGGGTCGGCGACGGCACCGGCGCGCTCGCGCTGCTGCCGATGCTGACGATGGCGGCGCGGCTGCTCACCGACACGGCGACGGCCGCCGACAGCGGGATCGCCCCCGCGCGCGTGTGATGGGCGGGCTGGCGCTCGCCCTGTCCTGGTTGACGGTGCTGCCCGTCCGCACCGGCGCCCCGACCCCGGCGGTGGCCGCGGCCGCGCTGCGCTGGGCGCCGCTGGTCGGCGCGCTGGTCGGCGCGGTGTCGGGGCTGGTCGCGGCGGGTCTGGTCCTCGCTGGGGTCCCGGCGCTGGTCGCCGGACTGCTCGCCGTCGCGATGGCGGCGCTCGCGACGCGCGGGATGCACGTCGACGGGCTCGCCGACACCGCCGACGGCCTCGGCTGCTACGGACCGCCCGAGCGGTCGCTGGCCGTGATGCGCGACGGTGGGGCGGGCCCGTTCGGCGTCGTCACCCTGATCGTGGTGCTGGGGACGCAGGCCGCGGCGTTCGCCACGCTCGCCGCGGGCGGGGTCGCGGTCACGGCCGCCGCCGGGGCCCTCGCCGGCGCCGCCGGCCGGGCCGGGTTCGCCTGGTGCGCCCGCCGCGGCGTGCCCGCGGCACGGCCGGGCGGGCTGGGTGCGACCGTCGCCGGGACGCAGCCCTGGTGGGTCGCCGTCGCCTGGTGGGCGGTGCTCGCCGCCGCGGCCACGTGGCTGGTCCCGGCCCGGTGGCCGGGCGTGCTCGCCGTCGCCGTGGCGGCGCTGCTGGTCGCCGGGCTGTCGGCGCACACCCGGCGCCGCTTCGGTGGCACCACCGGGGACGTGCTGGGCGCGGCGTCGGAGCTCGGCGTCACCGCCGTGATCGTGGTCCTCTCCGCGGTCCTCTGATCAGGGGCGGTGCAGCGTCGTCATCCAGGAGTTGGTGTCGGGCGCGAGACCCCGCTGGATGTCGGTGAGCAGCTTGCGCAGCGTCAGGGTGATCGGGCCCGGCTCCCCGCCGCCGACGACGACCTCGCCGCCGGTGTGCTTGACCTTGCCGATGGGCGTGATCACCGCGGCCGTGCCACACCCGAACACCTCGGTGATCGTCCCGTCGGCCGCGCCCTGCAGCCACTCGTCACCCGAGACCTTGCGCTCGGTGACCTCGCAGCCGATCTCCTTGGCCAGCACCAGCAGCGAGTCGCGGGTGACACCGGCGAGGATGCTGCCGGTGAGCGTCGGCGTCACGATCTCGGCGTGCTCACCGGAACCGACGACGAAGAACAGGTTGTTGGAGCCCATCTCGTCGACCCACTTGCGCTCCTCGGCGTCGAGGTAGGCGACCTGGGCACACCCGTGCGCGGCGCCCTCGGCCTGCGGGAGCAGCGACGCCGCGTAGTTGCCGCCGCACTTCGCGCCGCCGGTGCCGCCGAGCGCGGCGCGGGTGTACTCGGTGGACAGCCACACGTCGACGGGCTTGACCCCGCCGGTGAAGTACGGGCCCGCGGGCGAGGCGATGAGCATGTAGAGGTACTCCGCCGCGGGGCGCACACCCAGGCCGACCTCGGTGGCCAGCATGAACGGCCGCAGATACAGCGAGTCCTCCGTGCCGGCCTCCGGCACCCACGCGTGGTCGGCGGCCATCAGCTCGGTCAGCGAGTCGAGGAACAGCTCGTCGGGCAGCTCGGCCATCGCGAGCCGGGCCGACGACGTGCGGAACCGCGCCGCGTTGGCCTCCGGGCGGAACGAGGCGATCGACCCGTCGGGCTGGCGATAGGCCTTGAGGCCCTCGAAGATCTCCTGGCCGTAGTGCAGGACCATCGACGCCGGGTCGAACGAGATCGGGCCGTACGGGACGACGGACGGATCGTGCCAGCCCTGGCCCTGCGTCCAGCGGATGGTGACCATGTGGTCGGTGAAGTACCGGCCGAACCCGGGGTCGGCCAGAATCCCGGCGCGGCGCTCGTCGGAGGCCGGGGCGGGGTTCTGGACACGAGTGAAGGCCGTCGCGCTCATGAGCAAACGGTAACCCGTCGGACAAGTCCGAATGTCGGACGTCCGAGGATCAGTCGGCGGGCGGCGTGGTGTGCGCGCCCCAGCGCACGACGAGCGTGCACAGCAACCAGCCACCGAGCAGCGCGGCCGCGGTGATCAGCACGCTGCGCAGCGGCAGGAACACCGCGAGGCCGACGCACAGCACCACCCCGAGCAGCGACATCCACACCGGCCAGCGCCGCCGCGCCCGCGGCAGCCGCAGCGCCGCCACGTTGATCAGCGCGTAGTGCACCAGCGTCGCGCACGCCGACAGCGCGATGGCGGCGACCGGGCCCGCCAGGATCGCGACGACGATCGCCAGCACCGCGCCCACGATGTCGGCGGGCCAGGGGTTCTGCCGAGACCCGACGCGGGTGAACACCTTGGGCAGCTCACCGCGGCGGGCCATCTCGCGCATCGTGCGGCTCGTCGTGACCAGCACCGACAGCAGCGCAGCCCCCGACGCCACCGCGGCACCGATGCGCACCAGCACCCCGAGCGCGGGCGCCTGCCCGGTGTCGACGAGCGCCACCAGCGGTGCGTGCTCGGCCGCGAGCCGGTCGACCCCCAGGCCGACGAGCAGCGCGCCGGCGACCGCGACGTAGGTGACCGTCAGGACCGCGAAGGAGATGACGACGGCACGGCGCAGCGACCGGTCGGGGTCGCGCAGTTCCTCCCCGATCGTCGCGACCCGGGAGTAGCCGGCGAATGCGAAGAACACGATGCCCGCCGCCGTCACCACACCCAGCGGGCCGGGGACGACCTGGACCGGCACCGGCGAGTCGGCGACCGGGGACGCGGACACCCCCGTCGACCCGCCCGGGCCGAGCAGCCCCACCACCACCACGACGGCCAGCACCGCCAGCGTCCCGCCGACCAGCAGCCACGCCGTGCCCGGCGACCACCGCACCCCGGCGACGGTCATCGCCGACACCACCACGATGACCACGACCGCGCAGACCACCGGGTGCGCCGGCAGCACGTAGGTGCCGAACACCCCCGCCGCCGCGGCCGCCGACGACACCTTCCCGACGAGGAAAGCCACCCCGGCGAGCCGGCCCGTCCCCGGCGAGAGCCGTTCACGGGTGTAGACGTAGCCGCCGCCGCTCTCCGGGTGCGCGACGGCGAGATCGGCCGTCGACGCCGTGTTGCACAGTGCCGTCACCGCGGCGAGCGCCACCGCGAGGAGCAGCCAGCTGCCGCCGACGGCGGCCGCGGGCGAGAACGCGGCGAACACACCCGCGCCCAGCATCGCCGCCAGACCGAGGGCGACCGCGTCGGCCGTTCCGAGGCGCCGGGTCAGTGACGACAACACGCCCACAGCCTTGCACCCGGGCCCGCGCCGACGGGCGCCGCCGAGGTGTCATTAGCATTTCGAAGCGGTCTCACCCCGCGCCCGCGAGCGCCGAGGAGCCGTTCCCACCGGCCCGTCACCCGTCCGGGCCGCTCGTCGCGACAGGGAGTCACGTGGCAACCGAACTGCGCACCAGCACCGTCTCCGCCGCCGAGGTCGATGCCGACGCCGTCGTCGTCGGCCTCCTGCAGGGTTCCGGCGACGCCGGCCCCACCCTCGCGCCCGGCGCCGAGGAGATCGCCGCCGCCTTCGGCGCGAACGGCGAGCTCGTCGCCGAGCTGGTGCTGCTGGGCGCGACCGGCAAGGCCGAGGAGGTCGTGCGGCTCACCTCCCGCGGGGCCGTCGCCGCGCCGCTCGTCGTGTCCGTCGGGCTCGGCCGCGTGTCCGGCGACGCCCCCGGCGCCGAGCAGGTGCGCCGTGCCGCCGGTGCCGCGAGCCGCGCCCTGTCCGGGACCGCGCGGGTGGCCAGCACCCTCGGCCGCATCGACGCCACCGCCGCGACCGAGGGATCGCTGCTCGGGGCGTACACGTTCCGGGAGTACCGCAGCAACGGCGACGCCAAGCCGCCCGTCGGCACCATCGAGCTCCTGCTCCCCTCCTCCGACGGCGCCGACGGCGACACCGCCGCGCAGGACGCCGTGACCACGGCGGTCGCCGTCGCCGGGGCCGTCACCACCGCCCGCGACCTCATCAACACACCGCCCAACGACCTCTACCCCGCCTCGTTCGCCGAGCGCGCGAAGGTACTCGGCGAGGCCGCCGGGCTGACCGTCGAGGTCCTCGACGACACCGCGCTCGCCGAGGGCGGCTACGGCGGCGTCCTCGGCGTCGGGCAGGGCTCCTCGCGCAAGCCGCGGCTCGTCCGCCTCGTCTGGGCGGGTGGCGACGCCCCGCGCGCCAAGGTCGCGCTCGTCGGCAAGGGCATCACGTTCGACACCGGCGGCATCTCCATCAAGCCCGCCGCCGGCATGGACCACATGACCTCCGACATGTCCGGCGCCGCGGCCGTCGTCGCCACCACCGTGCTGGCCGCGACGCTGAACCTGCCCGTGGCCGTCACCGCCACCGTGCCGATGGCCGAGAACATGCCCAGCGACACCGCCTACCGCCCCGGCGACGTGCTGCGCATGTACGGCGGCAAGACCGTCGAGGTCCTCAACACCGACGCCGAGGGCCGGCTCGTCCTCGCCGACGCCATCGTCCGCGCCGCCGAGGACGACCCCGACTACCTCGTCGAGACCTCGACGCTCACCGGCGCCCAGATGGTCGCCCTCGGCACCCGCACGGCCGGGATCATGGGCACCGACGACCTGCGTGACCGCATCGCCGCGCACGCCCGCGCCGTCGGTGAGGACGGCTGGGCGATGCCGCTGCCCGAGCACCTGCGCCCCGAGCTCGACTCCCGCGTCGCCGACCTGGCCAACGTCACCGGCGCCCGCTGGGGCGGCATGCTCGCCGCCGGGATCTTCCTCGGCGAGTTCGTGCCCGCCGACCTGCCGTGGGCACACATCGACATCGCGGGTCCGTCGTTCAACACCGGCGGTGCCTGGGGTTACACCGGCAAGGGCGGCACCGGTGTCCCGGTGCGCACCCTGTGGGCGCTGCTGGGCGACATCGCCGAGAACGGCTGAGCCGTTCCCGGGGTCACCTCTCGAGGTCCTCGCGGCGACGACGCTCGCGCAGCACCCGCTCGCGGGCGTCGTGGTCGCGCATCCGCTGCGGGTAGCCGACGATCTGCACGTCGTAGACGGGCAGCCTCAACGACCGCGCCAGCCTGCGGGCGCCCTCCGGCCCGCCGACGCGCCGGCGCGTCCAGCTGCCGTCGGCGGCGACCATCACGGCCGTCGTGTCCGTCACAGTGGTCCGCGGCTCCACGAACATCTCGACGCCCCGGTGCGCGGCCGCCCACGCACGCAGGTGCGCCTCGTCGGCCTCGGGGACCCGGCGGCCCGCACGCGCGGCCCGTGACCGTCGCAACCTGCTGACCAGGCCCATCCCGTCCGCCTCCGCCCGCGAGGGTCCGATCCCGGCGACACCCGCCCGGTCCGTCGGCGACGTCGCAGCCCCGCACCGTGCACAACGGCCGGCACGCCCCGTTTTCTCCCGGCCCTGCACCCACCTCCTCGCGCCAGAGTGACAAGATGAGCGCGCCTGCGGCGCGAGACCCGCGCCCAGCCCCGCGAGGAGGAATGTCACGGTGCCCGAGCACAACGCCGACCTGGTGGTTCTCGGCGGCGGATCCGGCGGTTACGCGGCGGCGCTGCGCGCGGCCGAGCTGGGGATGTCCGTCGTCCTGGTCGAGAAGGACAAGCTCGGCGGCACCTGCCTGCACCGCGGCTGCATCCCCACCAAGGCCCTGCTGCACGCGGCCGAGGTGGCCGACGCGGCGGCCGAGGGCACCAAGATCGGCGTGCGCAGCACGTTCGAGGGCATCGACATGGCCGGCGTCAACTCCTACAAGGACGGTGTCGTCAGCCGGCTCTACAAGGGACTGCAGGGGCTCGTGAAGTCCCGCAAGATCGAGCTGGTGCAGGGTGCGGGCACCTTCGTCGCCCCCAACGCGATCGATGTGGACGGTGAGCGCTACGTCGGCCGCAACGTCGTCCTCGCCACCGGCTCCTACGCCCGCTCGCTGCCCGACCTCGAGATCGGCGGCCGGATCATCACCTCCGACCAGGCGCTGACCCTCGACGAAGCCCCCCGGAAGGTCGTCGTACTGGGCGGCGGCGTGATCGGCGTCGAGTTCGCCAGCGTCTGGCGTTCGTTCGGGGCCGAGGTCACCGTCGTCGAGGCCCTGCCTCGGCTCGTCCCCAACGAGGACGCATTCGCCTCCAAGCTCCTCGAGCGGGCGTTCCGCAAGCGCAAGATCGCGTTCAAGACCGGCGTCCGGTTCACCGGGGCCAAACAGGACGACAACGGCGTGACCGTCAGCCTCGAGTCCGGTGAGGAGATCGAGGCCGACCTGCTGCTCGTCGCCGTCGGCCGCGGCCCGAACACCACCGGCCACGGCTACGAGGAGGCCGGCGTGACCATGGAGCGCGGCTTCGTCCTCACCGACGACCGCCTGCGCACCAACGTCGGGGGCGTCTACGCCGTCGGCGACATCGTCCCCGGCCTGCAGCTCGCGCACCGCGGCTTCGCCCAGGGCATCTTCGTCGCCGAGGACATCGCCGGGCTCAACCCGCCGCCCATCGACGAGGCCGGCATCCCCCGCGTCACCTACTGCGAGCCGGAGGTCGCGTCCGTCGGCCTGACCGAGGAGCAGGCCCGCGAGCGCCACGGCGAGGTCCAGACGCTGACCTACGACCTCGGCGGCAACGGCAAGTCCCAGATCCTGCAGACCTCGGGCGCGATCAAGCTGGTCAAGGCCGGCGCCGAGGGCACTCCCGGGCCGGTCGTCGGCCTGCACATGGTCGGCGCCCGCGTGGGCGAGCTGATCGGTGAGGCGCAGCTGATCTACAACTGGGACGCCACGGCCGAGGACGTCGCCGCGTTGATCC
The DNA here is from genome assembly GCF_007989085.1 of Pseudonocardia sulfidoxydans NBRC 16205. Lineage (GTDB taxonomy): Bacteria > Actinomycetota > Actinomycetes > Mycobacteriales > Pseudonocardiaceae > Pseudonocardia > Pseudonocardia sulfidoxydans. The sequence continues at coordinate 34,823 of NZ_BJVJ01000063.1, forward strand.
ACGCCCACCCGACCCAGAACGAGGCGCTGGGTGAGGCACACCTCGCCCTGGCCGGAAAGCCGTTGCACACCCACGGCTGACGGCCGCCGATACCGCTCACAACGCGTAGACATCGAAGGAGCTCCGACCCGCTATGGCCTTCTCAGTCCAGATGCCCGCCCTCGGTGAGAGCGTCACCGAGGGCACGGTCACCCGATG
>NZ_BJVJ01000064.1 GCF_007989085.1 Pseudonocardia sulfidoxydans NBRC 16205
CCCCCCGCCCGGCTACGCCCCGCGCCCGGGCCACCGCCCGCCCCCGCCCGGCTACCGCCCCTGAACCCCTGTGAGCGGCGATAGTCGCTATCGCGACTATCGCCGCTCACGACCCCTGACCACGGCGACCCGACGCGCCGTCCGGCCCGCCAGGAGCGGGACGTGGCGTACGCCGCTGGTGAAGCCGCTCACGCGGCCCCGATCGTGACAGCGGCGTCCGTCTAACCTGTGCTCGTCGTCAGCAGTGGCCGACACCTCGTCCGGTACCCGACACGGGACTGGAACGGGCAAGGAGCAGGTGATGAGTGCAGGCAGGCCTGCGCGGCTCGCCGTCGGAGTGGTCTCCGCGGGTCGTGTGGGTTCCGTGATCGGTGCCGCCCTCGCGGCCGCGGGACACCACGTCGTCGCCACGTCCGGAGTCTCCCGGGCGTCGGTCCAACGTGCCGCGGCGCTGCTGCCCGACGTGCCGTTGCTGCCGCCCGACGAGGTCGTCGCAGGCGCCGGCCTGGCGCTGCTCGCCGTCCCCGACGACGTGCTCCCCGGCCTGGTCCGCGGCCTCGCAGCCGCCGGGTCGTTCCGGCCGGGGCAGATCGTCGTCCACACCTCGGGCGCGCACGGTGTCGCGGTGCTCGACCCGGCCGTCGAGCACGGGGTGCTGCCGCTCGCGCTGCACCCGGCGATGACGTTCACCGGCCGCGTCGAGGACGTGCAGCGGCTGACGTCGTGCTGCTTCGGCGTCACCGCCCCCGAGCCCGACGAGGCGGCCTGGAGCGTCGGCGAGGCGCTCGTCGTCGAGATGACGGCCGAGCCGGTGCGGGTGCCCGAGGCGGTCCGCCCGCTCTACCACGCCGCGCTCGCCCACGGCGCGAACCACCTGGTCACGCTCGTGCGCGACGCCGCGGACCTGCTGGCGAAAGCGGGCATCGAACCCGCCGAACGGCTGCTCGGCCCGCTGCTGTCCGCGGCACTGGACAACGCGCTGCGCCACGGCGACCGCGCCCTCACCGGCCCGGTCGCGCGCGGCGACGCCGGCACCGTCGCCACCCACCTGCGCGTCCTCGACGCCGCCGACCCCGACGTCGCACGCACCTACCGCACCCTCGCCGGGCGCACCGCCCGCCGGGCCCGGGCCGCCGGGCTGCTGCCCGAACAGGCGGCCGCCGACGTGCTCACCACCCTCCGGGAGGACTCATGACCGCCGCCACCACCCGGACCGCGGGCGGGTACCGCCCCGGCGAGCTCACCGTGCACCGCGACCCCGCCGACGTGAACGCCGTCAGCCGCGCGCTGCGCGGCGCGGGCCGCAAGGTCGCCCTCGTCCCGACGATGGGTGCCCTCCACGACGGCCACCGCGAGCTGATCCGCCACGCCCGGCTGCTCCCCGGCTCCACCGTCACCGCCGTGTCGATCTTCGTGAACCCCCTGCAGTTCGGGGCGAACGAAGACCTCACGCGCTACCCGCGCCCGCTCGAGGCCGACCTCGAGATCCTGCGCGAAGAAGGCGTCGAGCTCGCCTTCGTCCCGTCGGTCGACGACATGTACCCGCCCGGAGCGCAGACCCGGATCGTGCCGGGCCCGCTCGCCGACGAGCTCGAGGGCGCGGTCCGCCCGGGCCACTTCGAGGGCGTGCTGACCATCGTCGGCAAGCTGTTCCAGATCGTCGCGCCGGAGATCGCGCTGTTCGGCGAGAAGGACTACCAGCAGCTCGTGATGCTGCAGAAGATGGTGCGCGACCTGAACTTCCCGCTCTCCATCGTCGGCGTCCCCACGGTCCGCGAGACCGACGGGCTCGCGCTGTCCTCCCGCAACGTCTACCTGTCCGACGAGCAGCGCGCCGCCGCGCCCACCCTGCAACGGGCGCTGAAGGAAGGCGCCTCGGTGTCGGCCCGCGGCCCCGCCGCCGTCCTCGCCCGCGCCCGCGAGGTCCTCGCCACCGAGCCGCTGCTCGACGTCGACTACCTGGAGCTGCGCGACCCCGAGCTCGGCCCCACCCCCGAGACCGGCCGGGCGCGGCTGCTCGTCGCCGCCCGAATCGGCACCACCCGCCTCATCGACAACGTCCCCGTCCAGCTCTGAGCCGGAGGCCACCGTGTTCCGCACGATGATGAAGTCCAAGATCCACCGTGCGACGGTCACCCAGGCCGACCTGCACTACGTCGGCTCGGTCACCGTCGACCTCGACCTCATGGAGGCCGCCGACCTCCTCGAGGGCGAGCAGGTCGCGATCGTCGACATCACCAACGGCGCCCGCCTGGAGACCTACGTCATCCCCGGCGAGCGCGGCTCCGGCGTCATCGGCATCAACGGCGCCGCCGCGCACCTCGTCCACCCCGGCGACCTGGTCATCCTCATCTCCTACGGCCAGTTCGACGAGGTCGAGCTCGCCGCCTACGACCCGCGGGTCGTGTTCGTCGACGCCGACAACCGCGTCGCCGAGGTCGGGGACGACCCCGGGCACGCCCCGGTCGGGTCGGGCCTGACCTCGGGGTCGGTCACCCGCATGCGGTCGGCCTGACCGGTGCTGCTCTGCATCGACGTCGGCAACACCCAGATCGCGCTGGGCCTCTACCGGGACACCCCCGCCCCCGCCGACGACGGCGCCGAGCCCGAGGTCCGGCCCACGCTCGTGCGGGACTGGCGGATGCGCACCGACGCCCGGATGACCGCCGACGAGCTCGACGTCGCGATCCACGGGCTGCTCGGCGAGCGGGCCGCCGACGTCACGGGGATCGCCGCGCTGTCGACGGTCCCGTCGCTGCTGCGGGAGCTGCGCCTCATGCTCGACCGGCGCAGCGAACAGATGCCGACGGTCATCGTCGGCCCCGGCGTCCGCACCGGCGTGCCGCTGCTCGTCGACAACCCGCGCGAGGTCGGCGCCGACCGCGTCGTCAACACCCTCGCCGCGCACCGCATCTTCGGGACGGCGTGCGTCGTCGTCGACTTCGGGACGTCGACCAACATCGACGTCGTCTCCGCGCGCGGAGAGTTCCTGGGCGGCGCACTGGCCCCCGGGATCGAGATCTCCATGGAGGCGCTCGCGACCCGGGCCGCGGCGCTGCGCACCGTCGAACTGGTGCGTCCGCGCTCGGTGATCGGCAAGAACACCGTCGAATGCCTGCAGTCCGGGGTGATCTTCGGGTTCGCGGGACAGGTCGACGGCCTGGTCGACGCGATCGTCGCCGAGATGGGCCCCAAGGCAGGCCCGGTGACCGTCCTCGCGACGGGCGGGCTCGCCCCCCTGATGGCCGGGGTGTCGCGCACGATCACCGAGTTCGTCCCCGACCTCACGCTGCTGGGCCTGCGGCTGACCTACCTGCGCAACGCGCACACGGCCGGCGCCGCGGCGCGCTGACCGGGCGTCGCGGCGCGCTGACCCGGGGCGTCGCGTCACGCCGATCCCGGGCGCGGAGGGTGCGCTGACCCGGGGCGTGCCGGACGTGCTACCCGTGACGCCGCGTCACGCCGACCCGTGGCGCCGCGTCACGCCGATCCCGGCGCGGAGGGTGCGCCGGCTCGGGGCGCCGCGGACGTGCTGACACAGGCGCGCAACCTCACTGCTGTGTCCGCCGCTCGGAAGAGCAGTGAGGTTGCGCGCGGATTCGTCTGCGCGACCGTCGGTACGTGCACCGATGACAGGGCGCCCCGGGCACGTGGCTAACCTTGCTCGGCGTGACCGACGAGCACTCCACGCCCCCCGACACCGACCTCCCCGAGCAGCTCCGGGTGCGCCGGGCCAAGCGGGCGGAGCTGCTCGAGCAGGGCATCGACCCCTATCCCGTCGAGGCGGGCCGCACCCACACGCTGCGTGAGGTCCGCGACGCCCACCCCGACCTCGAACCGGACACCGCGACGGGCGACCGGGTCGCCGTCGCCGGCCGGGTCATGTTCCTGCGCAACACGGGCAAGCTGTGCTTCGCGACGCTGCGCGAGGGCGACGGCACCGAGCTGCAGGCCATGCTCAGCCTGGCCGAGGTCGGTGACGAGGCGCTCGCGAGCTGGAAGGCCGTCGTCGACCTGGGCGACGTCGTCCTCGTCGACGGGGAGGTCATCACCAGCCGACGCGGCGAGCTGTCGGTGTCGGCCACGTCGTGGCGGATGCTGGCCAAGGCCGTCCGGCCGCTCCCCGTGGCGCATCGCGAGCTGTCGGAGGAGACGCGGGTCCGGCAGCGCTACGTCGACCTGATCGTGCGGCCCAAGGCCCGCGAGATGGTCCGCGCACGGTCGACGGTCCTGCGCACCCTGCGGCGCGTGTTCGAGGAGCGCGACTACATCGAGGTCGAGACGCCGATGCTGCAGGTGCTGCACGGCGGCGCCACGGCCCGGCCGTTCGTCACGCGTTCGAATGCGCTGAGCCAGGATCTGTACCTGCGGATCGCGCCGGAGCTGTTCCTGAAGCGTGCCGTCGTCGGCGGGATCGAGCGGGTCTTCGAGCTGAATCGCGTTTTCCGCAACGAGGGGATCGACTCCACGCACTCCCCGGAGTTCGCGATGCTCGAGGCCTACCAGGCGTATGCGACCTATGACGACATGGCGGATCTCGTTCGGGACCTCATCCTCGAAAGCGCGCGTGCCGTCTTCGGTTCCACGGTCATCACACGCGCCGACGGAACCGAACACGATCTGGGCGGCCCGTGGCGCAGCGTCACTCTTCATGCCTCCGTGGCCGAGGCGGTGGGCCAAGAGGTGACGGTCGACACCTCCGCCGAAACACTGCGTAAGATCGCGGCCGATCACGATGTCGAGCTGAAGGAATCCTGGTCGGCCGGCGAGATCGTTCTGGAACTGTTCGAGAAGCTCGTCGAGCACACGCTCGTCGAGCCCACGTTCGTGCGTGACTACCCGGTGGAGGTCCGCCCACTCACCCGGCAGCACCGCGACGATCCGCGACTCGCCGAGGCGTGGGACCTCATCGTTTTCGGAACCGAGCTCGCGACGGCCTACTCCGAACTCGTCGATCCCGTGGAACAGCGGGAAAGGCTCCACCGGCAGTCGTTGCTGGCTGCCGCGGGTGACCCCGAGGCCATGCAGCTCGACGAGGACTTCTTGCGTGCCATGGAGTACGGCATGCCGCCGACCGGCGGCATGGGCATGGGCGTCGACAGGCTCCTGATGACGCTCACCGGCCTCGGTATTCGGGACACAATCCTCTTCCCGCTCGTTCGGTCGGAGTGACGTTCGTCGCCGGAAGTGTCATTCTGTTCCGGCGGCGGGTGACTCGGCTCGACACCGCAGTTGCAATACGGATAGAGTCCGCATTCGTGGCGACGCCACAGTTGCAGGAACTCATGTGTTGCGAGAATGGAGGCTGCGGCGGTGGCGCAGATCCGTGAGATCAGACTGATCGACGACCTGGACGGTAAGGCGGCGGACGAGACCGTCGAGTTCGGGATCGACGGCAAGACGTACGAGATCGACTTGTCCGAGTCGAATGCCGGAAAGCTGCGGGACGCGCTCGCGTCGTATGTCGCCGCTGCCCGTCGTGCCGGTGGACGGCGCCGCGCCGCGGCCGGCTCCGCGCCGGCGAATCGGCGGCAGTCGGTCGACCGCGAGCAGAACCAGGCAATTCGGGATTGGGCCCGGAAGCGCGGGATGAAGGTCTCGGACCGCGGCCGCATCCCGGCCGAGGTGCTCGAGGCCTATCACCAGGAGAACTGAACCGGGCGAATGTGCCGGAACGAGCGGGGCCGATCGAATTCGATCGGCCCCGCTCGCGTTCTCGGCGAAGCGTTCCCGAATCCGCTCCGCCGGATGCGCGCGCGCCGAGCCGAAGCGCGCGGAGCCGAAGCGCGCCGAGCCGAAGCGCGCCGAGCCGAAGCGCGCCGAGCCGAAGCGCGCGGGCGAACGGAAGCGCGCGGCGACCCACGGGCCACATCGCGTCCGCGGGGTTAGGGTGGCCTACATAGCTGCCGGGGCCGGTGCGTCCGCCGCACGGCGCCGCCACGACCCCAGGAGGAGCGATGCCCCGCTCGGCCACGAGCCTCGAGGTACTGAGAACCGCCAGGATCGGCCCGCACATGATCCGCGTGGTCGCGGGCGGACCCGGTCTCGCGGAGTTTCCCGAGACCGACCACACCGACCGCTACGTCAAGATTCTGTTCCCCCCGCCCGGCGTCGACTACCCCGAGCCGTTCGACATGGAGGCGATCCGGCGCGAGCTCCCGCGCGACCAGTGGCCCCGCACCCGGACCTACACCGTCCGCGCCCTCGACCACACGGCAGGCGAGCTGACGATCGACTTCGTCCACCACGGCGACAGCGGCCTCGCCGGGCCGTGGGCCGCCGCCGCCCGCCCCGGCGACACGCTGCGGCTGCTCGGCCCCGGGGGCGCGTACGCGCCGAACCCGGCCGCGGGCTGGCACCTGTTCGTCGGTGACGACGCCGCGCTCCCCGCGATCGGTGCCGCGGTCGAGCGGCTCCCGCGTGGGGCGACGGCGCTGGCAGTTCTCCAGGTCGACGGCGCCGACGACCACCAGGACCTGCGCACCGACGCCGACCTGACCGCGACCTGGCTGCATCGCGCCGACCTGCCCGCGGGCGGTGACCCGGGCGACGCCGCGGCCGCACAGCTCCTCGACGCCGTCGCAGCCCTGCCCTTCCCCGACGGCGACGTGCACGCCTTCGTCCACGGCGAGGCCGGCGCGGTCAAGGCCCTCCGCCGGCACCTGCTCGACGAGCGTTCCGTGCCCCGCGACGCCCTCTCCGTCTCCGGTTACTGGCGTCGTGGTCGTGACGAGGAGGGTTTCCGCGTCTACAAGGAGCAGGAACGGGCAGCCGAGGAGGCCGCGGCGCAGGGGCGCTGACCAGAGCGTTCGCTCCGGCGCCGGGAATTCGGGCACCGCCGACGGATGTTGTCCCCACCGGACCCACATCGCGGCGGACGGAGGCGGTGGGGCCGGTCGGACCGATACAGTGGTATGGGGCGTCCGCGGCGCAGCGTCACAGGGATGCTGGACGTGCCGCACGTGTGGACGCAGCAGGCAAGGAGTGCGAATGTTCGAGAGGTTCACCGACAGAGCAAGGCGTGTTGTCGTCCTGGCGCAGGAAGAGGCCAGGATGCTCAACCACAACTACATCGGGACCGAGCACATCCTCCTTGGCCTGATCCACGAGGGTGAGGGTGTCGCCGCCAAGGCGCTCGAGTCGCTCGGGATCGCCCTGGAGGGTGTCCGCCAGCAGGTCGAGGAGATCATCGGCCAGGGGCAGCAGGCACCGTCGGGTCACATCCCGTTCACGCCTCGGGCGAAGAAGGTCCTGGAGCTGTCGCTCCGCGAGGCGCTGCAGCTCGGCCACAACTACATCGGCACCGAGCACATCCTGCTCGGCCTGATCCGCGAGGGCGAGGGTGTCGCGGCCCAGGTGCTGGTCAAGCTGGGGGCCGACCTCAACCGGGTCCGCCAGCAGGTCCTGCAGCTGCTGTCCGGCTACCAGGGCAAGGAGCCCGCCGAGGCCTCTGCGGGCCGCGGCGAGGGCACCCCGTCGTCCTCCCTCGTGCTCGACCAGTTCGGTCGCAACCTCACCCAGCAGGCCCGTGAGGGCAAGCTGGACCCGGTCATCGGCCGGGAGAAGGAGATCGAGCGGGTCATGCAGGTCCTCTCCCGGAGGACCAAGAACAACCCGGTCCTGATCGGCGAGCCCGGCGTCGGCAAGACGGCCGTCGTCGAGGGCCTGGCCCAGGGCATCGTCAAGGGCGAGGTGCCCGAGACGCTGAAGGACAAGCAGCTCTACACGCTCGACCTGGGCTCGCTGGTCGCGGGGTCCCGGTACCGCGGTGACTTCGAGGAGCGCCTGAAGAAGGTCCTCAAGGAGATCCGCACGCGCGGCGACATCATCCTGTTCATCGACGAGATCCACACCCTCGTCGGGGCGGGTGCGGCCGAGGGCGCGATCGACGCGGCGAGCATCCTCAAGCCGATGCTGGCCCGTGGCGAGCTGCAGACGATCGGTGCCACCACGCTCGACGAGTACCGCAAGTACGTCGAGAAGGACCCCGCGCTGGAGCGTCGTTTCCAGCCGATCCAGGTGGGCGAGCCGAGCGTCACGCACACCATCGAGATCCTCAAGGGTCTGCGCGACCGCTACGAGTCGCACCACCGGGTCACCATCACCGACCCGGCGCTGGTGGCCGCGGCCACGCTGGCCGACCGCTACATCTCCGACCGTTTCCTCCCGGACAAGGCGATCGACCTGATCGACGAGGCCGGGGCCCGGATGCGCATCCGTCGCATGACGGCGCCGCCGGACCTGCGCGAGTTCGACGAGAAGATCGCCGGCGTGCGTCGCGACAAGGAGTCGGCGATCGACGCGCAGGACTTCGAGCGTGCCGCGTCGCTGCGCGACACCGAGAAGCAGCTGCTCGGTCAGAAGGGCGAGCGGGAGAAGCAGTGGAAGTCGGGTGACCTGGACGTCGTCGCCGAGGTCGACGACGAGCAGATCGCCGAGGTCCTCGCCAACTGGACCGGTATCCCGGTGTTCAAGCTCACCGAGGAGGAGACGACCCGTCTGCTCCGCATGGAGGACGAGCTGCACAAGCGGATCATCGGCCAGGAGGAGGCCGTCAAGTCGGTCTCGCAGGCCATCCGCCGCACGCGGGCCGGCCTGAAGGACCCGAAGCGCCCCTCGGGCTCGTTCATCTTCGCCGGCCCGTCCGGTGTCGGTAAGACGGAGCTGTCGAAGGCGCTGGCGAACTTCCTGTTCGGCGAGGACGACGCGCTCATCCAGATCGACATGGGTGAGTTCCACGACCGCTACACCGCCTCGCGGCTCTTCGGTGCCCCTCCCGGGTACGTGGGCTACGAGGAGGGTGGCCAGCTCACCGAGAAGGTGCGGCGCAAGCCGTTCTCGGTCGTGCTGTTCGACGAGATCGAGAAGGCGCACCAGGAGGTCTACAACACCCTCCTGCAGGTGCTGGAGGACGGCCGCCTGACCGATGGCCAGGGCAGGACGGTGGACTTCAAGAACACCGTCATCATCTTCACCTCGAACCTGGGCACCCAGGACATCTCGAAGGCGGTCGGGCTCGGCTTCGCGCAGAGCAACGACGAGGCGTCGAACTACGAGCGGATGAAGACGAAGGTCCACGACGAGCTGAAGAAGCACTTCAGGCCGGAGTTCCTCAACCGTATCGACGACATCATCGTCTTCCACCAGCTCACCGAAGAGCAGATCATCACGATGGTCGACCTCATGATCACGCGTGTCGAGGCGCAGCTGGCGAACAAGGACATGGGCATCGAGCTCACGCCTGCCGCCAAGTCGCTGCTCGCCCGCCGTGGTTTCGACCCCGTGCTGGGCGCCCGGCCGCTGCGCCGGACCATCCAGCGCGAGATCGAGGACCAGCTGTCGGAGAAGATCCTCTTCGGCGAGGTCGAGCCGGGCCAGATCGTGGTCGTCGACGTCGAGGGTCTCGACCCCGACGCCCCCGAGGGCTCGCGCGCGGCCGACGACAAGGCGCATTTCACCTTCCGCGGTGAGGCGCGTGCGGCGGCGCTCGTTCCCGACGCCCCGCCCGTCGACATGGCGAAGACGGACGACTGATCTCCGTCTGATCGGCTGACCGGAAAGCCGGTCCGGACCTCGGTCCGGGCCGGCTTTTCCGTGTCAGGGACGCGTGTTCAGCCGGACCGGGACCGGGGATCTGCGGCGCCCTCCGCGGTGCAGCCCGGCGGTCGGGCGGTGGGCCGGCGCAGCCGCAGCAGCCAGCCCTCCGTCAGCGGTTCGAGGACCGCGTCGCCCTGCTCGCCCAGCGACAGCGACCTGCCTGGAGGGTCGGGGAGGTCCACCCTGTCGGGTAGCCATCCGGCGGGATGGGCCGCGAGCACCTTCCCGTGAGGGGTGAGCAGGGCGCCGGGCTCGTCGCGCAGTCGCGTCAGGTGCGCGAGGTTGCGGGCGCGCAGGCGCTCGTCCCGGGCGGCCACGAGCGTCGCCAGGTGGTTCTCCGCGAGCCGGGCGGCTGCCGCGACGAGCGCGAGCGTCGCCGGGTGCGGGGAGGTGACCGGCCCGGTGACGTCGACGACCCCGATCAGCTGCCCGTCCTCCGGGTCGTGGATGGGCGCGGCGGCGCTCGTCCAGCAGTGGACGCTGCGGACGAGGTGTTCGGCCGAGCGGATCGTGACGACCGGCGCGGTGCCCATCGCGTCGGTGCCGACGGTGGCCTCGCTCCACCGCGTGCCCTCGGCGAGGCCGGCCCGGTCGCCGCGTCGCAGCACGTCACGGCGGCGGTCGCGCCACAGGATGCGCCCGTGCTCGTCGGTCACGGTCATCGTGTGCCGGGCCGCGTCGGCGATGCCCAGCAGCGTCTCGCGCAGCAGCGCCATGGCCGGCGCGAGCGGGTGCGCGCCGCGCATGTCGGCGATCTCGGCCTGTTCCGGGTCGGGGCCGACGCGGGTGTCCGAGGGTCGTGTCCACGACTGCGGCACGAGGTTGCGCGGCGCCATCGGCGCCCGTCCGCCGTTCGTCACGGCGTCGTGGGTCCGGGCCAGGACCATGGCCCTCTCGACCGGATCAGTCGTCATCTCGTCGGTGGCTCCCCGCGGCTTCGTCGGCGGTGGTGGACGCCACCCCCATCGTCGTCCGTGGGAACAGGTCAGGCAACCCTGATCTGTACTCGAATCTGCGACGCCATATGCGGGATAGGATCCGCAGCTACGGTGAAACGTCGTTATGTCGGAGTCGTCCGAGTACCGGAAACACCCCCACCGCACGGCGATGTGGTGCAGGAATGGGGCCGCGGGGTCTGGGTGGAGGCGCTGACGCCCTCGACAGGGCCCGAGGTATCTCGTGACACAGGGGCCGGACCGTCGCAGGATGGTCCCGCCCGCTGTGAGTCGTTCTCGTTCCCATCCGAAGGAGTGTGGGCCCGTGCCCTCGACGACCCTGCGCGAACTGACCGGAATGCCGGCCGCGGCGCCGAGCCTCGCCGGCTCGACGCTGATCATGGTCGACTGCCAGAACACCTACACCCGCGGCGTCATGGAGCTCGAAGGCGTCCAGGCCGCCCTCGACGAAGCCGAGGAGCTCCTCGACCGGGCCCGCTCCGCCGGGACGCCCGTCATCCACATCCAGCACGACGCCGGCGCGGGATCGCCCTACGACGTCCGCGCCGAGATCGGCGCCATCGTCGACCGGGTCGCGCCGCGTGGCGACGAGCCCGTCGTCGTGAAGGGCGCACCGAACTCGTTCGTCGGCACCGACCTGCAGGACCGGCTGACCGCGGCCGGCGCGCACGACCTGGTGCTCGCCGGGTTCATGACGCACATGTGCATCAACTCGACCGCCCGCGGCGCGTTCAGCCTCGGGTTCGCCCCGGTCGTCGTCGGCGGTGCGACGGCGACCCGGTCGCTACCCGGGCCCGACGGTGCCGTCGCCGCCTCGGCGCTCCAGGCGGCCAGCCTGGCGTCGATCGCCGACCTGTTCGGGATCGTCGTGCCGAACACGAAGGCCATCCCGGACTGACACCCCCTGTGAGCGGCAATAGTCGCTATAGCGACTATTGCCGCTCACGACCCAGCTCGAGGGCCCGCAGCGCGTCCGCCGCCGGCAGTGCCAGCCCGACGCCGCGGCCGTGGCGGACCGCCGGCTCCCGCACGTTGATCCTGATCAGCGCCCCCGTCGCCGCCGACGCCAGCTCCGCCTGCCTGCGCACCGTCGGTATCGCGTTGCCCGCGCCGATCTCCACCACGACCAGATGCCCCCGGTGCTCCCGCGTCCACGCCGCGTGCGCCGTCAGCCGCGGCCGCGCGAACGACGGATCCCACGACCAGTCGCCGAACATCAGGATGTTCGGCCGCGCGAGCCCGCCGCACCCCCCGCACGCGGGCAGCGGGCCGACCGCGCGCATCGTCGCCGGGTCGATCTCCACGTCGACGTCGTCGGCCGGCCACACCGGCTCCCCACACCCCGCCAGACACTGCAGGTGATGGGTCGACCCGTGGACCTCCGCGACCGACTCGGCGTCGAACCCGGCCTTCTGGAACTGGCCGTCGACGTTCGACGTGAACACACGCGTCGGCACCCGGTCCGCCCACCGCCGCAGCACCGCGAAACCCGCGTGCGGCGTCGTCGCTCGGTAGAGCGACAGGCGGTGGCCGTAGAAACCCCACGCCAGCGCCGGGTCGTCGGCGAAGTGGACCGGATCGGCCAACTCCTCGAAGCTCAGCCCCAGCGCCCGGTACGGCGGGTAGGCGCGCCAGAATCCCTCCGGCCCCCGGAAGTCGGGCAGCCCGGAGTCGACGCCCATCCCCGCACCGGCGCAGACCAGCAACGCGCCGGCGCCGTCCAGCAACGTGCCGGCGCCGTCCAGCAGCGCGGCGGCGCGCTCGATCGAGGAGCTCAGCCGTTGTCCAGGTCGACGACCTCGAACTCCAGCAGCGACGCACCCGTCGACACCGGCTGCCCCGACCCCGTCGGCGCCTGCGCGTTGCCGCCGTGCGCCTGCATCGCCGGGCCGTTGCGCCACGCCTGGAACGCCTCGTCGGACTCCCACTTCGTCACCACGAAGTAGCGGTTGTCGCCCGACACCGGCCGCATCAGCTCGAACGACACGAAGCCCGGCTGGTTGTCGACCGCGTGCTTGCGCTGCGCGAACCGCTTCTCCAGTTCCGGGCCGGATCCCTCGGGTACCTCGATCGCGTTGATCTTCACGACGGTCATGCACTTCAGGTTAGTTTGCGCGGGTGCGTCGTTCGCTGCGGACCTCCGACGGCGTGTACCTCGCCGTCGTCGAGTTCGGTGGGGGTGGCACGCCGATCCTGCTGCTGCACGGGCTCATGGGCCGGGCGACGACGTGGTGGCCGGTCGCGCGCCGGCTCACCGGCCACGGCCGCGTCATCGGGCTCGACGCCCGCGGCCACGGCCGCTCCCAGGCCACCGGACCCTGGACCACCGAACGCCTCGCCGCCGACGCCGCCGAGCTCCTCGACCAGCTCGGCGCCGGGCCCGCCATCGTCGTCGGCCACTCCATGGGTGGGCTGCACGCTCTCGCTCTCGCCGCGAGCCGGCCCGATCTGGTGCAGGCCGTCGTCGTCGAGGACATGGCTGTCGACCTCACCGGGGTGCCGGAGACCGCCGTCGCCGACGCCCGCGCCTGGTTCGGGGCCATCCCGCAGCCCTTCGCGTCGCTGGCCGAGGTCCGGGCCACCTTCGGGCACCCGCGGCCGGAGTTCGGCGACTACATGGCCGAGTGCGTCGAGGAACGCGCCGACGGCTACCACCTGCTCTGCCGCGTCGACAACGCCGTGGAGATCGCCGGGGAGTGGGCGTACCGCTCCTACTGGGACGTCCTCGCCGGTGTCCGCGCGCCGGTGCTGCTGGTCTGCGCCGCCGCCGGCATCGTGCCCCGCGGCCAGCCCGAGCAAATTGTCGACGCCTTGCGCCGCAACAGGTTCGGCCCCTACGCCCGACTCGTCACCCTGCCCGGCACCGGCCACCTGGTGCACGCCTCGGAGGAGGCCTTCCGCATCGCCGTGGAGGACTTCCTGGCGACGACGGCCCCGCTCCGCGCCTCGTGAGTGGCGTTATTGGCTATAGCCAATAACGCCACTCACGAGTCAGAGAGGGGTGGTCTCGCCGGTGCGGGTGTCGGCCAGCTCCAGGGCCGTCACCGCGGCGCGGACGGGGCGCAGCGGGTGCAGGGCGGTGAAGGCGGCGGCGGGGTCACGGGTGGCCAGCACGCAGTGCGGCACCCAGGAACCGGGCAGGTAGGTCGCGACGGGCCCGCGGACGTTGCCCGCCAGCACGTCGTGCACGGCGTCGTGGACGGCCAACAGCTCGGTGTCGACGACGGCACCCAGCACCAGCTCCTCGTCACGCCCGGCGACGGCGGCGAGGTTCGTGAGCCACAGCGTCGGCAGGACGAGGACGCCGACGGCGGTGGCGAGCGCGCTGCGGGTGGCGGCGGGGATCGTGGTCGCGGCGGCGACGGTGACGGCGGGCCGCCCGACGGGCACCGGCAGCCCGGCGACGACCAGGCGGGCGCGGAGGCCGGTGAGCTCGTCGGCGGCGTCGTCGGCGAGCCGGAAGCGGACGGCGTGCACCACGGCCGGCGCGGCTCAGGCCGGCAGGGCGAAGCGGCCGTCGGCGAGCTGTTCGGCGAGCCCGTCGACGAGCAGGGAGTCGAGGCAGCGGTCGCGTTGCCCGGCGTCGTTCCAGGCGCGGTCGAGGGCGGCGCGGTCGACGGGGCCGGGGGAGTCGCGCAGGACGTCGAGGAGCCGGCCACGGACCTGCCGGTCGGTGCCGGCGAAGGCTTGCGGGGCGCGGCGGGGGCCGTCGTAGGCGGGGGCGCCTGCGGCGAGCCAGGCGCAGCGGTCGCGGACGGGGCAGGCGATGCAGTGGGGGGTGCGGGCGGTGCAGACGACGGCGCCGAGCTCCATCATCGCGATGGAGAACGTGGCGGCCTCGGCTTCGCCGGTCGGGAGCAGCTCCGTCACGTCGGCGAGGTCGGCCTTGACGCGTGCGGGTCCGGCGTCGCCGTTGCCGTGGACGGCGCGGGCGACGACGCGTCGGACGTTGGTGTCGACGACCGCGCAGCGCCGCCCGTAGCCGAACGCGGCGACGGCCCGTGCGGTGTAGGAGCCGACGCCGGGCAGGGCCTCGAGCGCGTCGACGTCGGAGGGGACGACGTCACCGTGGATGTCCGCGATCACGGCGGCGGCCTCGTGCAGGCGCAGGGCGCGGCGTGGGTAGCCGAGCTTCCCCCAGGCGCGCAGGACGTCGGCGCGGGGCGCGGCGGCGAGCGCGGAGGGGGCGGGCCAGTCGGCCATCCAGCGCTGCCACACGGGTTCGACGCGGGAGACGGGTGTCTGCTGCAGCATGAACTCGCTGACCATGACGCCCCACGGTGTGGTCCCGGGCCTGCGCCACGGCAGGTCTCGGGCGACCGCGGTGTACCAGGGGATCAGGGCGGCGGACAGCGGCACGACCGCATCGTGCCACCGTCCGCCGCCCACGGAGCAACGGGTCAGGCGACCTCGTTCAGCTTCCCGGTCGCGACGTCGAAGACGAAGCCGCGCACGGACTCCTTGTGGGGGACGAACGGGCTCGCGGTGATGCGGGCGACGGACTGGCGGACGTCCTCGTCGATGTCGCCGAACGACTCGGCGGCCCAGGCCGGCTTGATGCCGGTCTCCTCCTGGATCGAGCGCTTGAAGTCGTCGTCGGTGAAGGTGAGCATCCCGCAGTCGGTGTGGTGGATCAGGATGATCTCGCTGGTGCCGAGGAGGCGCTGGCTGATGGCGAGGGACCGGATCTCGTCGTCGGTGACGACGCCGCCGGCGTTGCGGATGACGTGCGCCTCGCCTTCGGCGAGGCCGAGGACTCGGTAGACGTCGAGGCGGGCGTCCATGCAGGCGACGACGGCGACGCCCTTGGCGGGCGGAAGCGGCAGTGGGCCGGAGAAGGTCTCGGTGTAGGTGGCGTTGTTGGCGAGCAGGTCGTCCGTGACGGACATGACGGGTTCTCCCAGGTGAGGGCGGGTGCGGGCCGGACGCCCGCGGTCGGTCGGGGCGCGCGGAGGGCCACGTGTGACCACCCGTCGGGGCGGTCGCTACGTGGCCGGCCGACAGAACTCGTCGAAATGCACGACGCGACGGCTGGGCCAGAAGAACTGGAGCCGCGTGCGCATCACCCCATGAGTCAAGCCCGCTGCGGACGTGGGCGCAACCAAGTCATTCGCCCGGGTGGTTTCCGGGGGTGGTGCCACGCCACGCCGGGCCGACGTCGGCTCCTGCTGGTAATCGTCGATCTACTCTCCGTCACATGTGGGAGCCGTCCGGACCGCTGCCCGCGACCGTCTACTGGCGACGTCGCTGGGTGGCTCTCGCATCCGTCGTGGTCCTGTTCGCGCTGTTGGGGCTCACCATCGCCGCGCTGGTGCACGGGCGCACGGAGGCGACGAGCGACGAGAAGACGACGCTGGCGGCGAACCAGGCGGCGCTGTCGAGCGAGGCGCCGCGTCCGCCGTCGGGGGATCCGACTGCGTTCGGTGCGCCGTCGGCGGTCCCGGTCGATCCGTCGGCGCCTCTCGCGCCCGGTCTCTCGGGCCTGACCACGGGCCCGGGCACCCAGATCGTCCCGCCGACGGACGCCCCGACGACGGCGCCTGCCACCGACGAGGTGCGGGTCGAGGGGACTCCGGATCCGGCGGCCGTGGTGCCCCCGCCGGCCACGGTCCCGCCGACCGGCCCGGTCCCGTGCACCAACGACATGCTCAGTGTCGGAGCCACGATCGACCGGACCGATCACAAGGTGGGTGACAAGCCGGTGGTGGGCGTCGTCGTCACCAACACGAGCGGTCAGCCGTGCGTGCGTGACCTCGACGGGAGCCGGCTGGAGATCGTCGTGTGGAGCGGTGACGGGGTGAACCGGCTGTGGTCGAGCAACGACTGCACCAACCCCGCCAGGCCCGACCTGCGCACGCTGGTGCCGGGGCAGCCGGTGTCGTTCCAGGTGACGTGGCAGGGCCGCACGTCGACACCGGGTTGTGCGACGGCGCGCACGGTCGTCCCGGCCGGCGCCTACCGCCTGCTGACGCGCATCGACGACCTGATCAGCCCGCCGACGCCGTTCCTCCTGACGCCCTGACGCCGGGCCCGCCCGGGTCGGCCCGACGAACCGCGCGCAACCTCACTGCTGCGTTTCGGGGCCGCGACAGCAGCCAGGTTGCGCGCGGATCCTGGGGACGTCAGTCGCGGCGCAGGCGCCGGACGACCTGGCCGAGGTCGGCGACCTCCTGCACCTTCATGCCGACGGACTTCGCGTCGCTGTCGGGCGGCACCAGCGCCTGGGTGAACCCCAGGCGGGCGGCCTCGGCGAGGCGCCTGGCGACGCCGGAGACGCGCCGTACCTCGCCCGCCAGCCCGATCTCGCCCAGCAGGATCATGTCGGGCGGCAGCGCGAGGTCGCGCTTGGCGGAGACGACGGCGAGGGCCAGGGCGAGGTCGGCGGCCGGTTCGAGGACCTTCATCCCGCCGACGGTGGCCGTGTAGACCTCGGAGTCGGCCAGCTTGACGCCCACCCGGCGCTCCAGCACCGCGAGCAGCATCGCGACGCGGGCGCTGTCGAGACCGGAGACGGCCCGTCGTGGGCTGGGGATGTTGGCTCCGGCGACCAGCGCCTGGACCTCGGCCAGCATCGGCCTGCGGCCGTCCATGACGACGGTGACGGCGGTGCCGGGGACGACGGAGTCGCGGGTGGCGCCGAACCGGGCGAGGAACAGGCCCGAGGGGTCGGCGAGCCCGACGATGCCTTCGTCGCGCAGCTCGAAGCAGCCGACCTCGTCGGCGGGGCCGAAGCGGTTCTTCACGCCGCGGACCATGCGCAGCGTCGACTGCTTGTCGCCCTCGAATGCGAGCACGACGTCGACGAGGTGTTCGAGCACGCGGGGTCCGGCGATGGAGCCGTCCTTGGTGACGTGCCCGACGAGTACGACGGGCAGCCCGCGTTCCTTGGCGGTGGCGGTGAGCCCGACGGTGACGGCCCGGACCTGGGTGACGCCACCGACGTTGCCCTCGACGTCCGATGTGGACATCGTCTGGATGGAGTCGACGATGAGCAGCTCGGGCTTCAGGGCGTCGAGGTGGCCGAGGATCGAGCCGAGGTCGGACTCGGCGGCGAGGTAGAGCTCGTCGTGCACGCCTCCGGTGCGTTCGGCGCGCAGCCGTACCTGCCCGGCCGACTCCTCGCCGGTGACGTAGAGGACGCGCCCGCGCCGGGCGGCCTTCGCGGCGACCTCGAGCAGCAGCGTCGACTTGCCGACGCCCGGCTCCCCGGCCAGCAGCACCACCGCGCCCGGGACGAGCCCGCCGCCGAGGACGCGGTCGAGCTCGTCGACACCCGTCGGGCGGGCGCGGGCGCTGTCGAGTTCGACGTCGGCGATCCGCCGTGCCGGTGCCGACGGTGCCCCGGCCGCGACCCGCTGGGTGCGGGCGGCCGGAACCGACTGCTGCGCAAGGGTTCCCCACGCCTGGCACGACGGGCAGCGGCCCACCCACTGGGCGGCCTGGTGGCCGCACTCGGAGCAGACGAACCCCGCGCGGGCGGCGCGGGACCGGCCGGTCAGTGGCCGCCGTTCCCGCCGGAGCCGGAACCGCCCGAGCCGCCGGAGCTGTTCGAGCCGCCCTGCTCGGGGACACGGTTGTCGGCATTGCCCATCGGCATGTCGACGGTGATGCTTCCGGCGCGCTCGAAGACGAACGTGACCGGGTAGCTGAGGCCGGGGCCGATGTCCTGGCGCAGGCCCTCGAGGCTGATCTCGATCGGCGTGCCCAGGTTGCCGACGGTGCCGCCCGGGGTGCTGCTCGCGGTGAGCGCTCCGTTCGGGGCGATCTGCGTCTCGCCGGTGATGCGGACGCTGTCAGCGACGGGGCTGCTCGCCGAGAGCAGCCGGTCGGGCAGGTCGTCGTCGTTGGCGATCGACAGCGTGATCGGCGCCGACGAGCCCGCGGTGTATGCGGCGAGGCGCTGCGAGCCGCCGACCGGGAACTCGATCTCGGCGTTGCGGATCTCGATGTGCTGGGTCGTCAGGTTGGCCCCGGAGACGGCGGCCTGCTGGTCGGCGGTCTGCGAGATCTGGCCGGCACCGCACCCGGCGAGGGCGAGCGCGCCGATCAGGGCGCCTGCGACCAGGGCTGCGCGCGTCGGACGGATGCGCTCGCTGCGGCTCACGGGTCTCCAGGTCCTTTCGTGGCGGTGGGGCCGGCCCCGGGGTCCGGGGTGACCAGGTGGAAGCGTAGTCGCGGCGGTGTGGGCACCGGCAACGCGCCTCCGGTCACAGGTCCGGGCGGAGGTCCGGTGACCCGTCCGGTCGTCCGTCCGGGTGGGGGCGGGTTCCGTGCCGTCGCGGCGGTCACACGGAGTACGGGGTCTGTCACCGAGGTCACACGTAGCGCCGCCCAGGCACGTTTGCTCCGCGTTGTCAAGCCCGTGACCTGCGACGACGGTGCATCCCGCCGGGCGGGGGTGGGGCCGACCGTGTTAACCTGGGTTCAGCGAAAGGGGCAGAGGACACATGGTTTTCAAGGTCGGAGAGACCGTCGTCTACCCGCACCACGGTGCCGCTCTCATCGAGGCCATCGAGACCCGGACGATCAAGGGCGAGGAGCGCAAGTACCTCGTCCTCAAGGTTGCCCAGGGTGATCTCACGGTGCGTGTTCCTGCGGAGAACGCCGAGGTCGTCGGCGTCCGCGATGTCGTGGGCCAGGAAGGCCTCGACAAGGTGTTCGAGGTGCTCCGCGCGCCGCACACCGAGGAGCCGACCAACTGGTCCCGGCGGTACAAGGCCAACCTCGAGAAGCTCGCCTCCGGCGATGTGAACAAGGTGGCCGAAGTGGTGCGTGACCTGTGGCGGCGCGAGAAGGACCGCGGCCTGTCCGCGGGTGAGAAGCGCATGTTGGCCAAGGCTCGCCAGATCCTCGTGAGCGAGCTGGCGCTCGCCGAGGGCACCGACGAGGAGCGGGCCGAGGTCCTGCTCGACGAGGTGCTGGCGACGGCCGCAACGGCCTGACCCTTTCGACCGGTCCGAACGTACCTCCCTTTCCGGCACACGTCGTGAGCGTCGTCGCGGTGGTCCCCGCTGCGGGCTCGGGTCAGCGACTGGGTGCAGGTGAGCCGAAGGCGTTCGTACCGGTCGGTGGCGTTCCGATGCTGGTCCGTGCGGTCGACGGACTGCTCGCGTCCGGTGTGGTCGATCATGTCGTGGTCGCCGCGCCGGCGGAGCTGGTCGACCGTGCGGGCGAGCTGCTCCGCGGACGTCCCGTCACGGTGCTCGCCGGTGGCGCGGACAGGACCGCCTCCGTGCTGTGCGCTCTCGGCGCGCTGCACGGCGTCGGTGATCCGAACGGCGTCCACACTGGAGATGAACGACCGGGACCACCCGTTGGTGACGGGTCGGCGGTCGAGGTCGTGCTCGTCCACGACGCGGCACGCCCGCTCACCCCTCCGGCCCTGGTCATGGCCGTCGTCGAGGCGGTCCGAGCCGGTCATCGTGCCGTGATCCCGGTCTTGCCCGTCGCCGACACGATCAAGCGTGTCGACGAGGACGGCGACGTCGTGGCCACGGTCGACAGGTCCGTGCTGCGCGCGGTCCAGACACCGCAGGGGTTCGCGCCCGAGCTGTTGCTGCGCGCGCACCGCGCGGCCGCCGCCGCGGGTGCGGCCGCCACGGACGATGCGGGGCTCGTCGAGGCGCTGGGCGAGACCGTCCATGCCGTCCCGGGCGATCCCGCGGCGATGAAGGTGACGACGCCCTGGGACCACAGGCTCGCCGACCACCTGGTGAACGACGCGGTTGCGGGGGAGGCGGCGGGTACGGTCGCGCGATGATCGCTGCGATCCCCCGCGTCGGCGTCGGTACCGACGTGCACCCCGTCGATCCCGGTCGTCCGTGCTGGATGGCGGGGCTGTGGTGGGAGGGCGTCGACGGCTGCGCCGGGCACTCCGACGGCGACGTCGCGTCCCATGCGTTGTGCGACGCGCTGCTGTCGGCCGCCGGGCTGGGTGATCTCGGCGCGGTGTTCGGTACCGGCCGTCCGGAGTGGGCTGGTGCGGGTGGTGTGCAGTTGCTCGCCGAGGTGCGCAGGCTGCTGGAGCGCGACGGCTGGGTCGTCGGCAACGCCGCGGTGCAGGTGATCGGCAACGCCCCGAAGATCGGGACGCGTCGCGCCGAGGCGCAGCGTGTGCTGTCGGACGCCGTCGGCGGGCCCGTGGCGGTGTCGGGGACGACCACCGACGGGCTCGGTCTCACGGGCCGGGGCGAGGGCGTCGCCGCGATCGCGACGGCCCTGATCGTCCCGGCCTCCTGATCACCGTCGACTTCGACAACAGACTGCTCCCGGCCATGATCGAGTCAGTCCCACGTCGAACTCGGCGGTGGAAGTCGCTGGGGCGCAACGAGTCACGGGGTCATGACATCGCGTCCAGCCGTGCCTGGACCTCGTCGGGGCTCAGCGACTCGAGCGGCGCCGACACCATCCAGTGGTGCCCGAACGGGTCGGCGACCCGACCGCCCCGGGCGCCGTACTCCTGGTCGGCCACCGGGTAGACCACGGTCGCGCCCGCCGCGAGCAGCCGGTCGGTGACCGCGTCGGCGTCGGTCACGCCCAGCGACATCAGCACCGGCGGGTGCAGCCCCTTCGTCGGCGCCGGGTCGCCGTCGCCGGCGTCCTTCAGCTCGAACCGCAGTTCGCCGACGGTCAGGGCGGCGTGCACGATGCGCCCGTCGATCGTGTAGCTCTCCTCGACGGTCGCGCCGAGGGCCTCGGTGTAGAAGGCGAGGGCGGCAGCGCCGTCGCCGACGACGAGCTTCGGGGTGATCTGGAAGATGTCGGCCATGCCCCGAGCGTGCCGGGTCGCGGCGTCGTCGTCTTGGACGAATGGGAGCCCGGGCCGACGATCGACGCCGACCTGGTCACCCGTAGTCTGTGTGAGGTGAGCCTGCGACTGCACGACACCGCGACCAGGGAGCAGCGCGACTTCGTCCCGCTGCGGGCCGGGACCGTGTCGATGTACGTCTGTGGGGCCACGGTGCAGGGCGTGCCGCACATCGGTCACGTCCGCAGCGGCCTCAACTACGACGTGCTGCGCCGCTGGCTGGCCCACACCGGGCACGACGTCCTGTTGGTGCGCAACGTGACCGACATCGACGACAAGATTCTGCGCAAGGCCGCCGACGCCGGCCGCCCGTGGTGGGAGTGGGCGGCCACGCACGAGCGCGCCTTCTCGGCGGCGTA
Source organism: Pseudonocardia sulfidoxydans NBRC 16205 (assembly GCF_007989085.1). Taxonomy (GTDB): domain Bacteria; phylum Actinomycetota; class Actinomycetes; order Mycobacteriales; family Pseudonocardiaceae; genus Pseudonocardia; species Pseudonocardia sulfidoxydans. Next base: position 21,720 of record NZ_BJVJ01000064.1, read on the forward strand.
CGACGCGCTGGGCTGCCTGCCCGCGTCGGTCGAGCCGCGAGCCACCGGCCACATCACGCAGATGGTCGAGCTGATGGAGCGGCTGGTCGAGCGCGGCCACGCCTACGCCGCGGGTGGCGACGTGTACTTCTCGGTGCGGTCGTTCCCGGAGTACGGGGCGCTGTCGGGGCAGAAGGTCGACGACGTCGCGCAGGGCGAGGGCGACTGCGGCGACAAGCGCGACCCGCTCGACTTCACGCTCTGGAAGGGCGCCAAGCCGGGCGAGCCGTCGTGGCCGACCCCGTGGGGCGCAGGGCGTCCGGGCTGGCACCTGGAGTGCTCGGCGATGGCCACGGCCTATCTCGGCTCGGAGTTCGACATCCATGGCGGCGGGCTCGACCTGGTGTTCCCGCACCACGAGAACGAGCAGGCCCAGTCGCACGCGGCGGGCGACGGGTTCGCCCGCTACTGGCTGCACAACGCCTGGGTGACGATGGGCGGCGAGAAGATGTCCAAGTCGTTGGGCAACACGCTGTCGATCCCGGCCATGCTGCAGCGGGTGCGTGGCGTCGAGCTGCGCTACTACCTGGTGGGGCCGCACTACCGGTCAGCGATCGAGTACTCGGATGCGGCGCTGGCCGAGTCGGTGTCGGCGTACCGGCGGATCGAGTCGTTCGTCGGCCGGGTCGCCGAGCGCATCGGCACGCCCGACGTCGCGGCCGAGGTTCCGGCCGAGTTCGCGGCCGCCCTCGACGACGACCTGGGCACGCCGGGCGCGCTGGCGGTCGTCCACAACACGGTGCGTGAGGGCAACTCCGCGCTCGACGCGGGCGACCGCGACGCGGCCCGCGCGGCAGCGGAGTCGGTGCGCGCCATGACCGGCGTGCTCGGACTCGACCCGCTCGACGAGAGGTGGGCGGCCGGCGGGTCGGACACGGCCGCCATCGCGGCGCTCGGCGCCCTGGTCGACGATCTGCTGGTCAAGCGGCAGGAGGCCCGCGCGAGCCGCGACTTCGCCGCCGCCGACGAGGTGCGCGACCGGCTCACCAGCGCGGGTATCGCGGTCGAGGACGGCCCCGACGGGCCGACCTGGTCGCTCAAGGACGTCCAGTGACGGTTCAGCTGTCGGTTCAGCGAGGTATCGGGTAGATGGCGGGCAATTCCAGGCGACGCGGTGCGACCCGCAAGGACGGCACCAAGAAGGGTGCTGTCGTCGGTTCGGGCGGTCAGCGTCGTCGCGGCCTGACGGGCAAGGGTCCGACGCCGCCGGCGTCGTTGCGCCCCGGGCATCCGGCGGCGCGCAAGGCCGCCCGCGACGCGAAGGCGCAGGCCAAGGTCGCCGGCCGGCAGGGCGGGGGTGCGGGCAACCGCAGCCGGCGCGCGGGCGACGGTGAGACCCCGGAGACGGTGCTGGGGCGCAACCCCGTCGTGGAGTGCCTGCGCGCGGGTGCTCCCGCGACGGCGCTGCACGTCGCCGTCGGCGCGACGTCCGACGAGCGGGTGAAGGAGGCCGTGCACCTGGCGGCCGACGCCGGGATCTCCATCCTCGAGGTGCCCCGCAACGACCTCGACCGCATGGCCGGGGGCGCGCTGCACCAGGGTGTTGCGCTCGTCGTGCCGCCCTACGAGTACGCGCATCCCGACGAGCTGCTGGAGCTGGCGGGCGAGTCGGGTTCGCCCGCGCTGATCGCGGCGCTCGACGGCGTGACCGACCCGCGCAACCTCGGCGCGGTCGTCCGTTCGGTGAGTGCGTTCGGCGGGCACGGGGTCGTCGTCCCGCAGCGGCGGGCGGCGGGGATGACGGCGGTGGCGTGGCGGACGTCGGCGGGGACGGCGGCGCGGCTGCCGGTGGCCCGTGCGACCAATCTGACCCGCTCCCTGCAGGAGTACGCCAACACGGGGCTGATGATCGCGGGCCTGGCGGCCGACGGCGACGTCTCGATCGATGATTTCGACCTCGCCGCCGATCCGCTGGTGCTGGTCGTGGGCTCGGAGGGCAAGGGCCTGTCGCGGCTGGTCCGCGAGACCTGCGATGTCACGGTGTCGATCCCGCTCGCGCGTGAGGTGGAGTCGCTGAACGCGTCGGTCGCCGCGGGTGTGGTGCTGGCGGAGGTCGCACGCCGCCGCCGGATCGGCTGACTCGCCCAACCGCGCGCAACCTCACGGTCGTCCGGGCGCCCGGACGCGACCGTGAGGGTGCGCCCGGGTTTCAGCCGGTGCGGACCTGGCCGCGGGTCCGGCCGACGAGGCGGCAGGCGAGGTAGCCGAGGAACGCGATCGTCGCGACGTAGCCGGAGATGGGCAGACCGGGTGCGAGCGACAGGATCGTGCCGCCGACCAGGGCGACCTCGGCGATGACCACGGCGAGGACCGTCGCGACCAGGGGGCTGGCGGTGACGCGGGCCGCGGCGGCGCCGGGGATGATCGTCACCGACAGCACCAGGATGGCGCCGACGATCGGCACGGCCAGCGCGGTGACGAGCGCGATGAGCACCGCGAACAGCGGCGACAGCAGCCGCACGGGCACGCCGCGGGCGACGGCGACCTCGGGGTCGGTGCTGGCGAACAGCAACGGCCGGTAGACGACGGCCATCGTCGCCAACACCAATAATGTCACGATGACGAGAACCCAGAGGTTCGTGGAGTCGACCGACACGATCGAGCCCGTGAGCAGCCCGAACTTGTTCGACGCCCGCCCCGGATACAGCGCCAGCAGCAGTACCCCGAGGCCCAGACCGAACGCCAGGACCACGCCGATCACGGAGTCGCGTTCGCGTTGACGCAGCCCGAGCAGGCCGAACACCAGACCCGCCACGACGGCTCCGGCGACCGCGCCGACACTGACGCTCACCCCGACCAGCAACGCCGCGGCGCCGCCGGTGAACGCCAGCTCCGAGGTGCCGTGCACCGCGAAGCCCATGCCGCGCGCCACGATCAGCGGCGCGAGGACGCCCGCGGCGAGCCCGAGCAGGGCCGCGGCGAGCAGGGCGTTGTGCACGAACGGCTGGCCCAGCAGCTCGGCCGTCCCGTCGAAGGTGAAGAGCTTGTCGAGGATCTCGTTCACGGGGCGACGGCCTCTTCCGCCGGGGCGACGGCGCCGTGGCAGTGCCCGGACTCCTCGACGCCGACGACGACCAGCCGCTCCCGCACGCGCAGGACCTCGACGTCGGTGCGGTAGAGCTCCGAGAGCGTCTCCGACGTCATCACCTCGTCGGGCGTGCCGAACCGGAACCTGCCGTCGACCAGGTAGAGCACCCGGTCGACGAGCGGCAGGATCGGGTTGATCTCGTGCGTCACGAACAGGACGGCCGTCCCCGCGGTGCGGCGGCGCTCGTCGATGAGCCGGCTGACCGTGCGCTGGTGGGCGAGGTCGAGCGAGAGCAGCGGCTCGTCGCACAGCAGGACCCGCGGGTCGCCGACGAGCGCCTGCGCCACCCGCAGCCGTTGCTGCTCGCCGCCGGAGAGCCGGCCGACGGGCGCGTGGGCGTAGCCGGTGGCGCCGACGGCGGCGAGTGCCTCGTCGACCCGGCGGGCGCGCCGGCGGCGACCACCCAGGCCGAGGCCGAGGTGGTGCCCGTCGAGCCCGAGACCGACGAGGTCGCGCGCCCGCAGCGGGACGTCCTCGGGGATCGCCTTCTGCTGCGGGATGTACCCGATGCCCTCGCCGCCGCGGCGGACGTGGTGCCCGTCGACGAGCACCTCGCCCGCCTGCACCGGCTGCAGCCCGAGCAGGACGCGCAGCAGCGTCGTCTTCCCGGATCCGTTGGGGCCCAGGACCGCGACGAACTCGCCGCCGGGAATCTCGAGGTCGAGCCCCTCCCACAGGGTGCGTGTCCCGAACCGCACGGTGGCGCCCCGCAGTTCGACGGCGGCGGGTTCGCGGCCGTCGGCGGAGTGCGGGCGGGTCATCGCACCTTCCCGGAGAAGGGTCATCCGAGCGCCGTGGTGAGCGCGTCGATCTGCTGGGACTGCCACGAAACGTAGTCGGTCACTCCGGCGGGCAGCGTCTCGGTCACCTTGACGACGGGCACGCCCGCCGCGCCGGCGGCCTGCTCGACCTGCTGGGTGGCCGGGCTCTCGGTCTGGGCGTTGGAGACGAGGACCTTCGCGACGCCGCCGCCGAACACCGCGAGGGTCTCCTGCAGGACGGCGGCGGGCGGGTCGTTGCCTTCCTCGACGGCCTCGGAGAACGCTTCGGGGGTGACGTTCTTCAGCCCGGCGGCCTCGACCATGTAGAGCGGGACGGGCTCGGTGATGGCGACGGCGGTGCCGTCGTGCGTCGTCTTGATCGCGTCGAGCTTCGCGGTCAGCCCGTCGATCTTCGTGCCGAACGCGGCGGCGTTGGCGGTGTAGGTCGCGGCACCGGCGGCGTCGACCTTGCCGAGGTCGGCGGCCAGGGTGTCGGCGAGCTTCTTCATCGTCGGCAGGCTGTACCAGACGTGCTCGTTGAACTCCTCGCCCGCCGGGACCTGCGCCTCCAGGCCGGACAGGGCGGAGACGTCGATGGTCTGTGGCTCGGTCTCGGCGGAGTCGACGAGCTTCGTCGCGAAGTCGTCGTAGTGCGCGCCGTTGACGACGACGATCGCCGCCTTGCCGACGGCGAGCGCGTCGGCGGGGGTGGTCTCGTACTCGTGGGGGTCCTTGGCGGGGTCGTCGATGATCGAGGTGACGTCGACGCGGTCGCCGCCGACGGCGCGGACGACCGAGCCGTAGACGTCGGTCGAGGCGACGACCGCGACCTTGCCGCCGGCGTCGCCGGTGGTGGTGGGTGAGGCGGGGGTGTTGCTGCCGCTGCCACAGGCGGCGAGCACGGCCGCGGCGAGGAGTGCGCCACCGAGGGTGGTGGCGACGCGGCGCAGGGTCATGTCGGGGCTCCGTATCAACGAGTGCGCATATCTGTATTGAAAACCGTTGTCAATTCACTCTACAGTGGCACTCGGTCAGAAACGCAACGATCGTCCGGCCCCGAATGCGATGACGCCCACTGCCCCCGGACTTTGTGCTGCGCCACCCGTCTGGCTAGGTTCGGGGCATGTCCCAGCCCAACGCGCGCAGGCCTGCCACGCTGGCATCCCTCGCCGCCGAGCTGGGGGTGTCGAGGACCACCGTGTCCAACGCCTACAACCGGCCCGACCAGCTGTCGGCGACGCTGCGTGCACGGGTACTCGAGGCAGCCCGCCGTCTGGGCTACCCCGGACCCGACCCCGTCGCCCGGTCGCTGCGCACCCGCCGCGCCGGTGCCGTCGGGCTCCTCCTCACCGAGGCGCTCTCCTACGCCTTCCGCGACCCCGTGGCCACCGGCTTCCTCGAAGGCCTCGCACTCGCGTGCGAACAGGCCGGCCAGGGTCTGCTCCTCATCCCCGTCAGCCCGTCGCAGCCCGACGTCACCACGGTGCACCAGGCGGGCGTCGACGGGTTCGTCGTCTACTCCGTCCGCGAGGACGACCCGCACTTCCTCGCCGTCCTCGAACGCCCGGTCCCGACCGTCGTCTGCGACCAGCCCGTCGGCATCGACGGCGTCGACCGCGTCGGCATCGACGACCGGGCCGCCATGCTCGGCATGGCCCGCCACCTCACCGGGCTCGGCCACCGCCGCATCGGCGTGCTCTGCATGCGCCTGGGCCCCGACGCCCAGGACGGCCGCGCCGACCTCCTCCGCCAGGAACAGACGTCCTACCCCGTGCAGCGAGCCCGGATCGGCGGCCTGCGCGAAGGGTTCGCCGAGGCCGGCGTCGACTGGGCCGACGTACCCGTCCACGAACGTTTCGAGCACTCCGTCGACGCCGGTGAGGCCGCCGCCGCCGAGCTCCTCGCCACGCACCCGGGCATCACCGCGCTGGTCTGCACCTCCGACATCCTCGCCCTCGGCGCCCTGCGCCACGCCACCGCGCGCGGCCTCGCCGTTCCCGACGACCTCACGATCACCGGTTTCGACGGCGTCCCCGAGGCCGAACGGGCCGGGCTCACCACCATCCGCCAGCCGGTGCGGGAGAAGGGCCAGGTCGCCGGCGAGCTGCTGCTCGAACGCGGCGAACGCAACCGTCCCCGCCAGGTCGTGCTGCCCACCGAGCTCGTCGTCGGCACCACCAGCAAGGGCCCCCGCGAGGCGCGGTTCTTCTCGGGCTGGTGAGTCAGCGCGCTGCGCGGGCGTCGCGCAGCACGCCCAGCACGCGGGACACGGCCACCGGGTCGGGCACCCGGAACGCCGCGGCGGTCGGGCCCTCGCCCACCTTGATGCCGACGTCGCCGTCCCCGAGCCGGGCGAACCCGGTCTCGTCGGTGACGTCGTCGCCCGCGAAGAGGACGGCGTCGGCACCGGTGCGGGCGCGCAGGACGTCGATCGCGCCGCCCTTGCTCACCTCGACCACCGCGAGGTCGATGACGGCCTTGCCCTCGATCGCGTCGACACCCGGCGCTGCGGCGGGCCCGGACCGCACCGCGGCGAGCACCCGCTCGCCGACGTCGGGCGCCGCGTTGCGCACGTGTACCGCGGCCCCGGCGGGCTTGCGTTCCAGCGCGACCCCGGGCGCGCCGTCGATCAGCTTCTCCAGCTCGGTGAGCAGGTCGGCCCGCCGCGTCCGCTGCGCGTCGTCGAGCAGGTCGGTGCCCGAGTCGGAGAACTCCCCGCCGTGGCTGCCGACCAGCACCAGCGGCGACCCGAAGCCCGACACCGTGCGCAGGTCGTCGAGGCCGCGGCCCGAGACCAGGGCGACGGTCGTGTCCCGCAGACCCGCCAGGCCCTCGACCGCGCGCGCCGACTCCGGCAGCGGCCGAGCGTCGGACGGCACTGCGACGATGGGCGACAGCACCCCGTCGAAGTCGAGCGCCACGAGCAGCCGCGGCACCGACGCGACCCGACGCAGCGCCTCCTCCAGGCCGATGTCCACGACGGCGTCAGTCATCGGTGGGGGCCGGCAGGCCGAGGGTGTCGAGGAACGAGCGCGCCCAGCGGTCGACGTCGTGCGTCATCACCTGGCGGCGCAACGCCTTCATCCGCTTGCGGTTCTCCTCGGCAGGAGCGTTGATCGCCTCGGCGATCGTCGCCTTGATGCCGTCGGTGTCGTGCGGGTTGACGAGGTACGCCTGCGTCATCTCGACGGCCGCGCCCGCGAACTCCGACAGCACCAGCGCGCCGCCGAGGTCGTAGCGGCAGGCCACGTACTCCTTGGCGACGAGGTTCATCCCGTCGCGCAGCGGCGTCACCAGCATGACGTCGGCGGCCAGGAAGAACGCCGCCAACTCCCTGCGCGGCAACGCCTGGTGCAGGTAGTGCACCGCCGGATGGCCGACGCGGGCGTACTCGCCGTTGATCCGACCGACCGTCAGCTCGATGTCGTCGCGCATCTGCTGGTAGTGCTCGACACGCTCGCGACTCGGCGTCGCCAGCTGGATCATGACGGTGTCGTCGGACTCGAGGGTGCCCTCGGCGAGCAGCTCGTGGAACGCCTTGAGCCGGACGTCGATGCCCTTGGTGTAGTCGAGCCGGTCGACGCCCAGCAGCACCCGCCGCGGCTCGCCCAGATCGGCACGGATCTCCGCGGCCCGCTTCTGGACGTCCTCGTCGTGGGCCAGCTCGTCGAGCGCCGCGGCGTCGATCGAGATCGGGAACGCCCCGATCTTCACCTTCCGGTCGCCGACGACGACCTCGCTGCGCCCGGACCCGGCCTGCGCGTCGCCGAGGCGCAGCGCGAGGGAGCGGAAGTTGCGGGCGCCGCCGGCGGTGTGGAACCCGACGAGGTCGGCACCGAGCAGCCCTTCGACGATCTCGCGCCGCCACGGCAGCTGCAGGAACAGCTCTGTGGGCGGGAACGGGATGTGCAGGAAGAAGCCGATCCGCAGGTCGGGGCGCAGCTCGCGGAGCGCGGCGGGCAGCAGCTGCAGCTGGTAGTCCTGGATCCAGATCGTCGCGCCCTGGGCGGCCACCTCGGCGACGGCCTCGGCGAACCGCTGGTTGACCTTCACGTAGGCGCGCCACCAGTGCCGGTGGAAGGCCGGCGGGGCGACGACGTCGTGATACAGCGGCCACAGGGTGCCGTTGGAGAAGCCCTCGTAGTAGTTCTCGACCTCGTCGGCCGTGAGCATCACGGGGTGCAGCTGCAGGCCGTCCTCGACCAGCGGCTCGACCTCGGCGTCGGCCAGCCCGGGCCAGCCGACCCACGCCCCCTCGCGGCTGCGCAGCATCGGCTCCAGGGCCGTGACCAGGCCACCGGGGCTGCGCTTCCAGCGGGTGGTCCCGTCGGGCAGCTTCTCCAGGTCCACGGGCAGCCGGTTCGCGACGACGACGAACTCGGCACCCGGAAGCTCGGTGCCCTCGGCTGTCTCGGTGGCCAAATCACCCTCCAGGCGGGCGCGGCCGGAGGCGCCGCGGACCCGGTACCGGAGATTACTGGGGCTCGGCGTCCGGTGCGTCGTTCGTGACGGCAGGCACCGACTCCCTCGTACGTGGCCGCACGACGAACTCGCCCAGCGCCACCCCCGCCGCCAGCGCGAGACCGATCGCCAACGCGAGCGTCACCGTCACCAGTCCTTCGGCAACCCCCTGCACCGCAAGCTGGTAGAAGCCGCGGTAGGCCGTCAGACCGGGCAGCAGGGGAGTGATGCCCGCGAGCGTGACGACGAGCGTCGGCACCCTCGTCGTCCGGCGCACGATCCCGGAGAACACCCCGATGACGACGGCCGCGATCCCGGTGGTCGCGATCGGACCGAGCTGGGCGAACTGGGACAGCAGCGAATAGACGCCCCAGCCCGCAGCGCCCGCGACACCCGCCAACGGCAACGTCCGCAACGGCGCGTACCCCGCCAGCGCGTACGCCGCCGCGGCCACCGCGCCCATCGCCACCGACAGCCCGAGCCGACCCGCCGACACCGACACATCGCCCGACACCTCCAGCGCGACGCCCACCGCGAAGCCCAGCTTCAGGCCGATGACGACGCCCGTCAGCAACCCCGCCGAGAGCAGCGCGATCTCCACACCCCGGCCCGCCGCTGTCACGTAGTAGCCGGTGATGGCGTCCTGCACCGTGCTGACCACCGACAACCCCGACAGCAGCACGGTGATGCCCGCCGCCACCACCAGCGACGGCCGCGCCCCGTCGGGGAACACCCCGGCCGCGAGCAGACCCACGGTCGACAACGTCGCGAACAGACCGCCGATCACCTGCAGGAAGAACGTCGGCAACCCGAAGCGGGACAACAGCCGACCGGTCCGGTCGATCAACGCCGTCACCACGAACGCCAGCGCCGCCGTCACCGGCGCCCCGCCCAGCAGGATCGCGATCGTGCCCGCCAGCAGCGCCCAGCCCGCCGTCGCCACCCAGCGCGGGTACGGGTGCGGGGCCGCCGTCACCGCGGACAGCTCCGACGCCGCCTTGCGGATGTCGGCGTTGCCCGCCTCCGTCTCGGACACCAGCCCGCGCACCGCGGCCAGCCGGGTGAGGTCGAGCGAGCGGTAGCGCACCAGCCGCATCGTCGTCACCGGCGGCGCCACCTTGCCGCGGTGACAGCTCATCGTCACCGACGTGAACGTGATGTCCACCTCGACCGCCGACAACCCACCCACCCGGGCCAGCCGCAGCATCGTCTCGGTGACCTCGTCGACACTCTCCCCGCTCGAGAGCAGCACCTCACCCACCCGCATGCACAGGTCCAGGACCTCCTGCACGCGGGCGTCGTCGGGGACCTGCGGGCCGACCTCGAGCATCGGCAACGTCGGAGGTCCCGCGGAGAGCAGCCGGCGGGCGTCGCGCCGCAGCGCACCCCGCAACCTGCGGGTGAGCCGGTCGGCGGCGCCGTCGTGCGAGCCGACCACGGTCAGCGATGAAGGACGACGGTCAGGGGCACGTCGGCCAGGGTAGGGGCCTGCTCAGTGGCGTGTGCGCCGGCGGTAGCACCAGACCGAGAACGCGAACGACACCACGAGCAGTCCGACGGCCCACACCGGCCCGACCCAGCCCGCCGACCCGATCGGCGTGCCCGTCAGCAGCCCGCGCACCGTCTCGATGATCGGCGTCACCGGTTGGTGGTCGCCGATCGCGCGCAGCACCGCCGGCATCGTCTCCGTCGGCACGAACGCGCTGCTCAGATAGGGCAGGAACAGCATCACGAAACTCAACGCGCTCGCCGACTCCACGCTGCGTGCCAACGTCCCCAGCCCCGCGGCCAGCCACGACAGCGCCAGCACGTACAGCAGCACCAGCGCGGCCGCGAGCAGCCAGTCCAGCGGCGACGCGGTGGGCCGGAACCCCATCGCCACCGCCGCACCGACGACGACGGTCGTCGCCACCGCGTTGCGCGCCACGCTCGCCGCGACGTGCCCCGTCAGCACCGCCGACGCCCGCACCGGCATCGACCGCAGCCGGTCGATCATGCCGCTGTTCATGTCGTCGGCCACCGCCATCGCCGTCGACGCCGCGCCGTAGCCCGCGCACAGCAGGATCGTCCCCGGCACGACATAGGTGACGTAGGCGGTCCCCGTGTCGATCGCCCCGCCGAACACGTAGACGTACAACGCCATCATCAGCAGCGGCAGGACGACCGACATGATCATCGTGTCGACGTTGCGCCTGGTCAGCCGGACACTGCGGCCGACCATCGTCAGGGTGGCGCTCATCGGGTGCTCCCGGCGGTCGTGAGGGTGCGCCTGGTCAGGCCCACGAACACGTCGTCGAGGGTCGGGCGGTGGCTCGTGACCCGGTCCGGCTCCGCGTTCGCGGCGCGCAGCGCGTCGAGGACGCGGTGGAGTTCGGTGGCGGATCCGTCGGTCGGTATTCCGATCCTGGTCTCCTGCGGGTCGGCGGGCACGTCGAGGACCACCGCCGCCTTCTCGAGGCTTGCTCGGTCGGCGAACCAGAGTTCGAGACGGTCGCCGCCGACGCGGGCCTTCAGCTCGTCGGCCGAGCCCTCCGCCGCGACCCGGCCGTCGTCGATCAACACGATCCGGTCGGCCAACCGGTCCGCCTCCTCCAGGTACTGGGTCGTCAGCACCACGGTCGTGCCGGCGCACACCAGCTCGCCGACCGCGTCCCACATCGTCGCCCGGCTCGCGGGGTCGAGGCCGGCGGTCGGCTCGTCGAGGAACAGCAGCCGCGGTGCCGCGACCAGGCTCATCGCCAGGTCGAGGCGGCGCCGCATCCCACCGGAGTAGGTGACGACGCGCCGGTCCGCGGCACCGGTCAGCTCGAACCGCTCGAGCAGTTGCGCCGAACGCTTCGTGGCGCCGGCTCTACCCAGCCGCAGGAGCCGCCCGATCATCGTGAGGTTCTCCCGGCCGGTCTGCTGCGCGTCGACCGCCGCGTACTGGCCGGTCAGCGCGATCACCTCCCGCACCTGCCGCGGCTGGGTCACGATGTCGAACCCCGCGATCCGCGCCGACCCGCCGTCAGGGCGGGTCAGGGTGCCGAGGATGCGCACCGTCGTCGTCTTGCCGGCGCCGTTGGGGCCGAGCAACGCGAGCACCGAGCCCTCCGCGACGGCGAGATCGACGCCGTCGAGCACCGCCGTGTCGCCGTAGCGCTTCCGCAGGCCCGTCGCCTCCAGGATCATCGCCGTCCCCCTCTGCGTATAGCGTACGCAGATCAGCGTAGCGCATACGCAGTTGGTGTTCCTAGACTGCGAGCCGTGGCCGACGGACGCAGCTTCGAGGACGACGTCGAACTGCTCTGGGGCCTGCGCGACACACCCCGCCGCGGCCCCCGCCCCACCCTCACCGTCGACGAGATCGTCCGTGCCGCCGTCGACATCGCCGACGCCGACGGACTCGCCGCCGTCTCCATGGCCCGCGTCGCCGAACGCCTCGGCAACGCCCCCATGGCCCTCTACCGGCACGTCCGCAGCAAATCCGAACTGCTGGTCCTCATGGCCGACGCCGCCATGGACACCCCACCCCCGCCCGCCGACGGCACCGGCTGGCGCCCCGCCCTCACCGCCTGGGCGCACGACATCATCGCGATGTTCCGCGCACACCCCTGGGCCGCAACGCTTCCCATCGCCGGCCCACCCGTCGGACCCCGCAACCTCGCCTGGTTCGACGCCGCCCTCGGCGCCCTCGGCGACACCGGGCTCGACCCCGGCCTCAAAGTCGCCGTCGTCATGGGGCTCATCACCTACGTGCAGGGCGAGATCCGGCTGACCGCCGAGCTCTCCGCCGCCTTCACCGACGACCCCGCCCCCTTCGGCGCCCGCTACGGCGCCGCCCTCGCCCGCGTCGTCGACCCCCGCACCCTCCCCGCCCTCGCCGCCGTCGTCGCAGCCGGCGTCTTCGACGTCACCGCCACCGACTTCGGTGCCGACATCGCCGCCGACTTCGACTTCGGCCTCGAATGCTTCCTCGACGGCGTCGCCGTCACCATCGATCGGCAGGGGTAGCGCCGCGCGGGACGACAGGAGCGACCACTACGATCCGAAGGCTTCCAGCACCCGCCGGTGTAGCTCAGTGGTAGAGCAACCGCCTTGTAAGCGGTAGGTCGTCGGTTCGATCCCGACCTCCGGCTCCATATCTGGCCAGCAGCTTTCTGGACTGCTCGCTCGTCCTGAAGCGTCGTCGTGGGATCAAATGTGGTGCGAGCGCGCTACGATCTTGCCGTGGCGCGACGATCTTCGGCACCCCCGGGACGGGCGAAGGGCAACATCGAGTCTCTCCCCAGCGGTGCGCTGCGCGTGTCGGTCTACGCCGGGATCGACTCGGTCAGCGGGCGCCGCCACTACCTTCGCGAGACGATCAAAGCAGGTCCCGACGCGGCGGCTAGGGCTGAGGCTGCGCGTCTGCGGATGCTCGGTGAGGTCGCAGAGCGCCGCAACCCGCGCACGAGTTCGACGATCGACCAGCTCC
>NZ_BJVJ01000065.1 GCF_007989085.1 Pseudonocardia sulfidoxydans NBRC 16205
GGTCGAGCGGTTCCGCGAGGAGGCCCACGCCGGAGGGCGCGCCGCCCCGTCGGAGCACGCCGCGCGCCACACCCAGCGCGAACACCACCCCGGCGACGACCCGCGCAACCGCTGACCGCCCGCTGACGACGAACGGCGCGCCGCCCGACCGCTGCCGCGTTCATCCCGGGGCCGCGGCACCCGCCCGGGCAGCGGCACCCGTCCGGGCAGCGGCACCCGTCCGGGCAGGTGAACCCGACGGCCCGGACCGCACCGGCGGGCGCAACAGTGCCGCGGTGCCCCCGGTCGGCAGCCGGTCCGGGTCGTCGGTGACGACGACCGACGCGCCGCCGAGCGCCGCGGCCCGCACGAGGGCCGGGGCGGCGGCGAGCGGGCCGACGGCGTCGAGGCCCGGGCCGAGCAGGGCACGGTCGGTGACGACGTCGGCGGGTTTCTTCGCCGCGGTCCACACCGTGGCGCCGCCGTCGCACAGCGCCCGGTCCACGACGAGGATCTCGACGACCCCGTCGCGCAGGGCGCCGGTCACCTCGGTGAGGCCGGCCGCGACCCGGCCCGCGTCCAGGGTCGCGGGGTCGGCCAGCCGGTCCAGGACGGCGGCCCGCTCGCGGGCGGTCAACCGGTCGGTGGCGTCCTCGACGGCGCGCTGCACCACGTCCGTGCCGACCCCGCCGCGGTGCTCGACCTCGACCGCGACGTCCCGCGCCGGCCGCGAGAGCCGCGCGAGCAGCCGCGCCCGGGACACGGGCTCCCCGGTCACGACGAGCAGCCCGGCGCCGGTGAGCGCGACGCACTCGTCGGCGCGGGCCGCCGCGGCGACGACACCCCGGTCGTCGCCCCGGGTCCGCGATCCCGGGGACGACCCGGCGCACCACCCGGGCGGCACGAAACCGTCGCCGGTCTCGTCGACACCGGCGACGACCACCTGCAGTGGTTCACGGACCGCGGTCACCACCGCCATCAGGTCGGGCTGCGGACCCCACCCGGCGACGGGCCGCGACGGCGGGCGCCGCGTCGGGGCGTGCAGCAGGACACCGCTGTCGTCGGCGACCAGCACGCAGCCCTCGCCCACCCCGGCCGGGACCGGCCCGGCGAGCGCGTCGCCGACCGCGGCGAGGACCGCTCGCGGGGCATCCGAGCGGGCGATCTCGGACAGGGCACGACCGACGTGCGCGGGGCAGCGGCAGTCGAGCAGCACCGTCGCGAACGGTCCGTCACGACGGGCGATGTCGCGCAGCCACTCCAGGCGCACCGGGACTCCTTCGTCCGGGGTTCCCCCGGGTCCACGGGGTCGGTGGCCTCGACTACCCGGCGGGGGCCCCGGCACTCCTCCGCGGCCGGGTCGAGTTCGCCGAGCCCGCCGCGCGTGCCGCAGCTCGGTGAGCGTGCGCCCGAGCAGTGCAGGACCTCTCCGCGCACGCACGGTCAGGTGGGGGCGAGCGCGAAGCGCAGGATCGCCCCGAGCCCGTGCCGCAGTGCCGGGCCTTCCTGCGGGTCACCGGAGTCCTCGGGGTCGTCGGAGCGACCGGGCGCGTCGGGGTCGAGCGGGTCACGCCGCCCGCCGCCACCGGTCACGACGACCTCGGCGTCGGTCGCGACCGCCGCGCGCAGCAGGGCGTCGACCACGGACACCCGGCCGGCCGGGCTGCTCCCCATCGCCGCGAGACCGGCCTCGTCGGCGGCCACGGCGGCCGGGTCGGCGCCGACCCAGACGTCGTCGGCAGGCACCGCGGCCGGGTCGACCAGCAGCGTCTCGACCGCCTGCGCGCGGGCCGCGGCCAGCACGTCGGCCTCACCGGTCACGGCCAGCCCGTCGCCGTGCCCGGCGGCCTGCGCGAACCGGTCGAGCGCGGTGCGGCGGTGCCGGTCGCGTACGTCGTCCTCGGCCCGCGCGACCGTGTCGGGCAGGTCCGCGCCGCGGTCTCCCGCGCTGTTCTCGATCTCGACGAGGACCTCGACGCTGCGCCGGGCCAACCGGTCCCGCAGCCGGGCCCGGGCGCGGGCGTCCCCGGTGAGGACGACGACGTCGGCACCGGTGCGCTGCACGGCCCGGTCGACCGCCTCGGCGACGGCCGCGGTGTTGCGCCGCCAGCTCTCCTCGACGCGCTCCTGCATCGACAGGTGCGACGGGCCACCGGCCGGGACCTTGTGCACCGGCATCTCCCCGCCGACGGTCACCGGCTCCTCACCCGGCACCGCGACCTCGCCGCCCGCCTCGTCGACGTGCACCGTCACCGTCCGCACCACCTCGGGCACCTCGGTGACGACGGCGAGGAACTGCGGCAGCAGGCCCCACCGGGTGAGCGCCGTCGCGGGCGGGACGGGCGTGAGCCGGTCGACCAGCACGCCGTCGTCGTCGACGACGAGCACGCGGCCCGCGGTGCCGTCGGCGGGTGCGACGTCGGCCAGCGCGGCGTCGACGAGATCGCGCACGGCCGCCGGCGCTCCCTGGTCGGTGAGGTCGTCGGCGACGGCGCGGCGGCGCAACCTGGCCAGCTCGGCGGCGTCCTCGGTGTCGTGGGTGGCGTCGATCAGGACCGTCGCGAACGGTCCGGGCCGGTCGCACGCGGGGCGCAGCCAGTCGACTCGCATCTCCTTCTCCCTCATGTCGTGAACGCATGCCGGTCCTCTCCCCCTACCCGGGCGGGGCCCGCCGACACCCGGCGGGATTGAACGTCGAGCGACGGGGAACGCGAACGGTGCCGGTCGCGGCCGCGGGTTCGCCGGGAGCCCCGCGGGCGCGGCCGGCCTCCCCCGTCCGCCCCCGAGCACCGGAGACCCCGTGAGCGAGGACCAGTTCACCCCCGCCGACCCCACCGAGCGCTTCGCCTCCCCGGGCAGCGGGGACCGCCCCGTGCCCTGGCCCGGGCGCACCGACGAGATGGACGTCGTCCCCGACCACGGGGAGCAGAGCTACCGCGGCACCGAGCGCCTCGTCGACCGCAAGGTCGTCCTCACCGGCGGCGACTCCGGGATCGGCCGTGCCGTGGCGATCGCGTTCGCTCGCGAGGGCGCCGACGTGTTGCTCACCCACCTGCCCGCGGAGGTCGACGACGCGGCCGAGACGGCCCGCTGGGTCCGGGAGGCCGGGCGCGAGGCGGTCAGCGTCGAGGCCGACCTGCGCGAGGAGCAGCGGTGCGAGGACGTGATCGCCCGCGCCGTCGACGCGTTCGGCCGCATCGACGTCCTGATCAGCAACGCCGCGTACCAGATGTCGCAGGACGACGGCCTGCTCGGGATCACGACCGAGCAGTTCGACCGCGTCATGCGCACCAACGTCTACGCGCTGTTCTGGCTGGCCCGGGCCGCGGTGCCGCACATGCGGCCGGGCTCGTCGATCATCACGACGTCGTCGGTGCAGGGGTTCTCGCCCTCACCGCACCTGCTCGACTACGCCACCTCGAAGGCGGCGATCGTCAACTTCACCAAGGGCCTGGGGCACGACCTGGTCGAGCGCGGGATCCGCGCCAACTCCGTGGCCCCGGGCCCGGTGTGGACCCCGCTCATCCCGGCCACGATGGGCGCGGACAAGCTCGACTCGTTCGGCGCGCAGGCCCCGATGGGCCGGGCCGCGCAGCCCGCCGAGCTCGCGCCGTTCTACGTGTTCCTGGCGTCGCACGAGTCGTCCTACATGACCTCGGAGGTGCTCGGCGTGACCGGCGGCTCGCCCATCACCTGACGCGGACGGGTGCGGGCCTCAGATCTCGCTGTGCCGGCCGGTGACCGTCCTGGCGATCTCGGAGAGCTTGACGTTCATCCGCTGCGACACCGACCGCAGGATGTCGAACGCCGCGTCCTCGCCGATCCCCTCGCGCTCCATGAGGATGCCCTTGGCCTGCCCGATCAGGTCGCGGTTGCGCAGGGCCTCCCGCAGGTTCGCGTTCTCCCGCTCCGCGGCCTCGGCATCGTCGTAGGCGTGCAGGACCGCCGCCGTGTGCGCCGCGAGCACGACGGCGGCGTCGCGGTCGGCGTCGGCGAGCGCGCCCCGGCGAAACGAGAAGAAGTTGATGGCCCCGATGCGCGGCGGGTCCTCGTGGGCGAACAGGCCGACGGCCAGCGCGCTGCGCACGCCCTCGAGGACCGCCGCCGGCCCCCACTGGCTCACCAGCGGGTCCGTCCCGAGGTCCGAGGACTCGAACATGCCGACCCCCGCCCGTCTGCTCGCGAGCACGCACGGCCCCTCGCGCAGCAGGTACTGGAGCTCGTCGAGCCGCTGCGCGAGCGGCGCCGTCCACGCCGGCGTCAGGAACGAGCCGTCGGCGCGCCGCAGGCTGATGCTGACCACGTCGGCGGCCGGCAGCAGCGCCGCGCCGGCGGCGACGATGCGCTCCAGCGCCGCCGACCTGCTCGTCGCCGAGTCCAGGGCAGCAGCCAGGGCCGAGAACTCCGCCGCCCAGGAGTGGGCGCCGGACGGGCCCGCGGACACCTCGTCGGCAGACATTCGTGGACCATCCCTTCGGTCGCGCTGTGCTCGATTGTCCACGCGACCGGGACCGGAGGAAACCCGTGGGACGTCGGGAGCCGCGCGACCACGACCTCCTCCCCCCGTGGCCGCCGCGGACTTCCCGCGGCTCACCCACGCGGCGGCACAGCAGCCGGCGGAGAAGCAGCCCGTCAGTCGGGCGGCTCGGCCGTCCCGTCCTCCGGCGGCGGCTCGACACCGTCGGGGACGCGGCCGCCGAGGACCTCCTCCTCGAGACGGTCGACGGTCTCCTCGGTCTCGGTGGGCCCCTCCGGGTTCGTGGGGACGTCCGCGTCGTCGCGCGTCCCTGCGCTGCGGTCGTCGGGGTCGGGGTCGTGGGCCATCGCGGTCACCTGCCTCCCTGTCGGCGTGGCGGTCCTTCCCCGCTCCCCTACCCCGCCGCGCCGCGCCGCACTCCCCGGCCGGTCCGGTGCCCGCCGGCGTCGTGCACCGGTCGGCGGGCGCGGAACCCCCGACGCGGTGACCCCGGGTTTGCGCCGCGCCGCCCGCAGGTAGTTCCCGGCATGACCGGCCCGCACGCGACGCCTCGGACACGTCCCGCCGACGGGGACCCGCAGACGCCCGGACCGCACGCGACGAGCGTGACGACGGCCGTCCCGCCACGGTGTGCCACCCGCACCCGGCTCTACCGGGGCGGGGCGCTCGTCGACGAGGGGTTCCCCGCGGAGCGCATCTCCGAGCACCTGGCCGCCCGCGACGACTCCGTCGTGTGGCTCGACCTGCACGACCCCGACGAGGACGACCTCGCGATCCTCGTCGCGGAGTTCGGGCTGCACCCGCTGGCGGTCGAGGACGCCGCCGTCGACGAGCAGCGCCCGAAAGTCGACCGCTACCGCACGCACCTGTTCGTCAACCTCTACGCCGTGGAGGTCCCCGACGGCGGCTGCGAGCTGCTGACCAGCGAGATGAGCGCGTTCGTGACGCCGCGGGCGCTGATCACGGTGCGCAAGGCCGACTTCGACATCGACGTCGTCGAGACCCGCTGGGACGCGGCCGCCGACCTCGCGCAGGACGGCGTCGGGTTCCTCGTGCACGGCTGGCTCGACGCGGTCGTCGACGGCCATCACCGTGCGGCGCAACAGCTCGACGACCTCGCCGACGAGCTGGAGGAGGCGCTGTTCGACCCCGGTCACGACGTCGACGTCCGCCGCCGCGGGTTCGAGCTGCGCACCAGCCTCGCGGCGCTGCGCCGCGTCACCGTCCCGATGCGCGAGGTGCTGGCGCGGCTGCTGCGCGACGACGAACACATCCGGCTCGCCCGGCCGTCGATGGCGCCCTACTTCGAGGACGTCCACGACCACGCCCTGGGCGCCGCGGAGACGGTCGACGCGACCCGCGACCACGTCGCGACGATCCTCGACAGCTACGCCACCGAGCAGGGCAACGAACTCAACGTCATCACCCGCAAGCTCGCGGCGTGGGCCGCGATCATCGCCGTCCCGACCGCCATCACCGGCTGGTACGGCCAGAACGTGCCCTACCCCGGTTTCGACCAGCCCTGGGGGTTCGTGACCAGCACCGCGCTGATCGTGGTGCTGGCGGGCGTCATCTATCTGGCGCTGCGCCGCAAGGGATGGCTCTGAGCGGGTACGCCGACGCCATGACGGACAGGATCGACCGCACCCCGGACGAGAACGACCAGCCCGGCGAGGCCACCCTCGCCGCCGCCGACCCCGACGACCAGACCGCCTCGGTCGAGGACAGGCCCGAGGTGCCGGGCGGGCCGCAGGTGAACGTGCCCGCCGCGACCGGCGCGTTGTCGACCGACGAGGCGAAGGACCCGCACGTCGAGGGCCGCGGCCGGGACTGAGCCCGGCGCCCACGGGACCGTTCGGACGGACGTCGGTACCGTCGGCGGCGCGCCGCGGCCCAGGTCGCGTCGCTGCGGCGGTCGAGCAGCCGGCTCCGCACGACCGCCGTCGCCGCCCCGCAGGGCCGGTGCGCAACGAGGGGCCGACCGGATGACCGACGAGCTCTCGCGACGGGTGGGGGACCCGGCCGTCGTCCAACGCATGTTCGAGCAGGTGCCGAGGGTCCTGGTCGGGCTCGCGGGCCCCGACCTGCGGTTCGTCGCCGCCAACGCCGCCGCCCGCACGTTCGTCGCGCGCGAGGACATGCTCGGCATGTCGTTCCTGGAGGCCTTCCCCGAGGTCGCCGGTCAACGGTTCACCGACCTCTGCACCGAGGTCGCGGCGACAGGGCGGCCGCAGACTCTGCGGGAATGGCGCGTCCAGGTCGAGCTGCCCGACACCGGTGGGTGGGCGGAGGTCGTCGCCGACGTCACCGTCACCCCGGTGCGGGCCGACGACGACGCGACGGGCGAGCTGATCGTCGACCTCTCCGACGTCACCGAGCGGGTCCGCCGGCGGGCGTCGAGGGAACGGGGGGCCGAGGTCGAGCTGCGCGTCGAACACTCCCGCGACGTCGTCGTCGCCCTGCAGCGCGAGCTGCTCCCCGCGGGGCTGCCCGTCCCGCAGCGGCTGCAGATCGCCGCGAGCCATCTCCTCGCCGACGCCGACACCGCGGCGGGCGGCGACTGGTTCGACGCGTTCCCGCTGCCCGGCGACAAGGTCGCCCTCGTGGTGGGCGACGTCGTCGGCCACGGCGTGGCGGCCTCGGCCACGATGGGGCAGCTGCGCGTCCTGCTCCACGAGCAGCTCGCCACCACCGGCGACCTCGCCACCGCGCTGGCCGCGCTCGACGCCGCCGCCCACCGGGTCCGGGGCGCCCGCGCCGCGACGGTCTGCGTCGTCGTGCTCGACCCGGTCACCGGGGAGATCTCCTACTGCACGGCGGGCCATCCCACGCCGCTGCTGCTGACCACGACAGGCGAGACCCGCTACCTGCCGCCCTCGGGCGCCGGACCGATCGGGGTCGGCACCGCGTTCACCACCGACGTCGTCGGCACGGACCGCCTCGGCGACGACGAGCTCGTCCTGCTCTACACCGACGGCATCCTCGAACGCCCCGGCCGGGAGCTCTCCGCGAGCACCGTCGAGCTCTGCCGGGTCGCCGCCGACGTCGCCGCGGGCGGCAGCTTCCACCGCGACGAGACGTCCCCCGCCGAACGCCTCTGCACCCAGACCCTGGAGCTGCTGACCCGCACCACCGGCCACGTCGACGACATCACGCTGCTCGCGGCCCAGCGCGTGCCCGCCGTGCCGGCGCTGACGCTGCGGGTCCCCGCCGTCGTCGCATCGCTGCGGACCGTGCGTGACGAGCTGCGCCGCTGGCTCGCCGACGCCCGCGTCGGCCAGAACCCCGGCGCGGCGGTGAGCCACGCGGTCCTCGAGCTGGTCACCAACGTCGTCGAGCACGCGTTCGCCGACTCGCCGGGCACCCACGACTGCGACGTCACCCTGGCACTGACCGACGACGGGGTTCTCGACGCCCGCGTCGCCGACGACGGACGCTGGCGCGACCCCGTGCCCACCCCCGACCGCGGACGCGGCCTGCAGATCGCCGAGGGGCTCGTCGACAGCCTGCGGGTCGAGCACGACGACACCGGCACCACCGCGCTGATCGCGCACCGGGCCACCGTCCCGGCGCGACTGCTGACCGCCGACGACCTCACCCCGCGGCCCGCGACCGAGCGGTTCGTGCCGTCGGGACCGCTGCTGGTCACCGACCAGCCGTGGGCCCCGCGGCCCCGCGTCCGGGTCGACGGCCCCGTCGACGCGACGACCGTCGACGAGTTCGAGCGGACCATCCGGTCGGCGAGCGTCGCGGGCACCCGCTCGCTCACCGTCGATCTGACCGGTGTGAGCCACCTGGCCAGTGCCGGCGTCGCGGCCCTGTACCGGATGCGCGAGACCCACGACGCCAACGCCACCGTGCTGCGGCTCCTCGCGCCCGCGGGGTCGCCCGCGGGCATGGTCCTGGGGCTCGTGCGGATGCCCCACGACACCCGCGACCCGGACACCGCCTGACGCCGTTTCGGCGATCGGCCGCTGTTGCGGGTTTCGACCCGGTTCCGGCGGGGCAGACGGCGCGGTCACCCGCCGCGCCGCGATCCCGAGGAGCCGCCGTGTTCGTCCATCGACCTGAATCGACGTGCACGCCCGTCCGGGACGGGGACTGGCGCGCCCGGGCGGCGTGCCGCGACCACGACCCGGAGCTGTTCTTCCCGGTCGGCGACGGGGAGCCGGCCCGCGCCCAGGAACACCGGGCGTTCGCGGTGTGCGCCGGCTGCGCCGTCAGCGGGCCGTGCCTGCAGTGGGCGCTCGCGAACGGCCCCGAGGGAGTGTGGGGCGCGACGACGACGGACCAGCGCTGCCGCATCCGGCGAGCCGGCCCGCCGTTCGGCTGAGCCGTCCGTTCAGGTCGTGTGGTCGTTGCGGGCGGCGTCGCCGAGGACGACGCACGAACGGCACAGTCGCGCAACTGAGTGGCGCGACTGTGCCGTTCGTTCCCCGGGGAGGGAGCCCCACGGTCGGTCAGGCGACGACCCGCACGGTCTCCAGCTGCGGGTCGGCGGGGTCGGGCAGGACCATCCCCGCCGGCACGCCCGTCGCCAGGTACTCGACGATCTCGCCGGTGATCCGCTCCCCCGGCAGCAGCGCCGGGATGCCCGGCGGGTAGGGCGTGACCTGCTCGGCGCAGATCCGGCCCTCCGCCTTGCGCAGCGGGACGTCCTCGACCGTCGCGAAGAACGCGTCGCGCGGCAGCATGACCGCGTCGGTGTCCAGCGCCTCGGGACTCGGCAGCTCCACCCGCGGCGGCGCCGGCAGCTCACCCGCGGCCCCCGCGAGCGCGGTCAGCGCGTCGAGCAGGACGTCCGCGCTCGCGGGGTCGTCGGCGAGGGAGAGCTGGGCCTCGATGCGCCGGTGGTCGGACAGCCCGACGTCGACGGCCCGGTGCGCGCGCAGCCAGTCGGCCGCCTGGTAGCCGCTGATCCCCGCCGCGGACACGTCGACGAGCACCTTCAGCTCGTCGAGCTCGTGCGACGCCTCGGGGCCGATGAGCTCGTCGCGCAACGGCGTCAGCCCGGGGACGGCGGCGATCCGCTCGCGGACGTCGTCGGCCACCCGCAGCGCGGCGTCGAGCAGTTCGTGGCCGTGCTCGACCATCTGCCGTCGCCAGCCGTCCATCCCTGTCCAGAGCAGCACGTTCGGGCTCGTCGTCGACAGCATGTCCGCGCACGCGGCGAGGAACGTCGGGTCGATCAGGTCGCCCTGCTGGTGGAAGACCGATCCCTGTTCGAGCCCGGCCCCCATCTTGTGGATGCTGACCACGCACAGGTCCGCACCCGCGTCCATCGCCCACGTCGGCAGCCGCTCGTGGAAGGGCAGGTGCGCGCCCCACGCCTCGTCGACCAGCAGCGGCAGCCCGCGGCCGTGACACAGCTCCGCGATCGCCGACACGTCGGCGCAGGTGCCGTAGGGCGTGGGGCTGGTGATCAGCACCCCGGCGACGTCGGAGTCCCGGTCCAGTGCACGTTCGACGTCGGCGGGCGACGGTGGGTGCGCGAGGTGGCGGTCCCGGTCGTGACGCGGCGCCACCCACACCGGCTGCAGCCCCGACAGGACCAGCCCCGAGATCACCGACTTGTGCGCGTCACGTCCGACCAGGAGCCGTCCGTGGCGGCCCGCGACGGCGAGCATCGCGCTCTTCACCGACAGCGAACTGCCGCACGTGGAGAAGAACGCGTTGTCCGCGCCGACGGCGTCGGCCATCAGCTCCTGTGCGTGGGCGATCACCTTGTTCGACGACGCCCGGTCGTCCAGCCCGCTCGACGCGAGGACGTCGGCGCGGAACACGTCGTCGCCGAGTACCGCCCGCACGCGGGGGTCCGCCCCGCGGCCCTGCTTGTGCCCGGGTGGGGTGAACGGGGTGTGCCGCTCCCGGTGGTACGCCTCGAGGGCCTCCAGGACAGGTGCCCGCGACTGGTCCGGCATCGTGCCTCCGTCGTGCTCGCTCGTGTGGACCGGACGGGCCTTACCCGGCGGGGCCGTCGTGAAACGAGCCGGGCTCTCAGTCCCGGTGCGGCGCCCTGAGGCGCAGCGCGAGGGCGGCGCCGTTGAGCGCCGCCCACCCGAGCGCGACCCCGACCGCCTTGCGCCGGGCGTCCGCCGGCAGGTCGGACAGCCCGAAGACGACGGCGTCACCCAGGTCGGACCCGATCCGGACGGCGGACGCGACGACGCACGCACGCCGGCCCGTCGCCACCATCGCGAGCCCCGACGCGAGGTCGCGCACCCCGACCGCGCGCACGAGGCTGTCGGTGGCCGGCGAGGTCCCCAGCCGCAGCGGTCCGGCGAGCACGGACGGGCGGACGAGGGTCGCGGCCGCGTACGTCGCCGTCGCCGCGCCGAGGAACCGGGCCGACAGGTCGCCGATGCGGCCGCGGTCGGCGGCGCGTCCGTCGCTGAACCAGCCGCGGACGCCGGTGCCGGTCACACCCGCCCCGCTTCCGCGGTCCGCGCTGTCCCGGGCTGCACGTTCACGTCGGTCGGCATCGGCCGGTCCCCTTCTGTGGCGGTGATGACGGGGCGTCGTCGACACCCCTCACCCTCGATAGCCCGGACGGGTCGTCACGAATCCTGTGGCGAGGGACGTCACCACCGCGCGGGACGGCGCGGCAGGCCGTCCCGGGAAGGCGGCGCGTCACGCCCACCTCTGCACTGGGCTAGGGTTCGTACGACCCGGACCGGTTGAGTCTGCAGCCTCCGTCAGCAATGCCTGCGGAAGGACACCGGAAACCATGGTCGACGACGCAGTCGTGCCGACGGTGGAACACCGCCGCCCGCTCCCGGGCACCTCGCCGACCGGCGCGACGGGGGCGACGCAGGTCGCCCACCCCGACATCGCCGACGCCCTCACCACGCTCATCGAACGCGCGCTCGACCTGCTGCAGGCCGACACCGCCGCCGTGCTGCTCACCGACCCCTCCGGCCGCTCCCTGGTCGCGTCCGCCGCGCGCGGCATCACGGGCGAGGTCCAGCAGGGGGTGCGCATCCCGATCGGGCGGGGGTTCGCGGGCACGGTGGCCGCGCAGCGCCGGGTCATCGCCGTCGAGCACGTCGACTCCGGCACCGTCCTCAATCCGCTGCTGCGCCACGCCGGGATCCGCTCGCTGCTCGGCGCCCCGCTGATGGTCGACGGCGAGGTCATCGGCGTCCTTCACGTCGGCAGCCTGACGACCCGCCGGTTCCGCGACGTCGACCACGAGATGCTGCAGCTCATCGCCGACCGGGCCGCGCTGGCGATCCAGGCCGAGCTCACCCGGGCGCAGCGCAACGCGGCGGCGGTCCTGCAGAACTGGATGGTGCCCGAGCAGCCCACACCCGTGCCCGATCTCGACGTCGCGGCCCGCTACGTCGCCGGTGACCAGCTCGGCATCGTCGGCGGCGACTGGTACGACGTCCTCGAAATGCCGTCGGGCAGGGTCCTGATGGTGGTCGGTGACGTCCTCGGCCACGGGCTGCGGGCCGCGCAGACGATGACGCAGCTGCGGACCGTCCTGCGCACCCACGCGCTCACCGTCGACGACCCGGCCCGGCTGGTCGACCAGCTCGACCGCTACGCCCGGACCTACCACCCGGGGATCATGGCCACGGTGTGGTGCGCGGTGCTCTCCCCCGACGACGGGCGGCTCGAGATGTCGTCGGCCGGGCATCCCGTCCCGCTGCTGGCGCTGCCCGGGCGGGCCCCCGACGTCGTGGCCGTCCCACCCGACCTGCCGGTGGGGGTGACCATGCCGGGAGCGACGCGCCGGGTCACGTCGGTCGAGTTCCCTGCGGGCGCGCTGATCTGCGCCTACAGCGACGGGCTCGTCGAACGCCGTGGCCTCGACCCCGACGTCGGGCTGGACAACCTCACCCTCGCCCTGCGCGACGCCACGTCCGCGGACGGCGCGCACGGCCGCGAGGTCCCGAGCGTCGAGACCATCTGTGCCGAGATCATGGCGACGGTCGTCGGCGGCACCCCGGTCGGCGACGACATCGCCCTGCTCGTCGCCCGTCGCCGGCCCTGACCGGCCCCGGCAGGGTCACTGCTCGTCCTGGTCCCCGCCGCCGTTGCCGTTGCCGTTGCCGTTGCCGTTGCCGTTCCCGTTGCCGTTCCCGTTCCCGTTGCCGTTGCCGTTGCCGCTGTCGTCGCGGTCCTCGTCGCGGGTCGTCGTTCCCCTGGCAGGGGCGGTCGACGCCCGCTGCTCCGCCGCCCCGGTACGCCCACCGCGCTCGTCGCGCGCACCGCGCCCGGCGTCGGTCGTGCGTGTCGTGGACGCGACGGGCGGCGCGACGTCCTCGTGCACCGTGCGGGCGGTGTCGGCGACCGGACCGGTCCCCGAACGGGCTGCTCCGACGCCGGCCGGCAGCGGGTCCGCCACCACGGCGCCCACCTCGACCGGCGGTACCGCAGGTCCCGGCGCGGTCGGCGCCGCGGGGGCACCGGCGGTGGCGTCCACGGACTCCCCCGCCGGCCCGACCACCCCGACCGCCACGACGGCCAGCGCGGCCGCCGTCGCCAGGGCGGCCGCCGCGCGGCGCACCGGCATCATGCGTACCGGCAAAGTCCCCACCGGCACCGCCCCCACCGGCAACGCCCCCACCGGCAACGTGCGCACCGGAGCGGCGGCGGCGAGCCGGGCCGCGACGTCGGCGGCCGCCGGTCTGCGGTCCGGTTCGTCCTCGGTCATCTCCGTCAGCAGGACCCGCAACGGGCCGGGCAGCGACGCCGGTACCCGCGGGCGGCGGTGCAGCCGCGCCACGGCCGACTCGACCAGACCTCCCGGGTACTCCCGCAGGCCGGTCAGCATCTCCAGCAGGACCAGGCCCAGCGCGTAGACGTCGGCGGCCGGCCCCACCCGGACCCCGCGCACCTGCTCGGGCGCCATGTACGCCGGTGTCCCGACGACGACACCCGTCTCGGTCATCTGCGTCGCCGCGACGATCCGCGAGACCCCGAAGTCGGTCAGGAACGGCAGGCCCGCCTCGTCGAGCAGGATGTTGGCCGGTTTGACGTCGCGGTGCACGATCCCGCGGGCGTGCACGTGGGCCAGCGTCGAGGCCAGCCGGGCACCGACCGCGGTCGCGGTGCCGGCGCCGATCGGCCCGTCGTGCAACGCGGCCTGCAGCGTCCGGCCCTCGACGAACCGGGTGACCAGGTACGGGTGGTGGTGGTGGTCGACACCGGCGTCGACGATCTGCGCGAGGCCGGGATGGCGCAGACCCTGCAGCACCCGCACCTCCGCGGCGAACCGGGCCGCCGTGACGGAGTCGGCGGTCGAGTGCAGGACCTTCACCGCCACCGTGTCGCCGGTCCGGCCGTCGATCGCCCGGTAGACACTCGCCGACCCGCCGACCCCGACCAGCCCACCGGGCCGGTAGCCGGGTGGCAGGACGGGGTGGCCCGACGGGTCCCCGAGATCGGTCCCGTCGACCGTGGCGGTCATCGCGTCAGGGCTCCGTCCGACGTCGGGTGGGCGCGGTCTCGCCCAGGCCATAGCCCGCGGCGCCCGCTGCGAAACCTCCGCGACCGCGGTCAGCCCGCAGGACGCCTCAGCAGGACCCACACCGTCTTCCCGGTGAGGTGGGGCGAGACGCCCTGGGCGTCGCTGAGCCCCGCCACGAGCCCCAGGCCCGTCCCCGGCCCGGCCGGCAGCGGCGGAGGCCGCGACGTCCCGTCGCGGACCGCGACGCGCAGACCGAGGTCGTCGACGGTGAGGGTCAGAGCCGTCGGACCCGCCGTGTGCAGGACGGCGTTGGCCGTGAGCTCGTCGGCCACCAGGACGGCGCGGTCACGGACCTGGTCGGGCAGCTCCCAGTCGGCGCACGCGACCTTGACCAGCTCGCGGACGAACCCGGCGGCGTGCGGCCCGGACGGCAGCTCCGTCGAACGCCGGACGCGGTCGGGCCGCCGCGTCAGCCGCTCCAGTGCCTCGGGGCGGTCGGTCGCGACCGGCACCTCCCGCGCGTCACCGGCCAGCCGCATGACGCGGGCGACGGGCCCGTCTCCCGCGACGAGGACCATCCGCGCGTGCGGCCACCCACCCGCGCGGGCGAGCACCGTCGAGAACACGGCGACGTGGGCGGCCGAACCGGGCTGCAGTGCGCGGACGTCGACGAGCAACCGGCCGCGGTCGAACAGGTGCTTGCCCAGCACGCGGCGCAGCCGGGTGCTGCCCGCCAGGTCGAGCTCCCCGGCGCACACGACCGTCGCGACGTCGGGACCGTCCTCGGTCCGCAGCGTCAGCTTCTCGACCGCCATCGATCCTCCCTCCGGCCGGCCGACCCCGATGGTGCTCCTCGCGCACCGATCCCGCTCGACCTACTCCTCGAACACGGGCGGCGGCACCTCACGGGCAGCGGCAGCGGCAGCACGGTGCCGCGCGGCGGCCTCCTGGTCCCCCGCCGCGGCGAGGACCGCAGCGGCCTCGAGGTGGCGGCGGACGGACAGCTCGTGACGCTGAACGACGCGCTGCCTCGCGTCCTCGGCGTGGTGCCGCGCCGCGAGCGCGGACCGTTCGGCGGACTCCACGTCGGCCGCTGTCGAGCGGCTCGTCCCGGGGTCGGCCAGCCGCCGCCGACGCGTCCGCAGCTCCTCGAGCCGCGCCGCGATCTCCTTGCGCCGCCGCGCCACGGCAGCCACCACATCGGGTTCGTCCATGGCGACCTCCGGGCCGGCGTGTGGTGGACCGCGCTCAGCGGACGACGACGTCCTCCACGCCCGCCGCTTCCTCCATCGTCAGGATGGCGCCGACGACCGCGCCGGCCTCGCCGCGCAGCGGGCTCGCGACGACGCGGACGTCGATGCTGCGGCCCCGGCGGTTGATGGCGGCGAGCAGGACCTCCTGCGGGCCGTCGTCGCCGGCGAGGGTGCCGCGCACGACCGGCCGCACCTGGTCGAGCGGCAGGCCGATGTCGAGGTTGAGCAGGTGCTCGCCGACCGCCTCGTCGCGGCGCAGCCCCCACAGCTCCTCGGCCTGGTGGTTCCAGACCTGCACCACCAGCTCGGGCCCGACGACCACCACGCCGGCACGCAGGCTGGTCAGGATCGTCTCGAGGAAGTCGTTGCTCCGGTCCAGCTCACCGGTGCGGTCCTGCAGCTCGTCGTTGATGGTCTGGAGCTCGTCGTTGGTCGACTGCAGCTCCTCGTTCATCGTCTCGAGCTCCTCGTTCGTGGACTGGAGCTCCTCGTTGGTCGTCTCCAGCTCCTCGTTGGTCGACTGCAGCTCCTCGTAGGCGGTCTCGAGCTGGCGGTTCGCCTGTTCGAGCTCGTCCTGGAGCCGGCGGAAGTCGGTGACGTCGTGGAACGCGACGCTCACCCCCAGCGGCTCGACGTCGCCGTTGGCCAGCGGGCTGACCTGGACCTCCAGGTGCACGACCTCCGGCCCACGGTTGTAGGTGACGTCGGTGATCCGGACCGTCCGGCGTTCCTCGAGCGCCTTCTCGATGTGCCTGCGCAGCTCCAGCGGCCGGTAGGACAGCTCGAGGTCGCGGAACGGGCGGCCGACGTCGCGGGTGGAGATGCCGAAGAGCACTTCGGCCTGCCGGTTCACGACGGCGATGAGGCCGTCGGCGTTGAGCACCACCTGCGCGAGCGGGGAGGCGAGGACCGCCTCGTCGCGCAGCAGGTCGAGCCCGTCCGGGGCGGTCCGGACGACGACGGGCAGCGGGTCGGCGAACAACGTCCCGTTCTGCGGCGCGGTCCGGGGGGCCTTGCGGAACGTGCGGCGCTTGAGGTCGACCGGCATGACCGTCGCCCCGTGGCTGAGCAGCATCTCGGCCTTGCCGAGGAACAGCACGCCCGGGTCGGAGAGCCCGAAGTGGAACCGCGCGAGGATGCGGGCCTGCGTCTCGGCGTTGAAGTACATGAGGGTGTTGCGGCAGACCAGCAGGTCGATGCGCGAGATGGGCGCGTCCTGGACGAGGTCGTTGCGGCCGAAGATCACCGATCGGCGCAGGTCCTTGCGGAACGTGAACCGGCCGCCCAGCTGCTCGAAGTACTGCTCGCGCAGCTCGTCCGGGACACCGGCCACCTCACGCTCGGAGTAGGTGCCCTGCCGCGCGTACGCCAGCGCCTCCTCGTCGACGTCGGTGGCGTAGATCTTGACGCGATCGCGGAACTCCGCGGGCCCGAGCATCTCCGCGAGCAGGATGGCGAGGGTGTAGGCCTCCTCGCCCGACGCGCACCCGGCGCTCCAGACCCGCACCGGTTCGGTCGCCCCCTTGCCCGCCAGCAGGGCTGGCAGCACCTCGGTGCGCAGGTACTCCCAGGCCTCGGGGTCGCGGAAGAACCCGGTGACGTTGATCAGGATCGTGTTGAAGAGCGCCGTGAACTCCTCGGCGTGCAGCTCGAGGTAGTCGAGGTAGTCGCCGTACTCGGTGACCCCGACCTGCGACATCCTGCGGGCGACCCGCCGGACCAGGCTGCTCCGTTTGTACCCGGTGAAGTCGAACCCACGGGTCTGCTTGAGGTGGTGCAGCAACGCCTCGAAGTCCGGATCCGGCTGCGACAAGCGCCCCACTCCGATCACTCGGCCGCAGGCCCCTGTGCGGGGCGCGCCGGCGCAGCCTAGCCGATGGGCGACACGTCCTCGTCCTCGTCCTCGATCGCGCCGCCCGCCAGCAGCCGGCGCAACGCCTCGGCGTCCGACTTCGCCCGGGCGGCGCGCCTGAGATGCGTGTCCGCGGCCCCCTGCCGGCCGACCCCGGCGGCGGACTCGGCCAGCCGACGCTGAAGTTCCGCCTTCTCCGCGAGCGCCCGCAAGGCCGACCACAGGACACCCTCGATGGCCTCGTCCTGCTGAGCCGACAGGCTGGTCGGCGACCAGGCGTGGCCGACGCGGCACCGGAACCGCGGCGCCGGCTCCCCCGGCAGCCGGAACAGCACGCCGTCGCAGTCCGGACAGGACAGTCCCGACGGCTCCGCCTCGTCCAGGTCCGGTGTGGTGTCCGCGGGTTCCACCGAGATGTCGGCGATCCGGGCCTCCGCCTCGGTCAGCGGGTCGTGGGCCGCCTCGTGGGCCGGCACGAGCTCCGAGAGCAGTTCGCCGATCATCGCCCCGAGCTTCGTCGCCGGCAGCGCGCGGACACCGGGGACGTGCCGGATCACGCTGCTCGGCATGCCCACGTAGAGCGCCTCCTCCGGGTCCTGGACCAGGACGGGGGCGCCCGCGCGGGCGAGCGCCGCGATGCCTGCGGTGCCGTCGTCCCGGTTCCCGGACAGGACGACCCCGATCGCCGCGGGGCCGAAGTCGGCCGCCGCCGACCGGAACAGCGGATCGAGTGCCGGGCGGTGGCCGTTCTCGCGGGGCCCCCGCGACAGGTGCAGGTGTCCGTCGGCGACGAGGACGTGGTGGTCGGCGGGCGCGGCGAAGATCGTGCCCGCCTCCAGGACGTCGCCGTGCCGCGCGGTCACCGCGCGCAGCGGTCCGGCCCGGTCGAGGATCGCGGCGAGCGCGCTCGGGGCGTCGGCGGGGATGTGCAGGACCACGACGATCGCCGCGGGCAGCTCCGCGGGCAGTGCCCCGACGACACTGCGCAACGCCTCCACCCCGCCCGCGGACGCTCCCACGACGACGAGGCGGGATGCCGGCGTCGGCCGTGGACGGCCGGTCCGCGACGAGCTGTCCACGCGTGCACACTCCGATCGATGTTCCCCCGGCTACCGGGGGACGGCGGCATTCGTACTTCCGTGGACGTGAGGAGCCGGGCGTGCACGTCTCAACCGGGCGCACCGGCCTCGGACTCGACGAGCTCGAACGGTCCCAGCGCGTCGAGAACCCGCCGGATGACGACGTCGTCGGGCGGGATCACCTGCAGCCGGCGCGATCCGGCGTCGAGTTCGGTCCGGAGCACGGCGAGCCGCCGGGCCCCGCAGACGGCGAGGAAGCGGACCTGTCGCAGATCGATCTGCAGCGTGGCGACATGCCATTCCGCGAGCCATCGCCCCAGGTCGTCGGAGTTGGTGAGGTCGATCTCGCCCGCCAGTTGCACCCGCACGGTGCCGGGTTCCGACGACACCACCCGCGCGGTGCCGTCGGTGCAGCTCCACGTCGACGACGGGAGATCGGGTTGCCCGGTCATGGCCGCTCCCTCCGCCGGCACGGTGACCGCAGGACCGCGCCGTCGCTGCCGCCGCGGTGCTGTCTGCGCCCAGGCCCGGACCAAACCACGGGCGGCGCGCCGGGGCAAGCGGTGGGCCGCACCTGGGTCACAGGTTTTCGGTGCACGGCTCTCAAGCCGTGGACGGGGCCGCGGCGTCGTGCCCGCGGTACGCCGCCACGACCTGCTCGGCCACGCTGACGACCTTGACGTTGTGGTCCTGGGACAAGCGCTTCAGCCGTTCGAACGCCTCGTCGTCGGCGATGCCGTGCTCTCGCATCAGGATCCCCTTGGCCTGCCCGATCAGGTCCCGGCTCGCGATCGCGCGTGAGGCGGACTCCTCGCTGTGCACCCGCGCCAGCGCCAGCGACGTCATCGCGGCGAGCGCCCGCCCGGCGTCGACGGTCTCCGGCGCCGCCTGCACCGGGACGTCCGACACCAGGACCAGGGCGCCCAGTGTCCGTCCGCGGTTGCCGCACAGGGGCAGCGCCAGGACGGCGCGCACGCCCGAGGCGGCGACGTCGCCGCACCAGCCGGGCCGGCGCGCGGCCGTCGACGCCGCACGGACGTCCGGCACGGCGACGACCGTCCCCGATCGGAGCGCGTCGGTGCCGGGGCCCTCCCCGTTGTCCAGCTCGCTGCGCAGGATCGCCTGGGCGCGCGCCCCGAGGATCGCGCCGATCCGGGTCGTGTGGCCGGATCGCAGCAGGGCGCCCGCGGCGGTGTCGCCGGGTGCGAGGGACCGCAGTGCCCGCAGCGCGGGCAGCAGAACCGTCGCAGGGTCGTGTGCGTTGACCAGCTGGTCGCCCAGGCCGACGAGGTCGACGGTCCGGCGCACCTCCCTGTGGTGGTCGATGTGGTGGTCGATCCTGTCCCGGCCCTCGGCGATCAGTCGTGCCGAGGCCGCCCGGCTCGAGGCGTTGCGCGCGCGCAGCGCCGCCGTCGCCGCCGACAGCGCAGCCGCTCTGCGCCGCAGCTCGGCCGCCTCGGCCCGGGCGAGACGCGCTGCGGCGAGCCGGACGGTCCTGTTCTCCGCCGCCGCGGGCGTGGTCCCGGTGACGCCCGGCTGCCGGCCGTCGTCGAGCTCCTCACCCAGCAGCGCAAGGGGTTCTTTCGACGAGGACGGGGGTCTCCACCATCGCCTGCTCGTCATCCGCCCCACGGGACGTCATGCGCCTCGCCTCCGCGTCGTGCACGTACCTCGGACCCGGCGCGGCACCCGTCGGTGAGGTCCGCTCCTCGGTCACGGACCGTGTCGGACGCCGCACGCCCACAGCCAGTACCCGCGGCCGCCACGAAACATTCGGCGGGCAGTCGATCTCCTGTCGCCGGATCAGGCCCGGCCCGCCGGCCGGGGACGACGGGAACAGCCGCAGGCACGTGTCCCCGGTTCCAGGGTTCGACCGCGCCCACAGCGGCTATGCGGCCCGCCGTGACGACTTCACAACCCTCCGCCGGCCCGCCGCGCGACGACGACCGGGTGCCCGGCCGGCAGGCGCGCACGCCTGCGGAGATCCCGCCCGCCGGCTGGTGGCAGGTGACGCGGCGGGCGTTCGCCGAGGCGAAGGCCGACAACGTCCCGATCCTCGCGGGCGGGGTCGCCTACTTCGCCTTCCTCGCCCTGTTCCCGGCGCTCATCGCCGCGCTCACCCTGTACGGGCTCGTCGCCGACCCGTCGCAGGTCGCCGCGCAGGTCGAGCAGCTCGCCGCCGCGCTGCCCGCCGCCGCGCGGCCGATCATCACCGACCAGCTGCGGTCGGTCACCGACGCCGGTACGGGGGCACTGGGCGTCGGGCTGGTGGTCTCGCTGCTCGCGGCGCTGTGGAGCGCGTCGGCGGGCACGATGAACCTGATCAAGGCGACCAACCTCGCCTACGACGAGGAGGAGTCCCGCGGGTTCCTGCGGCTCCGCGGGACGGCGCTGCTGCTGACGCTCGGTGCCGTCGTGTTCGTGCTCGTCGCGGTGGCCCTGGTCGCGGTGACGCCGGCCGTGTTCGACGCGCTCGGCCTCGGCGGCATCGGGCTCGTCATCGCCCAGGTCGTGCGCTGGGTCCTGCTCGTGGCGCTCGTCGTCGTGGCGCTCGCCGTCGTGTACCGGGTGGCGCCCGACCGCGACGCCCCGCGCTTGCGGTGGGTCAGTGTCGGCGCCGTCGTCGCCACGGTGCTGTGGGTCGTCGGCAGCGTCGTGTTCAGCCTCTACGTCGACAACTTCGGTTCCTACAACAAGACCTACGGCGCGCTCGCCGGCGTCATCGTGCTGCTGCTGTGGCTGTACCTGACCGGCTACATCGTGTTGCTGGGGGCGGAGATCAACGCCGAGAGCGAACGGCAGACCGCGCGCGACAGCACCCGCGGGCCCGCAGAGCCCATGGGGGACCGCGGCGCCGACGCCGCCGACACCGTCGCCGGAGACCCACGGTCGACACGGTCGCGCTGACACGGTCGCGCCGGGACGGTCGCGCTGGGCACGTGACGCCATCGGGGGATGAGGCGCGCCGCCGACCCGTGGCAGGCTGGTCGCCTCACCGCTGCGCTGGGAGGTGGAGCATCGTGGACGAGACGACCACCGCGACCGGAACCGGAACCCACCCCTGGGCGTTCGAGTTCTCCACCTTCGCCGCCGCCGTGGCGCGCTCCACCTCGACCGGTGACGCCCTGCGCGTCGTCGTCGACGCGGGGCGGACCCTGGTGCCGGCCGCGGACCTGGTGAGCGTCACCGTCCGCCGCGCCGACGGCACCTTCGAGACCGCCGCCGCGTCGGGCCCGCTGGCGGCCCGCCTCGACGACCTGCAGTACCGGCTGCGCGAGGGCCCGTGCGTCATGGCCAGCCGCCGCGCCGGGCTCGGGCTCTACGAGTCCTCCGACGTCGGGGCCGACCGCCGGCTCCCGCACTGGGGGCCCGCCGCGGCCGGGCGGCGGGTCCGCAGCGTGCTGTCCGTCGGCCTGTTCGCCCACGAGGACCCGCCGCGGGTCGCGGCGCTGACCTTCGTCTCCCACACCCGCGGCGGTCTCGACTACGCCGACCGCGACGTCGCCGTCGTCCTGGCCGCGCACGCCGCCTCCGTGCTCGACGCCCGCGCCGACCTGCGCGAGGCGCTGCGCCACCGCGACGTCATTGGCCACGCCACGGGCGTGCTCATGGAACGCGAGGGCTTGGGCGAGCAGAGGGCGGTCGAGATCCTCGAGTCGGTGTCGCAGCGGATGAACGTGAAGCTGTCCGCCATCGCCCGCACCATGGCCACACACCGGGCCGGGCTCTGAGGGACGCCCGGCCACCGCCTCCGCCGGGTCGCCGTCGGGGGTTCGTCGACCGGGGTTCGTCGACCGGGGTTCGTCGACGAGCCGAGGTTTCACGGCGGTCCCGCGGTCTACTACACGGGCATGAGGATCCTCGACGCCATCACCGGCGGTCTCGAGCGGGCGACGGTGCTGGACCGGCCCGCGGCACTCGCCCGGAGCGTGGTCTCCACGGTTCTCGCCGACCGCCGCGTGAAGGACGCGCTGCACGGGGTGTGGCTGGGCCACTCCCTGCACCCGGCGCTCGCGCAGCTCACCGTCGGCTCGTTCACCTCCGCGGCGGTGCTCGACGTGACGGGGACGAACACCCGGGGGTCGTCCACGCTCATCACGGTGGGGCTGCTCAGCACCCCGGCCACCGTCGCCGCGGGCTGGGCCGACTACGCCGAGAGCCACGAGGAGCAGCAGCGCGTCGGCATCGTCCACGCCGCCACCAACGTCACCGCGGTCGCGTTGTTCGGCATCTCCCTGCTGCAGCGCGCCCGGGGCCGCAGCGGGCGGGTGACGTCGGTGCTCGGGGGCACGGTGGCCGGGGCCGGGGCCTGGCTCGGGGGCCACCTCGCCTACCGGCAGTCGTTGGGCCCCAACCAGGCCGAGTCGGTCCCGCACACCGGACCCGACGACTGGCAGGCCATCGGCCCGGTCGCCGACCTGCCCGACGGGGCCGCCGTCTGCCGTCGTGCGGGGGCGGCCGACGTGCTCGTCGTGCGCCGCGGCGGCGACGTCGCGGTGCTGTCGAACCGCTGCCCGCACCTCTCGGCACCGCTGCACGACGGGGACCTCGATGTCGCGTCGGGCGAGATCACCTGCCCGTGGCAAGGGAGCGTGTTCCGGCTCGACGACGGAACGGTCGTCCACGGTCCCGCCACCGCGCCCGTCCCGGAGTTCGCGACCAGGGTCACCGACGGCGTCCTCGAGGCCCGGGTGGTCACCTATCCCGGCGTGCCCGCGAGCTGACCGGGCGTGACTCCGGCGGCGCCACCACCGCCGGAACCGCCTGCGCTCCCCGGCGTAAAACCCGCGCGCAACCTCACGGTCCTGTTCCCGGCTCCGGACAGCAGTGAGGTTGCGCCCGGTCGTCGGCGGACGCCGCGCGTGGCCGTCGCGCCGCCCGGCGCGGGGCCGAGCGGGTCGCCCACTCACAGGGCCGCGAGCAGCAGGGCCAGGGTCGCCGTCACCGCCTCGGCGCAGATCTTCCCGGGATCGCCGTCGAGCCGGTGGTGCTCGGTCCGGCAGGTGTCGGCGGTGACCACCGCGACGAAGACGGTGCCCGCGGGGCAGCCGTCCTGCTCGCCCGGCCCGCCGACCCCGGTGACCGCCACGGCGACGTCCGCGGACAGCAGCTTGCGGACCCCGTCGGCCATGGCCTCGGCGGCGTCGGCGCTCACCACGGGGCCGGGCGGGACGCCGAGCACGTCGTGCTTGACCTCGCCGCTGTACGCGACGAGGCCGCCGCGGAACCACTCCGAGGCGGCGGGGGCCTTCGCGAGCGCGGAGGAGACGAGGCCTCCGGTGAGCGACTCGGCGACCGCCACCGTGCGGCGGCCACGGACGCGCGACGACGCCTCGTCGGCGAGGTCGGTGGGGGAACCGTTGTCGGGCATGGGTCGTCGTTACCCCGACTTGGGCGAGCGAACCCTACCGGCCCGCGCGTCCAGCCGTTCGCGCTGCGCCACGACGACGTACTTCGGGTCCTTCGTCGACGCCACCCCGGCCTCGAACACCCCGAACCGTTGCAGCGCACTGCCGGTGAGGAGCGCGAGCCCGGACGCGGCGGCACCCGCGCGGCTGCGCGGGGCGAGCAGGACCGTGCCGAGGAGGCCTGCTGCGGTGAGCGACTCGGACGCCCGCCGCAGCGTAGCGACGTGCCCCTCGCGGTAGACCTCGCCGACGAGGCCGAGCCGGTGCTCCATCACCCGGGACGCGACGATCTCCCCCGCGGCTCCGACGGCGGCGAACACCCGCGCGGGGCCCGCCTCGGCCACGGGTGCGCACAGCATGCCGAGCCCTCCCCCGCTGGCCGCGGCCGAGCCGACGAACACGAAGGGCAACTCGTCGCGGACCTCGCTCCAGCCCGGAACCGCGGTGTGCGACAACAGGACCGCCGTGTACGAGGCCACCGCCGGCGCGGTGGCGGCGGCGCTGATGCCCAGCGGGCGGGCGAGCCGGTCGAGCAGCCGACCCGCGAGGCGGCGCCGCCGCACCCGCGCCGGCAGCAGCTCGGCGACGGCCGCGGCGGCCGCACCGGGACCGAACGCGCTGAGGATCCACGTCCCGACGCTCATCGGCGACGTCGGCTTGAGCACGCGCAGCATGTGGTGGAACCGCTCCGGGCGGCCCAGGTCCGAGACGAGGAAGTACAGGCTCGCCCCCAGCGCCCCCAGCGCCCCCAGCGACCCGATCCGGCACGAACGCCGCAACGACGGACGGCCCGTGAGGTCCGCACCCGCTGCGAGCACCGACGACCCGGCCGCCAGCCCCCCGCAGAACAGGTAGGCCGCGATCTTCCACTCCCACACCGGCGCCTTGAGCACGGGACGGCCGTAGTACGAGCCGAACTCCGCCTCGGGGACGACCGTCGGTTCGCCGCCCCGGCGACCCCGGCGGATGCCCTGGAACATCCGTGCCGAACGGCCCGCGGCGCCACCCTCGTCGCTGCGCCGCTCCGCGGGCGCCGGCTGCGGACCGCTCACCGGCGTCCCCCGGCGAACGCGGCGACCCCGGCCAGCGCGAACGCCACCGCGGCCGCCCCGGCGCGGCGCCACATCGACGGCGCGTACCGGGTCGGGACCTGCGGGTCCGGCGGCAGGCCGTACACCTCGGGCTCGTCGAGCAGCAGGAAGAACGCGCCGTCGCCGCCGACGCCGTCGTCGGGGTCGCGGCCGTAGAGCCGGGCCTCGCCGACACCGAGGTCGTGCAGCTGCGCGAGCCTGCGGTCGGCGCGCTCACGCAGCTCGTCGAGCTCGCCGAACTGGATGGAGTCGGTCGGGCAGGCCTTCGCGCACGCCGGTTCGAGGCCGTCACCGATGCGGTCGTAGCAGAGCGTGCACTTGTTGGCGCGGCCGTCGTGCTCGCGCCGGTCGATCACCCCGTACGGGCAGCCGGAGACGCAGTAGCCGCAGCCGTTGCAGATGTCCTGCTGGACGACGACGGTGCCGAACTCGGTGCGGAACAACGCCCCCGTCGGGCACACGTCCAGACATCCGGCGTGCGTGCAGTGCTTGCAGACGTCCGAGGCCATCAGCCAGCGGAAGTCCGTGCGGGTGCCGGCGTCCGCGAGGTCGCCGGGCCGGTCGAACCCGGGCATGCCCAGCTCCTGCGGCTCGGGGCCACCGGGCGGGAGCGGGCTCGTGCCGAGCTCGGACCCGCCGCGGGGCGCCTCCCGCAGCCGGGGCTCGACGGCACCGGCGGTCTCGGGGATGCCCGACGTGCCGGTCGGGAGCCCGTCGAAACCCGGGTCCTGACGTCCGGTCACGCGCGGCTGCTCGACGAACGCGACGTGGCGCCACGAGTTCGCGCCCAGCATCCCGGTGTTGTCGAACGACATCCCCAGCAGGTCGAGGCCGTCCTCGGGAACGTCGTTCCACTCCTTACAGGCGACCTCGCACGCCTTGCAGCCGATGCAGACCGAGGTGTCGGTGAAGAAGCCGACGCGCGGCGGGTGCGCGACGTGCCCCGCGTCGCCGGCGACGTCGTCGAGCGGTCCTGACAGGCGGTTGCGGCTCACGGGCTCTCCTCGGTGTGGGGCACCCCGTGGCTCGTGGCGATCCGGGTGCCCGTCTCGACGGTGACGCCGGCCTCGGCCCGCACCCGCTCCATCAACGCGAGCAGCTCCTGACCGCGCGGGCGGGGTCCCGGGCGGACGTCACACGTCGTCACCTTGCTCTCCTGGATGAAGACGTTGGAGTCCTCGACGACGCCGAACAGGTCGTTGACGACGTCGCCGGACACCAGGCCGGTGTGGCCGAAGTGGTAGGGCAGCCACACCTGGTGGATCACCCGGCCCTCGATCCGCAACGGCGCCAACCGGTCCGTGACGACGACCCGCGCCTGCACCGCCGTCCGGCTGGTGACGACGTGCGCGTCTCCGAGATGAGCCAGGCCCCGCTCACGGGCGAGCTCCGGCGACACCTCCACGAACAGCGCCGGCTGCAGCTCCGCCAGGTAGGGCAGCTGACGGCTCATCCCACCCGCCGTGTGGTGCTCGGTGAGCCGCGCCGCGGTGAGGACGTAGGGGAACACCTCGCCACCGCGCTCCGGAGGCGACGGGTTCGACGGGTTGTCCGGGCGGCCGTAGACCTTGCGGGTCGGGTTGCTCTGCTGGCCGTAGAGCGGGTTGCGCACCGGCGACTCGTGCGGCTCGTAGTGCGTGGGCAGCGGCCCGTCGAGCAGGCCGTGCGGCGCGAACAGCCACGCCTTCCCGTCGGGCTGCATGATGAACGGATCGTCACCGCACAGCGCCTCCGGGCCGGTGCTTCCTTGCGGCGCAACATGTCCGGGCGGGAGGCGCGCCGGGAAGTCCGGCACGTCGTGGCCGGTCCACTCGCCGGCGTCGGCGTCCCACCAGACGAGCTTCTTCCGCTCGCTCCACGGCCGCCCCTGAGGGTCGGCCGACGCCCGGTTGTAGAGCACGCGCCGGTTCATCGGCCACGTCCAGCCCCACTCGGCGTCGTAGGGGCCCTGCTCGGTGTGGGGCGTGCGGCGGGCGGACCGGTTGACGCCGTCGGCGTACACACCGCTGTAGATCCAGCAGCCCGACGACGTGCTGCCGTCGGCCTTCAGCCCCAGGTAGCCGGGCAGCAGCTCCCCCGTGGTCAGGTCGTACCCGTTGATGCGGCGCAGGACGTCGTCGGCCGAGGGTTCGGCCCACGGACCGTCGCCCTCGGTGGCGTGGTCCCACGCCAGCCGCTGCACCGGGACGTCGCGAGGCTCGGTGGAGGCCGCCAGCCGCTCCCGGACCAGGCGGCCCAGGTGGTGGGCGAACCACAGCTCCGAGCGCCGGTCACCCGTCGGCTCGACGGCCTTGGTGCGCCACTGCAGCATCCGCTGCGTCTGGGTGAACGTGCCCTCCTTCTCGACGTGCGACGCCGCCGGCATCAGGAACACCTCGGTGCGGCACTGTTCCGGGACGATCTCCCCCGTCTCGATCTCCGGGGAGTCCTTCCAGAACGTCGCCGTCTCGATCTCGTTGAGGTCGCGCACGACCAGCCAGTCGAGGTTGGCCAACCCGAGCCGCTGCAGCTTCCCGTGCGCCGAGCCGACGGCCGGGTTCTGGCCCAGCACGACGTAGCCGAACACCTTTCCGTCGATCATGTCCATGACGGTCCGGTACGTGCCGTGGTCGCCGTCGATGCGGGGAAGCCAGTCGAAGCCGAAGCCGTTGTCCGGGGTGGCCGCGTCGCCGAAGTACTCCTTGAGCAGTGAGACGAGATAGGCGTCGACGTCGTAGCCGTAACCCTTGTGCCCCGCACTGCGCTGGTCGTCGACCCACGCGTCGATGTCGGTGTGCTCCACGTTGGGCATCGCGAGGTAGCCGGGGAGCAGGTTGAACAGCGTCGGGATGTCGGTCGAGCCCTGGATGCTCGCGTGCCCGCGCAGCGCGAACACCCCACCGCCCGGCCGGCCGACGTTGCCCAGCAACAGCTGCAGGATCGCGCCCGTGCGGATGTACTGCGCGCCGACGCTGTGCTGGGTCCAGCCCACGCTGTAGACCAGCGCCGTCGTCCGCTCCCGGGTCGAGTTGGTCGTCCACGCCCGGCAGACGTCGAGGAACTGCTCCCGCGGTGTGCCGCAGACGCGCTCGACCATCTCCGGGGTGTAGCGGGCGAAGTGGCGCTTCAGGATCTGGAAGACGCACCGCGGGTCGCGCAGCGTGGGGTCCCGCTCGGCGTCGGCGGCGCCCTCGAGCCCGGCACCGCTCGCGCCCGCCTGGAAGGGCTCGCTGAACGTCTTGGCGCGGCTCCCGTCCGTCTCGCCCGGAGGCTGCGTACCGGCGTAGTACCAGCTGTCGCGCGAGTAGGTGCCGGTGGCGGGGTCGTAGCCGGAGAACAGACCGTCGAGATCCTCGGTGTCGGCGAAGTCCTCACCGACCAGGAACGAGGCGTTCGTGTAGGCGGCGACGTACTCGCGGAAGTCCAGGTCGTTGTCCAGGACGTGGGCGATGATGCCGCCGAGGAACGCGATGTCCGAGCCCGCCCGGATGGGGACGTAGGTGTCGGCGACGGCGCTCGTGCGCGTGAAACGCGGATCGATGTGGATGACCCGGGCGCCGCGGCCCTTGGAACCCGACCGGGTGCGCTTCGGCCATGTTCGAGCCGATGATCACGATGCAGTCCGAGTTCGCGAGATCCTGCTGGTAGTCCGTCGCCCCGCCGCGACCGAAGGAGGTTCCCAGACCGGGAACCGTGGCGGAGTGTCAAATACGGGCCTGGTTCTCGATCTGGATGGCGCCCATCGCCGTGAAGAGCTTCTTGAGGAGGTAGTTCTCCTCGTTGTCGAGCGTCGCCCCGCCGAGCGCCGCCAGCCCGACCGTGCGGTTGAGCCGCCGCCCCTTCCCGTCGACGTCCTGCCAGCCGCGTTCACGAGCGGCGACGACGCGGTCGGCGATCATCTCCATCGCCTCGTGCAGGTCGAGGTCGGTCCACTCGGTGGCGTAGGGGGCGCGGTAGCGCACCTTGTCGAGCCGCTGCGGACCGGTGACGAGCTGCAGGCTCGCCGAACCCTTGGGGCACAGGCGGCCGCGTGAGATCGGGGAGTCGGGGTCGCCCTCGATCTGGACGATCTTCTCGTCGCGCACGTACGCCTTCTGGGCGCAGCCGACCGCGCAGTACGGGCACACCGAACCGGCCACCCTGTCGGCGTCCGCGGTCCGCGGGCGCAGCCCGACGTGCGACGGCGACTGTGCCGCGGCACCGCGGCCGAGCCGGTCGTGCCCGGTCAGCTGTCGCACCACCGGCCACTGGCCCAGCCGTTCCCACATGCGCGGTCCCCTCTCGCCGACCAGCCCGATACCCCGGAACGGGCCGAGGAAACCTCCCGCGCCGACCGACACGGATCTTCTCCCCCGTTCGAGTGATTCGGTCACCGGTGGAAAGCGGGCGGTGTCCGCGACCGGCGGCCGGGTATCGCTGCGGGCACCCGATCGAACGGAAGGAGCCGCGATGACAGGGACACCGACATGGGGCACCGGCAACGGCGCGGGCAACAACGGCGACACCAGCGGCACCGTCACGCATGCCGCCGACACCGCCCGGTCCGAGGGGAGCGAGGTGGCGCACACGGCCGCCGAGGCCGGCAGCCAGGTCGCGAGCACGGCCGCGGACGCCACCAAGGAGGTCGCCGGGGAAGCCCGGCGACAGGCGAGGGACCTGTACGGCGAGGCCCGCTCCCAGCTGCAGCAGCAGGCGGGCGCCACCCAGCGGCAGGTCGCGGGCGGGGTGCGCAGCGTCGCCGCCGAGCTGCGGCAGATGGCCGGGGCCGGCGACGGCGGCCCGGTCGCCGACCTCGCCCACCAGGCCGCGGGCCGCGCCGACGACCTCGCCGGCTGGCTCGAGCAGCGCGACCCCGGCGACCTCGTCGACCACGTACGGCGCCTCGCCCGGCGCCGCCCCGGCGCGTTCCTCGCCGGTGCCGCGCTGGCCGGTGTGCTCGCCGGACGCCTGACCCGCGGGGTCGTCGACCACGAGCGCAGTTCGTCCGACGGCACGGGGACCGTGGGACGGGGCCCCGTCGCGCAGCCGGGGCATCCGGTTGCGCCGGGCCCGGTGACGCCCACACCGAGCACGCCCGCGACGACGCTGCCGCCCGCGCCGACCGACCCCCACGCGCCGCCGGCCTACTCGGACACCGATCCGGCGCGCACAGGTGGTCCGCCGCCCGGTCCGGGCTTCGGCGGACCTGCGGGTCCCGGCTCGGGCGGACCTGCGGGTCCCGGCGGTCCCCCACCCGCGCCCGATCCCGTTCCCGGCCCCCGGACCGACCCGGTTCCACCGGTGCCGACACCCGGATCCGGACCTGCGCACGCCCTCCGGCCGGGATCGCCGACCGTCGGTGACTACGTCGACGAGATCGGCCGCCACGGTGACCCCCGCGTGACCGAGGACCCGCGGTGACCGGCCCCGGCCCCACGCCGCCGGGCTACGGCACCCAGCCCGGCTACGGAACCCCACCGGGCCAGGGCAACCAGCCCGGGTACGGCGTCCCGGGCGGCCCTGTCGTCGCTCCCGGCCAGGCCGCACAGCCGGGGTACGGGGCACCGCCCCAGTACGAGGCACCGCCCAGGCACGAGGCACCGCCCCAGTACGACGGCCGGTCGCAGTACGAGCCCCACGGGTCGCAGTTCGAGCCCCACGGCGCCCTGCCCCACGACCCGCACCCGGACGTCGAGACCCTGTCCGTCGGCGACCTGATGGGCCGCGTCTCCCGGGACCTCTCCACGCTGATGCGCCAGGAGCTGGCCCTCGCCCAGGCGGAGCTGAAACAGGAGGCCCGCAACGCCGGCCGCGCGGCCGCCGGCTTCGGCGGCGCCGGGTTCGGCGCCTACATGGTGCTGCTGTTCCTGTCCGTCGCACTGTGGGCGGGCCTCACGAACGTGATGGACGGCGGCTGGGCCGGCCTGGTCGTCGCCGCCGTCTGGGCCGTGATCGCCGCCGTCGGCTACGTGATCGGCCGTTCCAACCTGCGCAGGACCAACCCGACCCCCGAGCGGACCGTCGA
This sequence comes from Pseudonocardia sulfidoxydans NBRC 16205, assembly GCF_007989085.1. Lineage (GTDB taxonomy): Bacteria > Actinomycetota > Actinomycetes > Mycobacteriales > Pseudonocardiaceae > Pseudonocardia > Pseudonocardia sulfidoxydans. The sequence continues at coordinate 30,541 of NZ_BJVJ01000065.1, forward strand.
CACGCTCAAGCAGGTTCCCGACGCCCTGAAGAGCCGGTGAGGAGAACCCGATGACGACCCCCTACGACACCCCCCAGACCACCTCCAGCTCCGACCCCGATGCCATCCGGCGCGAGATCGAGCGGACGCAACGCCGGCTCGGGGGCGACGTCGACGCCCTGACCGAGAAGGTGACCCCCAGCCGCATCATGGAGCGCCGCGTCGGCCGCGTCCGCAGCCGCGTCGCCGGCTGGCGCGACGCGGTGATGGGCAGCGACTCCGACGACCACCCGTCCGGCGCCCGCGGGCTCGCGAGCCAGGCCTCCGACCGGCTCGACGACGTCACCTCCACGGCGTCGGACACAGCGTCCGACGCCGCGTCGCGGGTCGCCGACACCACCCGCGACCTGCCCGACGCCGCACGACGCCAGACCCGCGGCAACCCGCTGGCCGCCGGTCTGATCGCCTTCGGAGCGGGCTGGCTCGTGTCGTCGCTGCTGCCCGCGACCCGGCAGGAACAGGAGCTCGCCGGCCAGGTCAAGGACAAGGCTTTGGAGGCCGGGCAACCCCTCGTCGAGCAGGCGCAGGAGAAGGCCCAGGAGCTCGGCGAGAGCCTCCGCGAACCGGCCCAGGCGGCCGTCCAATCGGTCCAGGAGACCGCTCAGGATGCCGTCTCCACCGTCCAGGACGAGGGCCGCTCCGCAGCCGACCAGGTGCAGGACCGGGCCCAGCAGGCCGGCAGCACGGTCAAGGACGAGGCGACCGGACGCTGACTCACGGCGCGACCGGGGTCGGAGGTGTTCCCTCCGGCCCCGGTCGCGTGTCGGCCCTACTCACAGAGCACGGCGGGAGGACGCCACCGATGCACCGGTCCGATCCTCCTGCCGTCCGGCGCTCGGGGCCGACCCTGGAGGTGTGGATCGCCAGGCCTGCGGAGCTGGCCCGGCTCCGCGAGGCGCTGCGGCTGGTCGCAGCGCACCGCCACCTGCCGGAGGAGGACGTGGCACGGCTGCTCGTCGCGGTCGGCGAGGTTCTCGGCGCCGCCCTCCTCGCCGGGCGGGCACCGGTCCGCGTCCGTTGCTCGTGGGCATCGTCGCTGCGGGTGCGGCTCGACGTGGCGGCCCAGGGCCCGGGCTGCCCGTTCCGACCGCCCGACGGCCCCGACGCGGGCGCGACCCGCGCGGGCGTGCGGGTCGCACACGAGCTCGTCACCGTGCGGGACGTCTGCTCGGACCATGGCCACTCGACGTGGATGTGGGCGACGACGAGCCCTCGCTGAGCCGGTGCTCGCCTACCTCCCCGTCGACGGCGAGCTGGTCCTGGTGCGCCCCGACGGGCACGTCGACATCCGGACGACCGATGTCGCGGCCGTGCCCCGGCGGGGCCGGTCAGCGTCCGTGCACCGAGGAGGCCGCGCCCAGCAGCGCGCCGATCAGCGGCCTCGCACGCCGGATCCCGGCGGCGGCCCCGTCGTCGACCAGGCCGGCGAGCAGGCGGACGGTCCGGACGTCGGCGAACCGCAGGCGGCCGACGTCGACGATCCGGGGTGCGGCGGCGAGGTGCGACTCGAACACCTCGGCCAGCGCGGAGACGTTGGACAGGTCGCACTCCCCCGCCAGGAGGAGCTCACCGTCCGGCCCTTCGGTGACGCGCAGGAGCCCGTCGTCGTACAGCGACGGCACACTACGGACGACGTCGTGGAGCGAGCCGAGCCGCGCACGGTGCTCAGGAGTCGTCTCCCAGGCCGTGTAGAGGCACAGAATCTCGGCCCCGCGGGCCAGCTCCCCGAGCACGGACTCCCGAGCGACGAGCCAGGGTCGGCCCCAGACCAGCAGCCGCGGCGGGGTCGCCGTACCGACCGCCCGCAGGGCCAGTTCCACGGCCGGATCCGGACGGGCGCGCAGCGCGACCACACGCCCCGTCCGCTCCAGCTCGTCGAGATCGATGTCCCAGGCGCGAAGATCGTCGGCGAGCTGCGCGACGCTCGGGCAGCCGACGAGGACGGTCGCGCCCTCCGGTACGGCGGACGTGAGGAAGGAGGCGACGAGCTCGAGACGCTCCTCGAACGACCCGACGATCGCGCAGTCGTGGCTCGCGTGCCGGGTCACCGCGGGAACCCGCCCCTGGACGGGCGCCCCCGACGCGGCCCACGCAGACCGACGGCGGTTGCGTCGACGCGGCCCACGAGGATCAGCAGGAACCAGAGTGCGGCGTAGAGCCCCATCGGACCCTCTCCTCGACCTGGTTCCGGTACGAGCCGCGGTGCCCCATCGCTCGCACGGCGACCTCCCTCGTCCGTGAGCGGCGTGGGCGCCGCTCCCCGGCGCACGTCCGGCCGGTCCAGCCGGACTACCCGCGCCCAGCGCGTTCATGTCCCGTGCTCACCGGTAGCGGCGAGGCGGGCCGGTGCCGGCGGAACTCCGCGTCGACACTGTCCGGGCCGAACGGGCTGTCGCCGACCATTGCGAAGCTCCTCGTCGACGACCCGCCCGTCGAGGTCGTAGAGGCCGACGCGCACGAAGTCGGTCTCGGCGGCCGGCCCTCGGCGATCGCGATCAGCCGGGCCAGGCCCGCCGGTTTTCGCCGTCGCGGGCTCCGCTACGGTGGCCCCCCGCTGCGCGGCAGTTGCTTTCAGTCCGGCGGAAGAAGTCCTGGGATCCGCCCGGGGAACATGCAGCACTTGGGGTCCACCGGCAGCGCCCCGGTCGACGCCGACCAGCAGCTCCTCGACGAGGATCCGCGCGGCACCCGCCCCAACACCCACGTCCGGTTCGGCCCCTGCCGGTAGAGCGCCGGCGTGGCGGGCGGCGGCACAGCGTTCCTCCGACGCCGCGCTCCAGCTCGGCTCGACGTCCTGCGCCGCCTCCGCGAGCGGGCGCGGCCACGACGCGAACCGCAACAGCGCCGGGTCAGGGAGTGTGCCCGCAGACGTTCGCCGAGATCCGTGCCGTGCAAGTACGCGGCACCCAGGAACAGCCGCATGTCCACACGCACCTGCTGCGCGTGGGTCGTCGTGGTGGCCACCGCCGCGGTGATCTCGTCGAGCAGCGGGACCCGGGTCCCGGTGCCGGACCGCGAACCCGCTGTGGGGCCACGGCTGCGCCGTCCACGCGCCGACACTCAGCCGGTCCTCAACGACGAGCGATGTGTCGTTGAACGCCGAGCCGAACACCGTCTCGGCGAACTCGCGCAGCTTCACGCCCTCGTCGTCCGCGCTGCCGAGCGTCGCAGAGGTCGCGACGGGGGTGATCGCCCCGAGGGCGACTCGTCCGTCGTCACACCGGGCAACGTGCCGAGGCGGCGCAACAGCGACGTCGGTCCCCTGCGCGACGTCGTAGGTGTGGAACTAGTCGAGCACCAGGTCACGCAGCGACTCATCTCCCGTCGAAAAGCGGTCGAGCAACCGGGCGCCCCGCCCCCCACGCGCCGAACGGCCCCTGAGCTGCGACGACCGACCTTTGTTCGAACTGATGTTCGAGTAGAATCATGACATGTCCCCCGACCGGCTCGACACCGCGCACCGCCTGCTCCAGCAGGCGATGACCGAGCTGGCCGCCGTGTCGGGCCCCGCGGCGGGTGACGACGACCTGCTGTCC
>NZ_BJVJ01000066.1 GCF_007989085.1 Pseudonocardia sulfidoxydans NBRC 16205
GACGCCGATGATGCACGCGGCGGCGGCGAACGAGAACGCGATCCGGCTCTACCTGTCCATCGGGTTCCGGCTGCGCCGGCACACGACGTTCATGGCGGTCCGGACCCCGGCGGCGCCGTGACCACGCCCGGCCCGGTCTTCCACTGGTTCCTGCCGACCGGCGGGGACTCCCGGACGCTCGGGCCGGGCAGCCACGGCGTGGCGATCGGGGCGACCGGGCGCCGCGCCCCGGTCGAGCGGCCACCCACGCTCGGCTACCTCACCCGCCTCGCGACGGCCGTCGAGTCGCTCGGGTTCACCGGCATGTTGACGCCGACGGGCGCGCACTGCGAGGACGCCTGGCTGACCACGGCGGCGCTGCTGCCCGCGACGCGCACGTTGCGGTTCCTGGTCGCGTTCCGGTCCGGACTGGTCGCGCCGGTGCTGGCCGCGCAGATGGCGTCGACCTACCAGCGGCTGTCCGGCGGTCGGCTGCTGCTCAACCTCGTCGCCGGCAGCAGCGACGCCGAGCTGCGCGCCTACGGCGACGAGCTCGCCCACGACGAGCGCTACGACCGCGCCGACGAGTACCTCGACGTCGTCGACAAGGCGTTGTCCGGCAATGCTTTCGACCACACCGGCCGCTACTACCGGGTCGAGGGCGGACACGTCTCCGACCCCGCCCGGCCGCGGCCGCCGCTGTATTTCGGCGGCTCGTCCGAGGCCGCGATCGGTGTCGCCGCCCGCTGGGCCGACGTCTACCTGACCTGGGGCGAGCCCGTCGAGCAGGTCGCGGAGAAGATCGAGACCGTCCGCAAGGCGGCCGCCGCGCACGGCCGCGAGCCCCGGTTCGGGCTGCGCGTGCACGTCGTCACCCGCGGCACCGCCGACGAGGCGTGGACCGCGGCGGACCGGCTCATCGCCGGTGTGGACGACGACATGATCGCCGTCCGCCGCCGCGAGCTCGCGGCGCTGGAGTCGGTGGGCCAGTCGCGGATGCTCGCGCTGCACGGCGGCGACCGTGACCGCCTCGTCGTCGCCCCCAACCTGTGGGCCGGTGTCGGGCTGGTCCGCGGCGGCGCCGGCACCGCGCTCGTCGGCAGCCACGACGAGGTCGCCACCCGCATCGAGGAGTACCGCGCCGCGGGGGTCGACGAGTTCGTGCTGTCCGGCTACCCCCACCTCGAGGAGGCCTACCACGTCGGCGAGGGTGTCCTGCCCCGCTTCGGGGTGGGGCCGTCCGACCCGGAAGAAGGAGTACGACCGTGAGGTTCCAGGTCCTCGACATCGTCCCGCACGCCCCGCACCCGGTGACCGGGGAGATCATCTCCGTGCACGAGCGGTTGACCCGGGTCGTGGAGACCGCGGTGCTCGCCGAGCGGCTCGGGTTCGACTCCTACGCCGTCGGGGAGCGGCACGCGGGCGAGTTCGTGTCGTCGGCACCGACGGTGCTGCTCGGCGCGCTCGCCCAGGCCACCGAGCGCATCCTGCTCTCGACGGGGGTGACCGTGCTGTCGCTGCTGGACCCGGTCCGCGTCGCCGAGGACTACGCGACGATCGACCAGCTCTCCGGCGGCCGGCTGGAGATCGTCATCGGGAAGGGCAACGAGGACAAGCACTTCCCGCTGTTCGGTCTGGAACTCGAGAAGCAGTACGAGTACCTGACGGAGAACTACGAGCTGCTGCGCCGGCTGCTGCGCGAGGAGCGGGTGTCGTGGACGGGCACCCACCACGCCGACCTCGACGCGGTGACGACCTTCCCGCGCCCGTTCGACGGCCCGTTCCGGATCTGGCACGGGTCGGCGACCTCCACCGTCGCGGTCGACCTGGCGGCGAAGTGGGGCGATCCGATCTTCACGGCGAACGCGTTCCAGCCGCGGGAGAACTACCTGGTGCTCATCGACCGCTACCGCGAGCAGCTGGAGGCCAACGGCCACGATCCGGCGGTCGGCTACGTCGGTTCCGGGTCGGGCGGGCTGTTCCTCGCCGACACCGACGAGGAGGCCGTCGCCCAGTACCGGCCGATCTACGAGGGTTTCGCGGCGAAGCTCAAGGCGGCCCACGCGGGTGACGACCGGCCGGGCAAGGTGACGTCGTACGCGACGGTCGAGGAGGCCGTGGCGCACGGGCCCGCGCTGGTGGGAACGCCGGAACGGGTCGCGGAGAAGATCGTCGAGTACCACAAGTCCTACCGCCACGACGTGCAGTCGGTCTCGATCAACCCCGTGCTGCCCTACGCGCAGCAGAACGAGGTCCTGTCCCGCTTCGCGGAGGAGGTGGTCCCCCTGGTCCGGCGCGAGCTCACCACCACGCTGTGGACCGAGGCCGACCAGGGCCGCGCGAAAGGCTTCCGGACCCTGTGAGCGGCGATAGTCGCTATAGCGACTATCGCCGCTCACAGGGGTCTGTCAGGCCAGGTCGGGGCGCGGCGGGGTCTTCTCGCCCGCCTCGACCGGGACGGTCACCACGTTGCCCGCGGGCGGGAGCGGGCAGGTCGCGTGCGCGGTGAACGCACACGGCAGGTTCGACGCCCGGTTGAGGTCGACGGTCACCGAGCCGTCGGCGGCGGGGTCGGCGATCAGCACGGCGCGGCCGCCGCCGTAGGTCGAGTCCCCCGACGAGCCGTCGCGGAAGTGCACCGACAGCCCGCCCTCGTGGCCGGCCAGCGCGACGAGCCGCTGCTGCGCACCGTCGAGATCGAACACGACCTCGCCGAGCGCCTCGAACCGGTGCGTCAGCCCCTCGACGACGGCACCGACGGTGATGGGCCGCGGCTCGGCGTAGGCCTCGAAGCGGCCGGGCCGCACCCAGCGCTGCGCCACCGGGAAGGCGGGCACACCGTCGAACGCGGTGCGGGTGAGCGCCTGCGGGTCGCGGACGCGCAACGCGTAGGAGTCGGTGCGGCGGATGACCTCCACCCGCCGCTCCCCCACCCCGACGAGGACGCCGGGTTTGCCGTCGACGGGCTCGACGCGGACGGTGCCCGACACCGGCGTGCCGTCGACGGTCACGTCGGCGCCGGCGGGGACGGCGAGCTCGACGCCGCCGTCGCCGGTCGCGCGCCACGTCCCGGGCAGGTCCGGGTAGGCGGCCGGGGCCTCGTCGAGCCAGTGCAGCCCGGTGAGCGACAGCCAGCCGTGCGGTGTCGCCAGCAGCTCCTCGCGCTCGCGGTGCCAGGTCTGCCAGTCGGCGACGAGGGTGTCCTCGGTCGTGGTCATGCGGAGGTCCTCCTGGTGGTGTCGGTGGCGGGCCGAGCCGTGGGGCGCAGGCCGAGGTTCTCCCGCAGTGTGGTGCCGGTGTACTCGGTGCGCAGGCTGCCACGGTCCTGCAGCTCGGGGACCACGGTGTCGGCGAAGGCGTCGAGACCGCCCGGGGTGAGGTGCGGGATCAGGATGAAGCCGTCGCACGCGTCGCCCTGCACGTAGCGGTCGAGCTCGGCGGCGACCGTGCGGGCCGACCCGATGAACGACGTCCGCGACGTCGCCTCGATGACGGTCTCGCGGATCGACAGCCCGCCCTTCGCCGCGGCGAGGTCGCGCCACTCCTGGGCGACGGTGCGCGGGTCGCGGGCGTGCCGCACCCGGCCGCGGGTGATCGAGACGTTGTCGACGTCCGGGTCGATGGCGGGCAGCGGGCCGTCGGCGTCGTAGCCGGACAGGTCGCGGCCCCAGATCTGTTCGAGGAACGCGATCGCGGTCTGCGGGCCGACCTGCGCGCGACGGACCTCGACAGCCCGGTCGGCGGCGTCGGCGTCGGTGTCGCCGAGGACGAACGTCGCCCCGGGCAGGACCAGCAGGTCCTCGGGGCGGCGGCCGTGGCGCACCGCCCGTCCCTTGACGTCGGCGTAGAAGTCGCGCCCGGCGTCGTAGCTGCCGTGCAGGGTGAAGATCGCGTCGGCGGTCGCGGCGGCGAAGTCGCGGCCCTCGGCCGAGTCACCGGCCTGGATCAGCACCGGGTGGCCCTGCGGGCTGCGCGGCACCGAGAACCGGCCGTGCACGTCGAACTGGCTCGACGAGTGGTGCACGTCGGCGATGCCGCCGTCGCGCACGAACACCCCGGCGCGGCGGTCGGCGACGACGGCGTCGTCGGCCCAGCTGTCCCACAGCGCCGGCAGACGTCGACGCCCTCGCGGGCGCGGGTGTAGCGGTCCTCGCGGGCGAGGAACCCGCCGCGGCGGAAGTTCTCGCCGGTGAACGCGTCGGAGCTGGTCACCATGTTCCACGCGGCGCGGCCGGCGGAGAGGTGGTCGAGCGTCGCGAACTGGCGGGCCAGCTCGTAGGGCTCGTTGAACGTGGTGTTGATCGTGCCGGCGAGCCCGAGGTGGCCGGTGACGCCGGCGAGCGCGGCGAGCACGGTGAACGTGTCGGGTCGCCCGACGACGTCGAGGTCGTGGATGCGGCCGCGGTGCTCGCGCAGGCGCAGCCCTTCGGCGAGGAACAGGAAGTCGAAGAACCCGCGCTCGGCGGTACGCGCGAAGTGGGCGAACGAGTCGAACGCGATCTGGCTGCCGGCCGCGGGGTCGCTCCAGACCGTCGTGTTGTTGACGCCGGGGAAGTGCGCCCCGAGCCGGATCTGCTTGCGCGCGGTCATGCCGGCACGCCTCCTTTCTCGAACACGTTGGCCGGGCGGGCCAGGCCGAGCCTTTCGCGCAGCGTCGACCCGTGCGGCCGTTCGGGCCGCAGCCCGCGCCCGACGAGGTGCGGCACCGCGTGGTGGACGATCTGCTCGAGCCCGCCGGGCAGCGCCAGCGGCACGAGCGTGATGCCGTCGGCGGCGCCGGAGCGGACGGCGTGGTCGACGAGGTCGCCCAGGCCCGCGGGGGTGCCCGCGAACCGCAGCGGCGCCGTGCCGACGGTCGCCAGCGTGCGGACGTACCCGTCGAGGGTGGCGAGACGCTCGCGGGCCTGCGCGGCCGTCGGCGCGACGAGGACCTCGACGTCGAGCCAGACGCCGACGGTGTCCGGGTCGCGGCCCGCGGCGGCCACGGCGTCGCGGATGCGGGTGCGGGCGGCCACGGCCGCGCCGACGTGGGTCGCGGAGATCCGGACGACGTCGGCCCGGCGGGCGGCGACGGCGAGCGCCTCCGGCTCGTCGGCGCGCAGTACGACGAGCGGGTGCCCCTGCGGTGGCCGCGGGGTGATCGAGGCGCCCGCGACGGAGAAGAACTCGCCGCGGAACCCGACGGGGTGCAGCTTGTCCCGGTCGACGAAGCGGCCGGTGGCGACGTCGCGGATCTCGGCGTCGTCCTCCCAGGAGTCCCACAGCGCCGTGACGACCTCGACCGCCTCGTCGGCCTCCCGCCACAGCGTGCCCGCGTCGGCGGCGGCCTTGCGCCCGAACAGGTCCGCCTCCGCGGCGGTGCGCGAGACGTCGGGCTGCCAGCCGGCGAACCCGGAGGAGACGAAGTCGAGCGTCGCGATCGCCTTGGACAGGTGGAACGGCTCGGTGTGGGTGACGGTCGCGGTCGCGACGATGCCCAGCCGTGGTGCCGCGGGGGCGACCCGGGCGGCGACGGCCACGGCGTCGAGGGCGCCGCGGACGAGGCCGGGGTCGTCGCCGGGCGGGACGAACGAGTCGGGCAGGAACAGCACGTCGAGCCCGCCGCGGTGGGCGAGCTGGGCGAGCAGCAGGTGGTAGGCCGGGGAGAACAGCCGGGTCGCGGCGGAGTCCGGCGCGCGCCAGGCGCCGGGGTGGGCGCCGGCGCCGCGGACCTCGACGGCGAGGTGCACGGGCCGGCGGGTCACCGGGCCACCCCCGCCCCGACGACGGCGCCGCGGCGCGCCCACTCCGCGGCCAGCAGCTGGTGGCTCGCGACGCGGTCGGCGTGGTCGGTGGTGATCGTCGTGACCAGCAGCTCGTCGGCACCCGTGACGCGGGCGAGCGTCTCCAGGCCGTCGGCGACCGTCGCAGGGGACCCGACGAACTGGGTGTCGACGCGGTCGGCGACCGCGGCCCGTTCGGCGTCGGTGAAGGCGCGGGCCCGCGCCTCGGCGGGCGTCGGGTAGGGCTGCGCGCCGCGGCCCGCGCGGATGTCGAGCACCCAGCCGCCGTAGGGCGCGGCGAGCTCGCGCGCGCGGTCGTCGGTGTCGGCGACGACCACGTCGGCGGACACCATGACGTGCGGGCGCGCCAGCCGTGCCGACGGGCGGAACGCGGCCCGGTAGGCGGCGACCGTCTCCAGGACGGTGTGCGGCACGGTGTGGTAGCTCGCGGCGAACGGCAGCCCGAACGCGCCCGCCACCTCCGCGCTGGTGCCGGCGCTGGAGCCGAGCACCCAGACGTCGAGGTCGGCGCCCTCGGCGGGCAGCACCGTCAGCGGCCGGCCCTCGGCATCGACCGCCGTGCCGTCCACGTAGGACAGGACGTCGGCGACCTGGCGGTGGTAGTCCTGCGGCGGGGAGTCGGCGGTGATGCCCAGCAGCTCCGCGAGCGCGACGAACTGGGACAGGTCGCCGATGACGCCGCCCGGCTGCGGGATGAGCAGCCCGTCGACGACGCGCGCGGGCGCAGGTGTCGAGCCCGGTGTCTGCGTGGCGCGGCGCTGGGCCGCGAACGTCAGGATCTTCTGCAGGTCGAACCGACCGAGGCCGACGTCGACCCGGCCCGGGTGGAGCGCCGCGGTGGTGCCGAACTGTTCGGCGATCTGGATCGGCGCGGTGTGCGGCAGCTGCACCGCACCCGACCCGACGCGGATCGTCGACGTCGCCGCCGCGAGGTGGGCGACGAGCACCGACGTCGACGACGACGCCACGCCCGGCACGAGATGGTGCTCGGCGACCCAGTAGCGCAGGTAGCCGGCGCGCTCGGCGACCCGGGCGAGGTCGAGGGTGTCGCGCAGCGCGTCGGCGGCGGTGCCCCCGGCCGGGACCGGCGAGAGGTCGAGCACGGACAGCGGGACGGTCACGACGCGACCTCGACCTTCCGGGCCCGGGTGCCGGCGACGGCGGCCAGCAGCTCGCGGGTGTAGTCCTCGCGGGGCGAGGCGAACAGTGTCTCGGTGGGCGCGACCTCCAGCAGCCTGCCGTCGCGCATGACACCGACCCGGTGGGCGATGCGCCGCACGACGGCGAGGTCGTGGGAGATGAACAGGTAGGCCAGCTGCTGCTGCGCCTGCAGCTCGGCGAGCAGGTCGAGCACCTGCGCCTGTACCGACACGTCGAGCGCGGACACGGGTTCGTCGCACACGACGAGATCGGGTTCGAGCGCGAGCGCGCGGGCGATGGCGACGCGCTGGCGCTGCCCGCCGGAGAGCTCGACAGGCTTGCGGTCGAGGACCGACTCCGGCAGCGCGACCCGGTCGACGAGGTCGGCGGCGCGGGCGCGCCGCTCCGCGGCGGTGCCGACCTTGAAGGCGCGCAACGGTTCCACGATGACCTCGGCGACGCTGAAGCGTGGGTCGAGCGACGCGTACGGGTTCTGGTAGACGAGCTGGGCCCGCCGCCGCAGCGCCCGCCACGCCTCCCCGCGCAGTCCCGTGACGTCGGCGCCGTCGAAGGTGACGGTGCCCGCGGTGGGGTCGGCGAGGCGCAGCACGAGCCGCGCGGTCGTCGACTTGCCCGACCCCGACTCACCGACCAGCGCCAACGTCTCGCCGCGGCCGATGTCGAAGGAGACGTCGTCGACGGCGCGCAACACCGCGCCACGGCCGGCCGAGCGCGGCAGCGGGAAGTCCTTGACCAGCCCGCGCACCGACACCAGCGGCGACGCCGCGGCGACCGTCTCCGTCGGGGCACGCCGGGCCGGGACGACGACCCGCGCGGGCTCGGCCGCCGTGTCGGGCCGGGCGACCAGACCGGGTGCCGCGGCGAGCAGCGTGCGCGTGTAGGGGTCGGTGGCCGCGGCGAGGATGCGGCCCGTCGGACCCTGCTCGACGAGCCGACCACCGGACATGACGGCGATCCGGTCGGCCCGGTCGGCGGCCACCCCGAGGTCGTGGGTGACGAGCAGGACCGCGGTGCCCGACTCGCGGGTCAACGTCTCGAGGTGGTCGAGGATGCGTTTCTGGACGGTCGCGTCGAGCGCGCTGGTCGGCTCGTCGGCGATCAGCAGGGCGGGCCCGGCGGCGATGGCGATCGCGATCAGCACGCGCTGGCGCATCCCGCCGGACAGCTCGTGCGGGTACTGCCGCGCCCGCACGTGCGGTTCGGGCAGCCCGGCGCGTTCGAGCAGGTCGATCGCGGCGAGCGGAGCGCTGCGCCGGCCGGCCAGGCCGTGCACCCGCAGCGCCTCCGCGACCTGACGCCCGATGCGCTGCACCGGGTTGAGCGACACGGTCGGGTCCTGCGGGACGAGCCCGATGCGGGCGCCGCGGATCGGGCGCATGGCCCGTTCCGAGCGGCCGAGCAGCTCGTCGCCGCCGAGGGTGACGCTGCCGGCCTCGACGGAGGCGTTGGGCGGCAACAGCCCGACCACGGCGTGGGCGAGGGTGGACTTGCCGGAGCCGGACTCGCCGACGACGGCGACGACCTCGCCGGGTGCGACGTCGAGGCAGACCCCGCGCAGCGCGGGCAGGTCCACCCCGCCGGTCCGGTAGCCGACCTCCAGGTCACGTACCTGCAGCAACGGGTCGGTCATCGCGCAGCCGCCCATTCGCCGTCCAGTGCCCGGGAGATGCGGTTCACCGACAGCACGGTCGCGGCGATCGTCAGGCCGGGCATCGCGCACAGCCACCACGACGTCGCCAGATAGTTGCGGCCCTCCGCGATCAGCGAACCCCACTCCGGGGCCGGCGGCGGCGCGCCGAAGCCGAGGAAGCTCAGCGACGAGATCGCGAGGATGGCCAGGCCGAACTCCAGGACCGCGAGCACGGCGACCGGCCCGGCCGCGTTGGGCAGCACGTGGCGGCGCAACGTCACGTACCAGCGGGTGCCGACGGCCCGTGCCGCCTCCACGTACACCGACTGCCGGATGCGCAGCGTCTCCGACCGCATGACGCGGGAGAAGTTCGCGACGCTCGCGACGCCGACCGCGATCGCGACGTTGAGCGTGCCGTAGCCGAGTGCGGTGATCAGCGCCAGCGACAGCAGGATCGCCGGGATCGCCATCAGGACGTCGACGATGCGCATGAGTGCCTCGTCGACCCAGCCGCGGACGAACCCGGCCAGCAGGCCGATCAACCCGCCCGCGACGAGGGCGACCGCGACGGCGACCACGGTGGCCTGCAACGACAGCGCCGCGCCGTGGACGACCCGGGTCCAGATGTCGCGGCCCAGGTAGTCGGTGCCGAACCAGTGGCCCGGGCCCGGCGGGCGCAGCTTCTGGGCGGGCACCCCCGCCGACGGGTCACCCGGGGCGAGCAGGTGCGGCGCGAACGCGGCGACCAGGACGGTGAGCACGATCAGCACGGCCACGGCGAGCCCCGGGCGGTGCAGCAGGAACCGGCCGAGCCGGCGGGCTCGGCCACCGCGGCGCGGCACCGGCGCGGCCGCCGCCTCCGTCCCCGTGGCGATCTCCCGCACGAGCAGTTCGGTCACGCGTGCACCCCCGTCGCGATCCTCGGGTCGAGCAGTGGGTAGACCAGGTCGACGGCCAGGTTGACCAGGACGAACACCAGCGCGGCGAACACGACGATGCCCTGCACCAGCGGGATGTCCTGGGCCCCGACGGCGGTCACGGTGAGCCGGCCCAGCCCGGGCCGGGTGAACACCGTCTCGACGACGACCGTGCCCGCGAGCAGGTTGCCGGTGACGTAGCCGAGCACGGTCAGCGCCGGCACCGCCGCGTTGGGCAGGGCGTGGCGCAGGTGGACGGCGACGGGCCCGGCCCCCTTGGCGCGCGCGGTCGTCGCGTAGGGCTGGTCGAGGGCCTGGGTGAGGCTCTTGGCCAGCACCTGGGCGACGAGTGCGCCCGTCGTGATGCCGAGGGTGACGGCCGGCAGGATCGCCGACGCCGGACCCGCGACACCGCCTGAGGGCAGCAGCCGCCATCCGAACGCGACGATCTGGACGAGCATCAGCCCCACCCAGAACCCGGGCAGCGACACCGCGAGCGACGGCAGCGCCAGCAGGAACTGGCGCAGCCACCGCATCCGCGTGTAGGTCGCGAGCAGCGCCAGCGCGCCACCGAAGACGACGGCGAACCCGAGGCCGAGCACCGCGATCTCCAGCGTCGGCGGGAGCGCCTGCGTCACCGCGGCGCCGACGTCCTGGCCGTTCTGGATCGACGTCCCGAAGTCGCCGGTCAGGGCGGCGCCGAGGCGGTGCAGGTACTGCACGGCGAACGGCTCGTCGAGCCCGTAGCGGGCGCGCAGCTCCGCGAGCTGTGCCGGGCTGACGGGCTCGCCGTCGAGACCACCGCTCGCCATCGTCGCCACCGGGTCGCCCGGCAGCAGGTAGAGCACGACGAACGAGACCGTGAACGCGGCCCACAGCACCCCGGCCGCCAGCAGGACGCGGCGGACGAGGTACCGGGCCAGGGGTGGGACGGTCACTGCGACTTCCAGGCGTCGTGGAGCTGGATGCGCGACGACGCGTCGAAGGTGACGCCGTGGGTGTTCGGTGCGACCCCGAGGACCGTGGTCAGCTCGACGACCGGGACGACGTAGTACTGGGCCAGCAGGTCGCGCTGGGCGTCGGCGACGAGCGCGGTCCGCGTCGCGGGGTCGGCCGCGGAGGCCTGTGCGGTCAGCGGCTGGTCGAGCGGGCTCGGCGGGAACCGCAGGATGTTCGACCCGCCGCTCCAGTAGTAGCTGCGCAGGATGTCGGGGTCGGCCCGGGTCAGGTTGAACCACAGCGCGGAGAAGTCGCCGCTCTGCTGGATCGCCGCGACGTCGGAGATCTGCTTCTCGGCGAGCTGCAGGTCGATGCCGGCGGCCTTGGCCTGCTGCTGGAGCAGCTCCAGGGTCGGCTTCACGCTGCCCAGGTTGTTGGCGTAGACGACGGGGATCTCCAGGCGCTGCCCGTCCTTGACGCGGACGCCGTCGGGGCCGGGCACCCAGCCGGCGGCGTCGAGGCCCTGCTGCGCCTTCGCGAGGTCGAACCCGAGCTGCCCCGACTCGTCGGCGTAGTCGGGCGTGCTCGACGCGAGTGCGCTCGTCGCCGGCTTGGTCTGCGAGGTGTAGATCGCCGAGACGACCTCGGGCCGGTTGATCGACAACGACAGCGCGGTCCGGACCGCCGGGTCGGACACGACCGGCTTGGACAGGTTGAACCCTATCTGGAACGGCAGGCCGGGGTTGGCCCGGGCGAGCAGCTGGACCCCCGCCGCGGTCAGCGGCTCCTCGTCCTGCTGGCCGATGCTGGCGATCGCGTCGACCTCGTCGGCCTGCAGCGACCCGGTCCGGACCCCGGACTCGGGGACGACGCGGAACTCCAGCTTGTCGAGGTAGGCCTCACCGGGGTGGGTGAACAGCGACGACCCCCACTCGTAGCCGGGCCGCTTGGCCAGAACCGTCGACTGGTTCTTCGTGTAGCTCTCCACCACGAACGGACCCGATCCGATCGCCGAGGCGCACCGCTCGTCGTCGCTCTTCGCGACCGTCGCGGCCGACAGGATGCCCAGGCTGTGGGTCGACGTCGCCTGCAGGAACTGCACGTTGGGCGAGGAGAACGCCACCGTGAACGTGTCCGGCGCGGTGACGGTCGTGCCGGTGTAGCCCGCCAGGTAGCCCTTGGGCAGCGAGGCCCGCACCCCGAGCTTCGGCACGGCGTCGAAGTTCGCCTTCACGACGTTCGCGTCGAGCGGCGTGCCGTCGCTGAAGGTGACGCCAGGGCGCAGCGTGAACGTGTACGACGTGGCGTCGGGCGAGACCGTCCACGTCGTCGCGAGCCACGGCGTGATCTCACCGGTGGCCGGGTCCTGGTCGGTCAGGGAGTCGACGATCTGGCGCACCGAGTAGACCGAGTCGTTGCTGGTGACCTGCTGCGGGTCGAGGCAGCCCTGGTCGCTGGACACGGCGAAGCGCAGCGTGCCGCCGGGGGTGGGCGGGCCGGCGTCGGCGCCGGGGTCGGTGGCGGTTCCGGACCCGCAGGCGGCCAGCAGGAGCGCGGCGGAGGCGGTCAGGGCCGCGGCGGCAGCGCGCAGGCTGCGGGAGCCGCGCCGGGGACCGGCGAGGGGGGTCGTGCGCATCGAGGGTCGTGTCCTTCGGGCATGCCCGACCGGGTCCACGCCGGAGCGCGGCGCGGAGGGTGTCGGGACGGATGAGCGAGGTGGCGGTGACGTGGCTCAGGCCGGACAGGCTGCGCTCGTCACCCGCAGCAGGTCGACGTGCAGCCGGTATGCACCCCGGTAGGCCCCCATGACCGCCTCCATCGTTCCCGGCATGAGCACCCTCGCCCGCGGTCGCGGGGGGTTGCTGCGGCGTCGTCGAGCCAGGTCTCTCGGCCGCTCTGGATGGTCCCGGCGGTCACCCGCCGTGACTCGACAGTACGGAGCGGCCGGTGGTCCCTGTCAATCCGGACATCTGCTCCCGCGATGTGGGACGACGGCCGGGCTGGTCCGGTCCATGCCCCACATCAGGGCATTCCCACAGGTCGCAGGCCCTGACCGCACGGCGAACCGACCGGCACGTCCTCGTCGGGGGCCGGTCGGGAGTGGCCACTGCCACGTGCCGACCCCGCGCCGCAGCAGCCGCCGAGATGCACGTGGGCGTGGTCCGTCGGCCCGCGCACCGCCCTGGTGCGCATCTCGGCGCGGCGGGCGTGGGCGCCCGGCCTCTCACCGGGGGTTGTTCAGCTGAGGCGAACAGCGGGGTACGGCACATTGACCTGTTCCCGCTGCACCGGGAACCGTTGATGGCGAGGCCGGCGCCGCGAGCCGATCGGTCGTTCGTTCCGCTGACGTCCCGCACCCGGAGGTTCCCCACCATGTCCCTGCGCACCGCGCAGCAGTACCGCGACGGGCTCGTCGACGGCAGGCGCGTCTACTACCGGGGCGAGCGGGTCCCCGACGTCACCACGCACCCCGAGCTGCGCTCCGCCGTCGACCACTCCGCGCACTGCTTCTCCATCGCCGCCGACCTGCCCGACCTGGCCGTGCGCGAGGACGCCGAGATCGGCGACCACTCCGCCTTCTACCACCTGCCCCGCACCGCCGAGGACCTGCGCGCGCGAGGCTCACTCATCGAGGAGGTGTCACGGCGCGGCGCGGGCACGATCGTGCTCAAGGAGGTCGGGTCCGACGCGCTGTTCGCGCTGCTGCGCGCGACCGAGGGCGACGGGCTGGCCAACGCCCGCGCCTTCTACGACCGCTGCCGCCGCGAGGACCTCGCGCTCGCCGTCGCCCAGACCGACGTCAAGGGCGACCGGTCACTCGGCCCGTCACAGCAGGCCGACCCCGACCTCTACCTGCGGGTCGTCGACAGCGACGCCGAGTCGATCACGGTGCGCGGCGCGAAGACGCACACGTCGTTCTCCGCCAACGCCGACGAGATCGTCGTCCTGCCCACGCGCGCGATGGGCCCCGGCGACGCCGACTGGGCCGTGTCGTTCGCCGTTCCCGTCGACACCCCCGGCCTGAGCCTCTACGTCTCCCCCTACCTCGCCGGCGAGCGCGACGGGTTCGGCTTCCCGATCTCCTCGCGGCACAAGCTGCTCGAGTCGCTGACGGTGTTCGACGACGTCCGCATCCCCCGCGACCGCGTCTTCCTCGACCGCCGGCCCGAGCTGGCCGGACCGCTCGCGATCGCGTTCGTCGACTACCACCGGTTCACCGCGATCAACTACAAGCTGCCGCTGCTCGACCTGCTCGTCGGCGCCGCGCACCTCGTCGCCGAGGCCAACGGCATCACCCGCGCCGGCCACGTCCGCGACAAGATCGCGCGGCTCATCGCGTGGGCCGAGACCGTCCGCGGCCTCGCCGAGCTCTCCGCGCTGCGCGCCCGCGAAGGGGCGCAAGGGGTCTGGCTGCCCGACCCGCTGACCGTCAACACCGCGAAGTACACCTTCGCCCACGGCTACCACGAGGCCGCGGCCACGCTCGTCGACCTCGCCGGCGGGCTGCTCGCCACCGGCCCCGGCGTGGAGGACTGGGAGAGCCCCGGCATCCGGCCCGTGCTGGAGAAGTACTACGCCGCCGCGGTGCCTGCCGAGCAGCGGCTGCGCATCCTCAACCTGGTCGGCGACATCACCGCCCGCGACTACGGCGGCTACCAGTCCGTGCTGGCCACGCACGCCGAGGGGTCGTTGGAGGCGGAGAAGATGCAGATCGCGCGGTCCTTCGACGCCGGCCCCGCCATCGACTACGTCCGCGGCCTCGCGGGCCTGTAACCCCTTCCCCGCTCCCGCCGGGTTCGACGTGGGACTGGTTCGATCATGGTCCGCACCAGTCCCACGAACTCGGCGCAGAATCCCCTTCCGAGAGGACGACGACGTGACCTCGACATCCACCGACCCGCTCGCCGGGCGCACCATCCTCATGTCCGGCGGCAGCCGCGGCATCGGCCTCGCCATCGCGGTGGCCGCCGCCGGGCGCGGCGCCAACGTGGTGATCCTGGCCAAGACCGACACCCCCGACCCGCGGCTGCCCGGCACCGTCCACACCGCAGTCGAGGAGATCGAGGCCGCGGGCGGCGCCGGTCTCGCCGTCGTCGGCGACGTGCGCGAGGAGGCCGACGTCGAGCGCGCCGCCGCGGCGGCCGTCGAGCGCTTCGGCGGCATCGACGTCGTCGTCAACAACGCCTCCGCACTCAACCTCACCGGCACCGCCGACCTGACGCCCAAGCGCTACGACCTCATGCAGGACATCAACTCCCGCGGCACGTTCCTGCTGTTCCGGGCCGCGCTGCCGCACCTGCGGGAGTCGGACCGGGCCCGGGTCGTGACACTGTCACCGCCCATCACCACCGCCCCGCACTGGCTGGGCAAGTTCCCCGCCTACGCCCTGTCGAAGTTCGGTATGACGATCCTGACGCTGGGCTGGGCCGCCGAGTTCGCCGCCGACGGCATCGCCGCCAACTGTCTGTGGCCCGAGACCGCGATCAGCACCGCCGCGGTGCAGAACCTCCTCGGTGGCGACGAGACCGTCGCCCGCTGCCGCGAGCCGCGGATCATGGCCGACGCCGCGATGGCCCTTCTCGACCTGCCGCAGGACCGCACCGGCGAGGTGTTCCTCGACGTCGACGTCCTGCGCGAGGCCGGCGTCACCGACTTCGCCGGCTACGGCGGCGGCGACGACCCCGAGCTGGACTTCTTCGTCGACGAGCTGAGCAGGTAGAGCCGCCGTCGTACCGCGGGGTTCACACCGCGACGATCGTGACGGTCGCCGCGGTGCCGTCGACCTCGATCAGCGCGCCGTCGGGGATGCGGCCGGTCGCGTCGGCCGCCGAGACCACGCACGGGATCCCCAGCTCGCGGCTCACGATCGCCGCGTGCGAGAACGGGGCGCCCACGTCGACCACCACGGCCGACGCCGCGACGAACAGCGGCGTCCACGACGGGTCGGTGATCGGGGCGACGAGGATGTCGCCCGGCTCCAGCGCCGACGGGTCGTTCGGGTCGTGCAGGACCCGGGCCCGGCCCCGGGTGACGCCGGTGCAGCCCGAGACGCCCTGGATGGTCTCCCCCGCCACCGCGGCGGTGTGCGACTTGTCGGCCCGGCGCGTCCACTCCGACAGCGGCGGCGCC
Source organism: Pseudonocardia sulfidoxydans NBRC 16205 (assembly GCF_007989085.1). Taxonomy (GTDB): domain Bacteria; phylum Actinomycetota; class Actinomycetes; order Mycobacteriales; family Pseudonocardiaceae; genus Pseudonocardia; species Pseudonocardia sulfidoxydans. The sequence continues at coordinate 15,540 of NZ_BJVJ01000066.1, forward strand.
TCCCCGACGACGACGAACGGCGGCTCGTAGTCGAACAGCTCCAGGTAGGTCTTCTCCCGGTCGCGCACGACCTGGGTGAACTTCCCCGGGTCGGTCAGGTACGCGGGCAGCTCGTCGGCGAACAGCATGAAGACCTGCTTCTCGTCGTCGAGGTGGCCGGCCGCGGCGCCGCGGCGGCCCAGCTCGAGGGCGGGCAGGCGCAGCTCGTGCACCAGCATCGCCGACGTGGTCCGCGACCGCTCACGGCCCCGCAGCCACAGCGCGGCGGCGCGCAGCGCGACCTCGAACTGCCCGGCGGCCTCGGCGTTGCCCGCGACGAGCTCACGGACGGTCTTCGTGGCGGCCTCACGGTCGTCGGCACGCTGGGCGTTCTTGACCGAGGGCGCCTCGTCGTCGCTCACGCCGCGCATCCGGTCGACCGTGTGCAGCACCAGCTCCGGCTTGAGCGCCCACGTCGACGCCCGCAGCTCCCACTCGGCCGGGCCGCGGAACTCCCACTCGGTGAGGAACTCGTCGAGCGCGCCGCGGAACGCGATGACCTGCGGGTCGGTGCTCGCGGTGATCCGCTCGTACAGGCCGGGGACGCCGGCGTCGAACAGGGCGGCCACCGCACCGGAACGGGCGGTGCGGCTCAGCGCCCACATGCCGTTGGACGGGCCGGCGGAGTCGACGTCGCCGATGCCGCTGACCAGCGTCAGCCCGAGCTCCGGCTTACCGACGGCCGCAGCCAGCTGACCGATCGCGCCCAGACCGACGCCGGACTTGAGGCTCGACTCGATGTGGTGCTGGAAGAACCGGCGCTGCACGTCCGCGAACGCGGTGATCCGCTCGACCAGCTCCGCGTCGCCCAGGGCCGCGATGTCAGGACGCGCCGCCCGGATCGCGAGCACCTCGGCGCGGTCGGCGTCGTAGGCGGCGAGGTCCTCGGCGAGCAGGACGTCCTGCATCAGCCAGGCGCCGGCCTTCTCCGAGTACGCGGGATCGTCGTCGAAGTCGCGTTTCTCGCTCTCGTACGACGGGATGCCGGGCATGTCGCCGAAGTACTGCAGGTCGACCGCCTCGGCACCCATGCCGGGCACCCGCACACCGAACAGGCGCATCAGCGACATGTTGATGTAGAGGTAGCTGCCGAAGGCCGGGAGGATGTTGCGGTCGACCGCGGTGTCGTAGAGGTCGTGGTCCCAGACACCGCAGGCCACGAACGCGTCGCGCCAACCGGGTTCGAGGTTGGCCTGGAATCCCGCGGAGGCGTTCAGCGGGGAGATCGGGTCGGGGAAGATCTCCCCGACGTTGGCCCGCGAGTAGAGCGGGAACGTCGTCGAGGTGCGGTCGAAGATCGGCCAGTCGGTCACCGGAATCGGTCTCCCTCGTCACTGAGGCTCGGGAATCGAGCAGCTACCAGGAGCGTGGGCACGAGGCCCGCGAGTCGTCGGAGCGCGCTGCCTGGGCAGTTTCTGCGACGAGCGAGTCACATAGTCGCGCGCGGACGCCTGTGTGTCAAGCCACACAGCAGTGCCTTGCGGGTACGAACGACCGGCGGTGGAAGCGTCAGCGCGCGGCGGGGCCGGCGCCGACCTGGTCGGAGCCGGGCGCCGTGTCCACGGCAGACCCCTCGGCCGGGGCACCCGCCTCGACGATCGGCAGCGAGCGGTGCCACACCTGCGCGACTGCCGCCGCGAGCTGGTGGATCCGCTCCGGGCGCGGCGCCTCCGCCGGCAGCCCGATGTGCACGTAGGCGGTCTGCTCGATCGCCGACCCGAGGACGTCGGCCAGCAGCTCGAAATCAGCCTCGGCGAGACGTCCCTGCTGGTGCAGGCGGCGCAGCCACCGCGAGGTCCGCTCCACGTAGCTGCCGCGCTGGCGCAGCCACAGCTCGGCGAACCCGTCGTCCGAGCTGGTCGCGGCCGCCTCCCGCATCACCCGCAGGATGTGCCTGTTGCGGGCGTAGGAGGTGAAGTACGACGTGGTCAGCGCGACCATCGTGGCCAGGTCCACCCCGTCGCCGATGCCGCCGCGCGCCGTGGAGGCGTGCAGCTCGTCGAGGCTCGGACGCAGGGCTTCGAGGAAGATCTCGTTCTTGCTCTGGAAGTGGCGGTAGAAGTTGCCCTGCGACACCCCGGCCCGGAACACGATGTCGGAGATCCGGGTCCGGGCGTAGCCGTACTCGGAGAAGCAGCTCAGGGCGGCGTCGAGCAGTTCCTGACGGGTCCGCAGGCCGCGGACGTTCTTGCCGCGACGGACCGGGCGGCGTTCGTCCTCGGACATGGCGCGCCCTCTCGTCGATCGCAGCTTTGTGAACGGGCCTCACCATATCGCGGACCGGCGGCCGCGCCCGGTGCCCGCGCCGGGTGGTCGCCTCCCGAACACACCCGCGCGCAACCTGACGGTCGTCCCGGGGCGCCTGGACGACCGTCAGGTTGCGCGCGGTGTCGACGCCGGCCGGGCGGGCGCACGTGTCAGGCGACGCCGGGCGGGCGCGCGTGTCAGGCGACGCCGGGCGGGCGCGCGTGTCAGGCGGCGCCGGGTCGGTGGGCGTGCGGGTCAGGCGACGCGGCCCTGCTTGACCCGCACGGGCAGCCGCTTGATGCCGCGGAACCAGTTGCTGCGCAGGCGGTCCGGCTCGCCGAGGACCTCGATGTCGATGCCGCGGGCCAGCACCTGCTCGTAGAAGACGCGCGTCTCCATCCGGGCCAGGTGCGCGCCGAGACAGAAGTGCGGTCCGACGCCGAAGCCGAGGTGGCGGTTGGGGGTGCGGTCGAGGCGGAACTCGTCGGGGGCGTCGAAGACGCGTTCGTCGCGGTTGGCCGCGCCGAACCACAGGACGACCTTCTCCCCCGTGCGGACGGTCGTCCCGTGCAGCTCGACGTCGCTCAGCGCGGTGCGCCGCATGTGCACGACGGGCGAGGTCCAGCGGACCATCTCCTCGACCGCGCTGCGGCGCAACGCGTCGTCGCCCGCCCGCAGCCGCGGCCACAGGTCGTAGCGGGTCAGCGTGTCGACCGAGCCGGTGAGCAGGTTGCGGGTGGTCTCGTTCCCGGCAACGGTCAGCACCATGTAGTACGGGTTGAGCCAGTCCTGGGTGATCGGGGCGCCCCGGAACTCCGACTGCACGAGCGTGCTGACGATGTCGTCGCGCGGGCAGGCCCGGCGCTGCGCGGTGAGCTCGCCGAAGTAGGCGAACAGCTCGGCGCGGGCCTTGGCCGCGGTCTCGGGGCCTGCCGAGTACTCGGGGTCCTCGCTGCTCGACTCGTTGGTCCAGCGCAGCAGCAGGTCGGCGTCCTCGACCGGCACGCCGAGCATGGGTGCGAACACCAGCAGCGGCAGCCGGGACGCGATGACCTTGACGAAGTCGAACTCGCCCAGGTCGAGGGCCTCGTCGAGCAGCGCGGTGGTGACCTCCTCGACGCGCCCGGCCAGCTTCTCGACCGCGCGGGGCGAGAACGTGGTGGTCAGCAGCCGGCGCATGGGGCCGTGGTCGGGGGCGTCCATGTTGTGAATCTGGCGCGGCCCGTCGCCCTCGGCGCGGCGGCTGGGGATCTGGGTGCCGTCGGCGTTGCCGAACCGGGCCGCGTCCTTGGCGACGGCCTCGACGTCGGCGTAGCGCGTGAGCGACCAGAAGCCCTCGCCCTCGCCGGGACCGGGGTTCCAGAACAGCGGGGACTCGTCGCGCAGCCGCCGGAAGGCCTCACCGTCGCGGTCGGCGGCGAACATCTCGACGTCGAGGAGGTCGACGTCCTGGGGGTGGGACACGGGGCACGTGTTCGTCGCGACCATCGACCGACTCCGTCCGTTCGGGCGAGACTGTTCGGGGGCGGCGGCGCCCTGGAGGCGGCGACGCCCTGTTTTGCGACTGAGACTATACATCTCGGCCGACGGATGGAAGAGTGTCGACGGACAGCGACCACCGACGAGGACGGGGACGATGGACGCGACCAGCACCTCCGCCGGACCGGCGCGACGGATCGTGGTGACCGGTGCGGCGTCCGGCATCGGTGCGGCGCTGGCCGCGCGTCTCGCCGCCGCCGGGCACGAGGTCGTGGGCGTCGACCGCGACACCGGCGGCGTGCCGCCCGGGGTGGCCGCGGTGCGCTGCGACCTGACCGACGAGGCGGCGACCGCCGGCGCCGTGGCGCGGATCGCCGCGACGGGCGGGATCGACGGGCTCGCCGCCGTCGCGGGCGTGCCCGGCACGGCGCCCGCGGCCACCGTCCACGCCGTGAACGTCGTGGGCCTGCGCCGGTTCACCGAGGCCCTCGCGCCCTCGATCGGACCGGGCGGCGCGATCGTGCTGCTGTCGTCGATGGCGGGCTACCGCGGCACGGCCACCGCCGGGCAGGCCGACCACCTGCTCGGCCTCGACGACGAGGTGCTGACCGCTGAGCTGGGCGCGCTCGGCCTCGACGGCCCGGACGCCTACCAGCTGTCCAAGCAGCTCGTGCACCACTACACGATGCGACTGGCCGCCCGGCTGCACCCGGCCGGGGTGCGGGTGCTCAGCGTGAGCCCCGGCCCGGTCGAGACGCCGATCCTCGCCGACTTCCGCGCCACGATGGCGTCGCTCGACGTCGCGAGCGCGCTCGTCGGCCGCAACGCCCGGGCCGACGAGATCGCCGCGATCCTCGACTTCCTGCTGTCCCCCGGCGCGTCGTGGCTCAACGGTATCGACGTCCGTGCCGACGGTGGGTTGACCGCGCTCCGCACCGCCGGCGCACCAGCCCGGAGTGTGTGACTGGCCCGTCGCTTCACTTCGTCCTGTCCCGCTGATCCCGTCGCGGATGCGACTCGACCCCCGGAGGTGGCGTGTACCCCGGCACCGTGGCCGAGCTGGCCCCCCAGCGCCCGGCGATGATCGTCGCCGAGACCGGTGAGGTCCGCACCTACGCCGATCTCGACGACCGCAGCGCCCGCCTGGCCGCCTTGCTGCGCGCCCGCGGCGTCACGCCGGGCGACACTGTCCTGGTCGTGCTCGGCAACGACGTGCGCTGGGGCGAGACCGCCTGGGCGTGCTGGCGCAGCGGCCTGTACCTGGGCGCGGCCAACCGGCACCTCACCGGCGCGGAGCTGGTCCCGATCCTGCAGGACGCGGACCCGCGCGCGATCGTCACCTCGTCCGAGCTGCTGCCCGGGCTGCGGGCCGCCGCGCACGACGCGGGCCTGCCCGACACGCTGCTGTGGCTCGTGACCGACGACGGGTTCGACGAGGCCGTCGCCGCCACCCCGCGGGATGCCGGGTTCGTCGAGACCGCGGGCGGGCGGCTGTTGTTCAGCTCCGGCACGACGGGCAGGCCCAAGCCGTTCCGTGTGCCGCCGAGCGATGTCCACCCCGCGGAGCTGCCGGTCCGCTCGGCCGGGCTCATGCGCTCGCTGGAGTTCGACGACACCGGCAACGTCCTGCTCGTCCCCGGCCCCGCCTACCACGCCGGGCCGCTCGGCTTCCTGCAGTCGCTGCACCAGCTGGGCGGGACCGTCGTGCTCATGCAGCGGTTCGACCCGGAGGGTGCGCTCGCCGCGATCGAGCGGTACCGCGTCACCCACAGCCAGTGGGTGCCGACGATGTTCGTGCGGCTGCTGCGGCTGCCCGCCGAGGTCCGCGAGCGCCACGACCTGTCGTCGCACCGCGTCGCCGTGCACGCCGCCGCGCCGTGCCCGCCCGCCGTCAAGCAGGCGATGCTCGACTGGTGGGGCCCGATCGTGCACGAGTACTACGGCGCGAGCGAGGGGTACGGGCGCACCACGATCGGCCCCCACGAGTGGCTCGCCCACCCCGGCTCGGTCGGGCGTGCGGTCGGGTCGACGATCCACATCGCCGACGACGCCGGCCGGCTCCTCCCGCCGGGCGAGGTCGGGACCGTGTGGTTCGCGAAGCCGGGCGCCGCGCTCCCGGCCCGCGCCGACGACGGCTCGGCCGACCTCGCGGCCGCCCCCGGCTGGGGCGCGGTCGGCGACCTCGGCCGCCTCGACGACGACGGCTACCTCTACCTGACGGGCCGCAGCGGCCAGACGATCATCACCGGCGGCGTCAACGTCTACCCGCGCGAGGTCGAGGACGTGCTGGTCACGCATCCCGCGGTGGCCGACGTCGCGGTCCTCGGCGTGCCCGACCCGGAGTTCGGCGAACAGGTGAAGGCCGTCGTCGTCCCGGAGAGCCGCGTTGCGGGCGCCGGCCCCGCACTCGCCGACGAGCTCGTCGAGTTCTGCCGGGAACGGCTGGCGGGTTTCAAGTGCCCCCGCTCGGTCGACCTCGTCGCCGCGCTCCCCCGCAGCGACGCCGGCAAGGTCCGGCTCCAGGAGCTGCGTGAGCGCTACCTGCCCGCCCGCTCCGATCGGAGCACCTGATGGAACTCCTGCTCGTCCGCCACGGCCGGCCGCATCGCCAGCACGCCGCCGACGGCGACGGCGCCGACCCGCACCTGACCCCGCAGGGCCGCGCCGAGGCCGACCTGCTCGCCGACTACCTCGCCGATCACCCTGCGACGGCACCGACGGTCGTCTACAGCAGCCCGATGCGCCGCGCCCGGCAGACCGCCGAGGCCATCACGTCGCGGCTGGTCGTCCCGCTGCGCGTCGACGACCGGTTGCGCGAGTTCGACCACGGCGCCCCGAGCTACGTGCCGCTGGAGCTCACCGCGCCCGGCCAGACGCAGGCCGAGCTGTGGCGCGCGCTCGAGACCGGGGTGTGGGGCAGGCACACGTTCGACCCCGACGCGTTCGCCCGCCGCATCGATGCCGTGTTCGACGAGATCATCGCGACGAACCGCTCGACGACGGTCGCCGTCGTGTGCCACGGCGGCGTGCTCAACTCCTTCCTGGGCGGGGTGCTGGCCCGGCCGCGGGGCATGTTCTTCCAGCCGGAGTACACGTCGGTGTGCCGCGTCGTCGCCTCCGGGCGGGGACGCCGGCTGCTCACCTTGAACGAGACGACCCACCTGCAGCTGGGCCGGGCGGCCGAGCCCGACGCGGTCCGCGACCGCAGGCACGCCTGATCCCCGACACGAACGAGAGGCCGACGGTGACCACACACGACACGACGACGGCGACCGACGCCCGGCTGCTGGTCCTGCACGCGTTGCGGCTCACGGGGTTCGCCGGTGCCGACCGCGTCGCGACCGCGACCGGGCTCGACGAGGCGACGGTGGCCGACACCCTCGCCGCCGCGGCCGCCGACGGGCGCGCCGTCGAACGCGCCGGCCGGATCAGCGGGTGGATGCTCACCGAGCAGGGCCGGGCCACGCACGCCGCCCTGCTCGCCGACGAGCTCACCCGCCACGACGCGCGCGTCGCCGTCGAGACCGCCGATGCCGCGTTCCTGCAGCTCAACGAGCCGTTCAAGGCCTTGTGTGCGCGCTGGCAGCTGCGTCCCGACGGCAGCGTCAACGACCACGCCGACCCCGCCTACGACGACGCCGTCGTGGCCGACCTCGGGCCGGTGCACGCGCAGGTCGTCGCGATCACCGGGCGGCTCGCGCAGGTGCTGGCCCGGTTCGGGCGCTACCCGCGGGCGTTCGCCGCGGCCCGTGACCGGCTCGTCGCCGGCGACCGCACCGCGTTCGCGAAACCGTTGTCGGACAGCTATCACGACGCCTGGATGGAGCTGCACCAGGACCTGTTGAGCACGCTGGGCCGCGAGCGTTCCGCCGCCGACGGGCACTGAGGTGGCGGTCGACGTGTCCGTCCGCGCCGCGGAGCACCTGTTCGCCTTCGACCACCCGCACGCCGTCGCGCCCCGCGAGCTCACCGGGCTGCTGGGCGGGAAGGGCGCGGGGCTGGCCGAGATGACGTCGGTGCTGGGGCTGCCCGTGCCGCCGGGGTTCACCGTCGGGCTGCCGGTGTGCCTGGCCTACCGCCGCGACGGCTGGCCCGCCGACCTCGACGACGCCCTCGCCGCGCACGTCGCCGCGCTGGAGACGCGGATCGGCAGGCGCCTCGGCGACCCGGCCGATCCGCTGCTGGTCGCCGTGCGCAGCGGGGCGCCGCGATCGATGCCGGGCATGCTCGACACCGTCCTCAACCTGGGGCTGACCGACGCGACCGTCGACGGGCTGGCCGCGGTGTCCGGCGACGCCGTCTTCGCCTGGGACAGCTACCGCCGTTTCCTCACCATGTACGCGACGACCGTGCTCGGCGTCCCCCAGGACGCCCTCCCCGCCGGTGCGGCACCCACCGACGAGGCGGGTCTGCGGGCCCGGGTCGCCGACCTCAAGGCGCGGATCGCGGCCGCCGGCGCCGAGGTGCCGCAGGACCCGGCCCGGCAGCTGCGCGGCGCCGTCGAGGCCGTCTTCCGCAGCTGGGACAGCCCGCGGGCCCGCGCCTACCGCGCCCACGAGGGCATCGACGACGACCTGGGCACCGCGGTCAACGTGCAGGCCATGGTGTTCGGCAACCGCGACGACCGTTCCGGCACCGGCGTCGTGTTCACCCGCGACCCGGCGACCGGCGAGAACCGCGCCTACGGCGACTTCCTGCCCCGCGCCCAGGGTGAGGACGTCGTCGCCGGGACCGCCCGCACCCTGACGCTCGCCGACATGGCGGCGCGGCTGCCCGAGGCGCACCGCGAGCTGAGCGAGCGGCTCGGCGCGCTCGAGCGGCACTACCGGGACATGTGCGACGTCGAGTTCACCGTCGAGTCGGGGACGTTGTTCATCCTGCAGACCCGTGTCGGCAAACGTGGCGCCGTCGCGGCCGTGCGGCTCGCCGCCGAGCTGGCGGCGGACCCGTCGATCGCGCTGACCCGGGACGAGGCCCGGGCCCGGCTCGACGACGCGACGATCGACCGGGCCCGCGCCGAGGTGGTCGCCGCCGCCCGCCGGGGCGCGGCGGCGGGTGCGCTCGTCCGTGGGTTGGGGGCGTCACCGGGCCGGGTCAGCGGCGCCGTCGTGCTCGACGCCGACGCCGCGGCCGACGCCGAGGGACCGGTCGTGCTCGTGCGCCCGGAGACCAACCCCGAGGACGTGCACGGCATGGCCGTGTCCGTCGGCATCCTGACCAGCACCGGCGGGCTCGTCAGCCACGCCGCCGTCGTCGCGCGCGGCTGGGGCATCCCGGCCGTGGTCGGCGCGCAGGAGTTGGTCGTCGGTCCCGCCGACGTCCGCACCCGGGAGGGCGAGGTGCTGTTCGCGACCGGCGACACCATCACGATCGACGGCACGACCGGCGAGGTGTGGCTCGGCGCGGCGACCGACGACGGTGGCACCGCCGGGCTCACCGACGACGAGATCGTCGCCCGCGACCTGCCCGCGCTCGCCGTCCTGCTCGGGGACGTGTCCGGTCAGCCGGTGGCCCGGACGTCCTCCAGCATGTCGAGCGCGAACCCGACGTAGCGCCGCGCGATCTGCTCGGGCGTCGACGGTCCACCCGGCCGGTACCAGTCGGTCAGCGCCGTGCACATCGTCACCACGGCCCGCGACGCCTCGTGCGGATGGTCGGTCCGGAACGCGCCCGCGGCGACGGCGGCGTCGACCTCCGCGTCGACCATGCGCTGCTGCCGGGTCCGCAGCCCGGCGACCCGGCGCCGGTTGGCCTCGGTGAAGCTGCGCATCTCCGTGTTGCCGACGAACGCCAGCTCGGCGCGGTGGCTGTGGTACAGGGCGAGGTTCTCGACGAGCAGGCAGAACCTGTCGACGGGGTCGCTGCCCTCGGCGCGCGCGGCGTCGGCCCGCCTGCCCAGGTCGGCCATCGTGACCTCCACCAGGGCCAGCAGGATCTGTTGTTTCCCGGCGAAGTGGTGGTAGAGCCCGCTGACCGACAGCCCGCACCGCGAGGCGATGCGACGCATGGTCGCGCCGTGGTAGCCGACGGCCAGGAACTCGGCGCGGGCCGCGTCGAGCACCGGGTCGAGGTCGAGCGGGTCGTAGCGACGCCAGTCGGTCACCTCGCGGCGGGGCTCCGACGACGCCTCGGGGGCCCGCGGGGTGCGCCCGTCGAGGATGTCGCCGACCGGGACGTCGAGGGCCGCGGCGATCACGCCGAGCCGGTCGACGGTCAGCCGGGTGCGGCCGTGCTCGATCTGGCTGAGCGTCGAGGGACTGACCCCGATCCGGGCGGCCAGCATGCGCAGCCCCGCACCCCGGGCGAGCCGGGCAGCCCGGACGGACGCGCCGACGCGCTGCGCGTCGTCCACCGCCATGGGGCCACGCTACCCGAACGCCACGGTGGGCTCGGTGGGCCGATTCGGCGGGCGCGGGGACCGCACCCGGCTCTGGGCCCCGAGCGTGTGGCCCGGTGGAGCGCGGGCAGCGCTTCCCTAACCCCGCCATCTGAAGTAGCGTCCGCGCCACCAATTTTGCGGAGAGCAACGCACCGGCTCCCGCCATCCCGTGAGATCGAGACGAGCCCCGATGCGTCACACCCAGCACGCCGACTACGCGCTTCGTGTGCTCATGTACCTGCGGGTCGCGCCGCAGCGCCGCGGCTCCATCGCCGACATCGCCACCGCGCACAAGATCTCCCGCACCCACCTGGACAAAGTCGTCCGCCGGATGGCTGCCGCCGACCTCGTGCAGACCACACGGGGCCGCGGCGGGGGCGTCCAGCTCGTACGCGACTCCTCGACCATCACCGTGGGCGACGTCATCCGTGCGATGGAGGACGACTTCGCGGTCGTCGAGTGCCTCGGCGCGGCCCGCTTCTGCCAGGTCGCCGGGGTGTGTGGCGCCCGGAACGTGTTCGCGCGTGCGGTCGACTCCTACTTCGCCGAGCTCGACCGCGCGAGCATCGACGACATCGCGGCCAACGACGACGGCCTTCGTGGAGCGTTGGAGTTCCGCAATCGCTCGGCCGAGCCGTAGGCCCGGCACAGCCGGAGTCGCACGGCGCACCGATCCGACGACGGAGGGAGGATGCACATGGCGATCGACTTCGCGCTGACCCCCCGCCAGCGCACGCTGAAGTACGAGGTCCGGGAGTTCGCCCGCGAGATCGTGCGCCCGGCAGCGGAGCGCGCCGACGCGCTCGCCGACCCGCAGGCATCCTTCGCGGCGATGAAGTCGGCCTTCGCGCACGCTCACCGGATGGGGCTGACCACAGGGTTCCTGCCCGCGAAGTACGGCGGTGGTGGGGCATCGAACATCGAGCTGCTCCTTGCCAGCGAGGAACTCGCCGCCGTCGACGCAGGGTTTGCGACGACGCTCCTGATCAACGGCCTGGCCCTGCTCCCGTTGGCGTGGTTCGGTCCGGAGGAGCTGTGTGAGCGGTGGATCGGCGCCGCGACAGCACCTGACCGGACCGACTTCCTCGCGGGCTGGGTCGTCAGCGAGCGCGGCGGGACCGCCAACTTCGACCATCCCGACCCAGGTGCCGGCATCCAGCTGTTCGCCGAGCACGACCGAGGCTCCGGCGAGTACGTCCTCAACGGCGAGAAGCACTGGCCCGGGAACGCGGGCGGCTGGGATCTCCAGGGCGCCGACGTCAACATCTGCGTTGTCCGTACCGACCGTCGACGTGGCGGCCGCGACTGCTTGTCGGTGGCCGCGGTGGAGCGCGGGACCGCGGGCGTCGATTTCCGGGTCATCGACAAGATCGGCCATCGGACCTGTCAGAACGTGACGATGACCTTCCGCGACGTCCGGGTCCCGGAAAAGAACGTCTTCGCCCACGGCGACGGCGACCTGGTGATCAACCGTGCCTTCACGTGGTCGGGCCCCGTGGCGGCGATCGCGGCGATCGGCGTGGCCCGCGCAGCGTACGACTTCGCACTGAAGTGGGCTCGAACGTACACCGGCGGCGGGTCCTCGCCGATCATCGCCCATCAGGCCGTCGGGCACCTGCTCGCCGACGTCGCTGCACGGATCGAGGCCGGCCGGTACATGTGCTGGAAGACGGCGCACTACCTCGACACCCACGAGGACGCCGGCCACGCGCTCGGCGCGATGAACAAGGTCTACTGCACGGACCTGATGCACGAGGTGGTCACCGACTGCATGCGCATCGTGGGCGTCAACGCGCTCGACAAGAAGTTCGGCATGGAGAAGCTCTACCGCGACGCGATCGCCTTCCCCCTCTACGACGCGGGCAACATCGGGATGCAGCGCCGTCGCGCCTGGGGTGTCATGGCTGACACCGGCTTCACGCCCGACCTCATCGCCGATGGTGACGCCATCGCCTTCACCAGGTCGATGGAGGGATACGGGATCTGAGGCAGGGCCGGGACCGGCGCCGAGTGCCCCCGAGACGTCCCACCCGCAGGTCGACGCGCCGGCTCGGCCGGGGCTGCGCCAGGAACGTCGGGAGCGTGGGCAGTGCACGGCCACGGAGGCCCCGCGTCCGACTGCCGGTTCCGCCACAATCCGGAACACGGCGTACCGATTAGGGACAAGAAGGCAGGCAGCTCACGTCCGCCCCCTCCCCCGACGGTTCCGCCGACGTCCACCCACCCGTCGCCGCCAGCCTTCCGCGTGCCTCACGGTCTCCCCAACGGTGGCGACATTTGCGCTGGTCAGCGGCGTCCTTGCTCGACAACGCGATCCAAAGTAGCATCTCCGACACCAATTCACCGCCGCCTGTTCACCGACTCCGATCCTCACCGCCGAGATCGAGACGAGCGCCGATGCGCCCTCCACAGCACGCTGATCACGCGCCGCGTGACGCGACGTACCAGCGCGGGGAACCCTGGGGCCGCCACCCGATCGGTGCCCCCGCGACCGTTCGTCGGTTCTGGCGGCACCACCTGGCCAAGGCCGGCGCCTCGCCATGGATCGGACGGTCGACGACGGCGCTGTGAGCTCGGGAGGTCCGTGCGGTGCCGGCCCGGTACGCACCCGGTCGACCCGTCGGAACGAGCAGCCAGGGAGCCGGCGCGATGCAAAGGAGCATTGCAATGCAGACAACCACGGTGCCCCAGAGACGTGCGGGCGCTCGGAGGCGCACTGTGACCTGCGCCGGTCCGACCGAGGGCGTCCCGCACGACCGGCGAGCCGGCACCCTCAGCGCGTGGGGAGCCTTCGTCGGCGGCGACGACGAGGCAGCCGGCGCTGTCGTACCCCGCCACATCCTGAGCTCCTGGCGTCGGTGTCGTGACGTGTACGACCTCGACCCGCTTCGCCCCCTGGTGCCGGCCGTCGGCCCGCCCTGCTCGCCCCGGCACCGCGGCCTGTACGCCCACCTCGGCGGCATCACCTCGGCCGTCGTCCGTGCCGTCGGCGGTTGCATCGCGACCGTGAGCGACGGCCACGGCCGGGTCATCGCGGTCTGGACCGATGCCCGGCTCCGCAGGAACGCCGACACGAGCAGCCTCGATCCGCAGTTCTGCTGGTCCGAGGACGCCGCCGGAACGAACGGAACAGGCATGGCCCTCCTCCGCCGGGGCGTTGTCGCGGTGCGCGGTCCGGAGCATTGGCGTGCGGAGATGCACGACTGGAACTGTGTCGGTGCGGCGCTCACCGATCCCGTCCTCGGGGAACCGGTGGCGTCGATCAGCATCTCGAGTCGATGCGAGGAGACTGTCGCCACTGTTGCACGGCGCCTCGACGACGAGTTGGCCGAACCCCGCCGGCACCTAGCACGACAAGCTGCTCGCGATGCGGCGAGCATGGGCCGGGCCTGCGCGCGCGAGCAGCTCAGAGGGCTGGGAGCCGTCGTCGGGCTCGATCTCGGAGGCGGCATCGTCGCCGGGGACATCGGGCCCCGACGCCGGCCCGGCGCGGGCACGGAGCCGGACCCGACGTTGCGGGCGATCGCCCGCACCGGCCTCGCCGAGGTCGCGACCAACCCCGAGTGGCGCACCACCTTTGCGCCGGGGCCGCCACTCGCCCACGCCGACGAGCTGTTCGAGATGCGGCTAGTCGAGGGCCCTGACGGGCCTGCCGGCTGGTTGTTGGTCGAGACCGACCACCCCGGCGAGCCGTCGGCCGCCGGCCGCCCTGCAAATCGCAGCGAACGTGTGGCGGCCGAGGGTGATCGCTACGTACTGCTCCTCGATCCGCATGAGATCCGCTTCGCGGAGGCTCAGGGTCATTCCGTCTGGCTCGTCACCGACCGAGGCAGGTTGCGGGCCATGATCCGCGGGATCGACAACATGGAGCGGCGGCTCGCGGAACACGGTTTCGTCCGCGTCCATCGCAGCTTTCTCGTCAACCCGGACAGAGTGCAGCGGATCGACCAGAAGGGCAACGGCGTGATCACGCTGAGTACCGACCAGGCCCGGCCCGAGGACATCCCAGTCTCACGGCGGAGCACGCACGCCGTCAGGCAACTCCTGGGTCTGTGAGCGGCAGTCCGGGGTGGCGACGGTTCCGGCAGTCGTGGCGTGCGGTTTGCGGTGTGGATGGGGCGCGACGGTCCAGGCCGTCGCGGCACTTCGATGGCGCCCGGGATCGACCAGGGGGTTCGGATGGTTCGAGGCCACGGTTCGCCGGCGTCCGCGCAGCCCGTTCGCAGGCTCGGGTCCGTCATTCGTGACACCACGCCGCTGTCCGTTGCCACGGCCTTCCCCCGTTCGCCCGCCGTTGACATGCTGGCCTCGTGCTCGGGCCGCCCGACTTCGTCCCGGCACACGCCGTCATGGGCGGTCCGTGGCGTCACTCCGCAGCGACACTCGCCGTCGCTGTGCAGGTCCCCGGTCGAGTATCTCAACGAGAGGTTTCCGACAATGGCGTTCGATTTCACTCTCACAGCTGAGCAACAGAAGCTCCAGAACAGCGCTCGGGAGTTCGCACAGGAGGTCCTTGCGCCGATTGCTCGAACGGTCGACGAGGAGCCCGACCCGTTGCGCGGGTTCCAGCTGATGAAGCCCGCATACGCCGAGGCGGTCGAGCGGGGGATCGCGTACAGCATGCTTCCCGCGGAGTACGGGGGTGGCGGGCTGTCGAATGTCGACTTCCTCATCGCAGCGGAGGAGATCCAGGCAGTCGATCCCGGGTTCGGGACCACCGTCCTCGTCAACGGACTCGGTCTGATGCCGGTCTGGTACTACGGGACCGAGGAGCAGAAGCAGCGGTTCATCAGCCGTGCGACCGCCGACACCTCGGGCGAGTTCATCGTCGGCTACGCCGCCAGCGAGCCTCCGGGCTCCCCGGGCGGCACCGCGAACTTCGACGCCCCCGCCGCCGGGGGCGCCGGCATGGCGGTGGCCGCGGTCCGCGACGGCGACGACTACGTCATCAACGGGCGCAAGTACTGGCCCTGCAACGTCGCGGGATGGGACGGGCAGGGGGCCGATCTCAATCTCGTCGTCGTGCGGACGGACTCCGAGGCCGACGGCACCTCGGGGCTGTCGGCGATCATCGTCGAGCGCGGAACACCCGGGGTCACGTACAACCTGATCAGCACTGTAGGGCAACGCAGCGCGCAGAACTCGGAGATCATCTTCGACAACGCCCGCGTTCCGGCTGCGAACCTCATCGAAGGAACAGCCGGCAACGGCGACCTCCTGATCAACCGCAACTTCGCGTGGTCCGGCCCGGTCGCGGGGATCGGTGCTGTCGGGATCGCCAGAGCCGCCTACGAGGCCGCGCTCGACTTCGCCAAGACCTACACCGCGGGTGGCGCGTCACCGATCATCAATTTCCAATACCCCGGGTACGTCCTCGGCGACGTCGCAGCCAAGATCGAGGCCGCGCGGGCGTTCTGCTACAAGACCGCGCACTACATCGACACCCACGACTACCACGGCGAGATGATCGGGGCGATGTCGAAGGTCTTCAGCACGGAGCTGATGTTCGACTGCGTTTACAAGTGCATGCAGGTCGTCGGTGTCAACTCGCTGGACCGCAAGCACGACTTCGGCCGGCTGCTGCGTGAGGCCGCGGTCTTCCCGCTCTACGACGCGGGAAACTTCGGAATGCAGCGCCGCCGCGTCCACGGGGTGATGGCCGACCCGTCGTTCGACCCGAGGACGGTGATGGACCACAAGTTCCAGCCCTTCACCAAGGAGATGGAGGGCATCGGAACGGTACAGGGGCGCTGACCCCTCAGCCGCCCCACCGAACGGGCCACGAGCGACCGCCCAGCTGCTCGTGTCCTCTCCGCGGACGGGCCCGTCGCCCCCTCGACGGGCCCGTCCCCCTGACCAGCAGCCCCACCACCGTGAGGACGAGGACCGGCTTCGCGCCGTCTACGCCGACGACGCCGCCACCCTGCTCCAGGTCGCTCACATCGTTGCCGCCGAGTTCGCCACGATCGCCGCCGCGAACGACCACTGGCGCCACACCGAAGATCAGTGAGGTATCCGGACATGAAGATCCTGGCCAGGCCGACCCTCGTCGCGACT
>NZ_BJVJ01000067.1 GCF_007989085.1 Pseudonocardia sulfidoxydans NBRC 16205
AGGTTGCGCGCAGACAGCGGTCAGGAGTCGTAGTCGACGGTCACCGCGGCCGAGAGCGGGCGGGTCTGGCAGGTGAGGACGAAGCCGGCGTCGACCTCGTCGTCCTCCAGCGCGTAGTTGCGCACCATGCGGACCTCGCCGTCGCACACCTTGGCCCGGCACGTCCCGCACACCCCGCCCTTGCACGCGAACGGCAGGTCGCCGCGGACGCGCTGGGCGGCGTCGAGGACGAACTCGTCGCGGGACAGGGTGAGGGTCGTCGACCGGCCGTTGAGCACGACGGTGACCTCGCTGGTCTCCCCGTCGACGACGACGTCGTCGGCGCGGTGCAGCTCGGGCGGCGGGGCGTCGACGTAGAACAGTTCCCGGTGCACGCGCCGCCGCTCCACGCCCAGCTCCCCCAGCACGGCGACGGCGTCCTCGGTCATGCCGAGCGGCCCGCAGAGCCACCAGTCGTCGACACCCTCGACGTCGACCAGCAAAGTGAGCAGCTGCCGCAGCTTGGCGCCGTCGAGGCGGCCGCTGACGACGTCGGCCTCCATCGGTTCGCGCGACAGCACGTGCACCAGGTGCAGGCGGGGGCCGTAGGCGTTCTTGAGGTCGGCGATCTCCTCGGTGAACATGACGGTGTCGGTGCGGCGGTTGCCGTAGAGCAGGGTGACGCGGGTGTCGGGATGCGCGGCGAGCAGCGACGCCGCGATCGACAGCACCGGCGTGATGCCCGACCCGGCGGCGATCAGGCCGTGGTGGGTGCCCGCGGCCAGCTCGGGGGTGAAGCCGCCGGACGGCGGGCCGACCTCGATCTCCTCCCCCGCCTCGAGGCGGTCGACGATCCACTCCGAGAACCGGCCGCCGTCGACGCGGCGGACCCCGACGCGCGGCGCCGCACCGGCGGGCGCGCAGATCGAGTAGGAGCGGCGTTCCTCGCCGTCGGCGGTGTGCAGCCGCAGCGTCAGGTACTGGCCGGGCCGGAAGTCGTAGGTGTCGGCGAGCTCCGCGGGCACGTCGAACGTGACGGCGACGGCGTCGTCGCAGAGCCGGTCGACGGCGGCGACACGCAGCGGGTGGAACGGCGCGGCGGTGGCGGTGGGCACGCCTCAGATCTCCTTCATGTGCTCGAAGGGCTCCCGGCACGTGGTGCAGCGGCGCAGCGCCGTGCACGCGGTGGGGCCGAAGCGCGACAGCTCCTCGGTGGCGCGTGACCCGCAGTTCGGGCAGGTCACGACCGTCGGCGGGGCGGTCAGCGTCAGCGGGACGGGACCTGGGGCGGGCCGCGGCGCCGAGCCGGGCGGGGCGACGCCGGCCTCGGCGAGCTTGCGGCGGCCGGCCTCGCTGATCCAGTCGGTGCTCCACGCCGGGGCGAACACTGTCCGGACGAGGACGGGTCCGTACCCGGCGGCGCGCAGGGCGTCGGCGAGGTCGGTGCGCATCTCCTCGACGGCGGGGCAGCCGGAGTAGGTCGGCGTGATCGTGACCGTCACGGCGTCGCCGTCGATGGCGACGTCGCGGACCACGCCGAGGTCGTCGAGGGTGAGCATGGGCATCTCGGGGTCGACGACGCTTGCCACCACCTCGCGGGCGCTCACCACGACGCCCCGGGGTGTGCGCGGGCGAGGCTCTGCAGCCGGTCGAGGACGTGCCCGAGTGCCTCGGTGTGCGCGCCCTGGCGTCCCGCGCGCCCGCCGAGGGTGCCGCGACCGGGGAGGGTCGGGCGGGTCAGTGTGGCCGCGGCGAGCACCTGGTCGAGCACGGCGTCGACCTCCTCGCGGGTGGCGGCGGGGTCGGTCGCGACACCGGCGTCGACGAGGCGGCGTTCGACGTCGGAGGTGCGGAACAGCTCCTCGACGTGCGGCCACACCGTCTCCAGCCCGGCCTGCATGCGGCGGTGCGACTCGTCGGTCCCGTCGCCCAGGCGCAGCGCCCAGCGGGCGGCCCAGTCGCGGTGGTAGGTCAGCTCCTTGACACCCTTCGCCGCGACAGCGGCCACGACCGGGTCCCGGGAGTCGCGCAGCCGCGACAGCAGGGCGAGCCGCCACGTCGAGAAGACGAGCAGGCGCGCGACGGCGACGCCGAAGTCGAGGTCGTCGCCCAGCTCGGCGAGGCCGACGTTGCGGAACTCCGCCTCCCCGCGCAGGTAGGCGAGCGCGTCCTCGTCGCGGCCCGCGCCCTCGACGTGCCCGGCCCGCGACAGCAGCACCCGCGCCTGGCCGAGCAGGTCCAGGGCGGTGTTGGCCAGGGCGACCTCCTCTTCCAGCTCCGGCGCGTTGGACACCCACTCCGACACGCGGTGGCTGCAGATCAGCGCGTCGTCGCCCAGCATCAGGCAGTACTCGGCGAGGTCCGCGGCGTCGGCCCCGTCGGGGACGGGCGCCTCGATCTCGGCCTGCACGTCCTCGAACCCGGAGCCGAACGCCCAGCGCGGGTCGTCGTGCTCGGTGGTCTCCGACAACGACTGGTAGGCGTTGGTCGGGTCCTGTTCCTGCGCATGAGGAGACATCAGAGGTGCGGCACCTCGTCGGGGATCGCGTAGAACGTCGGGTGCCGGTAGACCTTGTCGGCCGACGGCGCGAAGAACGGGTCCTTCTCGTCGGGGCTCGACGCGGTGATCAGGTCCGCCCGGACCACCCAGATGCTGACGCCCTCGTTGCGCCGGGTGTAGACGTCGCGCGCGTTGTGCAGGGCCATCTCGTCGTCGGCGGCGTGCAGGGAGCCGACGTGGACGTGGTTGAGCCCGCGCTTGCCGCGGACGAAGACCTCGTAGAGCGGCCAGGTCCGTCGCCCGGTGGTCATGCCGCCGCCTCCTTCGTGCGCGCCGCCTGCTTGTCGGCGTACGCCTGGGCGGCCTCGCGGACCCAGGCACCGTTGTCGTGGGCGCGGCGCCGGTGCGCGACGCGCTGCGCGTTGGCCGGTCCGGAGCCGGAGATGACGGCTTTGAACTCGGCCCAGTCGGGCTCGCCGTAGTCGTGGGCGCCGCGGTCGGCGTTCCACCGCAGGTCGGGGTCGGGCAGGGTGACGCCCAGGGCCGCGGCCTGCGGCACCGACATGTCGACGAACCGTTGCCGCAGCTCGTCGTTGGTGTGCCGTTTGATGCCCCACGCCATCGACTGCTGTGTGTTGGGCGAGTCGCCGTCGGGCGGGCCGAACATCATCAGCGACGGCCACCACCAGCGGTTCACCGACTCCTGCACCATCTCGCGCTGCGTGTCGGTGCCGTTGACCATGGCCAGCAGCAGCTCGTAGCCCTGCCGCTGGTGGAACGACTCCTCCTTGCAGATGCGGATCATCGCCCGCGCGTAGGGGCCGTAGGAGCAGCGGCAGAGCGGGACCTGGTTGCAGATCGCCGCGCCGTCGACGAGCCAGCCGATGACGCCGATGTCGGCGTAGGACAGGGCCGGGTAGTTGAAGATCGACGAGTACTTCTGGCGGGAGTCGATGAGGCGCTCGGTGAGGTCCTCGCGGTCGACGCCCAGGGTCTCGGCGGCGGCGTAGAGGTACATGCCGTGGCCGGCCTCGTCCTGCACCTTGGCGAGCAGGATCGCTTTGCGGCGCAACGACGGCGCCCGCAGGATCCAGTTGCCCTCCGGCTGCATGCCGATGATCTCGGAGTGGGCGTGCTGGGCGATCTGGCGGATCAGTGTCTTCCGGTAGCCCTCGGGCATCCAGTCGCGCGGCTCGATGCGCCGGTCGGCGGCGACGGTCGCGTCGAACTGGGCCTCGAGTGCCTGGGTCTCCTCGGGCACGACGACTCCTCTACCGAATGTTCGTTCGGCCAAGGATGGCGCAGCGACGCCCGGACCGCAACCCGCCGACGGAAGCCACACGACCCGCGCGCAACCTCACTGCTGTCCGCGGCGCCGAACACGACCGTGAGGTTGCGCGCGGCACTCGGTACGCCGACCCCGCGGGAGCCAGTCTCCCCAGCAGGATCCGTCGGCCCGGCGGGGTCAGTGGGACGTCGGCAGGATCCCCTCGACGGCGGCGCGGGCGACCTCCTCGGGCAGCCCCGACATCCCCCGCCGGCCGGGCCGGTACCACTCGGCGACGGAGTTGACCAGGCCCGACAGCAGTCGTGCGGCGAGCACGGGGTCGACACCCTCGCGGATCTCCCCCGCGTCGGCGGCCGCCTGCACCAGCGCGGCGATCTGCCCGTCGTACTCGCGGCGACGTTCCAGCGCCCAGCGCTCGGTGTCGGTGTTCCCGCGCACCCGCAGCAGCAATGTGACGTAGGGCAGCTCGTCCATGAGCACCCGGACCTGACGGGTCACGATGCGCCGCAACCGTTCCGACGGGCCGGCGGGCGCCTCGGCCCCCGGCGGTTCCTCCAGGGCGGAGAACAGCCCGTCGAGGGCGCGTTCCAGCGCCGCCCGCAGCAGCGCCTCCTTGCCCGCGAAGTGGTGGTAGAACGACGACTTCGTGATCCCCACCGCGCGGGAGAGGTCCTCCATGCTGGTGGCGTCGTACCCGCGGGCGTTGAACTCGAGGACGGCCTTGTCGAGCACCGACTCCGAGCCGCCGCTGGGCCCCCGTGGCCGCACCGCGCGGCCGGCGTTCGTCGCCGTCATCGGCCCTCGAAGGTGGGCTTGCGCTTGTCGAGGAACGCGGCGACGGCGCCGGCGTGGTCGGCGGTGCCGACGAGGCGGGCCTGGGCGCGGCCCTCGTTGGCGAGGACGGCGGGCAGCTCGTTGACGGCGCCGAAGCGCACCGCGGCCTTCACCTCGCCGTAGGCGGCGGTCGGGCCGGCGGCGAGGGTGCGGGCGAGCTGCAGGGCGTCGTCGATCGCCTCGCCCTGGGCGATCCGGGCCAGGCCCCAGGCGGCGGCGTCCTCGGCGGTGAAGCGTTCGCCGAGCAGGAGCAGCTCGGTGGCGCGGGCGACGCCGACCATGTGCGCCAACGTCGCCGACAGCCCGGAGTCGGCGGTGAGACCGATACCGGTGAAGGCCGTCGCGAAGGTGGCCCCGGCGGCGGCGACGCGCAGGTCGGCGGCGAGGGCGAACCCGAGACCGGCGCCGACGCAGGTGCCGTTGATGGCCGCGATGACGGGCTTGGGTGCCTCGGCCATGGCCAGGACGAGGGGGTTGTAGTGCTCCTCGACCGTGGTGAACTCGGCGCCCTCGGCCAGGGCGGCGGCGTGTTCGCCGAGGTCCTGCCCGACACAGAAGGAGCGCCCGGCGCCGGTGAGCACGATCGCGCGGACGCTGTCGTCGCCGGCGACGGAGACGAGTGCGTCGCGCAGCGCGACCTTGAGCTCGACGGTCAGGGCGTTGTGCCGCTCGGGGCGGTTCATCGTGACGACGGCGACGGACGCGTCGGCGCTGTCGCGCTCGACGAGGACGGCGGGAGAGTCGGCCATCGGGTCATGCTATCGGCTCTCCGACCGATCGTTCGGTCAGTCGGCGGTCGCGCGGCGTTCCGCCGACGGGGGTGGAGGTGCTAGCTTGCCGGGGTCGACCGAACGATCGTTCGGCGACCCGCGCCCCTCGACCGGCCGTCCCCGGGAGGACATCCGATGACCGAGACGCTCCGCAGCTACGTCGCCGGCACCTGGCAGGCCCCCGACGGCGACGCCCGCACCCTTTTCGACGCGGTGACCGGCGAGGAGGTGGCGCGGCTGTCGTCGGCCGGGATCGACATGGCGGCGGCGCTCGACCACGGCCGCCGCGTCGGCGGGCCTGCGCTGCGGGAGCTGACGTTCCACCAGCGTGCCGGGTTGCTCAAGGCGCTGGCCGGGCACCTGCGCGAGCACCGCGAGGAGTTCTACGCGGTGTCGGCGCGCACTGGCGCGACGCTGTTCGACTCGAAGTTCGACGTCGACGGCGGTATCGGCGTCCTGCTCGCCTACGCCTCCAAGGGCCGCCGCGAGCTGCCGAACGACACCGTCTACGTCGACGGCGGGGTCGAGCCGCTGGGCCGGGGCGGGACGTTCGTGGGTCAGCACGTGGCGACCCCGCTGCACGGGGTCGCGGTGCAGGTCAACGCGTTCAACTTCCCTGTCTGGGGGCCGTTGGAGAAGTTGGCGCCCGCGTTCCTCGCCGGTGTCCCGAGCCTGGTGAAGCCCGCGAGCCCGACGGCGTTCCTCACCTCGGCCCTCGTCGAGCTGATCATCGGCTCGGGCCTGCTGCCGGAGGGGTCGCTGCAGTTCGTCGCGGGCGGCGTGGGCGACCTGTTCGACCACCTGACCGGCCAGGACCTGGTGTCGTTCACCGGCTCCGCCGCGACCGCCGCACGACTCCGGACGCACCCGACGATCGTGGGAGAGTCCGTCCGGTTCAGCGCCGAGGCCGACTCGCTGAACATGTCGATCCTCGGCCCGGACGTCGCGCCGGGCTCGCCGGAGTTCGACCTCTACGTCAAGGGCGTCGTCGCCGAGATGACGGTCAAGGCGGGCCAGAAGTGCACGGCGATCCGCCGCGCGTTCGTGCCGGAGCAGCACGTGGACGCGGTCGTCGAGGCCGTCTCGGCGCAGCTCGCGAAGACGGTCGTCGGCGCTCCCGACGCCGAGGGCGTGCGGATGGGCGCACTCGCGAGCCTCGACCAGCGCGACGAGGTGCGCCGCAACATCGCGGCCCTGGCCGATGCCGGGCGGATCGTGCACGGCGACCCCGGCAAGGTCGACGTCGTCGGCGCCGACAGCGAGCGCGGTGCGTTCCTCTCCCCCGTCCTGCTGACCGCCGATCCCGACCGGGCCGAGCCGCACGCCGTCGAGGCCTTCGGCCCGGTGTCGACGGTCATGGGCTACTCCTCGGTCCCGCACGCGATCGAGCTGGCCGCACGGGGCAACGGCAGCCTCGCGGGGTCGGTCGTCACCGCCGACCCGGCCGTCGCCCGCGAGATCGTGCTCGGTGTGGCGCCGTGGCACGGGCGCGTGCTGGTGCTCAACCAGCGGGACGCGAAGGAGTCCACCGGGCACGGCTCTCCGCTGCCGGCGCTGGTGCACGGCGGCCCCGGCCGCGCGGGTGGCGGCGAGGAGATGGGCGGCATCCGCGGCGTGCTGCACCACATGCAGCGCACCGCGATCCAGGCCGACCCCGACACCCTGACCGCGATCACGGGACGCTGGGTCCGCGGCTCTGCCCGCAAGCAGACCGACGTGCACCCCTTCCGCAAGCACCTGGAGGAGCTGCGCCCGGGCGACACCATCGTCGCGGGCCCGCGCCGGGTCACCCAGGAGGACGTGGAGCACTTCGCCGAGTTCACCGGCGACACCTTCTACGCGCACATGGACGCCGAGGCCGCCGCCGCGAACCCGCTGTTCGGGGAGCGCGTGGCGCACGGATACCTCGTCGTGTCGCTGGCGGCGGGGCTGTTCGTCGACCCCGACCCGGGCCCCGTGCTCGCCAACTTCGGCGTCGACGACCTGCGCTTCCTCACCCCGGTCCGGTTCGGCGACGAGCTCACCGTGACGCTGACCTGCAAGCAGCTCACCCCGCGCGACACCGCCGGTTACGGCGAGGTCCGCTGGGACGCCGACGTCACGCGCCAGGACGGCGAGTCGGTGGCGCGCTACGACGTGCTGACCCTCGTCGCGAAGAAGTCGTCTGTCCAGGAGGGTGACAAGTGACCGCCGTCGCGCGCCGGCTCGGCGCGGCACCGGACCCGGGGACCCTCGACGACGCCGAGCGCATGTCGGTCGACGAACTCCGTGCGCTGCAACTGCAGCGGCTGCAGTGGACGCTGCGCCACGCCTACGACAACGTGGCGTTCTACAAGAAGAGCTTCGACGCCGCGGGCGTGCACCCCGACGACTGCCGCGAGCTCGCCGACATCGCGAAGTTCCCGACGACGACGAAGGCCGACCTGCGCGACAACTACCCCTTCGGCATGTTCGCCGTCCCGCAGGAGCAGGTGCGCCGCGTGCACGCGTCGTCGGGCACGACGGGCCGCCCGACGGTCGTCGGCTACACCGAGCGCGATATCCGCACCTGGGCGACGGTCATGGCGCGCAGCATCCGCGCCGCGGGCGGGCGCCCGGGCCACAAGGTGCACAACGCCTACGGCTACGGCCTGTTCACCGGCGGGCTGGGCGCGCACTACGGCATCGAGAAGCTGGGGGCGACGGCGATCCCGGTGTCGGGCGGCATGACCCCGCGTCAGGTCCAGCTCATCCAGGACTTCCGGCCCGACCTGATCATGGTGACGCCCAGCTACATGTTGACCGTCGTCGACGAGTTCGAGAAGCAGGGCATCGACCCGCGCACGTCGTCGCTGCAGGTGGGCATCTTCGGCGCCGAGCCGTGGACCGAGCAGATGCGCCTCGAGATCGAGGACCGCATGGACATGCACGCCGTCGACATCTACGGGCTGTCGGAGGTCATCGGCCCGGGCGTGTCGCAGGAGTGCGTGGAGACCAAGGACGGGCTGCACGTCTGGGAGGACCATTTCCTGCCCGAGGTGGTCGACCCGCTGGATGCGACGCCCCTTCCCGACGGGGAGCAGGGCGAGCTGCTGTTCACCTCGCTCACCAAGGAGGCGCTGCCGATCATCCGGTACCGCACCCGCGACCTGACAACGCTGCGGCCCGGCACCGCGCGGCCCGGGATGCGCCGGATGGACAAGATCACCGGCCGCAGCGACGACATGATCATCCTGCGCGGGGTGAACGTCTTCCCGACCCAGATCGAGGAGATCGTGCTGCGCACCGCGGGCCTGGCACCGCACTTCCAGCTGGTACTGACGACGCAGGGCCGGATGGACGCGCTCGGCGTGCGGGTGGAGGCCCGGCCGTCGACGCCGGTCGAGCGTCGCGACGCCGCCGCGGCCGAGCTGGTCACGGCCGTCAAGGACACCGTCGGCGTGAGCGTGACCTGCGAGATCGTGGAGCCGGACACGTTGGAGCGCTCGGTCGGCAAGCTACAGCGGCTGGTCGACCGCCGCGCGCGTTAGCGCGCGGCGTCGAGCAGCACGTGCGCCGCGGCCTTGGCGTGGGCCGCGGCGTCGGGGTCGGTGCCGATCGCGGCGACGGTCATCGCCCCCTCTGCGAGCAGCGTGATCCCTGCGGCCAGCGACTCGGGCGAGTCGGTGGGGAACGCGTGGGCGAGGTCGCGCAGGTAGTCGCGGAAGAGGTCCTTGTGCCGCTGGACGGCGGCCAGGACCAGCGGCGAGTCGCCGCCGATCTCACCGAACGCGTTGATGAACGCGCAGCCGCGGAAGTCGTCCTCGGCGAACCACAGGCCGAGCCAGTCGAACACCGCGAGCAGCCGGGCCCCGGGGTCCTCGCCCGCGGCGTCGACGTGGGCGGCGACGCGCCCGCGCCACCGCACGTCGCGCGCGTCGAGATACGCCGCGACCAGGTGCTCCTTGGACGGGTAGAGCTGGTAGAGCCGCCGCATGGAGACGCCGGCCGCCGCCCTGACGTCGTCGATACCCACCGCTGCGATGCCGCGCGAGTAGTACAGCCGTTCCGCTGCGACCAACAGCCGATCGGATGCTTCCGCGAGTTCCACGCGACCCCTCCGGGCTTGACTGGTAACGGTCGTTCTCTAGACTACCCGCAAGCCGGAGAACGGCCGTTCTCCGTTGCCGAGCCGAGGAGGTCTCCGCAGCATGAGCCGTCCGCCGTTCCCCCCGTTCGACGCCGAGAGCGCCGCCAAGAAGGTCCAGGCCGCCGAGGACGGATGGAACACCCGTGACCCGGAGAAGGTCGCCGGCGCCTACAGCGTGGACTCGGTGTGGCGCAACCGCGACACCCACGTCGTCGGCCGCGAGGAGATCGTGAAGTTCCTGACCCAGAAGTGGGAGCGCGAGCTCGACTACGCGCTGCGCAAGGAGATGTGGGCCTTCACCGACAACCGCATCGCCGTGCGGTTCCAGTACGAGAGCCACAACGCCGAGGGCCAGTGGTTCCGCAGCTACGGCAACGAGCTCTGGGAGTTCGACTCCGAGGGCTACATGGCCCGCCGCGAGGCCAGCATCAACGACCGCCCCATCGAGGAGTCCGAGCGCCGCATCTTCGGCAAGCGCCCCGAGTCCGAGCACGGCAAGACGTTCGACATCTACTAGAGCCTGTGAGTGGCAATAGTCGCTATCGCGACTATTGCCACTCACGAGGTCTGCGCAGCGGGAATGCAGCCCCGGCGAGCCGGGTTGGCGCCCACATGAGGATCGGAATCATCGGCGCGGGATACATCGGCGGCACACTCACCCGGAAGCTGGCCGCCCTCGGCCACGAGGTCCGGGTCGCCAACTCCCGCGCCCCCGAGACGCTCGCCGACCTGGCCGCCGAGACCGGCGCCACCGCCGTCTGGGCCGCCGACGCCGCGACCGACGCGGACCTGGTCGTCGTCAGCATCCCGCAGAAGAACGTGCCCGCCCTCGCCCCCGGGATCGTCGCGAAGGCCCGCGACGGTGCGCCGGTCGTCGAGACGAACAACTACTACCCCCAGCAGCGCGACGGCCGTATCGACGCCATCGAGGCCGGGACACCGGAGAGTGTCTGGGTCGCCGAGCAGATCGGCTCGCCGGTGTTCAAGGTCTTCAACGGCATCTACTGGAAGCACCTGCTGGACAAGGGTGTCCCGGCCGGCACCGCGAAGCGGATCGCCCTGCCCGTCGCCGGTGACGGCCCCGGCAAGCAGACCGTGCTCGATCTCGTCGACGCACTCGGGTTCGACCCGGTCGACGCCGGGTCGCTGGCCGAGTCGTGGCGTCAGCAGCCCGGGACGCCGGTGTACGGCAAGGACTTCGACGCCGACGGTGTGCGCGCCGCCCTCGCCGAGGCCTCCCCGGAGCGCCCGGCGGAGTTCCGCGCCGAGTGACACAGCCCCGCGGCACAACAGGTCGGCGCGCGCCGACCCACGGCCCGCCGACCCACGGCGCGTCCGCACGTCGGTCGGCGAGCGCCGGCCGGCCATCGGCGCCGAGCGTGTCGTGAGCGCCGGTCCTGAGCGCTGACGACACGCTCGCCGGCCACTCGGCGCGCGAACGTGACATGAGCGCGCCCCCGTCCGCGCTGACGACACGCTCGGCGCTGGGGCTCGGGTTCGCGCGACCCGGCGCGGTGGATCTCAGGGTCTTCTCATGCTGCCCCGGCAGGATGGCGATCGATGACGACCACCTCCGTGCCCGCCGCACCGCCCGCTGCTCCGGGCCGGCCCCGGTCGTGGGTGCGGTTCGCGGTCGCGGCGGCGCTCACAGTGCTCGCCGTGCTCGTCGCCCTTCCCGACCGGTTGTGGGGGCTGGACCGCGTCGCGCCGTTCGCCCAGATCGTGGCGTTCCGGCCGTACGTGGTGGTCGCGGTCGGGCTGCTGGGGCTGGTGTTCCTGGTCGCGACGGTGTTCCGCCGACGGTTGTGGCCCGTCGCCGCGGGGCTGCTGGCGGTGGCCGTCGCGGGGACGGCGATCGTCGCGCCGCGGCTCGTCGCCGACCCGCCGCCACCCGCCGGGGCGTCGACCCTCACCGTGCTGGCGTTCAACGTCTGGGAGGGCCGGGCCACGCCCGCCGCGCTCGCCGACGTGATCCGGACCGAGCGGCCCGACCTGGTGTCGCTGCCCGAGGCCGGGATCCGGTTCGGCGACCGGATCGCCCCGCTCGTCGCGCCGCTGGGATACCGGGTGCAGTCGTCGACGGGGCGCGGGGTGCCCGACGTCGCCGGCGTGACCGTCCTCGTCGCCGACAGCGTGGGCCCGGTGACGGTCACCGTCGGCACCTCGATGGAGATCCCGTATCTGGAGGTCACGGGCGGGCGGCTCGACGCGCTGCGGTTCGCCGCCGTCCACCCGCGTTCACCGCTGCCCGACCGGCTCGACGTCTGGGCCGCCGACCTCTCCCGGCTCGGGACGTGGTGCGCGGGCGGTGGGCCCGCGATCGTCGCGGGTGACCTCAACGCCACCTTCGACCACTCGGTACTTCGCGACGCCGCGCGGGGCTGCGGGGATGCCGCCGAGCAGCGCGGCCAGGGTCTCACCCCGACGTGGGGGCCCTGGGGTCGCACTCTCGGGCCGCAGATCGACCACGTGCTGGCCACCTCGGGGATCACCGCCGAGTCGGTCCGCTTCCTCGACCTGCCCGGCAGCGACCACCGCGCCGTGCTCACACGGCTCGCCGTGCCGTCGGGTCAGACCCGCTCTGCGGGCGCGGGTGCCGCGGTCCCCAGCTCGACCGGCAGCGCGTCGACGCCGTAGACGAACGACAGCGGCCGGTACGGCAGCTCCGCGTCGGTGGCGGCCGCGTGGATCTCCGGGAACCGGCGGATGAGCGCGGGGTAGGCCGTGCGCAGCTCCATCCGCGCCAGCTCGGCGCCGACGCAGCGGTGGATGCCGTGGCCGAACGCCAGGTGCGGCGGAACCTTGCGCTGCGCGTCGACACCGTCCATGTCGTCGCCGATGCGCGGGTCGCGGTCGGCGGCCGACAACGAGCAGAGCACGACGTCGCCCGGCAGGATCGTCTTCCCGCCGACGGTCGTCTCGGTCCGGGCGAAGCGCGGGAACGCGACCTGCACCGGCGTGATGATCCGCAGCAGTTCCTCGACGAGTTTGTCGGGCGCGGCGTCGTCGGAGAGCAGGGAGCTGCGGAGCGTCTCGTCGCGCATCACGACGAGCCCGCCGAGGGCGAGCATGCTGGTGGTGGTCTCGAGCCCGCCGGTGAGCAGGCCGTCGGCGATCCCCGCCATCTCGCGGTCGTCGATCTCGTCGCCGTGCTCGCGCACCAGCATCCCGAGCAGGCCCTCGCCGGGGTCCTTGCGTTCCTTGGCGACGACGTCGAGCAGGTAGCCCACCGACTCCGACATGGCACCGAACGAGCCGGAGAACCCGCCGAGCAGGTCGAACCGGGCCGTCGAGAGCCGTTCGAAGTCGCCGCGGTCCTCGTAGCGGACCCCGAGGAGCTCGCAGATCGCGAGCGACGGGATGGGCAGGGCGAAGTCGCGGACGAGGTCGGCCTGGCCGCCGTTCGCGACGGTGTCGGCCATGACGTCGAGCTGGCCCTCGACGATCGCCTCGATGCGCGGCGCGAGCCGGCGCAGACGACGGACCGTGAACTCGGGGGTGAGGAACTTGCGCAGCCGGGTGTGGTCGGGCGGGTCGGCGAACCCGAGGCCGCCCGGGTCCTGCTCGGCGGTGATGCCGAGCCTGCCGACGAGGTGGGTGAAGTCGTTGCTGAACGCGTCGGTCGCGGTCAGGACGGCCTTGGCCTCCTCGTAGCCGGTCACCAGCCACGCCCGGATGCCGTAGGGCGCGTCGATCGTCGAGACAGGTTCGCGGTCGCGCAGCTGCCCCAGCTCCGGGACCGGGTCGACACCGACGCGGCGCAACGGCATCAGCGCCTCGTCGGGCAGGATCTCGGAGATGTCGAGCGCGCCGCCGCCGCGGCGGGCACGCCAGCGCATGTAGAGCGGCACGACGAAGCCGAGCACGCGTCGTCGGACGCTCTCCACGAGAGTCATCGCGGTGTTCCCCCTGGTCGTGGGTGGTGCGTGGGACCGGGTCGGCCGGGGTGTGGTGGCCCCGCGGCGTCGGTGCCGGGGTAGCAGCGCCGGCAGCCGGTCCGGGTCCGTGATGTCGAGGGCCGTGATCGATCCTTGCACACGGGCGCGTGAGCCCGATGTGACACCGCACCTCCCCCAGCGCCGCCCGTGGCCACGCCGCAGACATGTCTCCCGGCCGGAGCTGTGCAGACCCGGTCGCCCTGAGTGGACCCGCGCCCGGCGGGTGTGAGTGGATCGGGGCCAGCCGATACGAAGGAGCGTGGTTGCCCGTGCTGGTCGAAGCCGTCGTCGACGTCCGCAACGAGCCGGAGGGCGTCGAGGCCGCCGCCGTCCGGGCCGAGCAGGAGGGCTACGCCGGCGTCGGTGTCCCCGAGACCCAGCACGACGTGTTCGTCGCGCTCGCGCTGGCGGCGCGGGCGACGGAGTCGATCACGCTGAACTCCGCGATCGCCGTCGCGTTCGCCCGGACACCGATGACGCTCGCGATGGCCGCCAACGACATCACCCTGGTCTCGAAGGGGCGCTTCGAGCTGGGGATCGGGTCGCAGGTCAAGGCCCACATCGAGCGCCGCTTCGCCATGCCGTGGAGCAGCCCGGCGGCGCGGATGGAGGAGTTCGTCTCCGCGATGCGCGTCATCTGGGACGCCTTCGCCTCCGGTGAGCGGCTGTCCTTTTCGGGCGAGTTCTACTCCCACAGCCTGCTGACCGAGATCTTCTCCCCCGGCCCCAATCCGTACGGCAACCCGCCGGTGCTGCTGGCCGCGGTCGGCCCGCGCATGGTCGAGGTCGCGGGCCGGGTCACCGACGGAATCATGTGCCATCCGCTGACGTCTCGGGCCTACCTGTCCGACGCGATCCTGCCGACGTTGCGCGAGGCCCGCGGTGGTGGGCTCGACGGGTTCACCGTCAGCATGCCGGCGTTCGTCGTCCTGGGTGCCGACGAGGACGCCCGCGCGAAGGCCGTCGCCGGGACCCGTCGGCAGATCGCGTTCTACGCCTCGACCCCGGCGTACAAGCCGGTGCTCGACGCGCACGGCTGGGGCGACCTGCACGTCACCCTCAACAAGCTGTCCCGCCGGCAGGCGTGGGACGAGATGGCCGGCCTGATCACCGACGAGATCGTCGACACGTTCGCCGTCGGCGGGACGCCGGACGAGGCCGCGGCGGGGCTGCACGAGCGCTTCGCCGGGCTGGCGACGCGGGTCTCGCTCAACACCCCGTACGACGCCGACCCCGAGCTGGTCCTCGCCACCGCGACGGCGTTGCGCGCGAAGGGCTGATCGCTTACCAGGACGGCGGGCGCTCGCCCCGGACCGGTGTCGTCGCGACGGCGGCGAGCGGGGCGAGTGCCGCGAGGGCGAAGCCCACGGCGTAGCCCGCGACGCCGATGATCGCGCCCAGCGCGACCGGGGCGGCGGCGGAGACGAGGTTCTGGCCGGTGTTCTGGATGCCCAGGGCCCGGCCCGACCACGACGACCCGGCCAGCTCGGCGACTGCGGTGTAGGCCAGCCCGTTGTCGGCCACGGAGACGACGGCGCCGACGGCGAGGGCGGCGACGGCGAGCCACGGCGCGACGAGGTCGCCGAGGGCGAACGCCAGCAGCACCAGCGTGGCCCCGGCGGCGAGCTGGCGCATCGGGCGCATCCGGGACCCGACCCGGTCGGACCACCAGCCCGCCCCGATCCGGCCCGCGGCGCCGACGACCTGCATGACCGCGACGAACGCGCCCGCGCTCGCGGCGGCCCAGTGCTGTTCGCGGACCAGGTACTCGGTGGAGAACACGGCGATCGCGAACTGCGGCACGACGAGCAGCGCGCTGGACAGGTGGATCCGCCACAGCGGCGTGCCGGAGTA
The DNA here is from genome assembly GCF_007989085.1 of Pseudonocardia sulfidoxydans NBRC 16205. Taxonomy (GTDB): domain Bacteria; phylum Actinomycetota; class Actinomycetes; order Mycobacteriales; family Pseudonocardiaceae; genus Pseudonocardia; species Pseudonocardia sulfidoxydans. The sequence continues at coordinate 15,272 of NZ_BJVJ01000067.1, forward strand.
GGGCGAGCGCGCGGTGGGCTCCCCCTCGGCGCGGGGCTCGCGGGGCGGGTCGGGGGCGAGCGTCGCGATCAGGACGGCGGCGACCAGGCACAGGCCGGCCGGGACGGCGAGCGCGGTGAAGGCCCCGAGGTGCTGGCCCAGCGTGGGCAGCAGCAGGCCCGCGATGCCGACCCCGAGGGGTTGCGCGGTCTGCCGGATCCCCATGGCGACGCCGCGTTCGCTGCGCGGGAACCAGCCCATGACCATGCGCCCGCTGGCCGCCCACACCGACGACGACAGCGCGCCTGCCAACCCGAGCAGGACGACGACGCCGGCGCCGTTGTCGTGCGGGCCGAGCGCCACCCAGCCCATCGCGAGCGACCCGGTGCTCAGACCCAGCGCCATGACACGGCGTTCGCCGAACTTGTCGGCGGCCGCGCCCCAGGCGACGAGCGTCAGCAGCAGGCCGGCGGTGGGGGCGGCGACGTAGACGCCGACCTCGGCGAGGGACAGTCCGAACGTGTCGCGCAGCTGCGGGACGAGGAACGGGATGCCGTAGACGAACGCGCAGGCCGAGGCCTGGGAGAACACCCCGATGGCGAGCACGAGCCAGCGGCGCCGCGATCGTGTGTGCTCCGCCGTCGTCACGCTCACCGACTCCTCCTCGACGTCCACCCTGCCGGGAGGTTAGCACCGCTAATCCACGACGTGAGACGTGATTCCCATCCTGCGAGATCCGACGCATCACCTTCGTCATCCCGGTGACGAAGGAGGCGTCATCGGACATCAGCCACACGACGGCGGCGGCGACCTCCTCGGGCTCGCCGATGCGCTGCAACGCCTGCGGCTTCATGATCTCGGCCGGCCGCTCGGGGGTGGCGCCGCGGGCGAAGCCCGTCATCCCTGATCGGCCGGGCGAGGACGGGCACCAGGATCTGTGCCGGATTCCCTGATGCTCCGCGCGGCATCCACGGAGGTCGTGAGCGGCGATGGTCGCTATAGCGACTATCGCCGCTCACGGGGGTTACGCGCGGCGGTGCGCCCTCGAGTGCCGCCAGTCGGCCAGCAGCGCGCGCAGGCCCGTGACCAGGGACAACGGGTGGTCGACCATCACGTGGTGGGCCGCCGTGGGGATCTCGATGAGCGGGACCCCGTTGCCGAGCCGGTCGACGATCATCTCGCCCATGTCGGCCGGGACGAGCCCGTGTTCGGCGCGGAAGAGCGCCACCCGGCAGCCGGGTACGGCCAGGTCGGCGGGGACCATCGCGCTGCGGGCGAACACCGCGGGATCGAACTTCCAGCTCCAGCCGCCCTCGACCTCGCGCAGCGAGTGCTCGGCGATGTGCGCGACGACGTACGGGAGCTGCGCCTCCTGGTCGGGCACGAGCCGGAACCTGGCGATGGCCTGCTCCCGCGTCGGGTAGACGCGCAGCGGCCCGAACGCGCGCTGGTCACGGGCTGCGGTCTCCTCGGGCGTCTGCTCGCGCACCGGGGTGTCGACGACGACCGCGCCCGCGAGCCCTTCGCCGTGGCGTTGCGCGGCGGTGAGGGCGACCATGCCGCCCATGCTGTGCCCGATGACGGTCGGCAGCGGGCCGGTGCCCGAGGCCTCGGCGACGGCCACGACCTCGTCGGCCCAGCCGGCGAGCGAGTAGCTCCCGGTCCGGCTGCCGGAGTCGCCGTGGCCCGACAGGTCCATGGCGACGACGCGGCGGCCCTCGGGGCGGGCCAGCAGGGGCCCGATGTGGTCCCACCAGCGGGCGTGCGCGGCGCCACCGTGGACGAGGACGAGCCCGTCGCCGGGTGGCCCCCAGCTGCGGTAGCGGACGACGACGCCGTCGACCTCGACCTCGCCGGGTTCGGCCTCGACGGCGAGGGCGTCGGTGAACCAGGCCGGCGGGTCGCCGAGGGAGGTCGTGGTGGTGGATGCGGCTGCGGACACGTCGGGCGACTCCTTCGGCGGGCTGCGCCGACCGTACGACACAGCACCCCCGGCCCGTGTCCCGAACCACCGCCGGCCGGGGGTGGTGACGGACCGCGACCGCGCTTGACTTGGCCGAACATTCCCTGTTGAGTCGGGTCCGATCGTTGCGGGGTCACGGGTCCGGCCACCGCGGCCATTGCGCGCCACGCCCCCTCGACGGTCCGGGTCGCTCCCAGCACCCGGTACCACGCGGCCGACGACTGTCCGCTCCACCACGTTCCGTCGACAGTCGGAGGCCTCCATGACCCTTCTGCCCGATGCGGTGCGGCGTTCAGGCACACGATCCGCGTCGGTGGAGGTGGTCGTCGTCGGCGGCGGTGTCATCGGCGCCGCCACGGCATGGCAGCTGACCCGCCGCGGCCACGACGTCGTCGTGCTGGAGAAGGCGGAGCTGTGTCATCCGCGGGTGTCGCCCCACGGGGCGGCGCGCGTCTACCGGCAGGGCTACACCTCACCGTTGCACGTCCGGTTGGCCGTGGAGTCGCTGCAGCGCTGGCGCGAGCTCGAACGCGAGACCGGCGCGGCGCTGCTCACCCTCACCGGCGGAATCGACCACGGCGACCGCGGTGCCACCATCGCCATCGCCGAGACCCTTGCCGCGCAGGGTGTCCGCCACGAATGGCTCGATCCGGCCGAGGCCGCCGCGCGCTGGCCGGGGATGCAGTTCGACGGCCCCGTCCTGCACCAGCCCGACTCGGCGGGCAGGCTGCGCGCCGACCAGGCCGTGGCGGCACTGACGGCCGCCGCGATGGGCCGCGGCGCCACCGTCCGCTACTCGACGCCCGTCGAGCAGATCGAGCTCCTCGGCCCCGACCTCGCCGAGGTGTACACGCCGGGCGGCTCGATCCGGACGCGCCGTGTCGTCCTCGCCGCCGGGGCGTGGACGGCCGGGCTCGTCGGCCACCTCGTCCCGTTGCCGCCGCTGCAGGTCACCGAGGAGCAGCCGGCGGTGTTCCCGCTGGTGGGCGGCACACCATCGGTCCCGACCGATCTACGCTGGCCCACGTTCATCCACCACACCGGTCCCGGCGACGGCTGGCCCGGCGGTGTGTACGGCGTCGGCGTGCCGTGCGAGGGCGTCAAGGTCGGGTTCGGCGGCGCCGGATCGCAGTGGGATCCCGAGCGCACCGAACCGGCGCCCGAACCGACCCAGCTGAGCCGGCTCCAGGAGTACGTCGGGGAGTTCCTGCCGGGCCTCGACGTCGGCTCGCCCACCCCGTTCCGCTGTGCGTTCGTGTCCACACCGGACGCCGAGTTCCTCGTCGAACGCAACGGTCCGCTCGTCGTCGCGGCCGGGTTCTCCGGGCACGGTTTCAAGTTCGCGACGGCGCTGGGGCGCATGGTCTCCGACCTCGCCGGCGACGGCGATCGCGAGCGGCGCCTCGCGCCCGCGTCGAGGCTCTGACCCGGATCCCGGGTCGGTGCGCGAGACACCGATGCCGATGCCGCCCCCGAGCACGACGACGTCACGGCCCTCGACACTCGTATTCGTTGCGGTGTTTCTCCGCTCCTGAACCACCGTCCGCCTGGGCGAGAAGCCCGGGCTCCATCGCGGCAGCTACGGGCCGTGCACTCGGCACTGCTCGACTCACCCGGACAAGGCGTGCTGCGTCCAGAGATGGGCAGTCGGATTCGCCGAATCCGAACGCGACACAACTGGTCGGTGCAGTCCACTTCTTGCTCATGTTCGCACGCGTGCAGCGGGGTTCGCAGCCCGCTTCTCGCTCACCGCACAGAGAACACCGCTGCGACTCACCCTCGCCTCGAACCCGGCGAGACCGGAAAGACTCCACTGTTCTGCCGGTGAGAGCCCGCTCGCCCCGAGGATTTCCGCGCTGGGGCCCTGAAGTCGAACGGGCCCGGACGACATCGCTGGTGCGGGCGCGCACGCCGATGGCCGACAGGTGCCGTCAGCACAATAGGACTGTATAGTCTATTTGAAACGCGCACTCGCGCGGTGCGAGTCACGTCGGAGGGCGGGAGGAAACGCGCACTCGAGATGCGATTCACCGACCGCCGAGACGTCGGTCAGCACTCGAGAGGTCATCGGCGACAGCAAGAAGGAGCATGCAGTGCCCATTGTCAGCACTATGACGACGACGGACTTGTTGGACGTCGTGCCGCCGTTCATCACGCAGGGCTCGTCGGCGATGGTCCGACTCCTGGAGCTCCCGCCGGGCGATCCGGGTATTGCCCCTCACCGCCACTCCGGCCCCGTTTTCGGCTATGTGCTCGAGGGTGAAATACTTTTCGAGCTGGAAGGGGAGGCGCCCGGTCCGATCGAGGCCGGCCAGGCATTCTGGGAACCGGGCGGCGAGGTCATCCACTACACGATCGCCAATCTCCTTGCAGATCGAACGAGCCGCCTCGTCGTAGTCATGCTCTGCGCCCCCGGTGTGGAAATGATCACGATGGTCGGCGCCGAAGAACTCGCGGCCAAGGAAAGTCGACGGATTCGGCCACCCGACACATCGGGCGACTGAAATCGACACCGATTCGTCAGCGAGTCAGCTCGCATATCGGCCCACACGGTGACCACCGCGATGGCTGTCGTCGCGCCACGACCGATGCGGGTGTGGCGAGGATCGGCAGAACGACTGCCGCGCTCGACGCCACACCCGTCCCGAGAAACGACTATGCCCGGGGGTAACCTTCGGCGGCTTCGATCAAGGGCTTGGCGACGTCGAGGATCGGGACCAACTGGTTGTCGGCGCGGCCACGCCACACCCAGAGCAGCAGTTCGTCGTTCACGAAGCGCCATTCCGCGTGGATGTCGGCCTCCGCGCACCGCGCCGCGTTCTCGCTGGTCACGACGGCCCGTGCGAAGTCCTCGTCCTCGCCGACGAGGGTGAACATCTTCGACCACTTCTCGTGGTCGACATCGATGCTGGGGCCGGGGAGCTCGTCGCCGTGCCACTCCAACCACACGTTGCGTACCGCAGCCAGCGATGGCACCGGATGGTCGAGATCGACGACGCAGACGAGGAACCAGTGTGCGGAGTCGCGCTGGTAGCCGTTCTCCTCGACCGAGTCGCTCATGAGAAAGTAGGAGTACTCGAATGCCGTGACGGAGCGTCCGCGCAGCGCTCCGTGCACGACATTGCGGGCTCGTCGGAAACTCCCCACCCCGAAGGGGTAGGCGTCCCACTGGTGGACGAGCTTGCGTCGGCTGTGCTCGTGCTGCAAACCATGTTCCTCGGCGAACCGGATTGCGACTGCGTGGTCGTCCTGATGTTGCTTCGCTGCACCGTTACGACGGATCATGCCCACTCTTGCCTCCTCCCGCCGTCGCGAATCCACGCCTGCGGGATCTCTCCCGTCGCGCCTGCGGCGACACTTGTCGAATCGCTCCGATTCTGCCACGGCCCGCAACGGACAGAATGACCTCACCGTCTCGACCGGGTGCACATCGACCGAGTGTCGCCTTTGTCCCGATCGCCACCCGAATACCGAAGACCCGATATCGGTGGATGGTCCTCGAAAGTCCCGGACACTCGCTGGACGCGCTCGTCGAGGCAGACCGGGACCGACCCCGCCCCGGGTCGCACGACGTGACGGCCACCACTGTTGCGCGGGCCGCCGGCGGTCACCTACAGTCTTCGCCAGGTCAAGAGCGCCAGCGTCAAGCCCCGGCTCGCTGGCCGGCAACCCTCCTCCGCGGTGGGGTGCTCCGGGTGACGACCAGGCCGTCGCGACAACCGCGAACGGCAAGCGCGGACCCGCCGACGATGCCTCGGGTCCCTGTCCGGACCCGGAGGTCCGCTGTGCCCACGCTGCTCGCTGCCACCTGTACCACCGCCGCCCCCGCGCCGACCGCCCTCGCGCCGACCGGTGCCGCACTGCCGGCCGTCCTCGGCGCCGGTCTGCCCGTCCCGGTGGTCGACGGGACGACCGTCCCCCACGCCAACCTCGACCTCGCCGCCAGCGCCCCCGCGCTGCAGTGCGTCGCCGACCGGGTCGCCGCCCTGCTGCCCTACCACGCCAGCGTGCACCGCGGTGCCGGCTACGCCTCGCAGGTCTGCACCGCCGCCCTCGAGGCCGCCCGGCGCACCGTCGGCCGGTTCGTCGGGGCCCGCGCCGACGACGTCGTCGTCTTCACCCGCAACACCACCGACGCCCTGAACCTGCTGGCCGGTGCCGTCCCCGGCTCGGTGCTGTGCCTCGACGTGGAGCACCACGCCAACCTGCTCGCCTGGCGCGGCGGGCCGCACCGCATCCTGCGCGCCGCAGCGTCGGTCGACGCCACGCTCACCGACCTGCGCGACGCGCTCGCCGCCACCCCCACCGCGCTCGTCGCGGTGACCGGCGCCTCCAACGTCACCGGTGAGGTCCTCCCCCTGGCCGAGATCGCCCGGATCGCGCACGAGGCCGGCGCCCGCATCGTCGTCGACGCCGCCCAGCTGGCCCCGCACCGCCGCGTCGACATCGAGTCCGCCGGCATCGACTACGTCGCGCTGTCCGGCCACAAGCTGTACGCCCCCTTCGGTTGCGGTGCGCTGATCGGCCGTCGCGACTGGCTCGACGTCGCCACCCCCTACCTGGCGGGCGGCGGCGCCGTCCAGCGCGTCACCGCCGCGGGCAACGGCGCCGCGGCAGAGGTCAGCTGGGCCCCCGCGCCGCACCGCCACGAGGCCGGCACCCCCAACGTGCCCGGCGCCGTCGCGCTCGCCGCGGCCTGCGACGCCCTCGACGCCTGCTTCGACGACGCCGTCGCCCAGGAGCGTGCCCTGTCCGACCGGCTCGCCGCCGGGCTCGAGTCCTGCCCCGGGGTGCGGCCGCTGCGCATCTGGCACGACGCCGCCGACCGCGTCGGCGTCCACACCTTCGTCGTCGACGGCCACCCGGCCGGTCTCGTCGCCGCCTACCTGTCGGCCGAGCACGGCATCTCGGTGCGCGACGGCAAGTTCTGCGCGCACCCGCTGGTCGACCGGCTCACCGGCTGGGCCGAGGGCGCGGTCCGGGCGAGCCTGGGCCTGGGGACCACGCAGGCCGACGTCGACCGGCTCGTCACCGCCCTGCACGAGCTCGTCGAGAACGGGCCGCGGTGGACCTACGAGTGCGTCGACGGCCGCTGGGTGCCGGTCGACGACCCCCGCGACCTCGACCCGCTGGGCCTGGGCGGCACCGCCACCGGCACCGGTCACGGCGGCTGCGGCCACTGACCCTCCCGGTCGAGAACTGCGCGCAACCTCGGCGTCGTCCGGGCGGCCCGCCGTAGCCGTGTGGTTGCGCGCCACAAGACCGCGCGCAACCACACGGTCGTGTTCGCGGCCCGGAACAGCAGTGAGGTTGCGCCCGGTGGTTCTCGCGTCCGCGGCGACGCGCACTTCCTTGCCCGACGACGACCACGCCGCCGACCTCGGCGCCCGGCTGCAGGAATGGTCCACCCCGTGTCGGGTAGCCGCCCGCCGACCGGGATCCCCGACGGCTCGACGTGTCGCCCCAGCCGGAGCAGCATCGTCACCGCGAGCGGATCCGACGGCGACGCGGAGGGGCGCATGACGCAGAACACGCAGGGCACGGCGGCAACCGGGGGACGTGGGACGGGCGGGAGGCCACGGGTCGTCGTCATCGGCGGCGGGTTCGCCGGGTTCGCCACCGCGAAGAAGCTGACGAAACTCCTGCCGCATGCGGAGGTCGTCGTCATCAGCGCGACCGACTACTTCCTCTACCTGCCGCTGCTGCCCGAGGTCGCGACGGGCGTGCTCGACCCCCGCCGGGTCGCCGTCCCCCTCGCGACCGCGCTACCGGGGGCCGACGTCGTCCTCGGCACCGTCGACGCCATCGACCTCGACGGGCACACCGTCGGCTGGACCGACCCCGAGGGCGGGCGCGGCGAGACGACGTGGGACCGCCTCGTCATCGCGGCGGGCAGCGTCAACCGGCTGCTGCCGATCCCCGGGGTCGCCGAGCACGCCCACGGGTTCCGCGGCGTCGCCGAGGCCGTCTACCTACGTGACCACATCGTCCGCCAGCTCGACCTCGCCGCCGCGTCCCACGACACCGACGAACGCGACGCCCGCTGCACGTTCGTCGTCGTCGGAGCCGGATACACCGGCACCGAGGTCGCCGCCCAGGGCGTGCTGTTCACCGACCAGCTCCGCCAGGCCCACCGCTCGTTGCGCGACCAGCGGGTCCGCTGGCTGCTGCTCGACCTCGCGCCCCGCGTGCTGCCCGAGCTCGCGACGAAACTGTCCACGACCGCCGACGAGGTGCTGCGCAGCCGCGGCGTCGAGGTGCTGACGGGCACGTCGATCGAGGAGGCCCACGCCCGCGGGGTGCGGCTCACCACCGGCGAGGAGCTGCCGACCCGCACGATCGTCTGGTGCGTGGGGGTGCGGCCCGACCCGATCGTCGAGGGTCTCGACCTGGCCACCGAGAAGGGCCGGCTGTGCGTCGACGACCACCTGCGCGTCCCCGGCCACCCCGACGTCCTCGCCTGCGGCGACATCGCCGCCGTCCCCGACCGGACCCGGCCGGGGCAGCTGACGGCGATGACCGCGCAGCACGCGCAACGCCAGGGCACGCTCGCCGCCGACAACGTGGCTGCGTCGCTCGGCGTCGGCGAGGCCCGCCCCTACTCCCACCACGACCTCGGGTTCGTCGTCGAGCTCGGCGGCCGCGACGCCGCGGCCAACCCGCTGGGCATCCCGCTGTCGGGGCTCCTCGCCAGCGCCGTCACCCGCGGCTACCACCTGATCGCCATGCCGGGCAACAGGATCCGCGTCGTCGTCGACTGGCTGCTCGACGCCGTGCTGCGCCGGCCCGCCGCCCAGCTGGGCCTGGTGCGCGGCAACGCCGTCCCGCTGGCGACGTGCCCCGCCGACGGGCACACCGTCGACGGCCGCGAGCCGGTCGCGAAGGGTGCGGGCTAGGGTTTCGCCTTCCCCCCGCCGGGGTCGTCGCCGCCGAAGTCGTCCGGGGTCGCGGTGTCGAGGAACCGGCGCAGCTCCTCGACCTCCGCGGCCTCGTCGATGGGCCCGCCCGCCGCGGCGGGGGGCGCGTCGGGGTCGTCGGGTTCGGACACCTCGGCCCCGGGGTCGTCGGGGTCGCCGGAACCGGTGAGGTCGAGCAGCTGCACGGGCGCGGCACCCGCCTCCAGGACGTCCTCCTCCGCCTCGATCGGGATGCCGTCGTGCACCGCCAGTGCGACCGCGTCGGTGAGCCGCGACGACACCCGGGTGTCGTCGTCGAACTGCAGTTCAGCGTGGTAGATGCCGTCGCGCAGGGCCGTGATCCGGACCCGTTGCAAGCGCCGGCCGAGCGCGGCGACGACGTTGCGGATCAGGTCGTGGGTCTGCGGCCGCGGCGGGTCGACGCCCTGGCGCTGCAGCTCGATCGCCGCCGCCTCCGGGAGCCCGATCAGCACCGGGAGCTGTCTGCGTGGCTCCGGTACCTCCCGCAGCAGGAGCACCGGTTGGGTGCCCGCCGGGTCCATCCCCACCGCCACGACCGTCATCTCCGGCACGCTCTCGCCTCCCCCATCACGACCTGGCGACACCGACGAGTACCCGCGCCCGCCCGGTTCGACGCGGCGTTCCCGTCCCCAGTGTGCTCCTGTCGGCGCCCGGCGGCTCGGGTCACCGGCGGGCGCTGCTGACCCCCTGTGAGTGGCGATAGTCGCTATAGCGACTATCGCCACTCACAGGGGTGCGGGGACCGGGGTCGTCTCGAACTCGGACAGGTCGGGTTCGCGGGTCATCTCCCAGTAGTCGACGAGCCGCCAGGGACTGTTGGTGACGACGCGGCCCGCGGCGTTGCGATACCAGTTCGTCATGCCCGGGTGGGTCCAGACCAGCTCGGCGTGGGCCTCGTCGACGCGGCGGTTGTAGTCGTCGCACACCTCGGGCCGCACCTCGACGGTCCCGATCTTCCCCTCGACCATCTTCACCAGCATCTTCGTGATGTAGGAGACCTGGCACTCGGTGTGGAAGATGACGCTGCCGCCGTGGCCGAGGTTGGTGTTGGGGCCGTAGACGAGGAACAGGTTGGGGAAGTCGGGGACGGTGATGCCCAGGTGGGCGTGGGCGTCGTCGTCACCCCAGATCTCGCGCAGTGAGCGTCCGGAGCGGCCGCGGATGTCCATGGGTGAGAGCATCCGGCGGCTCTGGAAGCCGGTGGCCATGACGAGGACGTCGAGGTCGACGCGGGACCCGTCGGCGAGGACCACGCCTTTCTCGTCGACGGCGGTCACCTTCTCGGTGACGAGGTCGACGTCGTCACGGCGCAGGGCGGCGAACCAGCCGTTGTCGATGAGCATCCGCTTGCCGTAGGGCGGGTAGGTCGGCAGCACCTTGTCGAGGAGCCGGTCCTCGTGGCCGGCGATCTCCTTCTGCAGGTGCTGGACGAAGAAGCTGCGGTGCCGGTCGTTGACGGCGTTGACGGCGCGGTCGGGGTGTTCCCACTCGGGGTCGCGGCGCAGGGTGGCGTGCAGCTTGTCCTGGTAGATCCACATGAGCCGGAGCCGGTACCAGGAGGCGTACCAGGGCACCTGTTCCATGAGCAGCCGGGTCTGCGGGGTGAGCTCGCGGTGGTAGTTGCCGTTGGGGATGGTCCACTGGGGTGAGCGTTGGAAGATCGTGAGGCGCGACGGTGCGCCCGCGATGGTCGGGACGATCTGCATGGCGCTGGCCCCGGTGCCGACGACACCGACCCGTTTGCCCGCGAGGTCCACCGAGGAGTCCCAGCGGGCGGAGTGGAACATCGGTCCGGCGAAGGTGTCGAGGCCGGGCAGGGCCGGGTAGGCGGGCCGGTTGAGCTGGCCGACGGCGCTGATGAGCACGTCGGCGACGATCTCCTCGACGGGGGCGTCGGGGTCGGCGGCCGGGCGCACCCCGATCCGCCAGACGGACTCGTCGGTGTCCCAGCGGGCGGCGACGAGCTCGGTGCCGAACCGTACGTGCGGCAGCATTCCGTGGGTGCGGGCGACGTCCTGCAGGTAGCCGAGGATCTCGGGTTGCTTGGCGAAGTAGCGCGACCAGTCGGGTTTCTGCGCCCAGGAGAAGGAGTAGAGCGCGCTGGCGGTGTCGACGCCGGCGCCCGGGTAGCCGTTCTCCAGCCAGATGCCGCCGACGGCGTCGTGACGTTCGATGACGGTGTAGTCGATGCCGAGCTCGCCGAGCTTGACGGCGGTGCAGATGCCGCCCTCCCCCGCGCCGACGACGACGACGCGCAGGTCGTCGCGGTGGGCGGGGGGTTGGGCGGTCCAGTGGGCGTCGCGGTCGGCGAGGCCGGCCTCCTCGGCCATGGAGATGTCGTACTCGGGCGGCACGTTCTCGCCGCAGGAGATGCCGACGCGGGCGGCGACGTCGTCGACGGGTGGCGGGTCGGCGAGGGTGACCCGGCCGTCGCGCCAGGCGCGCAGGAACGCGAACGCCTCGTCGCGGACGTGGGCCTGCAGTTCTTCGGGGAACCCGGCGGTGTCGTTGTCGTCGGTGGCGATCGAGCGGCTGGGCAGGTAGGGCTCGGCGAGCCAGGCCCGGTCCCCGGTGAGGTGGGCGAGCACCAGCAGCAGGGTCGGGATGTTGGCCGAGTCGAGTGCCTCACGGAGGCTGTCGTCGCCGGCGGTCATCCGGATCTGGTGGGGGTCCATCGCGCTCTCCGTCTCCGACGTCAGGCCGGAACGAGTTTTGTGTAACGATCGGTCTACGAAACAGGGTAGGGCGGGGACGGCGTGACCGCCAGCGTTCACCTGCCCTTGTAGACGGGCTCACGTTTCTCGGCGAACGCCCGCGGGCCCTCGGCGGCGTCCTCGGTGCGCATGCACTCGGCCAGCAGCCGCTGCTCGGCGAGCAGCCCGGCGGCCAGACCCTCGCGCAGCCCGGTGTGGATGGCCTCCTTCGCCGCCCGCACCGCGACGGGCCCGCGGGAGGCGATCACCGCCGCGACCCGATGAGTCTCCGCGAGCAGGTCGTCGGGTGCGACGATGCGGTTGACCAGGCCGTGGCGCAGCGCGGCGTCGGCGTCGATGGGGTCGCCGGTCAGGATCATCTCGGTGGCGACGCCGACGGGCACCGCGCGCGGGAGCCGCTGCGTCCCACCGGCTCCGGGGATGATGGCCCAGCGCACCTCGGCGAGCCCGAACGTCGCCTGCGGCACGCAGATCCGGAAGTCGCAGGCGAGCGCGAGCTCCAGGCCGCCCGCGAGGGCGTGCCCGTTGACGGCGGCGATCATGGGCTTGCCCACCTCGGCCACCATCGTCATGCCGCCCAAGACCCAGGGCTCGGCGGTGTCGTCGAGGACGGTCTCGCGCACGACGGGGATGAGCTTCTTGAGGTCGGCGCCCGCGCTGAACGAGTTCCCGACGCCGGTCAGGACGGCGCAGCGCAGCGCGTCGTCGGCCTGGAACCGCTGGTAGGCCTCGGCCAGCAGCGTGTTGTGCTCGGGATCGAGGCTGTTGCGGGCCTCGGGACGGTTGATGGTGATCGTCGCGACGGCGCCGTCGACGTCGAAGTCGATGCTCATGGGGTTCGCCCTTCCTCGATCGGGGTCGTGAGTGGCAATAGTCGCGATAGCGACTATTGCCACTCACAGGGTCAGGGGGCCGCGTAGCCGCCGTCGACGACGATCGCAGCTCCGGTGGTCCAGCGTGACTCCTCGCCGGCGAGGTAGGCGAAGGCGCCTGCGAGGTCGTCGGGGGTGCCGAAGCCCAGCGGGTGCTTCGCCTCCAGCGCGGCCATCGCCTCGCGCGGGATCTTCTCGGACATGCCCGAGGTGAAGGCCCCGGGACAGACGCAGTTGACCCGGATCCGTTCCTTCGCGTACTCGACGGCCGCGACCTTGGTCAGGTGCACGACGGCGGCCTTGGTCGCGCAGTAGGGCGCCGCGTGGGCCCAGGCCGTGAGGCCCGCGACCGAGGCCGTGTTGATGATCGAGCCACCGCCGGCCTTGCGCATGACCCGGATCGCGGCGGTCATCCCGTGGACGACGCCCATCAGGTTGACGCGCAACTGCAGGTCCCAGTCGGCGGCGGTGAGGTTGTGGATGCGGGCGTTGGGGGCGATGACGCCGGCGTTGTTGACCATGACGTGCAGCCCGCCGAACTTCTCGACCGCGGCGGCGACGGCGGCGTCGACCTGGGCGGCGTCGCCGACGTCGACGACCCTGGTGAGGACCGGCACGTCCAGGGACTGCGCCACCGCCGCCAGGCCTGGGCCGGACAGGTCGCACAGGACCAGCGCCGTGCCGGGCTCGGCGAGCCGTCGCGCGACGGCGGCACCGAGCCCGCCCGCGGCACCGGTGACCAGGACGACCCGGTCGGGAACGGCCACCGCTCAGTCCTGCAGGAGCAGGCCGCCGTCGACCGACAGCACCTTGCCCGTCAGGAAGTTCGAGCCCTGCCCGGCGAGGTAGACCACGGCCTCGGCCATGTCCTCGGGCTCGGCGAAGCGGCCCAGCGGCCAGTCCGACTCCCGGTAGCCGCGCCCCTTGATCATCTCGGTGGCGACGGCACCGGGCGCGATGCCGTTGACCAGCACGCCGCGGGAGGCACCGTACTTGGCGAACCACCGCACCATCGCGTGGACCGCGCCCTTGCTCGCGGCGTACTGCGGGCCGGCCAGTACGCCGCCGACCTTGCCCGCGATCGACCCGATGCACACGACCTTCCCGCCGCCGTCCTCCAGCGCGGCCCACGCGGCCTGCACGCTCAGGTAGGTGCCCTTGGCGTTGATCGCGTAGACGCGGTCGAACTCGTCGCCGTCGACGTCGAGCGCGCCCTCGCCGTAGACACCCGCGCACGTGACCAGGACGTCGAGGCGCCCGAGGCCGTCGACGGCGGCCGCGACGAGCGCGGCGTTGTCGGCGGTGCTGGTGACGTCGGTGCGTAGGCCGGTGGCCCGCCGGCCCAGGGCCTGCACCTTCTTCACGGTCTCGTCGGTGTCTAGCATGTCGCCGACGACGACGTCGGCGCCCTCCCTGGCCAGCGCGAGCGCGGTCGCCTGCCCGATGCCGCGGGCGCCGCCGGTGACGATCGCGACCTGACCGGTGAGGTCGACCGCTGCGCTGATCCCGTTCTGTGCCATCCCTGTGGTCACCTTCCTGCAACTGACGGTGCGCGAGTTCGCGCATGACATCTCGGCTGTCGGAGCGGCCGCGTAGGATCGCCGACGCGGGCGCGCCGCGCTCGTGGCACGTCAGGGGGGACCGGTAGCGAGGAGCGATGCCCCGACCACCAGGCCATGGCTCGGGCTTCGAGCCGCGGCGCCGGGAGATCATCGACACCGCCGCCGAGCTGTTCGCCCGTCGTGGCTACGCCGCGACCGGGATCACCGAGATCTGCGAGGCCGTGGGCCTGGCCCGCGGCGCGCTGTACTACTACATCGGCAGCAAGGAACAGCTGCTCGTCGAGATCCAGTCGGCGGTGATGGTCCCGCTGCTGGCCACGGCCGACGCGGTCGCGGCGCTCGACGTGCGCCCGGTCGTGCGGCTGCGGCTGCTCTCGGAGCTGCTGCTGGAGCAGATCGTGCAGCGGCTCGACCACATCTGGGTCTACGAGCACGACTACCGGCAGCTGTCGGCGGAGAACCAGGCCACGCTGGTGGCGCAGCGGCACGCGTTCGAGGACGTCGTCGCGCAGCTGCTGGCCGCGGCCGTCGAGGCGGGCGAGTTCCGCGAGATGGACGTGCACCTCGGCATGCTGCAGTTCCTGAACATGCACAACCACACCTACCAATGGGTCCGCCCGACGGGACGGTGGGACGTGGCGCACCTGTCGCAGCAGTACTGCGCGACGCTGTTCCGCGGGTTCGCCGCACCCGGGTACGACCCGTCGACGGTCGAGGACGAGACGGCGCGGTACCGCGCGGCGCACCCGGACCTGCCGCGGCTGTCCATGGTCACCGCAGCTCCCGCTTGAGTACCTTGCCCGACGGGGTGCGGGGCAGCTCGTCGAGGAAGTCGACGGCGACGGGCACCTTGAACTTGGCGAGGCGCTCGCGGCAGAACGCGCGGATCGCCTCGGCGTCGGCCCGCTCCCCCGGGCGCAGCACCACGACCGCGCGCGGCACCTCGCCCCAGCGTTCGTGGGGCATGCCGACGACGGCGGCCTCCAGCACGGCGGGGTGCTCGTAGAGGACGCGTTCGACCTCCGGGGTCGCGATGTTCTCGCCACCGGAGATGATCATGTCCTTGAGCCGGTCCTCGACGTAGAGGAAACCGTCGGCGTCGAGGCGCCCGACGTCGCCGGTGTGGAACCAGCCGTCGCGGATGGCCCGCGCGGTCGCCTCGTCGTCGCGCCAGTAGCCGCCGAACACCTTGGGCCCGCGCAGCGCGATCTCCCCCACCTCGCCCACGGCGACGTCGGCGCCCTGCTCGTCGACGATCCGGACCTCGACGTGCGGGATGGGCCGTCCGACCGAACCGATCTTGGAGAGGCTGTGCTCGCGGTCGAGGAAGGTGTCGCCGGAGACGGTCTCGGTGAGGCCGTAGGCGTCGGCGAACCAGGTGTTGGGGAAGGCGCCGAGGATGCGCCGCACCACCGGTTCGGGCATCTTCTCGCCGCCGCCGATGATGCAGCGCACCGACGACGTGTCCCTGTCGGCGAGGTCGGGGACCTGCAGGACGGCGTTCATCATCGCGGGCGCGAGCCAGACGACGGTGACCTTCTCGCGCTCGATCGCGTCGAGGACGCCGGCGGCGTCGAAGGAACGCAGCAGCACGAGCCGCGCGCCCATGTGGAAGGCGGCGAGGCCGGGCAGGTCGAGGCCGCCGCAGTGGTAGAGCGGTCCGCAGACCAGCACGGTGTCGTCGGCGGTGAGCCCGAGCTCGACGATCAGGCCGAGGTTCTTCCACGCGACGTTGCCGTGGGTGATGCGCACGCCCTTGGGCCGTGACGTGGTGCCGGAGGTGTACATGAGCCGGGCGAGGGTGTCCTGGTCGTCGACGACGCCGGGCGGGACCGGTGCGGCGGCGGCGCCGTCGGCGGCCAGTGTCTCGAACGCCGTCCATCCGCTCGGGGCGTCGGCACCGAGCAACACCTTGTGCCGCACCGTCGGCAGCTGCGGGGCGAGGCCGTCGACGCGCTCGGCGAACTCGTCCTCGGTGACGATCACGACGGTGCCGGCGTTGTCGAGGATGTAGCGCCACTCGTCGGGGGCGAGCCGGTAGTTCAGCGGGAGGACCACGGCGCCGAGGCGGCCGGCGGCGAGCACCGTCTCCAGGAACTCGACGTGGTTGTAGAGCAGCAGCGCGACGACCTCGCCGCGCTGCACCCCGAGGGCGGCCAGCCCGGCGGCGACGGCGTCGACCCGGTCGCGCAGCCCGGCCGCGGGAATCCGCCGGTCGCCCTGGACCAGCACCTCGCGGTCGGGACGACGTGCGACGTGGTGGTCGAGCACGCGGGCGAGATCGAACACGGACGGAGCTCCTCGTCGAGTTGATTCCTGTACCGGCCCCACCGGTCCCCGACATGGAGACGCGGGGCCGGCCGACGTCGTTGTCGGCCGGCCCC
>NZ_BJVJ01000068.1 GCF_007989085.1 Pseudonocardia sulfidoxydans NBRC 16205
TGCCACCCTCGGGCCCCGTCGGCCACGTCGTCACCTCCGGCACGTTCTCTCTCGACGGGGGCACGTGGGAGGTCGACAACAACGTCTGGGTGGTGGGCGACGAGAACGAGGTCGTCGTCGTCGACGCCGCGCACGACCTGGAGAAGATCGCCGAGGCGGTCGCGGGCCGCCGCGTCGTCGCCGTGGTGTGCACGCACGCCCACGACGACCACGTCAACCAGGCGCCCCACCTCGCCGACCGGTTCGCCGCGCCGATCCTGCTGGCCCCGGCCGAGGCGCCGCTGTGGGACATGACCTGGCCCGACCGCAAACCCGACCGCGAGCTGCACGACGGTGACGTCATCGAAGCGGGCGGGGTGAGCTTGCGGGCGATCACGACGCCGGGCCACTCCCCCGGCTCGACCTGCCTCTACGCCGAGGACCTGGGGATTCTCTTCACCGGCGACACCCTGTTCAACGGTGGGCCGGGCGCCACCGGCCGGTCGTACTCGTCGTTCGACACGATCATCGACTCGATCCGCGGCCGGCTGCTCACGCTGCCCGGGGACACGGCGGTCCGCACGGGCCACGGCGACTCGACGACGATCGGCGCCGAGCTCCCGCACCTCGAGGAGTGGATCAGCCGAGGCCACTGACCCCTGTGAGCGGCGATGGTCGCTATGGCGACCATCGCCGCTCACGACCCCGACGCGGCAGCCGGGAACGCGCCTCACCGTCGAGACGTCCGGCCGCACGTAGGGCGGGTCAGCGCACCGGGACCGGGTCGAGCGCCAGGACCGGGCGCTCGGTCGGGCCGTACCAGGCACGCAGGACGCGGCCGTCGAGCCGCGCCTGCGGGACCGGCCGGGCACCGGTGCGCGCCGGCCACGGCGACGCGACGCTGTGCGCCACGACCTCCTGTACGGCGTTGATCGTCGCGTAGGCGGCCGTGGCGACCTGCCGGTCGCCGGGGTCGCCGTCGAGCAGCCGAGGCGCGGCCGACCCACCGATGACGGCGTCACCCCGCAGCACCACGACCCGCGCACCGTCGGCGCGTACGTGCAGCCCGGCAGGGACGACGTCGTCGAGCCGGGCGGCGAGCGCCGAAGCCAGGTCACGTGGGGTCACTCGGTCAACGGTACGAAGCGAACGCGCTGGTCGACGCCTGCTCGACGGGTCATCCACCCTGTCGAGCGACCCCCAGGAGGACTCCGACCGTCATGCTCGGGCCGGTCTCCGCGTGAACGGCGCGACGAGCAGCAGGAACGCCGTGCCCGCGCCGTAGGCGGCGGCGAACCCGAACGGACCCGCGACCGCGCCGAGACCGACGGCGCCGACGCCGAACCCCGAGTCGAAGGCGGCGTTCCAGAGGGCGCTCGCCCGCCCGTACCGCGCGGGGCCGCCGAAGGCGAACAGCTGCACCAGCGAGTCGTTCTGCACCATGCCGAACCCGAAGCCGACGAGCAGGGCACCCGCGACGAGCAGCGGCGCGGCACCGGCGGTCAGCAGCGCCGCGACGACCTCGGCGGCCATCCCGACCGCTCCGATGAGCACGCCGGGGACCAGCAGCCGACCACCCAGCTCGCGACGCGCCACCAGCTCACCGGCCAGGAAACGGCCGACGAGCGCGCCCGCGGCCGTCGCGAACAGCGCCAGCGTCGCGGCCGCCGCGGTGCCGGTGACCGGCAGGAAGGTGATGAGACCACCCTGTGCGGTCGCGCCGGCGAGCATCGCCAGCAGCGGGCCGAGCTCCCCGCGCCGCCGCCCCGGCACCTCGGGCACCGTCCCGGACCCGGCGGCGACGATGCCGGCGGTCGCCGCGTCGGGATCGTCCACCGCCACGACCGGGCCGTGCCGGTCGATGCGCAGGACGAGCATCAGCGCCGCACCGAGCAGCGGGATCGTGCCCCCGACGAACACCGCCGTGAACCCGACCCAGTCGACGACGGCGACGCCCGTCGGCAGCAGGAGCAGCAGCGGCAACCCGACGGCCAGCCCGAACCGGCTCGCGCCGCGGCTGTGTTCGGCGGGGTCGAGGAGCTCCGCGACGAGCGCACTACCGGCAACGGTGACCATCCCGAACCCGACGCCGCGGACCGTCGTCACGGCGAGCACCGGGGCCAGCTCGGACGACAACGCGAGCAGCGGCGCCGGTGCCCCCATGAGCACCATGCCGACGACCAGCACCCAGCGGTGCCCGATCCGGCGCAGCAGCCACGGCACGGCGAACTGGGTGGCGACGGTGACGGCCATCAGCACACCGGTCGTCACGCCGGCGCCGAACGGGCCCGCGCCGCCCTCGGTCACCCACAGCGGGACGATCGGCAGCAGCAGCGAGTACCCGCCGAACGCCAGGACGGTCGCGACGAGCAGCAGCCAGAACGTGACGCTGTGCAGACCCGTCCTCACGTCCCGGGCCGCCAGGTCCGCCGCTCGGTGACGACGGCGGTGACGAGGTCGTGCGGGGTGACGTCGAAGGCCGGGTTCCACGCCTGCGTCGACTTCAGGACGGTCCCGGTGCCGAGCACCTCGGCGGGGTCGCGTTCCTCGATCTCGATGGCGTCGCCGTCCGGGGTCGCGGTGTCGACGGTCGTCTCCGGCGCCGCCACGACGAACGGGATCCCGGCGCGGGCGGCGGCCAGCGCGAGCGGGTAGGTGCCGATCTTGTTGGCGACGTCGCCGTTCGCGGCGATGCGGTCCGCGCCGACGACGACGGCGTCGACGAGCCCGCGGGCGATGATCGACGGCCCCGCCCCGTCGACGACGATCCGGTGCGGCACACCGATCGCGGACAGCTCGACGGCGGTGATCCGGGCGCCCTGCAGCAGCGGGCGGGTCTCGTCGGCGACCACGTGGGCGACGCGGCCGTCGGCGTGCAGCGACCGGACGACGCCGAGCGCGGTGCCCCACTCCACGCAGGCGAGAGCCCCTGCGTTGCAGTGGGTGTGCAGCCGCAGCGGCTCGGTCCCGCACAGTTCGCGCAGCAGCGTCGCGCCGCGGTCGCCGATCGCGTGGCAGGAGGCGATGTCCTCGTCGCGGACGGCGAGGGCTTCCGCGAGGACGGCGTCGGGGCCCCGGTCGGCGACGGCGAGCGCGCGGCGGACCCCGACCGCGAGGTTGACCGCGGTCGGCCGGGCGGCGCCGATGTGGGCGGCGGCCTCGACGAGGGCGTCACCATCGAGGGTGCGCGCGGCGAGCGCCACCCCCAGCGCGCCCGCCACCCCCAGCGCGGGGGCTCCGCGGACGACGAGGCGGCGGATGGCGTCGACGAGCTGGTCCACCGTCGTCACGGAGACGGTGCGCAGGCGTGGCAGGGCGGTCTGGTCGAGCATCTCGATCCTGCCATCCGCCCAGGAGATCGTGGGGGGCAACACCGGAACAGCGTAGGCGGCCTCGGAGGTGCTGATGGGCGGTGAGTACGCGGACGCGAGATTTCCCGCCGACCCGTACCCGGGGTCGGTCCCGCCGACGTCGTACGTCCACGTCGACCGGACGGGGTTCGCGCTGGTCGGGGGCCTGGTGCAGGGTGAGCCGCTCGACGACTGGCTCGCCGCACGGGGCGCGGCGCCGACGTCGGCACGGATGGCGGTACTGTCCTACGGCTCGAACCGCAACCCGTCGAAGATCAGCTGGCTGCGGGAGTTCCTCGGGCTGGACGCGGAGCCGATCGTCGTGTTGCGGGTGCGCACGAGCGGGCTCGCCGCGGTGTGGGCGCACGGGCTGCGCACCCGCGACGGGGCGCGCCCGGCGGTGCTGGCCGCGGTGCCGGGCGTGGTCGAGGAGCACGCGGTGTGGCTGGCGACGCCGGAGCAGGTCGCGGTCCTCGACGTGTGTGAGGGCGCCTCCCCCGACGGCGACGGCCGGTATCGCCTGGCCCGGCTGAACACCGGCGAGGTACGCACCGACGACGGCACGCTCCTGCGCGACGTCCATGCCTACGTGGGCAACACGCCGGCGCGCCGTCCGCTGCTCGTCGACGGCGCGATGGTCCGCTGTGCCGACGTCCCGCAGGAGGTGGCCCGCACGCTGGTCGGAGAGGCGCGCACGCCTCGTGAGTGGCGATGGTCGCGATAGCGACCATCGCCACTCACAGGGTTCATGCGACCGTCGACACCGAGCTCTGGACGGCGCCGGGCAACGGCTTGCGCGCGCTCTCCTTGACGACGACGACCGCCGCCAGCGAGATCAGCGACGCCACCGCCAGGTAGACGCCGGGGAACGCGTTGTTGCCGGTCGCCGTCACGAGCCAGGCGAGGATCGCGGGCGCCGTGCCGCCGAAGATCGACGTCGAGATGTTGTAGCCGATCGAGAAGCCGCCGTAGCGCACCTCGGTGTCGAACAGCGCCGGCAGCGTGGCCGACATCGTGCCGAGCAGCATCACCAGCAGCAGCGCGAGGATGACCAGCCCGAGGATCGTGCCCCACACCGTGGACGTGTCCAGCAGCAGGAACGCCGGGTAGGACAGCACGATGAACCCGATGCACGACGTCACGATCAGCGGCTTCCGGCCGATCCGGTCGGACAGCGCACCCACGGGGATGATCACGAACATGATCACCAGCATCATGCCGAGCACGTAGAGCAGGGCGGGCGTCGCGTCGAGCTTCAGCGTCGTCTGCAGGTAGGTGGGCATGTAGAACAGCACCGTGTACACGGCGACGTTGTAGAACAGCACCAGGCCGATGCACACGAGGATCGGGCGCCAGTGCTTGGTGAGGACGTCCTTGAGCGGCGAGTCGCACACCTCGGCCTTCTCCTCCAGCGCCTTGAACGCCGGGGTCTCGTCCAGCTTCGACCGCAGCCACAGCCCGATCAGGCCGAGCGGGCCCGCGATGAGGAACGGGATGCGCCAGCCCCAGGCGTGCATCGCGGCGTCGGAGAGCGTGACCTGGAGGACGGTGACAAGGCCCGCGGCGAGCACGAACCCGCCGGTGGTGCCGAACTCCAGGAAGCTGCAGTAGAAGCCGCGCTTCTTGTCGGGCGCGTACTCGGCGATGAAGGCGGCTGCCCCGCCGTACTCACCACCGGTCGCGAATCCCTGTACGAGCCGGATCAGGATGAGCAGCACCGGTGCGCCCCAGCCGGCGACGGCGAACGTCGGCAGACAGCCGAGCAGGAAGCTCGCGCCGGACATCGTGACGATCGTCATCGCCAGGACCTTCTTGCGGCCGATGCGGTCGCCGAGGGGCCCGAGCACGATCCCGCCGAACGGCCGGACCAGGTACGCCACCGCGAACAGGGCCAGCACGAGACCGACGTTGGCGCTGCTCTCGCCGCCGAGGATGCTCGCGGCGATGTAGACGGTCACGTAGCTGTAGATGCCGTAGTCGAACCATTCGACGAGGTTGCCCATCGCCGCGGCGCCGACCGCCTTGCGGACGGTCGCCTCCGATACCTCGCTGTGCTCCGGACCGTCCTGCAGCCGTTCGGCGCCGGTCGTGGTCATGCCGTACCTCCCGAGAGCCGCCGACGCCGGGACGGCGGCTGTCACCTGCAACCGGGAGCAGACCGGTGCGCCGCCGTCCGACGGGCCCCGCCTGATCGACGGCCGTGCGCCACTCGGCCGAGCGGCACCCCGGCAGGGTTACCCCGTTCGGCCCGGACGTACACCTCGCGGCGCCGAAAAGTTCAGGAACCGGCCCCGGGGCTCAGCGCGGCGGGGACAGCCGGCACGGCACCGGCGGGCAGCGGGATGCGGTACAGCCTGGCGGCGTTGCCGCCGAGGATGGCGTGGCGGCCCATGTCGTCGAGCTCTGCGTAACGGCCGCACAACTCGCCGGGGAACCGGAAGTCGACGAGCTCGCGCACCAGCCGGGCAGGCCGGACCAGCGGGTATCCGCTGCCGAACAACATCCGGTGCACACCGAACGCCTCCAGCAGGGAACCGAACGCCCGGGCGGCGTCGACGCGGTGCAGCCGCAGACCGGCGAGCAGCTCGGTGAGCAGGACGTGCACGTTGGGAAGCCGGGCGAGCCGGCACAGGCTCGCTGTCGGCATGCACGCGGCGCCGAGGACGAACTGCACGCGCGGCAGCGCGGCGGCGAGGTCGCGCAGCTGCGTCGGGTCGAACCCGCCCTGGCCCGCCGACCGGTCGGGCGAACGCACCGGCAGCGCCGACCCGGCGCGGACGGGGTGTGCCCAGTCGGGCCAGCGGCGGGGGCGGGCGGCCGCGGCGGCGACGTCGGCACGGCGCGGGATGGACCAGCCCGGAACCCCGGGCCACGACGGCGTCGACGGCCCGACACCGAGGTGGACGACGGTCGCGCCCGACTGCTCGGCACGGGCCAGGACCCGGCGCAACCACGGCTCCCCCAACGGGATCCGCGCGCCGGGCCGGTGGACGGGGGCGAGGTGCAGCCCGCGCAGGTCTGCGTTGCGGACGCGGGCGGCGAGGCCCCGCGCGCCCGCCGAGCCCAGTGCGGGGTCGACCTCACCGGCGAGCACGAACCGTCCCGGGAACTCTTCGGCGAGCTCGGCGTGCCACGCCGTCGGGCTGAACCCGAGGACGAACAGGTCGTCGAGGGTGAGCGGTTGCAGAACCGCCCGGTCGACGTGCCCGCCGATGACGTCGGCGCGCAGCCCCTCGCCGGTGACGCGGGCGAACTCGTCGGCGTCGACGGCGTGGGGCTGTCGGTCGAGGAGCCGGTGCCGGCGGTACAGCTCGGCGACGTAGGCCTCCCCGGACGGGCCGGCCTGGTTCGACGGGCTGCCGTCCCACGCGTGCACCTGGGCGTCCACGACCACGAAGTCGGCGGTCGCGCTGCGGTACATCGTGGTCTCCTCCTGGCCGGTCGACGCCGCGTCCTCGTAGCCCGCCCCGATCCCCGCGAAAGTCGTCCCGCCCCGGCCGTGGGGGACCGGGGCGGGACGCGGCGGGTCAGCCCACCGACGGGCCGAGGCCCATGGACTGCGGGGTGCTCGAGTCGGGCGACGGCTGGGGGATGCCCTCGTCGAGCGGCCCGAACTCAGTCATGAGCGCCTTGTTCCACGGCGTCTGCTCCTCGGCCACCAGCGAGTTGGTGGTGAGGATCAGGCCGGCGACGGACGCACCGTTCTGCAGGGCCGAGCGCACGACCCGCAGGGGGTCGATGATGCCCATGTCGATCATGTTCCCGTAGCGGCCCTCGAGCGCGTCGAAGCCCTCGTCGACGGTGAGGTCGCTGACCTGCTTGACGACGTCCGCGCCCTCGTAGCCCGCGTTGGTGGCGATGAGGTGGACCGGCTCGGTGAGCGCGCGCCGCACGATCTCGACGCCGATCTGGTAGTCGCCCGACACCGACAGGCCGTCGAGGACGGACTCGGAGTGCAGCAGCGCCGACCCACCGCCCGCGACGATGCCCTCGGCCATCGCGGCCCGCGTGGCCTGCAGGGAGTCGTCGACGCGGTGGCGGACCTCCTTGAGCTCGGCGTTGGTGGGGGCGCCGACGGAGATGATCGCCGCCTTGCCCGACAGCCGGGCGATGCGGTCGGACAGCCAGTCCTCGTCGGTGCCGATCGTGGCGCGCGACAGCTCGGCGCGCAGCTGCGCGAGCCGGCGCTCGACCGAGTCCTTCGCACCCTGGCCACCGATGATGGCGGTGTTCTCGTTGTCCGCGCGGACCTGGGCGGCACGGCCCAGGTGCTCGAGACCGATCTGCTCCAGCGAGAACGACGACGCCTTGGAGTGGACCTTCGCACCGGTCAGCGCAGCCATGTCCTCGAGGAGGTGGACACGCTTCTCGCCGAAGCCGGGCGCCTGGATGGCGGTGACCTTCAGGTGGCCGTTGACGTGGTTGTGCACGAGCATCTGCAGGGCGGTGCCCTCGACCTTCTCGGCCACGATGACCAGCGGCTTCGGGTCGCGCATGACACGCTCGAGCATCGGCATCAGCTGCCGGACGTCGGTGATCTTCTCCGCCGACAGCAGGATGTACGGGTCGTCGAGGACCGCGAGCATCTCCCCGGGGTTGGTCACCAGGTACGGCGAGATGTAGCCGTTGTCGAACTCGAAGTCCTCGACGAAGTTGACCTCGAGGCCGAGGACGTTGCCGTCGTCGACCGAGATCACGCCGTCGTCGCCGACGGTGTAGAGGGTCTTCGCGATGATGTTGCCGATGGTGTCGTCGTCGTTGGCGGAGATGGCCGCGACGCGGGAGAGGTGCTCCAGGCTGTCGACGGGGTGCGCCACCCGCGACAGGTGCTCCACGATCGCCGCCACGGCCATGTCGATGCCACGCTTGACCAGCACGGGGTTGCCGCCGGCCGTGATGGCCTTCATGCCCTCGCGAACGATGGCCTGCGCCATGACCGTCGCCGTCGTCGTGCCGTCGCCGACGATGTCGTTGGTCTTGATCGCGGCTTCCTTGAGAATCTGCGCACCCATGTTCTCGAACGGGTCACGCAGGTAGATCTCGCGCGCGATGGTCACACCGTCGTTGGTGACCTCGGGCGTGCCGGTGATCTTCTCCAGAATGACGTTGCGCCCCTTGGGGCCCAACGTGGACTTCACAGCCTCGGCGAGTTGGTCGACGCCTGCCTTCAACAGGTCGCGGGCTTCCTGCCCAAATTTGAGTTCCTTGGCCATGAGGCCCCTCCTGCGTAGAGCGTGCGTTGGTCAGCGGCGCGGGTGCCGAACAAACGCTCCGCCGGACTGCCGGTAGCACTCGGTGCTGGCAGTCCGGCGGAGATGGTGCTGTGAGAAATCAGCCGATCGGCTTCAGGTCGAAGTCGATGTACTCGGCGGCATCCTCGGGGTTGGCGAACATGATCGTCCGGTCGTCGAGGTGGACCATGCGCCCGTAGTGGGTCGACATGTTCTCCTCGAACTCGGCGGCGTCGAACCAACCCTCTTCTTCGCCGGCCTCCTCGTCCATCTCGGCGTAGACGACCTCGAACTTGCCGACGCCGTCGACGCGGATCATCGAGGGGAGGTTCTGAACGGTGACGTTGTCCTGGCGGTCCAGGACGTCTGCCATGACGGCACCGATCTGGTTGTTCATCAGGGTGAAGCCGCACATGTTCGACGCGGTGCTGTCGGACTTGAACGGGCTCGTGGTGGACGCGGTCACTGCTTCAGCTCCTCCGGGGTGTCGAGACCGAGATCCCCGAGGATCCCGGCGAAGCGGCTCTTCGCGTGGTCGAGACCATCCTCGAAGCGCGGCGGCTTGTGGTCGGTCTGCGACCACAGCGGCTGCAGCTGCCGAGCCGCATCAAGTGCCTGCGGGACCCAGTGCGACAGCCACTGCTGGAACAGCGCCTTGTTGTGGTCGGCGAACTCCCGGTCCTGGGTGAGCGGAGCGAAGCACGAGATCGTCCACCGCAGGTCGCGCTGGGCGTAGTCGTACTCACCCGCACCCATGACGGTCGGGGTGACGTAGTCGCCGTTCCCGGCAGCCGACTGCATCACGAGGTTCGACCGGAACAGCTCGCCGAGGAGCGGCTCGAAGACCACGTTCGCGGCGAAGATGGCCTCGCCCCAGTCGTCCTGGACAGCGGTGAGGGCCTCGCACACCTTCCGGACGCCCTGCCACTCGGCGTCGTTGTTCCACGCATCGAGGTGCGCGGCACCGTCGAAGGCGTCGATCTCCTCCGACAGCGTCAGGTTGTACAGCGCGAGGTCCTGGGCGAACCGGATCTTGCGCGTGGAGTTCGCGGCAAGCGCCGTGTTGTGCATGTTCGTCGGGCACGAGCGCTCGTTGGCGGCGAACACGTAGAGCCCGAGGATGTGCTCGATGTGCATCCAGGCGCCGACGTTGCGCTCGACGAAGCGGATCCAGTTCGGCGTCCACTGGTCGAAGGCCTTGCTGTTACGCGCGTTGTCGACGTTCTGGGTGAGCTGCCGGACAACGTTGGCGTTGTACCGGAAGAGGCTCTGCTCCCACTCCTCGTTCGGGTCGCGGAACTCGTGCCAGCCGTGGGCCGGCCAGTTCTGCACGTGCATCGCGCCGGAGCCGATGCCGCGGGCGGGCTCCGGCTCGTCGACGCCCCACGCCTTCAGCTTGGTCCAGTGCAGCGGGTAGCCGCCCTCACCGTTCGCGAAGCCGTAGATCCAACCCTGGGCGAGGTAGTGCCGCGGGTCCGGCTGGACCTCGACCGTGACATCCTCGTAGTGGGTCTGCTTGCGCTTGGCCGGCGTGAAGTAGTTGTAGCGCCGAGCCGCCGGGCTCGAGTCCGGGAATTCCCGGGCGCCGGCCTCGGCGTCCGTGAAGACCGGCTTAGGGACGCTGCGTTCGGTCCGTTCCGTGGTGGTCATGAGCCGTCCTCCTGCTCACCGGTGGTGGTGAACTTGTCATAGAAGATGTTCTCCTCGCGCACGCCAAGTGCAGTCAGCGTTGCGATCGCCGCGTCCACCATCGGCGGCGGACCGCAGACATAGGCATCGACTCCTTCCAGGCCGGACTCCTTGGCCTTGACGACGTCGGTGACGAAACCGGTCTCGCCATCCCACGGTGCACCGTCGGGCTCGGAGAGGGCCGGGACATAGGTCAGGCCCTTGGGGAGCTTCCCCGCCAAAGCGGCGATCTCGTCGCTGAAGCAGAGGTCGTCGGCGGTTCGGGCGCCGTAGTAGAAGCGAGCGTTGCGCTCGACCCCGCGCTCGGCCATCGACCGCAGGAGGCTGAGGACCGGGGCCATCCCGGCTCCACCACCTACGAAGACGAGGTCCGA
This sequence comes from Pseudonocardia sulfidoxydans NBRC 16205, assembly GCF_007989085.1. GTDB lineage: Bacteria > Actinomycetota > Actinomycetes > Mycobacteriales > Pseudonocardiaceae > Pseudonocardia > Pseudonocardia sulfidoxydans. The sequence continues at coordinate 10,624 of NZ_BJVJ01000068.1, forward strand.
ATAGCGGTTCTCACGAAGAGTGAAGGTCCCGAACGGCGCCTCGATGTTGAGCTGGTCGCCGATCTGCACCTTCTGGGCAAGGAACTCACCGAACAGCCCACCGGGATAGATCTTGATGACGAACTCCATCAGACCGTCCCGGTTGGGCGTGTTGGCCAAGGAGAACGAGCGCGTCTCCTCGGTACCGGGGATCACGAAGTCGACGTACTGACCCGGGAAGAACTTGATCTCCTCCGGCTCCACGAGCTTCACGACCAGGTGCCGCATGTCGCGGGTGACCTCGTTGTTCTCCACGACCTCCACGACGCCCCTCTTCAGAGGGAGGCCGCTGCGGATGACTTCCTCGTCGTAGTTCGTGAGCTCGATGACGAGGTCCTCATAGGCGTGCGCACGACAGAGGAGAGTCTGGCCCTCCTCCTTCTCGTAGTCGGGGAGCGCGAAGGTCGAGTAGCTGTCGTACTCGATGTCTTCGCCCTCCAGGACGAACGACTTACAGGCCGAGCACTGCCCTTCCTTGCAGCCGTGCATGAGCTGGACGCCCTGCTCGGCGGCCGCACGGAGGATGTTCGTGTCCTCGTCGACCTCGATCTCGATGCCGACGGGCTCGAAGCGGACGACGTGTTTGTCACCCAAGACAGGGAACCTTTCCCGGTTATAAGAAATGACCGCAGGTCAAACGGGGTTCGAGCAGGGGGAGGACCGGCGAGGCCGGCCCTCCCCCTTCGCCTGACCCGCGCTCAGGCGTCAGTCGGTCGGCGCGGGACGACCCGCGGGACCCTGGCGGACGTAGTCAGCCCTGAAGGCTTCGCGCTCGGTGTCCGTCATTTCGTTCAGCAGAACGTTCGGGCTCTGCAGCGGGGGCATCCGCCGCATGTGGTCAAGCGTCCACATCTTCTTCGGGTCGAGGTTCAGATGCGGCTGCGCCGTCATGGTCTTGCCGTCGTCACGGACAAAGCCCATGTCCGTCACGACGTCGGCCCAGTTCCAGCCGTGGTAGAGAGTCTCCCACTCACGGTGGCCGACGAGCTTGCCCATGTTCGGGGTCTCGCGACCCTGGTACACGGGGCGGAACGCCTCGGCGTCGGTCCAGCGGCAGACCTCGTGGCAGTACGTGCGCCACTGGCCGTCGACCTCGGCCATGACCATGTCCTCACGGACGAGGCAGGGCACCATGCAGGTCCAGCAACGGTGCGGGTACACGTAGTCGACGTCCTCGGCCACGATCGCGTTGTGGCCGTTGGGAGTCGCCAGGCGGTTGTAGTTCTCCCACCACTTGCCGTAGCGGTCGTACCAGCCCGGGTACTTGTACTCGAACCACTCGAAGTCCTCGTCGGTCATGCCGTCGATGCGCCAGTAGTTGGCGAGCCAACCGGTGGCGAAGAACTGCGCGACCTCGTGGACGTAGCCCTTCTCCCAGATCTGCTTCCACGACTCCTCGACGAGGTCGTGGGGGATCGTCAGGCCGTACTTCTCGAGCGGGATCAGGTACGAGCGGTAGTAGTCGTCGTAGATCCAACGACGCCACATCTCGGCGTAGGACTCGCGGTCCTTACGACGGTCCTTGGTGCCGTACTCGATGAACGTGCCGATCGCGGCGTCGACGACGCGGTGGTTGTTCCACCACGCGTAACGCAGGTCGCGCTCGAGCAGCTGGCGGTTGTCCTCGTCGGACAGGGCCATCAGCAGGGTCGCGTACCCGTTGGAGATGTGGCGCGACTCGTCGGACTGCACCGAGTGGAACACCGTCGGCAGCAGGTAGTCGCCGTTGGCGGCCGCCTCGGCCGGCATGGCCACGAACAGGGTGTTCGTGAACGCGGTCTCGGCGACGATCGTGAGGTAGATGCTCGCCGCGGTGATCGCGTCACCGGTGATGAACCCCTCGGCGAACTGGCGGCCGATCGTGCCGCAGTAGTCCGTCTGGAAGTTCCGGAGGCTGTTGTTGAAGCCCGCCGGGTCGATGTAGTTGTTCATGTACAGGCGCTTGAGGTTCTGCTGGATCGTGCTGTGCCGAACCTCGTCGATCATCTGGATCGCCTGGCCGTTGTGCAGCTCCGGGTTGGGAACCACGTGGAACAGCATCGGCATCGAGCGCGCCGCCGAGATCTCCGGCAACGGGATGATCGACAGGAAGAGCTTCTGCCACTCCAGCCAGCGCTCCTGCACCTGCCGGAACATGTTGCCGCGAATGGCACCGTCCTGCGCACCGTAGACGCGGTGGTCCTTCTCTTCTTCCATCGGGAAGTAGGACCGCAGGACCTGCTTGAGCGGGTCCTTCTTCGCGGCCTTCCGGAAGGTGTAGTCGGTTCCGTACTTCATGTACGGCTCGTGGTACTGCGGCTCCCAGGAGAGTTCCTGGATCTTCTGGTGAGCCTTAGCCAGACTCTGCCGACTCACGTCGTCTCCTCACGTGGTGGGTTCAGGTTCAAATGCGTGGACCGCATCGACCCCATTGCCCTCGCGGCCTTGCACGGCCGACGGCTGACATGTCGCCGGGGCGTATCGGGGCCGCGAGCCCGGGCCTTTCACCGGGAGACAGCGCGGGCGCCCTCGGTGGCGACTCGGACACGAGCGGTGGTGATCACGGGTTCGCGGGTCCCGAAGCCACTGCCTCTCGTGCTGGGAATCACACCCCCGCAGGCCCTGACCTGCGGTCTCAATATGAGACGGTGGGCTGCTGGGGGCCCCCTATCGTTCCTCTCGTCCGGGCGGTACCGTCCGGATCGATAGCCCCTGTCGCGACGAGGTGTCAGGCGGCTAGCTCCAGAAGGGCAACCGATTGGGCCACTCGGCGGAACACCCGAACCCCCGTCCCCCGCAGTGCGCGGACGGCGACGGCGATGTCGTGCAGGTGCCGGTCGGCCCTGCCGCCGTCCGGGTCGCCGAAGCCCGTTCTGCCTTCCTCACCGACGTCCAGGTCGAGCCCGGAGCCGTCCGCGCTCCGATCCTCGCGTCGTGGACCCGGTCCCGGAACTTTCAGGTCCCCGTCGACCACCTCGACCTTCCGTACGAGACGGAGCTCGACGCAGACTCCCTGCTCAGCCGGGCCGCCGGGCCGATCCTCGCCGAGACGAGCGACCAGCTCGCCACCGAACCCGTCAGTGTCATCCTGTGCGACGACGAGGGAGTGGTCCTCGACCGGCGCAGTGGTGACAGCAGCCTCAACCAGGGCCTCGACCGCATCCGGCTGGCCCCGGGCTTCAGCTACGCGGAGCGTCACGTCGGCACCAACGGCATCGGCACCGCTCTGGAGGGCCGCGGCCCCGCCCTGGTCTTCGGGCACGAGCACTACGTCGAGCACCTCGAGGACTTCGCCTGCGCCGGTGCCCCCATCCGGCACCCTGTCAGCGGCAAGGTCATCGGCGTCGTCGACCTGACCTGCTGGCGGCGCGAGGCCAACCGGATGATGGTCGCCGTCGCCACGAACATCGCCCGGCGCATCGAGGAGACGCTGCTCGAGCACTCCGGCCGGCGCGAACTCTCCCTGCTGCACGACTACTTGGCCGCCTGCCAGCGCAACCGCGGCGCCGTCATCGCCATGGGCGACGACCTGCTGATGATGAACGACCAGGCCCGCCAGCTCGTCGACCCCAACGACCAGAGCTCTCTGCTCTCCCACGGCGCCGAGGCCCTGGCCACGGGACGTCGCCGGCAGCTGCTCGTCGACCTGCCCAGCGGCGCCATCGCCCGCGTCCAGACCCGTCCCAGCTGGGGCGACCGCGGTGTCACCGGTGGTGTGCTGCACGTCCAGCTCGTGTCGGCCGAGACCGCCCCGACCCGATCGCTGACGCTGCCGCCGCCCACGTCGCTGCCCGCTGCCGTCGGCTCCGGCCCCCTGTGGACCAAGTGCGTGCAGGCCGTCGACCGGCACCTGCAGGCCCGGGCATGGCTCGTCCTCGAGGGCGAGCCCGGATCCGGCAAGCGCACCCTCGCCCGCGCCACCCACCAGCTGCGCAACCCCGCCGGCCACCTGCGGGTCATGGACGCGCAGGACTTCGGACCGCGCTGGCTTGCGGACGTGAGCGAGGAGCTCGAGACGGGCAACGGCGGCACGTTGGTGCTCTGCCGCGTCGACAGGCTCCCGCCCGACGCTCTGCGCGCCCTCGCCGACACCCTCGAGCCCCACCGCGAGTCCACCGACCCCGAGCGGCCCTGGGTCGTCGCCACCGTCGACCGCGCCCACGCCGACACCGCCGCCGACATGGTCGAGCTGCTCGACTCGTTCCCGCGGACCATCGAGGTCCCGCCGCTGCGTCACCACATCGAGGACGTCGCCGAGCTCGTCCCGCACCTCATCGCGCGGCTCACCCGCGGCGCCGACCTCACCTGCTCCCCCGAGGCCATGCGCGTGCTCATGCGCAACCGCTGGCCCGGCAACGTCGAGCAGCTCTACCAGGTGCTGCGCAAGATCGTCGCGCGCAAGCGTTCCGGCACGATCGCGCCGGTCGACCTGCCCGCCGAGACCAGGGCCACCACCCGCCGCGTCCTCACACCGCTCGAGGCCATCGAGTGCGACGCCATCGTCGACGCGCTCCTCGACACCGACGGCAACAAGGCCGAGGCCGCCCGCCAGCTCGGGATGTCCCGCGCCACGATCTACCGCAAGATCCGCGGATACGGCATCTCGCTGCCACAGCTGGCCGACTCACGCTGACCACCGGCGGGGAGCCGCCCTCGCGGCTGCTCCCCGCCGAGCGCAACCCGGGCCACACACGTCAGGCGCGGGAACGCAGGGCTTCCCGCAGACCGACGCGGGAGCCCGTGCGCAGCACCGAGTTCCGGTAGATCCGCGCCGCCGCCAGGACGACGCCCACGATCGCGAGGATCGTCAACACGATCGCGACGAGCACCTGCCACAGGGGCGCAACGCCCATCGCCGCCCGGGCGGGCATCAGCGTCGGCGAGAACAGCGGGATGAAGGACAGGATCGTGCCGAGGGTGTTGCGCGGATCGTTGGGCAGCACGCTGACGGCGAAGATGAACGGGATGAACAGCGGGAACATGATGGGCGCGATCGTCGACTGCAGCTCTTCCTGCCGCGACACCAGCGAGCCCGCGGCCGCGTAGATCGAGGCATAGAGGAAGAAGCCGAGCAGATACCAGACGACGGCGGACACGAGCGCCCCCGCCGCAGCGTTCGGAATCGTCAGGATGCCGGTGGCCAACGAGCCGACGAGCCCGATCGCGCTGAGGACCAGCAGCTGCACGAGGCCGACGAGCCCGAGCCCCAGAATCTTGCCCGTCAGCAGGTGCACGGGCCGGATCGTCGACAACAGGAGCTCGACGACGCGGCTGGACTTCTCCTCGACCACGCCCTGCGCGACGGCGCTGCCGTAGCCGACCAGCGACATGAACAACAGGACCGCGACGACGATCGCGAGCACCAGCCGTTGCCCGCGTTCGGGATCGACCGGCTCCTGGGTGTCGACCGCGACGTTGCCGCGGGCCGCCACGGCAGCAGGATCCTGACCCGCGGCGGCGAGCGCATCGGTGAGCGTCGTCTGCTGGACCGCGCCCGAGACGACCTGCTGCAGCGAGGAGTCGACGGTGTCCTTGCCCAGCAACGTCCAGCTGCCCGGACCGCCGTCGAAGAGGGCGTCGAGATCACCGTCGGCGACCTGGGCCTCGCCGGTCGCGCGGTCGACCTGCGTGACCGTGAGCGTGCGGTCCTGGGCCCTCGCGGCGGCCTGCAGCGCAGGCTCGAGAGAGGCCGTCGACGAGGTGACGCCCAGCGTGTTGCTGGAGCTCTGGCTGCCGATGAAGCTGAACAGCGCGATGTAGATCGCGAAGATGACGATGGTGACCAGGAGCCCGATCGCGAAGCTCTTGGAGCGGACCTGGGTGGTGAACTCGCGGCGGGCGACGAGCATGACCGCCCGGCCGGGCGTGAGCGGGGCGGTCACGACTCCTCCTCGGTGACAGCGGGGGCGGCGACGACGTCGCGGTACAGCTCGGTGAGCGGCGGCCGGTGCGGCGCGAACGAATGGACGGGCCCCGCGGCGACAGCGGCGCGCAGAACATCCTGGTCGGAAGCGCCGTCGAGCTCGACGCGGGTGCCGTGCGGACCGGACTCGACGACACGGACACCCGCGAGACCGTCCGCCCACCCAGGTGGCGGCCCGGACACGTCGATCCGTTCGGCGCCGCCGGTGCGGAGCTCGTCGACGGTGCCGGCGGCGACCATGCGGCCCGCGGAGATGATGCCGACGCGATCGCAGAGCCGTTCGACGAGGTCGAGCTGGTGGCTGGAGAAGATGACGGGGACGCCGGTGTCGGCCTTCTCCCGCAGCACGGTGCTCATGACCTCGACCGCGACCGGGTCCAGCCCGGAGAAAGGCTCGTCGAGGACGAGGACCTCGGGGTCGTGGACGAGCGCGGCACACAGCTGCACGCGTTGCTGGTTGCCGAGGGAGAGCTTCTGGACCTCGTCGCGGATCCGGGCCTCGACGCCGAGCCGTGAGGTCCAGCGCTCGACGGAGGCACGTGCGTCGGCGGCGTCGAGGCCGTGGAGACGGGCGAGGTACTCCAGCTGCTCGCCGACCTTCATCTTCGGATAGAGGCCCCGCTCCTCGGGCATGTACCCGATCCGGCGACGCACGTCGGCATCGATCGGTCTGCCCTTCCAGCGGACCTCGCCGCCGTCGGAGGTCAGGACCCCGAGCACGATCCGCATCGTCGTGGTCTTGCCGGCCCCGTTGCTGCCGACGAACCCGAACAACTCGCCGGGCTGCACGGTGAACGTGACGTGGTCGAGTGCCCGTACCTGGCCGAACCGCTTGCTGATCCCCCCGATGTCCAGCATGAACGCGACCCTATCGGGGTGGGACGAACCGGGCAGCCCAGACCGGTGTGACCGCGCGCTCCCGACCGTCCGATCCGTCTCAGGCCTTGCGACGCTTGGGCTTCCACTCGGTGAAGCCCGCCCGGGTCGCGTCCTCGGCCGTCCTGAACCAGGCCTCGGCCTTGGTCCGGCCGAAGTACGGGCTCTTCGGGGTGTGGAACAGCATCGAGTCGGCGTTGCCCTTGATCGTGTACTCCGGGCCGGGGGCCGAACCGTCGGCGAGCGGGGCCGCCGAGCCGGGGCCGTAGGGCTCCTCGACGGGACGATCCCGGCTCTCGGGTGCCGCGGCCACGATCCTCCGCGGTGCCGCCCGGTCCGCGGCGGCGGCCTTCTCGGCACCGGTCTTCGCGGCCGTCTTCTGCTCGGTGACGGCCTCCTCGACCGCGGCCTTCTCCGCGGCGGCCTTCTCCGCGGCAGCCTTCTCCGCGGCAGCCTTCTCCGCGGCAGCGCGATCGGCCGCCGCCTTCTTCTCGGCAGCGCGATCGGCCGCCGCCTTCTTCTCGGCGGCGTCCCGGGCCGCCGCAGCCTTGTCGGCTGCAGCCTTCTCCGCCGCCCGCCTCTCTGCGGCGGCCTTCTCCGCAGTGGCCTTCTCCGCAGCGGCCCTCTGCTCGGCCGCTTTCTGCTCGGCGGCGCGGTCGTCGGCCTCGAGGACCGTCGCCGTCGCCGCGGAGGTGGTGGCGCGCAGGGGTGTCACGGTCGCGGGGGCGGCGTCGCCGGCAGGCTCGGGCGGCAGCAGTTCCGCGGCCGGCCGAGCCCCGGTCACGGCCACACCGTCGCCAGGGCCGCGGACGGGTGCCGTCGTCGCGAGGCGGCGGTACGCGACCCAGCCACCGCCTGCGCCGAGCAGCACCACGGGAAGGATCCACCGGCGCCGTCGCCGGCTCGACTCGTCGGCCATGGGATACCTCCGTTCCGGACGTCACCCGAGCCTAGATGGGCCGTGATCACTTTCTCAGCGGCGGGCCGCTTTCACCCTCTCGTAGCGGGCCAGGGCTTCCTCGCGCTCGGCCTTGTGGTCGACGATCGGCTCCGGATACCCGCCGGGGATGCCGTCGGGAAGCTTCCAGGGCTGGTGGACGGCCTTGCCGGGCACGTCGGCGAGCTCGGGCACGAACTGTCGCACGTAGTCCCCGTCGGGGTCGAACCTCTCGCCCTGCGTCACGGGGTTGAAGACGCGGAAGTAGGGGGCGGCGTCCGTGCCGCTGCCGGCGGTCCATTGCCAGCCGTGCTGGTTGGCGGCGAGGTCGCCGTCGACGAGCAACTGCATGAAGTGCCGGGCGCCCCACCACCACGGCAGGTGCAGATCCTTGACCAGGAAGCTGGCGACGATCATGCGGAGCCGGTTGTGCATCCACGCCTGGGCGCGCAGCTGCCGCATCCCGGCGTCGACGATCGGGTAACCGGTACGTCCTTGCTGCCAGGCGGTGAACAGCTCGTCGGCCTTGCTTCCCGAGGCGACGGGCAGCGCGTCGAACGACGTGTCGTAGTTGCGCCGGGCGGAGTCGGGTCGCTGGTGCAGGACGTCGCCGTAGAAGTCGCGCCAGGCGAGCTCGGTGCGGTAGGTCTCGGCGGAGTCGGACCGCTTGCGCGACAGGTCGTGCAGCATCGTGCGCGGGTGGATGCACCCCCATTTCAGGTACACCGACATCCGTGACGTGCCTTCGACGGCGGGTCGGTTGCGGTCCTCGCCGTAGTGGTCGACGGCGTCGGACAGGAATGCCTTCCACTGGTGGTGGGCGGCGTCCTCGCCGGGGTCGGGGAGGGTGGCGTCGACGGTCTCGTCGTCGGGGACGGCCACGGCGCGGGGGCCGCCGTCCTTGTCGGAGGGGTCGATCCAGCCGACGGTGTCGGCGGAGGTGTCGGCGGGCCCGCGCCAGCCGTGTCGGGCCCAGGCGCGTCGGAACGGGGTGAAGACCTTGAAGGGGTCGCCGTCGGCTTTGGTGACGCGTCCGGGGGCGACGGCGTAGGGCGATCCGGTGCGGATCAGCTCGCGGTCGTCTGCGGCGAGCGCCTTGTCGACGGCTTCGTCGCGGCGGGTGCCGTAGGGCCCGTAGTCGGCCGCGATGTGGACGGCCTTGGCGCCCACGGACTCCGCGATGCGGGGCACGACCTGCACGGGGTCGCCGCGGACGACGAGCAGTCTGCCGCCGAGGTCCTCGTCGAGGGAGCGCAGGCAGCGGTACATGAAGGTGCGCCGGGCGGGGCCGGACGGGTCGAGCAGCGCGGGGTCGAGGACGAACAGCGCGAGCGCCGACGGGCCGGTGTCGGCTGCGGCGAGGAAGATCGGCTGGTCGCGGACGCGCAGGTCGCGCCGGAACCAGACGACGGAGTCGGCACCCATGCGCCGACGCTAGCGGCGTCCCCGGGCGGGCGCGCGCCGAGCGAAGGTGCCCCTGTGAGTGGCGATGGTCGCTATAGCGACCATCGCCACTCACGAGAGCCGTGGCTCGCTCCTGCCGCTTCCCCGCGTCGTGGTCGGCGCGGGCCTTGCGCGGCCGTGGGCTGGTGACGCGTGGCGCGGTCCAGCAGCGACAGGAGTCGTGAGTGGCAATAGTCGCCCTGGCGACTATTGCCACTCACAGGGGATCGTCGTCAGCGCTCGCTCATGGCGACGTAGTTCTGCTCGGTCGGGCCCGTGTAGAGCTGGCGCGGGCGACCGATCTTGGTCTGCGGGTCGTTGATCATCTCCCGCCAGTGCGCGATCCAGCCGGGAAGGCGGCCGAGCGCGAAGAGGACGGTGAACATCCGGGTCGGGAAGCCCATGGCCCGGTAGATCACGCCCGTGTAGAAGTCGACGTTCGGGTACAGCTTGCGCTCGACGAAGTAGTCGTCGGCGAGCGCCTTCTCCTCGAGCTTCATCGCGATGTCGAGCAGCGGGTCGCTCACGCCGAGGGCCTTGAGGACCTCGTCGGCGTTCTGCTTGACGATCTTGGCGCGCGGGTCGTAGTTCTTGTAGACGCGGTGCCCGAAGCCCATGAGCTTCGCGCCCTGCTCCTTGTTCTTGACCCGGTCGACGAAGGCGTCGACGTTGCCGTCCTCGACGTCCTTGATGCGGGTGAGCATCTCCAGGACGGCCTGGTTGGCGCCGCCGTGCAGCGGGCCGAAGAGGGCGTTGACGCCGGCGGAGATCGAGGCGAAGAGGTTGGCCTGCGACGAACCGACGAGCCGCACCGTCGACGTGGAGCAGTTCTGCTCGTGGTCGGCGTGCAGGATCAGCAGGGTGTCGACGGCCTTGGCCATGACCGGGTCGACCTCGTAGGGCTCGGCCGGGAAACCGAACGTCATGCGCAGGAAGTTCTCCACCAGGCCCAGCGAGTTGTCCGGGTAGAGGAACGGCTGGCCGACGGACTTCTTGTAGGCGTACGCCGCGATGGTGAAGACCTTGGCCATGAGGCGGACCGTCGAGAGTTCGACGGCGTCGTCGTCGAAGGGGTCGAGGCTGTCCTGGTAGAAGGTGGACAGCGCGCTGACCGCGCTCGACAGGACCGGCATCGGGTGGGCGTCCCGGGGGAAGCCGTCGAAGAAGCCCTTGAGGTCCTCGTGCAGCAGGGTGTGCCTGCTGATGTTGCTGGTGAACGAGTCGAGCTGCGCCTGCGTGGGCAGCTCGCCGTAGATGAGCAGGTAGCTGACCTCGAGGAAGCTGGACCGTTCGGCCAGCTGCTCGATCGGGATGCCCCGGTAGCGGAGAATCCCGGCGTCACCGTCGATGTAGGTGATCGCAGACGCGCACGCGGCGGTGCTATTGAACCCCGGATCGAACGTGGTCAGGCCGGTCTTGCCGAGCAGTTTGCTGACGTCGACCGCAGCCGCGCCCTCTGTCGCGGAGTGGACCGGCATCTCGAAGTGGCCGCCTGGGTAGTTCAGGACAGCGCTGTCGCCGGCGGACTCGGTTGCCATGTGGAGGTTCCCTCTCACACTCGTGGATAACTGTGATGTGTCAACCCACGCGCAACGCTAGACCGCTGAAGCGGATCCGCAGCGTCCGAGTGAGGTGGACGTACGTCACTCCGCGCGGTCGACGGGCCCCTGGTAGCGCCAGAACTCGGGGAACCGGGTGACGACGACCATCACTCCGACGATCACCGCGACACCACCGATGGTGGCGGCGAGGCCGGGGCCGACGGCGGCCGCGACGGACCCGTGCCAGAGGTCGGCCAGCCGCGGCCCGCCCGCGACGACGACGATGAACACGCCCTGCATGCGGCCGCGCATCTCGTCGGTGGCGACGGTCTGGAGCATCGACGACCGGTAGACGGAGCTGATGAGGTCGCCCCCGCCGGCGACGGCGAGGAACAGGACGGCGAGCCACAGGGACCCGGTGAGCCCGAACAGGGCGACGCCGATCCCCCAGATCACGACGGCCACCGCGACGGCGACACCTTGACGGCGGATGCGTTGCAGCCAGCCCGAGAACAGGCCGGCGACCACCATGCCGACGGGGATGGCGGCGAACAGCACGCCGAGCGCGACACCGCCGCCGGGCGGGTCGCCGAACGTCTTCTCCGCCATCTCGGGGAACACGACGCGGGGCATGCCGAAGCCCATGGCGACGACGTCGACGAGGAACGAGACGAGCAGGACCTTCTGGGTGGCGGTGTAGCGGAAGCCGTCGAGGACGTCGCGGATGCCGGCGCGGCGGCGCGCGCCGGACTCGGGCGGGACGGGCGGCAGCCGCCACGTCGCCCACAGGGTGGCGAGCAGGGCGCAGGCGTCGATCAGGTAGAGCGTGGAGAGCCCGACGACGGGGATGAGCACGCCGGCCAGCAATGGCCCGGCGACGGCGCCGAGCTGGAAGACCGTCATGTTGAGGGCGTTGGCGGCCGGTAGCTGCTCGGCGGGCAGCAGCCGCGGGATGACGGCGTTGCGGGTGGGCTGGTTCATGGCGAGCATCGCCGACTGCACCGCGAACAGCGACAGCACGACCCACACGTTGCCGACGCCCGTCGCCGAGGTGACCCACAGCGCCAGCGAGGTCGTCGCGATCCCGGCGCCGGTGAGCATCAGCAGGATGCGGCGGTCCATGACGTCGGCGATCGCGCCGCCCCACAGGCCGAACACGACGAGCGGGACGAGGCCGAAGAGGCCGGTCAGCCCGACGTAGGCCGAGGAGCCGGTGAGCGCGTAGATCTGCGTCGGCACGGCGACGACGGACAGCTGCGCCCCGACGACGGTGACGACGCCCGCCGCCCACAGCCGTCGGTAGGACGGGGTGCGCAGCGGGGTGGTGTCGGCCAGGGCGCCGCGGACGGCGGCGCCGATCCGGCGGGTGGGCCGCCCGGTGCTCACGCCCGTGGGGATGCGGTCCGTGCGCAGCCGGTCGGTCGGCCCGAAGCCGTCGCCGCCCGGCCGGCGGAGGTCACGGGTGACGGGGTCCTGGGGGCCGTCGGGTCTGCGGGGCTCGTCGGGGCCGGGCACGATCACCGATCCAGCCTGACATGCCCGCCCGGTCGAGGCCTGCGAGTCGGTGCGGGGCAACCAGGCATCGAGGCACGGACCACGCGCCGACGACGACAGCACGTCCGGGTTGAGACGGATGTCACCGCGTGCTCAGGGGGCGAGGCGCCGGACCCGCCACGAGTGGTCGTCGCCGTCGCGTTCGAAGCGCAGCCGGTCGTGCATCCGGTCGCGGCGGCCCTGCCAGAACTCGACCTGCTCGGGGACGATCCGCCAGCCACCCCAGTGCGGTGGCCGTGGCACCGGCTCGCCCTCGGGGAATCGGCGCTCGGTGGCGACGACGGCGTCCTCGAGCGCCAGCCGCCCGCTGACGACGGTCGACTGCGCCGACGCCCAGCCGCCGATCTGCGCGCCGCGCGGGCGGGTGGCCCAGTACGCGTCGGACTCGGCCGGGGCGACCTCCTCGACGTCACCGCGGACGTGGACCTGCCGGCGCATCGCGTGGAGCGGGAAGGTCGCCGACGCGGCCCGGGCCAGTCGCATGTCGTGGCTCTTCGCCGACGTCAGGTTGGTGTAGAGGACGACACCGCGGGCGTCGATCCCCTTGCACAGCACCGTCCGCGACGCGGGCCGCCCGTTCTCGTCGACGGTCGCGAGGACCATCGCGTTGGGCTCGGTGAGGCCCGCCTCCAGCGCGGCGGCGAGCCACGCGACGAGCTGCTCGTGCCACGTCGGCGCCAGGTCCGCCACGTCGAAGCCCGCGGTGTCGTAGTCGACGCGCAGCGCCGCGAGCAGTCCCGAAGCGGTCGGATCGGACATCGTGCCTCCGCCGACGACGGAGGTCGTCGCAGGTCAGGCCCTCCATGGGGCCGATTCGGTGATCGAGGCCACCCAGGTCTCAGGTTGCCTGTCCGCACTGCTCAGGGGCAGTGTGACGCAACCACGGTAACCATCGGACCCGGGCCGTGGCAGGCAGACGCGTCCGGAACACCTGACCGGTCGCGCCCGCGGACCGCACGACCGCGCCACCCGGCGCCGGTGGGCATCCGCGTCTCGCCGAGGGACGACTTTCGAGGAGGACGCGTGGCGACTGCGGCCACCGTGCCGGCAGGACCGGCCCCTACGGACGGATCCGACGTACCCCCGCCCCCACCCGGCTTCAAGTCCGGGCTGGAAGGCCATGTCGCGTTCCGCACCCAGATCGCGGAACCCGACAAGGACGGTGGGTCGCTGCGGTTCCGCGGCGTCGACATCGAGGACCTCGTCGGCACAGTGACGTTCGGCAACGTGTGGGCGCTGCTCGTCGACGGCCGGTTCGGTGAGGGGCTGCCCCCTGCGGAGCCGTTCCCGATCCCGGTGCACACCGGCGACGTCCGTGTCGACGTCCAGGCCGCGCTCGCCATGCTGGCGCCGTACTGGGGTTACCGGCCGCTGCTCGACATCGACGACACCGAGGCCCGCGACCAGCTGGCCCGCGCGTCGGTGATGGCGCTGTCGTACGTGGCCCAGTCGGCCCGCGGCATCGGCGTGCCTGCGATCCCGCAGAGCCGGGTCGACGAGGCGTCGACGATCACCGAGCGCTTCATGGTCCGCTGGCGCGGCGAGCCCGATCCCGCGCACGTCAAGGCCGTCGACGCCTACTGGGTGTCGGCAGCCGAGCACGGCATGAACGCCTCCACGTTCACCGCGCGCGTCATCGCCTCCACGGGTGCCGACGTCGCCGCGTCGCTGTCGGGTGCCATCGGCGCGATGTCGGGCCCGTTGCACGGCGGCGCCCCGGCGCGGGTGCTGCCGATGATCGAGGAGGTCGAGCGCACCGGCGACCCGGAGGCTCTCGTCAAGGGCATCCTCGACCGCAAGGAGCGCCTGATGGGCTTCGGGCACCGGGTGTACCGGGCCGAGGACCCGCGCGCCCGCGTGCTGCGCCGCACCTGCCAGGAGCTCGGCGCCGCCCGCTACGAGGCGGCCGCGAGCCTGGAGCAGGCCGCGCTGGCGACCCTGCGCGAGCGCCGTCCGGACCACCCGATCGAGACGAACGTCGAGTTCTGGGCGGCCGTGATCCTGGACTTCGCGCAGGTGCCGCCGCACATGATGCCCGCGATGTTCACCAGTGCCCGGACCGCAGGCTGGTCGGCGCACATCCTCGAGCAGAAGCGCGAGGGCAAGCTCGTCCGCCCGTCGGCCCAGTACATCGGCCCGGGCCCGCGCCGTCCCGAGGACGTCGAGGGCTGGGACCGGATCGGCAAGCAGGCCTGAGCCTGCTCCCGGTGTGATCAGCCGGCCGCCGCCGCGGGTCCGCCCCGCGCCGGCGTGCCGGGCTGATCACTGCGCCGGCGTGCCGGCCTGATCACTGCGCCGGCGTACCGGCCTGATCACCGCGCCGGCGTACCGGGCTGGTCGGCGCTGCGGCGTGCCGTCCTGATCGAGATCGACATGATCGCCGCCAGCACGCACAGCACCGCGCCGCCGTACCAGGCGAGGTCGTAGCTGCCGAGGGCGTCGCGGATCAGGCCCGCCACCAGCGCCGCGAACGCCGCGCCGATCTGGTGGGCGGCGAAGATCCACCCGAAGACGACGGGCGCCTTCGCCCCGAACACCTGCCGGGTCAGGGCGAGCGTCGGCGGGACGGTCGCGACCCAGTCCAGGCCGTAGAAGATGACGAACGCGAGCATGCTGGCCTGCAGGTCCGTCCCGAACAAGGGCGGCAGGACGGCGAGCGAGACGCCGCGACCCGCGTAGTAGATGCCCAGCAGCACACGGGCGTCGACGCGGTCGGTGAGCCAGCCCGAACCCACGGTGCCGACGAGGTCGAACACCCCGACCAGCGCGAGGAGCCCGGCGGCGGTCGTCGCGGGCATGCCGTGGTCGTGTGCGGCGGGCACGAAGTGCGACTGCACCAGCCCCGCGGTCGTCGCACCGCAGATGAAGAAGCCACCGATCAGCAGCCAGAACGTCGGGACGCGGGCAGCCGTGCGCAGGGCGTCGACGGCGATCCGCGCGGCGCCCGAGCGCAGCGGGTCGGTGACGTCGGCGGGGGTGCCGCCGTAGGGCAGGACGTCGACGTCCGACGGCCGGTCCCGCATCAGCAGCAGCACCAGCGGCACGACACCGAGCGCGACGAGCGACGTCGTGAGCGCGGCCGGACGCCACCCCGAGGACGTCGCGATCCACGCGATGAGCGGCAGGAACACCAGCTGCCCGGCGGCGCTGGCCGCGGTGAGCAGCCCGGACACGAGCCCGCGGCGGGCGACGAACCAGCGGCCGACGACCGTCGCCACCAGCGCCATCGCCATCGACCCGGTGCCCAGCCCGACGACGACGCCCCACAGCAGGATCAGCTGCCAGGACGCCGTCATGAAGACGGTGAGCCCGCTGCCGATCGCGACGAGCAGCAGCGCACCCGACACGACGCGGCGGATCCCGAAACGCTCCATGAGGGCCGCCGCGAACGGCGCGGTCAGCCCGAACAGGGCGAGGTTCACCGACAGCGCCGCCGAGATGGTGCCGACGGTCCAGCCGAACTCCTGGTGCAGCGGCTCGATGAGCACGCTCGGCGTCGAGCGGAACGCGGCGGCGCCGAGCAGCGCCAGGAACGTCACGGCCGCGACGCCCCACGCGGGGTGGATGCGGTGCCGGTGCGGGTCTCGCCCGGTCGGTCGGGCGGTGGGTTCGGGGGTGCCGACCTCGGGGACGGTGTCACTCACGTCGGACAGCCTGCGGTTCGCCACCGCCGCACACCAGTGGCCGGACAGCCAATATGTGAAAGGATTCGGCCATGACGCGGGTCCACGAGGTGGCGGTTCTCGCCCTGCACGACGTCGTCGCGTTCGAGCTCGGCCTGCCCCACCGGCTGCTCGGCGGCGCCACCGACGACGCAGGCGACCCGCTCTACCGGGTCCGCGTCGCGACGCTCGACGGCGGCCCCGTCATGTCCTCCGCCGGCTATGAGATCCTCCCCCGCCACAGCGTCGACATCCTGAGCAGCGCCGACACCGTCGTGATCCCCGGCCACTACAGCGGCCCGGCCATGCGCGGCGGCACCGTCGACGAGACCCTGCTCGCCGCCCTGCGCGACGCCGCCGCCCGATCGCGGATCGTCTCCATCTGCACCGGCGCGTTCGTCCTCGGCGCGGCAGGCCTGCTGGACGGCCGGCCCGCCACCACCCACTGGATGCACGCCGACCGGTTCCGCCGCCTCTACCCCCGGGTCGACCTCGACCCCGACGTGCTGTTCGTCGACGACGGCGACGTCCTCACCTCAGCGGGCAACGCCGCGGGCATCGACCTGCTCCTGCACGTCCTGCGGCGCGACCACGGCCTCGACGTCGCCAACCGCGTCGCCCGCCGCACCGTCGTCGCGCCCTGGCGTGACGGCGGCCAGGTCCAGTTCGCCGAGGAACCACCCGTCCCCGACGTCGACGGCGACACCGGCCCCACCCGGATGTGGGCGCTCACCCGGCTCGCCGACCCGCTCACCCTCGCCGACATGGCGGCACACGCCCGGATGAGCGTCCGCAGCTTCACCCGGCGCTTCCGCGACGAGACCGGCGACAGCCCGCAGCGCTGGCTCGTCGCCCGCCGCCTCGACCTCGCCCGCCGCCTCCTGGAGACGACGGACCTGCCCGTCGAGCACGTCGCCGGCCGCGCCGGTTTCGGCACCACCGCCTCGCTGCGCCAGCACCTGCACGCCGCGCTCGGCATGGCCCCGCTCGCGTACCGCCGCGTCTACCGGGGCGCGCCGGGCGTGTCATCGGTCACGAAGGCCGCCGGCTGACGCCCCCGCCGTTCCGGGCGCTGCCCGCCCGGTGCGAGACTTGCGAACCGTGACGTCCTCGACCAGCAACGACCTGCAGATTCCCGCCGACCTCAAGCCCAGGGACGGGCGATTCGGATGCGGACCCTCGAAGGTCCGGCCGGAGCAGCTGGCCGTCCTCGCCGACTCCGGCGCGGTCATGGGAACCTCCCACCGGCAGAAGCCCGTCAAGTCCCTCGTGGGGCGCGTGCGCGCCGGGCTCGCCGACCTCTTCTCGCTCCCCGACGGCTACGAGGTCGTCCTCGGCAACGGCGGCTCGACCGCGTTCTGGGACGCCGCCGCCTTCGGCCTCGTCCGCCGGCGCTCCCTGCACCTCGCCTACGGCGAGTTCTCCGCGAAGTTCGCCGACACCACCACGGGCGCCCCGTTCCTGGAGGACCCGATCGTCGTCGCGTCCACGCCGGGGACCGCGCCCGAGCCGCGCACCGACGAGTCCGTCGACGTCATCGCGTGGGCCCACAACGAGACCTCCACCGGTGTCGCCGTCCCGGTCGTGCGACCCGAGGGCACCACCGACGGACAGCTCGTCGTCATCGACGCCACCTCCGGCGCCGGCGGCCTGCCCGTCGACATCACCCAGGCCGACGCCTACTACTTCGCCCCGCAGAAGGGCTTCGCCTCCGACGGCGGCCTGTGGATCGCGCTGATGAGCCCGGCCGCGCAGGACCGCGTCGCCGAGCTCGCCGCGGGCGACCGCTGGATCCCGCCGTTCCTGTCGCTGGCCACGGCCGTCGACAACTCGGTGAAGGACCAGACCTACAACACCCCCGCGGTCGCGACGCTGATCCTGCTCGCCGAGCAGATCGACTGGCTCAACGGCCTCGGTGGTCTCGACGCCGCCGTCGCCCGTACCGCCGACTCGTCGACGCGGCTCTACGAGTGGGCCGCGAAGTCCTCCTTCGCGACGCCGTTCGTCGCGGACCCGGCGCACCGCTCGCAGGTCGTCGGCACGATCGATTTCGACGACGCCGTCGACGCCGCCGCCGTGGCCAAGACGCTGCGGGCCAACGGGATCGTCGACACCGAGCCGTACCGCAAGCTGGGCCGCAACCAGCTGCGCATCGGCATGTTCCCGGCCGTGGACCCCGACGACGTCTCGGCGCTCGTCGCCTGCATCGACCACGTCGTCGAGCGCCTCGGCTGATCCCGCGCGACTTCTTCGAACCGGTGCCGGGCGCCCCACGGGGTGCCCGGCATCGTCGTCTCCGGGCTCCGGCGGGAACGGATCGACGAACGGCACCTCGGCCGAGAGTGACAATGCGTAGTCACACCTGCAACACCAGTCCCCGCTTTACCAAATGGTCACGGCGTGACACGCTGATCACGAACCCCGCGGGGAGAACGGCGCATCGTGGCAGGAACCGGCGTCCACCTGGGAGATTCCCGGCCCGGCGCGCCTCCACGGCAGGTTGCGATTCGGCAACTACCGTCACCCGGACGGGGAGAACGGAGAACGGGGGAGGCCGCCGATGCGGGCGTTGCGGGTCGTCGGGATCACCGAGGACGGCGGGGTCGTCCTCGAGGACCCCGGTCGCTCCGAACGGTTCACCGTGGCCGCCGACGAGCAGTTGCGCGCTGCCGCGCGGGGCGACCTGACCCGGCTCGGCCAGATCGCGATCGAGTTGGAGAGCCAGTTGCGACCACGCGAGATCCAGGCCCGAATCCGCGCCGGAGCGTCCGTGGAGCAGGTCGCCGCGGCGGCCGGGGTTCCGCTGCAGAAGATCGAACGCTTCGCCTACCCGGTCCTGCTGGAGCGATCACGGACCGCCGAGATGGCGCAGGGCGCGCACCCGCTGCGCGCCGACGGTCCCGACGTCCGCACCCTCGGCGAGACCGTCGCGCACACCTTCGGCCTGCGCGGTCAGGAATACCTCGAGGCCGAGTGGGACTCCTGGCGCGGTGAGGACGGCCGCTGGGTCGTCGCGCTGAGCTGGCGCGCCGGCCGCTCCGACAACAGCGCCCACTGGATCTTCCAGCCCGGCGCCCACGGCGGCACCGTCACCGCACTCGACGAGCACGCCAGCGACCTTGTCGAGGGCCTGCCGATGCGCCCGCTGCGCACCGTCGGCCCCGTCATCGAGCTGGGCGGACGTCCTGAGGAGGAGCCCGAGGCCCCCGAACCCGTCGAACCCGCCGTGGTCCGCGCCGCCGTCGGCGCGCCGAGGCGCGAGCGCCCGATGCCGGTCGCGCCCGAGCCCCGCCACGATCCGCGGCCCAGCCGCCCCGCCACCCCCGAGCCGCGTCGGTCGGCCGAGACCACACCCGTGCGGCCCGCCCCGTCGGCTCCCGAGCCGCCGGTCGCCGAGGAGCCCGCGACACGTCCGGCTCCGGCCGCCGAGCGTCCGGGCACGAGCCGCCCCGAACTGCCCGCCGAACGGCCCGGCACCCCGGCCGCCGCGGCCCGCGCCGTCGAGAAGGAGAAGGAGACGGAGCCGGAGGTCGCGCCGGTCGAGGAACCTGCCGTGACTGTGCCTGCTGCGGCCGAGGCCCCTGCTGCCGACGCCCCTGCGGTCGAGCCTTCCGAAGCCCCTGCGGTCGACGAGAACGCCGACGACGCTGCCGATGCGCCTGAAGCAGCGGCCGCGGACACCGAGGACGTCGTGGTCGAGACCGGCTCCGGCTCCTCCGCACCGCCTGCCGACGATGCCGCCACCGAGCCCACGAAGGACGCCGACACCGCCGACACCGAGAGCGACGCGGACGCCGGAACCGAGACCGACTCCGCTCGTCCTGCCGCGGCGCGGCCGTCGCGGCGGACGAAGAAGGGCAAGCCGGTCATGCCGTCGTGGGACGAGGTCCTGCTCGGGGTCCGCGGCCAGCAGCGTTGACCGACCTGTCGGTGTCTCAGGGCGCCAACAGGTTCGCGAGCATCCACACCCACGCGACGACGACACCGACCGCCACGCCCAGCGCCACCCAGCGCCACAGCGGCACCCGGCGCAGGAGCCACAACGACGGCGCCAGCCCGGCACCGATGAGGACGTTGGCGGGAATCCAGAGCAGCCCGAACGCGGCGTCGACGGCCGTCGACAGCACGACCACCACCACCGTGGCGAGCACCCCGAAGAACGCGGCGATCGGCAGGCCCGTCGCCCACGGGACGGGCTCGGGCCGCGGCGCGGGGACGACGGCGCGTTGCGTCGCGAGCCGGCCGCTGACGATCTCGACACGCCCGGTGACGGGGTCGTGGAAGTCGACGGGCCTGCCGAGCGCCTCGGCGCACCGCCCCGCGAGCTGACGACCCCGTCTCCGGACGAGCTCCTGCTCGTCGGGGCCGCGCGCGATGTCGGGCCGCGACGCGACCTCTCCCCACTCCCGCAGGGCGACGACGAGCTCGGCCGGGAGTTCCGGATCGTCCGGGCGCCGCCCGCCGATCTCGACCTCTCCCCCCTCGGCCAACTGCACGTGATCAGCCTATGCGGCAACGCCCGTGGCGCGGCGGAGCGTCAACCGGTCGGCGGCGTGTACGGCACCGGGACGATGCCGCCCTCGGCGCGCAACCTGGCTGCTGTCCACGGGGCGG
>NZ_BJVJ01000069.1 GCF_007989085.1 Pseudonocardia sulfidoxydans NBRC 16205
TTTCGCGCAACTGAATCGCGTCACTGTGCCGTTCGTGCAACAACACGGGTGCACCTGCGCCGCGCGTAGCGCAGTGTGCCGGTCCGGGTGCACTGTGATCGCGTGAGCGACGTCACCGAACGCCCGACACGTCCGGAGCGGACCTTCTTCGGGCAGCCCCGCACTCTGGCGAGCCTGTTCGGCGTCGAGATGTGGGAACGCTTCTCGTTCTACGGGATGCAGGGCATCCTGCTGATCTATCTGTACTACTCCGTCGCGGAGGGCGGTCTCGGCGTCGACCGGGGCGTCGCGACGGGCATCGTCGGCGCCTACGGCGGCCTCGTCTATCTGTCGACGATCCTCGGCGCGTGGATCGCCGACCGGGTCGCCGGCCCGGAGCGGGTGCTGTTCTACGCCGCGGTCGTCGTCATGCTCGGCCACATCGCGCTGTCGGCGCTGCCGGGGCTGCTCGGCGTGGGCGTCGGCCTCGTGCTGATCGCCGTCGGCAGCGGCGGGGTGAAGGCGACGGCCACGAGCCTCGTCGGCACCCTCTACGAGACCGACGACCCGCGTCGCGACGCCGGGTTCTCGCTGTTCTACCTGGGCATCAACCTGGGCGCGCTCGTCGGGCCGCTGCTCACCGGCCTGCTGCAGAGCACCGCCGGGTTCCACTGGGGATTCGGGCTCGCCGCCGTCGGTATGGCGCTGGGCCTGATCCAGTACTCGTTCGGGCGCAAGCACCTGCCCGACAGCGCCCGGGAGGTGCCCTCACCGCTGGCGCCGCGGGAGCGGACGATCACGATCGCCGCGGCTGTCGTCGTGGCCGTCGTCATCGTCGTGCTGGCGCTGACGGGGGTGCTGGCGGCCGACCGGCTGGACCTCATCGTCATCGGTGTGACGATCGTGGCCGCGATCGCCTACTTCGCGTTGCTGCTCACGAGCCGCAAGGTGGACGCGGTCGAGCGCAGGCGGGTGCTGGCGTTCATCCCGCTGTTCATCGCCAGCGCGGCGTTCTGGTCGCTCTACCAGCAGCAGTTCACGGTGCTGACGATCTACTCCGACACCCGGCTCGACCGCGACCTGTTCGGCTGGGAGATGCCGGTGGCGTGGGTGCAGTCGATCAACCCCGTCTTCATCATCATCCTGTCCGGGGTGTTCACGGTGATCTGGACGAAGCTGGGCAACCGGGCCCCGTCGACCCCGATCAAGTTCGCGATGGGTGTCGCGATCGTCGGCGTCGGCTTCCTGCTGTTCCTGCCGATGGCCGGTGGCGGCCCGAACAGTGCGCCGCTGCTGGGCATCGTCGGCATCCTGTTCGTGTTCACGATCGGTGAGCTGCTGCTGTCGCCGGTGGGTCTGTCGGTGTCGACGAAGCTCGCGCCGGAGTCGTACCGGACGCAGATGGTGGCGCTGTTCTTCCTCTCCATCGCGCTCGGGACGGCGTTGTCGGGCACGCTGGCGGGGTACTACAACGCGCAGGACGAGGTGGCGTACTTCGGCATACTCGGTGCTGTCGCGATCGGTGTGGGGCTCCTGCTGCTGGCGATCACCCCTCTCGTCCGTCGCCTCATGAGCGGCGTCCGATAGGGAATACTCGGGGTGGGATCGTCCGGCTAGCGGAAGGTGGAGCAGTTCGTGAGTGTGAGCCTTGCCAAGGGTGGAAACGTCAGCCTCTCGAAGGAGGCTCCGGGCCTCACGGCCGTGCTGATCGGCCTGGGCTGGGATGCGCGGGTGACCACGGGGCACGACTTCGACCTCGACGCCTCCGCCCTGGCGTGCGGCGCCTCGGGGCGCGTGCTGTCCGATCAGCACTTCGTGTTCTTCAACAACCTCGTGAGCCCGGACGGCACGATCGAGCACACCGGCGACAACCTGACCGGTGACGGCGAGGGCGACGACGAGGCGATCAAGATCGACCTCGCGAAGGTGTCGGACGACGTCGCGAAGATCGTCTTCCCGGTGAGCATCTACGACGCCGACGCCCGGCTGCAGAACTTCGGGCAGGTCTCCAACGCGTTCATCCGTGTGGTGAACCAGGAGAACGGCGTCGAGATCGCCCGCTACGACCTCACCGAGGACGCCTCCACCGAGACCGCGATGATCTTCGGCGAGGTGTACCGGCACAACGGCGACTGGAAGTTCCGTGCCGTCGGCCAGGGCTACGCGTCCGGGCTCGCGGGGATCGCGCGGGACTACGGCGTCAACGTGGGCTGACCCGAAGGGCGGCGGGGGGACCCGGGATGGTGCTCAGACGGCTCTTCGGTGGCGGGCGTGAGCCCGACCCGCCGCCGCCGGCCGATCCCCGCCGTCAGCTGGAGGAGGCGGTCGCCCGCCGTGTCGAGGAGCACGCGGCCGCGCGGCTGGGGATGGCCGAGGTGGCCACCGGCCGTCGGCGGCTGGAGCTGTTGATCGCGCGCTACCGCGGCGAGATCGCGGAGCTCGACGACGCGGCCCGTGAACAGCTGCGCGCCGGCCGTGAGGACGAGGCGCGCCGGCTACTGGTGCGCCAGGCGGGACTGGCCGAGCAGATCGAGGGCCTCACCGCGCACCGCGACCAGATCGCGAACCAGCTCGTGCAGATGCGGGAGATGACGGCCAGGCTGCGCGACGACCTCGACCGCATGGAGGCCGAGAAGGCCACGGTGCTGGCGACGTTGTCGGCGGCCGAGGCGCAGGAGCGCGCCGCGGCGGCGCTGGCGTCGGCCCCGGGTGCCGACGACGACCCGGCCGCCCTGCTCGCCCGCACCCGGGACCAGGCGGAGGCGCTGTCGTACCGGGCGGGTGCCGACGCGGAGGTCGCCGCAGCCTCGGCGCGCGGACGTGGGGCGGCGACGCCGGGCGCGCCGGACTCGGTGGAGCAGCGTCTGGGGGAGATGCGCGGGGAGCGCTGATCA
The DNA here is from genome assembly GCF_007989085.1 of Pseudonocardia sulfidoxydans NBRC 16205. GTDB lineage: Bacteria > Actinomycetota > Actinomycetes > Mycobacteriales > Pseudonocardiaceae > Pseudonocardia > Pseudonocardia sulfidoxydans. The sequence continues at coordinate 2,874 of NZ_BJVJ01000069.1, forward strand.
CCCGCCGGCGATCCGCTCCCGGACCCGGGTGACGGCGTCCTGCGCGCCGCGCGACACGGCGTCGAGCTCCTGCAGGTAGGACCAGTAGTCGGGGTGGGTGGCCTCGAGCAGCTCGGGAGCGCGGTCGAGCCGGGCGGCCAGCGCGTCGAGCGTCGGGATCTCGTCGGCGACGCGCTGCCCGGTGGCGACGACGAGCCGTTGCGCGTCGCGCAGGGTGAACCGCGCCTTGTCGAGGCGTCCCCGGGGGTCGGCGCGGACGTCGTCGAGCATCGTCAGCCGGTCGGCGACGGCGGTGAGCACCTTCTCCGCGCTGTCGAGCGACGTACGGGCGGTGTCGACCTCGCGGACCGCGCGCACCCAGTCGTCGGCGCCCATCGCGGTCTCGGCGGCGGCGAGCGCGCGCCGGCCGGTGGTGACGGCGCCCGAAACCTCGTCGCCCGCCCGTTCCAGCCCGGCGGAGCAGGCGAGGGAGTAGCTGCGCCGCAGGGTGGACAGCTTGTCGGGCAACGACTCCGCGCGTCCCTCGATGCCCGCCGCGCGGGTGGCGAGGGAGCGGACGCGCTTGGGCAGGTCGGTGCGCACCCGCTCGGCACGTTCGGCCGCGGCGAGCACCTCACGGGCCGCGGCCTCGACCGCGCCCCACGCGCTGACGGCGGCGGGCCCGATGCCGAGTGCGCCCGCGTCGGCGGCCTGCGCACGGGCCGCGGCGAGCGCGGCGTCGAGCTCGGCGGGGGCGAGCCCGGCGGCGCGGGCACGTTCGACGGCGGCCGCGGCCTCGTCGACGGCGACGACCGCGGCCCGGGCCGCGACGTCGCGCTTCTCCGACGCGGCGGCCAGCTTCGCGAGTGCGTCCTGGTGGCGCTGCCGGTAGCGGACGGCCATCGGCGTCGCGCGTTCGAGCGAGGCTCGGACCTGGGTGAACTCCCGGGCGGCGGCGGCGAGCGCCCTGTGGCCGGCCTGCGGGTCGCGGATCGCCGGCTGGTGCATGTCGACCGCGGTGATCCAGTCGACCACCGCGGCGTTGGCGGCCTTGCAGGAGGAGTCGACGTCGGCACGGATCGCGTCCTCGCGGCGCGGCTCCAGCGCGATCAGGGCATCGGCGGCCTGGCGGGCGGACAGCTCGGCCTCGTCGAGGGCGAGGAAGGCGTCGGCGGCGGCGCGGTAGGCCGAGTCGGCGGCGTCGCGCACCGATCCGGCGGGGGACCGCGTCATCGGTGCTCCCTCCCGTCCCGGCCGTTGCTCATGGTCAGCTTAGGTGTCACCCGACGACCAGCAGGACCGTCGACGTCACGGCGCGCACGTGGTCCCACCGGGTCCGGCGACCCGCGAACCGCTCCCAGGCGGCGACGACGTCGAGCCACCCGTTCCCCGGAGTCACGTCACCATCCTGCCCGAAAAGCCGGGATGGCCCGCGGTCTCAGAATGATCCATCTGCTGGCCGCGGCGTCCCCCGTGCACAACACTGTGCGATCCGGGCGCCGACGGACCGGGCCGGCGCCTCCCACGCGGAGGTGACGGATGCGCGAAATGCGGGTACTGCGGCTGGTGGTGCACGCGCCCAGCAGGCAGCCGGTGCTGCTGCTCGGGGAGGTCGACGGCGACCGTTGCGTCCCGGTCTTCCTGCGCGGACCGCAGGCCGAGGTCATCGCGTTCGGGGTCCGGACCGACGCCCAGCCCCCCTTGACGCAGGACATGATCGTCCCGATCGTCGAGGGGCTGGGGCGGCGGATCGAGGGCGTCGAGATCACCGAGCTGTCGAGCGGCACGTTCAGCGCCGACGTCGTGTTCGACGGGGACACCCGCGTCCCGGCCCGGCCCAGCGACGCCCTGTCGCTCGCGATCCGCGACTCCCTGCCGATCGGGATGGCCGAGGAGATCCTCGACGAGGTCGGCCAGCCGATCTCGGCGCTCTTCCCCAACGGTGGCGACGCCCCGCCGGAGGAGCAGATCGAGGAGTTCCGTGAGTTCATCGACGAGGTCTCGCCGGAGGACTTCAAGGACTGAGCCCTGTGAGCGGCAATAGTCGCTACAGCGACTATTGCCGCTCACGAGCCGTCATCGCGGTGCGAGGAGGGTTCGCGTCCACATGTCGGTGAGGTGGGCGACGAACCGCTCGGTCGACCAGCCGCGCTCGCCCACCAGCAGCAGCCAGTACTCGACGGCGTTCGTGCTCCACACGATGTCGGCGACGGTGTCGTCGTCGAGGTCGGGCCGCAGCTCGCCCGTGGCACGCAGTTCGGCGGCCAGGTGCCGCATGTTCGCGGCGCGGCGCTGCGCGATCTCCGCCCACAGCGTCGCACAGGCCGGGTCCTGGACGGCGGCGTCGCGCAACGCGAGGAACACCGGGCCCAGCCGGGGATGGATCGCGCCGATCGCCGCGGCGTAGATCGCGAGCATCTGCGCGGCGCCGTCGGCGGCGCGCATCCGGGTGACGTAGTCGCGCTCCGGGCCGGGGACCGCCTCGTCGGTGCCGGAGAGGGCCGTCTCCACCAGCTCGCGCAGGATCACCGGTTTGCGGCCGACCGTCGCGTACACGGTGTCGACGGCGACGCCCGCGCCGTCGGCGACGTCGGCGACGGTGGTGCGGCGGTACCCCTTGGCGACGAACAGCTCCCGCGCCGACGCGAGCACCGCGGCTCGGGTGCGCGCCGCCCCTTCTGCGCGCCGCGGCGCCCGGTAGGGCCGGCGGGTCTTGACGTCACCGCTCACGTGGCCCACTCTACCCATATTCATCCGAAGATGGTTCGGGTCAATAAGGGAGGCCGTCATGGTCTACGCCTTCGTCCAGGACGTTCCGATCGGCGAGGAGCTCTACCGCCGGATCACCGAGGAGATCGACCCCGAGCCACTGGAGGGCTCGCTGCTGCACCTCTGCGTCCGCCGTCCCGACGGCGGCCTCCGCTACATCGACGTCTGGACCGACCGTGAGGCCTGCACCCGCGCCTTCGACGAGCGCATCCATCCCGCGGTCGACCGCGCCTTCGGCGGCGCCCGCCCCGGCGCCGAGCCGACCGTCGACCACCTCGACGTCATCGACGCGCGCGGCGCCCTCCTGCCCTTGTGAGTGGCGATAGTCGCCATAGCGACTATCGCCACTCACAGGCTGGGCATCACGCGGCGGCCGGCTCCGGCGACGGGGAGTCGCTGAACTGCGTCCGGTGCAGGTCGGCGTAGCGCCCGCCCGCGGCGAGCAGGTCGTCGTGCGTGCCCGTCTCGACGATCCGCCCGTCCTCCACGACGAGGATCCGGTCGGCGGCGCGGACCGTCGAGAGCCGGTGGGCGATCACGATCGCCGTCCGCCCCTCCAGAGCCTCGCCGAGCGCCTCCTGCACCTGCGCCTCCGACGTCGAGTCCAGGTGCGCGGTCGCCTCGTCGAGCACCACGACCCGCGGGCGGGCCAGCAGCAGCCGCGCGATCGTCAGCCGCTGCCGCTCACCGCCCGAGAGCCGGTACCCGCGCTCGCCGACGACCGTGTCCAGCCCGTCGGGAAGGCCTGCGACCAGGCCCTCCAGGCGGGCGCGGCGCAACGACTCCCAGACGTCCTCGTCGGTCGCGCCGGGTGCGGCGAACAGCAGGTTCGCGCGGATCGTGTCGTGGAACAGGTGCCCGTCCTGGGTCACCACGCCGACGGTCGCGCGCACCGAGTCCGCCGACAGCTCCCGCACGTCGACGCCCGCGAGCCGCACCGCGCCGGAGTCCACGTCGTACAGCCGCGGCAGCAGCGAGCCCATCGTCGACTTCCCGGCGCCCGACGAGCCCACCACCGCCACCAGCTGCCCGGGCTCGGCGCGGAACGAGACGTCGTGCAGCACCTCGACCCCGCCGCGGGTGTCGAGCGTCGCCACGTCCTCGAGCGAAGCCAGCGACACCTGCGACGCGGCCGGGTAGCCGAACCGCACCTGGTCGAACTCCACCGACACCGGGCCGTCCGGCAACGGGCGTGCGTCGGGGGCGTCGACGATCAGCGGTGGCAGGTCCAGCACCTCGAACACGCGCTCGAAGCTCACCAGCGCCGTCATCACCTCGACCCGCGCGCCGGCCAGCGCCGTCAGCGGGGCGTAGAGCCGCGTCAGCAGCAGCGCCAGCGACACCACCGCGCCCGGCTCCAGCGTCCCGGCGATCGCCAGCGTCCCGCCCAGGCCGTAGACCAGCGCCAGCGCCAGCGCCGACACCACGGTCAGCGCTGTCACGAACACCCACTGCACCATTGCCGTCCGCACCCCGATGTCGCGTACCCGGCTCGCGCGGGCCGCGAAGTCGGCCGACTCGTCGCCCGGCCGGCCGAACAGCTTCACCAGCGTCGCGCCGGGCGCGGAGAACCGCTCGGTCATCTGGGCGGTCATGGCGGCGTTGTGGTCGGCACCCTCGCGTTGCAACGCCGCGAGTCGCCTGCCCATCAGCCGTGCCGGCAGCACGAACACCGGCAGCAGCACCAGCGCCAGCACCGTGACCTGCCACGAGATCTGCAGCATCACGACGAGCGTCAGCGCCAAGGTCACCACGTTCCCGACGACGCCGGACAGCGTGTCGCTGAACGCCCGCTGCGCACCCAGCACGTCGCTGTTCAGGCGGCTGACCAGCGCCCCCGTGCGGGTGCGGGTGAAGAACGCGATCGGCATCCGCTGGACGTGGTCGAACACCGCCGTCCGCAGCTGCAGGATGAGGTCCTCACCGATCGTCGCGGAGAGCTTGCGGGTGACCAGGCCCAGCCCGGCCTCGGCGACGGCGATGAGCGCGATCAGCCCCGCCAGCCCGCCGACCACGCCCGCCGGTCCGCCGCCGACGATCGCGTCGACGACCCGGCCGGCCAGCACCGGCGTCGCCACCGCGAGCACGGCACCGACGACGCTCAGGCCCACGAACCATGCCAGCCGTCGACGATGGGGGCGTGCGAACGCGGCGATCCGCCGGGCTGTGACGCGGGCCGGGGCGTGCCGGGTGCCTGGGTCGGTCGAGGCGTTGCGCAGGGCCGACCACGTGTTGATGTCCACGGACGCCGACGGTAAGAGCTGTACCTGACTTCAGGTCAAGAATGTTCCACCGCCCGGGATCCGCAGGCCACCCGCCGAGGATTGGCCCTGGCCCGGGAGACCGCCGAGGCGCACGATCGGACGGTGCCGCGCCCGGATCTGCGTCCCCTGCCCGTCACGCGATCCCCGATCCGCAGGCTCCCGCAGCTGTTCGTCGGCCTCGTGCTCTACGGCACCAGCATGGCGATGCAGGTCCACGCCGGCCTCGGCCTCAACCCGTGGGACGTCCTGCACCAGGGCCTGACCACGAAGTTCCCGCTCAGCTTCGGCGTCGTCACCGCCATCACCGGCGTCATCGTCCTGCTGATCTGGATCCCGCTGCGGCAGCGACCGGGCGTCGGGACGGTCGCGAACGTCGTCGTCATCGCCTTCGCCGTCGACATCGCGCTGGCCCTGCTCCCGGAGCCGACGGGCCTGGCGTGGCGGATCACGATGATGGTCGGCGGCATCGTCCTCAACGGGATCGCGTCGGCCCTCTACATCGGTGCCCGCCTGGGTCCCGGCCCCCGCGACGGTCTGATGACGGGCCTGTCCGCCCGCACCGGCTGGTCGATCCGGTTGGTGCGCACCGGGATCGAGGTCGTCGTGCTCGGGACGGGCTGGCTGCTGGGTGGCACGGTGGGCGTCGGGACCGTGCTGTACGCGCTCGCGATCGGCCCGCTCACCCAGGCGTTCCTGCCGTTCTTCACCTATCGCACGCCCGCGGAGCCGGTCGCCCCCGAGACCCCCGACGCGAACCCGGGGACGACGCTGGCGGCGTGAGCGGGGTTCAGCCGACGGCCTGCTGCGGGCCGAAGGCCTCGTCGGGCAGCTCGCGCTCGGCGAGCGGGGTGGGCTTCGGACGCCGTGGCTCGCGGACGCCCGAGCCGCCGCCGCGTTCGGTCCACAGCTTCACCGCGGTACCGACGGGCACCTTCGCCCCGTGGTCGGGGTTCTGACCCGAGACGACCAGCTGCCCGAGCTGGAGCACGGCGGGCGGCGGGCCGTCGGGGTCCGCGGAGACGGCGAGCAGCCCGTGCTCGTCGAGGATGTTGTGGGCCTGTTCGACGGTCTTGCCGACGACGTGCGGCACCCGCACGAACCGCGTCCGCGCGGCCCGGCCGCGCACACTCCTGCGGGTGTCGTCGTCGGGCACCGCCGCGGGTGCGGGCGGGTCGGTGTCGAGGTCGCGCCAGCGCTCCCACGCCGACTGCCTGCTGACGCCCAGCTTCGTCGCGATCTCCGCCCACGACAGCCCGCGCCGCCGCGCGCTGCGGACGGCTTCGAGCTCGGTCTCGTCGAGCAGCCGGCGCATCAGCCCGACGTCGCCGAGCGCGGCCAGCGGGTCGCGCTCCGCCTCGTCGGGCACCGGCTTGCCGTCGGGGTACCAGAACGCGAGCCGCTCCCAGGCGCGTCGGCCGTCGCGCCACGGCCCCTTGTCCTTGCTCATGCTGCCTCCCCGGGCGTCAAGACACCCTGACGCCTGTCGTCAGGCTACCCTGACGCGGCGCTACCGGGCTGCGGTTCAGGTGGGTGCCGACTCCGGGGGAGGTCCTGCCTCAGGACGTCTGTCGCGCCCGGGCCTGCGCACGCCGGACGTACCAGACGTTCCAGGCCAGCAGCAGGGCCATCGCGCCGAGGAACATGACCTCGCCCAGGCCGACCATCACGCTGACCGGGAGCAGGTAGACGAGCGGGATGCGGATCAGGGCCTCGGCGAGCAGGCCCGCGCCCCACACCGTCGACGAGATCCGGTGCCCGCGCCGCACGCGCGGGTCGGTGCGGAACGCCTCGGCCAGGTCGGCGCCCTTGCGCGGGTTGAACGACTCCGCGGCGGCGAGCGTCAGCGGGCGGGGGCCGAAGGCCGTCGCCAGGAACGTGAGACCGACGGCCCCGGTGACGATGGAGTTCTTCAGCAGGAAGAAGTGTTCGTCGCCGCTGATCAGGGTGAGGGCGAGGCTCAGCCCGAACACCACGAGCATGACGGTGGCGAAGAGGTTGAGCGAGCGGTGGCGCACCACGGAGACGACGACGCGGGCGGCGGCGACGAGGGCGGCGACGAGCAGGGCGACGTAGTCGCCGACGCCGAACAGGTGCAGGACGTAGTAGGCGACGACGGGCAGTGCGAGGTCGAGGCCCAGGCCGCGCAGCATGGGTCCGACGGGCATGCCGGTGCCGGCGGGTCGCTCGGTCACGTCGGTCTCCCGGTCTGCGATGTGCGTGGCGGTCATGTCAGTTCTCCCGGATGGAGGTGTCGTCGATCCACGAGCCGTGGAAGCCGGCCGGGACACCGCGCGGCAGGGTGACGGTGGCGACGGGTGCGGCGGCGACGTCGGTGGCGTCGAGGACGAGCAGGTTCGAGGCCTTGCCGTCGCGGGTGGTGGTGATGGTGAGCAGCCAGCCGTCGTCCTCGGCGCGGTCGGGCGCGGTGGAGGGCACGAAGACCGCTTCGCCTGCAACGGTTCCGGTGCCGAGGGGGTGTTCGGTGACGGCGCCGGCGACCATGTCGAGCTTGACGATGCCCGCCGTGCCGCGCTCCTGGGACACGGCGTACCGGTAGCGGGAGTCGCGGCCGACGAGGTCGTCGTCGACGGTGGGGAACTCGACGGCGCGGTCGTCGAGTGCGGTCTCGGTGGCTTTCCCGGTGGTGGGGTCGAGGACCCAGCGGTGGTAGCGGGCGGCGCCGGTGGCGGCGGCGTCGGCGGCCAGCCCGGAGGGGTCGGTGTCGAGGTCGTCCCACATGGCGACGGTGTCGGCGGGCGAGTACCGCGCGCCGTCGACGACGACGCGGCCGGAGGCGTCGGTGTGGGCGTTGCCGACGTGGAAGACGTAGCCGGGGTCGACGTCGAACCAGGTGACGTGGCCGGGCCGGTCGAAGGGCATGACGCCGATGCGGGCGCCGTAGGACTCGTCGTAGCCGTAGGGCATGCCCGTGGCGAGCCGTTCGAAGGAGAAGGTCATGGGCAGGTCGAGGAAGACGGCGTGCCGGTCGGTGATGGCGAAGTCGTGCATCATCGTCGGGCCGGGGACCTCGATCTCGGCGCTCGCGCAGAGCTCGCCGGACGCGGTGAGCCGGTGGTAGGTGACGAACGGCGGCATGACGCCGTAGCCGAAGAAGTGCAGCTCGCCGGTGACCGGGTCGATCTTGGGGTGGGCGGTCATGGCGGTGGTGAGCCGGCCGTCGAAGTCGCAGGGGCCGACCGTCGCGAGGTCGGGGGTGACGACGGTCGGGAAGCTGCTCTCGACGAGCGCCATGATCCGGCCGGCGTGCTCGACGACGTGGGTGTTGGCGACGCCGACGCTGCGGTCGAACGTGCCGTCGGCGCCGACCATGGTGGCGCCCTCGAGGGCCTTCGTGCGGACCCAGCGGTTGCGGTACCACTCGGCGCGGCCCTCGCGGAGGCGGACGCCGTGGAGCATGCCGTGGCCGGTGAACCAGTGTCGTGCGGTCTCGCCGGGCCGGGGGTTGGGGCCGTTGCGGAAGTAGCGGCCGGTGAGTTCGGGCGGGAGTGTGCCTTCGACGGGCAGGTCGTGCGCCTCGATCTCGTCGGGGACGGGGGCCAGGTAGCCCTCGAGGGTGACGCCGGGCGTGGTGGTGGTCTCGGTCATCGTGTCCTCCTCGATGTGCTGTCGACGACGAGCCTGCACCTGTCAGAAATGACATGTCAAGCGGTTGGCTGAAAGTTTCGACATGTCGAGTTTGACATGTATGGTTGCGGCATGTCGTTGACGCACGCGCTGCTCGGACTCCTGGCCGTCCAGCCGCGGTCCGGGTACGAGCTGACCAAGGCGTTCGAGACCGACCTCGGCCGCTACGCGTGGCAGGCCGGGCACACGAGCATCTACCCCGAGCTGGGCAAACTCGCCGAACGCGGGCTCGTCGAGGTCACCGCCGAGGGCGCGCGCGGCAGCAAGACCTACACCGTCACCGACGCCGGCCGCGCCGAGCTGCGCACCTGGCTGATGGCTCCGCCCACCGGGCAGGGCAAGGTCCGCAACGAGCAGGTCCTGCGCATGTTCATGCTCTCGGCGCTCGACCCGGCCGACGCCGTCGTGGTCCTGGAACGCATCGCGGAGTCGACGGCGCAGCAGGCCGACGTGCTGCGCGCGATCCGCGAGGACGCCGGTCCGGTGGAGCCGGGCCCGGAGGGGTTCGGTCAGCTCGCCGCCGAGTACGGCCTGCGCCAGTTCGAGGCGGTCCACAGCTGGGCGCAATGGGCGATCGAGCAGCTCACGGCGCCCGCCCGCACGTGACGGACCCGGGCGCCCGAGCCGAGAAGCGGTCGTGAGTGGCGATGGTCGCTATAGCGACCATCGCCACTCACAGGTGTCAGGGTGTCGCCGCGACGTCGACCTCGGCGGCCGCAACCGGCGCCTCCTCCACGTCGGGCAGAGTCCACGGCCGCACCACCACCAGCAGCACCACCAGGGCCACCGCCATCCCACCGGCGACGACCGTCGTCATCGCGAGCGCGTCGTTACCCAGGGCCCCGACCAGCGGTGACACCGCGGCGCCGACACCGAACTGCACCGCGCCCAGCAGGGCGGCCGCGGTCCCGGCCGCCTCACCGTGCGACGACAGCGCCACCGCGGGCGCGTTGGGCATCATGACGCCCGCGGCCGCCAGCACCGCCCACATCGGGATCAGGATGCCGACGAGCCCGCCCGCGCCCGTCGCGCCGACCGCGATAAGGACGAGGCCCGCCACCGTGCCGAGGACGGCGGCGCCGGACAGGATCTGGCGCGGCTCCCAGCGGCGCAGCAGCACCGGGTTGAACTGGGTGCCCACGATCAGCCAGATCGCGCCCGCGCCGAACACCAGGCCGAACGTCTGCTGACCGAGCCCGAACTGCTCCTGGTAGACGAACGACGCGCCCGAGACGTAGCCGAACAGCGCCGCCATCGTGAAACCCGCGACGAGCACGAGGCCGACGAAGACGCGGTCGCGGAGCAGTCCGCCGTAGGTGCGGAACGTGGCGCCGATGCGGGCACTGCGCCGGCGCTCGACGGGCAGCGTCTCCGGCAGGACCTTCCAGGCCAGCGGCAGCAGCAGCGCCGCGTAGACGGCGAGCACGACGAAGACGCCGCGCCAGTCGGTGAAGTGCAGGACGCCGCCACCGATCGTCGGCGCGAGGACCGGCGCGGCGCCCATGACGAGCATCAGCCGGGACAGCAGGTTGGCCGCGTCGCGGCCGAAGTAGAGGTCGCGCACGATCGCCAGCGCCACGACGGCACCGGCCGCGGTCCCGATGCCCTGCAGGACACGCAGCACACCGAGGACCTCGATGTTCGGCGCGATCAGGACGAGCAGCGACGCGGCGAGGTGCAGCAGCGCGCCCGCGAACAACGGCTTGCGGCGGCCGATCGCGTCGGACATCGGCCCGATGAACAGCTGGCCGAGCGCGAGCCCGGCGAGCGTTCCGGTGAGGGTGAGCTGGACGAGGCTCTCGGAGGCGTTCAGCTCGTCGCTGATCTGCGGGAGCGCCGGCAGGTACATGTCGATGGTCAGAGGACCCAGGGCGACGAAGGCGCCGAGCAGCAGCGCGAGGCGCAACCGTCCCGGTACGGCGGTTCGGGAGGTATCGGTCACGGACAAGTGCAACATCCCGAAACGGTTGAAGGTTCCCCGATGCCCGTGGTGTGACCGGCTGCACTCCGGTTGCCCTCCTAGGCTCGGCCCATGGTCGACGAGGTCAGGACGTCCGACGGTCTGCGGCTCGCCGTGCGGGAGCACGGCGACCCCTCGATGCCGACGGTCGTCGCCGTCCACGGCTATCCCGACGACCGGCACGTGTGGGACGACGTGGTCGCCGACCTCGTGGTCGACCACCACGTCGTCACCTACGACGTCCGGGGTGCGGGCGGGTCGCAGGCACCGCGGCGGCGCGACGCGTACCGGATCGACCGGCTCGCCGCCGACCTCGCGGCCGTGATCGACGCCGTCAGCCCCGACGCGCCGGTGCACCTGCTCGCGCACGACTGGGGCTCGGTGCAGTCGTGGCACCTCGTCACCGACCCGGACTTCCGCGACCGGCTCGCGTCGTACACGTCGATCTCCGGGCCGTGCCTCGACCACATCGGACGGTGGTTCCGCACCGCGCCGGCACGTGAGCGTCGCAGGCAGGCCAGGAGGTCCTGGTACATCTCGTTCTTCCGGCTCCCGGTCGTCCCCGTCCTGGCGTGGCGCAGCGGGATCTTCGGGGCCGTGCTGGCGCGCCGGGAGCGGATTGCGCGGCCGTCCATCAGGACCGCCGTCAACGGGCTCGAGCTCTACCGCGCCAATATCGGCGACCGGGTGCGTTCCCCGCAGCGCCGGGTCACGTCGGTACCGACGCAGGTCCTCGCCCCGCACGGTGACGCCTACGTCGGACCGTCGCTGGCGCACTCCGCCGAGACGTTCGCGTCGCCGCTGTGGGTGCGGGAGGTGGCCGGGACGCACTGGCTGCCGCGGACCCGCCCGGACGTCGTCGCCCGCGCGGTACGGGAGATCAAGTCCTATGTGGATGGTGGTCCGGAGCCGGCCCGAGCGCGGAAGGTGGTCGTCGTCACCGGTGCCGGGAGTGGCATCGGGCGGGAGACGGCCAGGGCGTTCGCGGCGCGCGGGGCGTTCGTCGTGGGCGCCGACGTCGACCTCGACGCCGCCGCCGCGACGGCCGCGGCCACCGGCGGCGTCGCCTACGCGCTCGACGTCGCCGACGCCGACGCGGTGGAGCAGTTCGCCGCCGACGTCGCGAAGGTCCACGGCGTGCCCGACGTCGTCGTCAACAACGCCGGGATCGGAATGGCCGGGCCCTTCACCGCGACGACGGAGGAGGAGTGGCGCCGCATCGTCGACGTCAACCTGTGGGGTGTCGTGCACGGCTGCCGCGCGTTCGTGCCGCTGATGCAGGAGCGCGGGGCGGGCGGGTCGATCGTCAACGTCGCGTCCGCGGCGGCGTTCCTGCCGCACCGCTCGATGAGCGCCTACGCGACGACCAAGGCCGCGGTCCTCGCGCTGTCGCAGAGCCTGCGCGCCGAGCTGGCCGACGACGGCATCGGCGTCACCGCGCTCTGCCCGGGCTTCGTGCACACCGACATCACCGCCACCTCTCGCTTCGCCGGGCAGGACCCGGAGGCCGAGCAGCGCAGCCGCGACGCGGCGACCGAGGCCTACCGGCGACGCAACTACACCCCCGATCGCGTCGCGACGAAGCTGGTGCGGGCCGTCGAGAAGGACCTGGCGCTGGCCCCCGTGACGGCGGAGGCGCACGTCGGGTTGCTGGCGTCACGTCTCGCACCCGGGCTGATCCGCGCGATCGCAAAGCGCGGAGGCTAACCTCGGTGACCATGCTGGTCGAGCGCATGACGCCCTTCACCTCGACGATCTTCGCCGAGATCACCCAGCTCGCGGTCGACACCGGTGCGATCAACCTCGGCCAGGGCTTCCCCGACACCGACGGCCCCGAGAGCCTGCTCGCCGACGCCGCCGCGAACATCACGGGCGGTGTCAACCAGTACCCGCCGGGGCCGGGCGTCCCGGCGCTGCGGGAGGCCGTCGCCGCCCACCAGCAGCGGTTCTACGGCCTGGAGGTCGACCCGGCCGACGTGCTCGTCACCGTGGGCGCGACCGAGGCGATCGCGTCGGCCGTGCTGTCGCTGTGCACGACCGGCGACGAGGTCATCGCGTTCGAGCCCTACTACGACTCCTACCCGGCGATGACCGCGCTCTCCGGGGCGACGCTGCGCACCGTCCCGCTGCGGGCCCCCGACTTCGCCTTCGACCCCGACGAGCTGCGCGCCGCCTTCTCCGCGCGCACCCGGATGATCCTGCTCAACTCCCCGCACAACCCGACGGGCGCGGTGTTCGACCGCGAACAGCTGCAGATCGTCGCCGACCTCGCCACCGAGCACGACGTCGTCGTCGTCTCGGACGAGGTCTACGAGCACATGACCTTCGACGTCCCGCACATCCCGATCGCCACGCTGCCCGGGATGGCCGAGCGGACGCTGACGATCTCGTCGGCGGGCAAGACGTTCTCGGTGACGGGCTGGAAGATCGGCTGGATCCACGGCCCGTCGGAGCTGGTCGCGGCCACCCGCGCGGTCAAGCAGTTCCTCAGCTACACCGCGGGCGCGCCCCTGCAGCCCGCGGTCGCCACCGCTCTCGGGCTCCCGGACGAGTTCTACACCAGCATCGCGACGTCGTTGCGCGGCAAGCGCGAGCTGCTCTCCGCCGGGCTGAAGGCGGCCGGGTTCACCGTCTACCAGCCGCGCGGGACCTACTTCATCGTCGTCGACGGGCGGCCGCTGGGCTTCGAGGACGGCTACAAGCTCGCCTACGACCTGCCGTCGCTGTGCGGCGTCGCGGCCGTCCCGGTGTCGGTGTTCGCGTCGTCGCCCGAGGGTGTCGAGGCGATGCGGCCGCTCGTGCGGTTCGCGTTCTGCAAGCGCGACGAGGTGCTCACCGAGGCCGTCGGCCGCCTGGCGGGCCTGGGGAACTGACCGGGTGCGCATCCTCGTCGTCGCCGCGCCACTGGTCGGGCACCTGCTGCCCATGCTGCCCATGGCGCGCACGCTCGCGGAGCTGGGCCACGAGGTCGTGGTCGCCTCGGGTGGCGACGCCCTCGGCCGCGACCTCGGCGGCCTGCCCGCCGTGGACGTCGCCCAGGACGTGTCGTTCGCCCGCAGCGCCGCCCGGACGGTGCTCGCCCACCCCCGGCTGGCCCGTCGCGAGCTGGCCGGGGAGGCGGGGACCGACGTCGTCGGCCTCCTGTTCGGCGCGGTCAACGAAGGACTTGCCGACGCGGTCGTCGCCGTCGCCGGGGCGTTCGAACCCGAGGTCGTGGTGCACGAGCCGCTGGCCCCGGCCGGGGCGCTGGCCGCGGCCCGGATCGGGGTGCCCGCGGTGCTGCAGGAGAACTCGTTGTACGACGGGCCGTCGCTGGTCGCGGCGGTCGTGCGCAGCCCGTTGTTCCGCCGCGCGCTGCGCCGCCACGGCCTGCTCGACGAGCTGCCCCCGCCCGCCGACGTCCTGACGATCGCGCCGCCCAGCGTCGTCGGGGTCCGGGGTGGCCGGCCGATGCGCTCGGTTCCCGACGACGGCGCCGGCCTGCCGGACTGGCTCACCGAGCCCACCGCGCGGCCCCGCATCCTGGTGAGCCGCTCGACCGTCGCCGGGCCGGGCGGCGACCCGATGGCGGCCGTCGTCGCCGCGGCACCCGACGTCGACGCCGAGATCGTCCTCGTCCGCCCCACCGACCGGCTGTCCCGGAAGTCGTTGCCGCCCAACGTCCGCACGGTCGGCTGGGTGCCGCTCTCGGCCGCGTTGCCGCACGCCGCGGCGGTCGTGCACCACGGCGGGGCCGGGACGGTGCTGACGGCGCTGGCGACGGGAACGCCGCAGCTCGTCGTCCCGGGCCCCGGCGACCGTCGCCACAACGCCGATCTCGTCGCCCGCCGCGGCGCGGGCCTCTCGGTGGCGGCCCGCTCGATCACGGCGGCGTCGCTGTCGCGCCTGGTGACGGACACCGCTCTGCACGACGCCGCCCGCGAGGTCCGCGCCGAGATCGCGGCGATGCCCGACCCGGCGGAAGCCCTCCGAGCCTGTGAGTGGCAATAGTCGCTATCGCGACTATTGCCACTCACGAGCAGAGTCCACCTGCACGACCTCGGCCGACCGACGGACCAACGCGTGCGCCCGCCGCCAAGCTCTCGGCACCGCGACGGGGTAGGACAGGTGCATGGCGACGACCGAGACCTTCCGTGCCTACGGCTTCAGCGCCGTGGGCGGCCCGGAGAACCAGCTGTTCCTCGACCTGCCGATCCCCGCCCCAGGGCCCGCGGAGCTGCTGGTCGAGGTCCGGGCCGCGGGCATCAACCCCGCCGACTGGAAGTCGCGCTCCGGCGGCCCCGGCCCGGTACCGACGGAGTTCCCCGCCGTCCTGGGCCGCGAGGTGTCGGGTGTCGTGCGGGCCGTCGGGCACGACGTCGACGGGTTCGCGATCGGCGACGAGGTGTTCGGCTCCACCGCACCCGGCGCCGGTGGGTACGGCGAGTACAGCCTGCTGTGGGCGGAGTCGACGGCGAAGAAGCCGCCGCAGGTCTCCTGGACCGACGCCGCCGCGCTGCCCGTCGCCGTCTGCACCGCCTACGACGGGATCGTCTCCCTCGACCTCGCCGAGGGCGCGACGTTGCTGGTCAACGGCATCGGTGGCGGCGTCGGCGTGGCGGCGGCGCAGCTGGCCCGCAACGGCGGGGTGGCGGTCGTCGGTACGGCGAGCGAGGGGAAGCGGGAGCTCGTCGAGTCGCTGGGGGCGACGCTCGTCGGGTACGGGCCGGGTGTGGCCGAGCGGGTGCGGGAGCTGCTGCCCGACGGCGTCGACGCGGTGTTCGACATGGTCGGCGGCGACGCGCTGCGCGAGGTCGCCGGGCTGGTGAGCGACCCCGCCAACCTGGTCAGCATCGCCGACAAGAGCCTGGTCAGGGAGCTGGGCGGACGCGACGTCGAGCGCCGCCGCACGACGGCCGTCTACTCCGAGGTGGTCGCGCTCGTCGCCGACGGCTCGCTGTCGCCGCACGTGACCGACGTCCGCCCCCTCGACGAGGCGCCGCAGGCCCTGGCCGCGGTGGAGTCGGGCCACGCGATGGGCAAGGTCGTGCTGCGCATGTAGCGGCTCCGGAGGTGTCCGTGGCGCAGGTACTGTCGGCGCGGAACCGCGGAGGGTGTGTGCAGTGATCGAGTTGAAGACGCCGTCGGAGATGGACGCGATCGCGGCCGCCGGCGCGATCGTCGCCGACGTGCTGGCGGCGCTCCGCGCGCAGGCGGCACCCGGTGTGCGGGTGAGTGATCTCGACGCGGCGGCCGGCGACCTGATCGCCGACGCGGGTGCGAAGCCGACGTTCCTGAACTACCTGCCGCGCTTCGCCCCGACGCCGTACCCGGCCGTGACCTGCATCAGCGTCAACGATGCCGTCGTCCACGGCGTCCCCGGCCCGCTGGTGCTGGCCGACGGCGACCTCGTCAGCATCGACCTGGCCGTCCATCTCGACGACTGGTGCGCCGATTCGGCGGTCAGCTTCGTCGTCGGGCGCGCCGACCCGGCCGACCTGACGTTGATCGACACCGCGGAGCGGTCGCTGCGGGCGGGGATCGACGCGTCGCTGGCCGGGGCGCGCCTGGGCGATGTCGGGCACGCGATCGAGTCGGTGGCCCGCGCCAGCGGGTACGGGATGCTCGCCGACCACGGCGGGCACGGCGTCGGCAGGCAGATGCACGAGGCGCCGCACGTCCCGAACGAGGGCAGGCGCGGGCGCGGGATGCGGCTGGAGCCGGGGCTGGTGTTCGCGATCGAGCCGATGCTCATCGCCGGTGGGACCGACCGCTACCGCCACGACGACGACGGCTGGACGCTGCGCACGGCCGACGGCAGCCGGGCGGCGCACGTCGAGCACACGATCGGCGTCACCGAGGACGGTCCGCGCGTCCTGACGCTCACGGGCGCGTAGTCCGGGGTGGAGGTCCCGGTCACGCGGTTCTCCTACGCATCGGACTCCGCCGACGAGGTGTGGGACCTGGTGTCGCGGCTGTACATGCGCGTCCGGTTCCCGGCGCCCGGCACCGGGCTGCGCTACGCGGTGGACAGCGCGGCGACGGGGTCGCTCGGCGTCGATCTCGCGCGCTGCTCGGCGACGTCGGGCGTCGCGGCGGAGGGCAGCGACCAGCTGATCCTGCTGAGCTGGCTGCAGGGCCGGGTGTCGATGGACTTCGGCCGGTACGGCGGGGCGGTCGCCGCGGAGGGGGACAGCAGCCTGTACGTGCCGGGTGCGCCGGGCCTCTTCGACATGGACGACTACGTGGGGCTGGCCGTCCGGCTCTCGCCGGACGAGGTGGGCCGCGCGGTCGAGGACCTGACGGGGCTCGCGCCGGGGGCGTTGCGGTTCACGTCGGTCAGACCGGTGTCGACGGCGCACGGTCGGCTCTGGGGTGTCACGGCGCGGATGCTGTGGGAGGAACTGACGGGGCCCGGCCGGGAGGCGCTCACGCCGCTGGTGCACCAGGAGCTGGTCAACGCGGCCGCGGCGGCGGTGGTGTCGGCCTTCCCGAACACGGCGATGACCCGCGGCTACGTCCGCGGACCCGGGTACGTCGGTCCGGCGACGCTGCGCCGGGCGCTCGCCTACGTCGACGCGCACGCGTCGTTGCCGATCACGGTGGCGGACATGGCCGACGCGGCCGGGGTGAGCCCGGCGACGTTGCGGGCGGCGTTCCGTCGCCACCTGGGGACGACGCCGTCGGCGCATCTGCGCCGGGTCAGGCTCGACGCGGCGCACCGCGACCTCGTGGCGGCGGACCCGGCGGGTGCCGACACCGTCGCGGCGGTGGCGACGCGGTGGGGGTTCCGTTCCCCGGCCCGGTTCGAGGACACCTACCGGGCGCAGTTCGGCTGTCCACCCGGCGCGACCCTTCGCCGCTGACTGCTCCGGGACGGCGCTCACCGCCGGGCCGCGCGCCGAGGCTCAGGAGGACGCCGAACAACTCGGAGCCGTCCGGCACCCTCCTAAGCTTCGTCATGTCGGCGGACGCGACGATTCGAGGGAGGGCCCGTTGGCGGTTCCGGTCACACGGTTGTCGTTCACGGCGGACTCCGCCGACGAGGTGGCCGACATCGTCACGCGGCACGGGATGCGCACCCGGCTGCGGCGACCCCAGAGCGGGCTCGACTACGTGGCCGACACCGTCGCCACGGGCTCGCTGGGCGTCGACGTGGCGCGGTGCACGGCAACGTTCAGCGCAGCGGTCGACGGCAGCGCCGAGCTGATCGTGGTGACCTGGCTGGGCGGCCGGGCAGCGCTGGACTTCGGCCGGTACGGAGCCACGGTGGCGGTGGAGGGCCACAGCACCCTGTACGTGCCGGGTGCGCCGTCGGTGGTGGAGATGGACGACCACGTCGGGCTGGCGGTGCGGCTGTCGCCCACCGAGGTGGGCCGCGCCGTCGAGGAGCTGACCGGGCTCGCCCCGGAGGCGTTGCACTTCACGTCGCTGAGTCCGGTCTCGGCGGCGCGCGGGCGGCTGTGGGGGGTGACGGCGCGGATGCTCTGGGAGGAGCTGGCCGCTCCGGCCGCGGGCGTCCTCACGCCGCTCGTGCACCAGGAGCTGATCGGCACCGTCGCCGCGGCGGTCGTGACGGCGTTCCCGAACACCGCGATGACCCGTGGCTACGTCCCCGGGCCGGGCTACGTCGGTCCGGCGACGCTGCGCCGGGCGCTCGCCTACGTCGACGCCCACGCGTCGTTGCCGATCACGGTGGCCGACGTGGCCGAGGCCGCCGGGGTCGGCCCCGCGGCGTTGCGTGCGGCGTTCCGGCGCCACCTGGACACGACGCCGTCGGCGCATCTGCGCGGGGTCCGGCTCGACGCTGCCCACCGCGACCTGGTGGCGGCCGACCCGACCGCGGACGCCACCGTCGCGTCGGTGGCGGCGCGCTGGGGTTTCGTCTCGCCGTCCCGCTTCGCGGACTCCTACCGCGACCGGTTCGGCTGCGCGCCCGGCGAGACCCTCGGCCGCTGACGGTTCAGGGCGTCCGCAGCATCGGGCAGTCGAGCCAGCTCTCGGGGATCGCGAACGCGTCGACGAGCAGCCGGGCGTGCGGGCGCAGGCTCGCACACAGGTCGTTGACCGCTGCGCTGACCGCGCGCGACTCGGCGACGGTGAGCCGTCCGTGCTCGAGGAACCAGGCCCGGTCCGCCTCGATGACCGAGAGCGCGTGCAGGTCGCGGACCTGGGCGAGCAGCTCCCGCGTGGGCGCGTCGGACACCGTGTCGACTGCCGTCGCGATCGCGTCGTAGACGACGGTGTCGACGTGCGCGCGGGAGGCGTGCAGCAGGTGGTCCTGGGCGTCGTTGACGATGTCGAACTGGTCGGTGCCCGTCCTCGACGCGGGTCGCAGCCGCCGCGCGAGGCTCGCGAGCAGGTGCTCGGCGCGATCGTGGATCAACCGTGCCTGCGCCTGCGGAGAGCGAGGATCGACGGCCCGCAACCGGCGCTTCGTGAGACCGGTCTTCTCCGCGAACGCCTCGACCGCCACCCCGCTCGCGAACCGCGCCGTGCCGAGCGGGCCGAGTGCGGCGACGCGGCGCCCGTACTCCGACAGCAGACCCTTCGCGAGCAGCTGGAGCAGGACGGTGTTGTCGCCCTCGAACGTCGTGAAGACGTCGGAGTCGGCCTTGAGCTGCGGCAACAGGTTCTCGGCGAGGTAGCCGGCGCCGCCGCACGCCTCGCGGCACGCCTGGATCGTCGCGGTCGCGTGCCAGGTGGCGACGGCCTTCAGCCCGGCCGCGCGGTACTCGAGGTCGCGCTGGGCCTTCTCGTCGGTGACGACCGCGCCCGGCGCCTGGATGCGGTGCATCTCCGCGACGAGGTCCTCCTGCGCGAGGTGCAGGGCGTAGGTCGTGGCCAGCGCGGGCAGGAGCTTGCGCTGGTGGGCGCGGTAGTCGAGCAGCGCGACCTCCTCGCCGGTGGTGGGGTCGGCGAACTGGCGGCGCGTCGCCCCGTAGCGGATCGCCAGCGCGAGTGCCTTCTGCGCGGCGCTGCCCGCGCCCCCGGCGACGCTGATCCGACCCCGGACGAGCGTGCCGAGCATCGTGAAGAAGCGGCGGTTCTCGTTCTCGATCGAGCTGGAGTAGGTGCCGTCCTCGGCGACGTCGGCGAAACGGTTGAGCAGCGCCTCGCGCGGCACGCGGACGTGGTCGAACACCAGGCGCCCGTTGTCGACGCCGTTGAGACCGCCCTTCTCGCCGCAGTCCGAGATCGTGATGCCGGGCATCGCGTTGCCGGCGTCGTCGCGGATCGGGACGAGGAAGGCGTGCACCCCGTGGGAAGCGCCGGCGGACCGCGCATCGGCACCGCGGGTGTCGCCGCCCGTCACGAGCTGGGCGAACACGACGGCCATCTTCCCGTCGCGGGCGGCATTGCCGATGTAGTCCTTGCGCGCGCCCGGCTCGGGGGTGTCGACGACGAACTCGCGCGTCGCCGGGTCGTAGGTCGCGGTGGTGCGCAGGTTCTGCACGTCGGAGCCGTGGCCGGTCTCGGTCATGGCGAAGCAGCCGAGCAGCTCCCCGTCCATGATCGCGCGCAGATACTCGTCGTGGTGACGGGAAGTGCCCAGTACCTGCACCGCTCCGCCGAACAGCCCCCACTGCACGCCGGCCTTGACCAGCAGCGACAGGTCGCCGTAGCCGAGTGTCTGGAAGCTGACGACGGTCCCGCCGATGTCGCCCTCGCCGCCGTACTCGGGCGCGAACCCGGCGTGCGGGCGCTTCGTCGCGGCGAGCTCGCCCATCAGGTCGAGGACGCGGGCGCGGTACTCCTCCGTCGACAGCCCGGCTTCGACGGGCCGGAACCTGCCCATCTGCTCCCGGACCTCGTCGCGCACAGGGGCCCAACGGCCGTCGAGAAGAGTGCGGAGTGCGGTCAGGCGAGTGTCTGTCACGGGGTCACCTCCGGGGTGCGCAGACCGGCGAGCCCGGTCCAGGCGAGATCGGTCAGCCGGGCGGTCAGCTCGGCGCGGGTGGTGCCGTCGGGGCGGGCGAGCCAGTCGTCGGCGGCGCCTCTGACGAGGCCGACGATCGCGTGGCCCCAGGTGCGGGCGGCGCTGCTGTGCCGAACCGCCTCGTCCACCACGACAGCGACGTGGTCGCCGATCACCGTCGTCAGATCCGTCACGGGGTCCGTCGTAGCGGCGTCGAGCAGTGGGCGGTGTACCACGAAGCGGTACACCTCGCGGTCGTTCTCGATCAGCCACAGGTAGGCGTCGATGCCCGCGGCGACCATGGCGTGGGGGCTGCCGGTCTGTTCGCGCGCGGTGTCGACGGCGGCGCGGATGCGCGTCACGAGCGTCGCGGCGACGGTTTCGCACACCGCGACGTGGAGGCCGGTGCGGTCCTGGAAGTGCCGGTAGACGACGGTTTTCGACGTGCCTGCGGCGGCCGCGACGTCGTCCATGCCGACCCCGGCGCCGTGAGCCCTGATCGCCTCGATGGCGGCCGTGACCAGCTCGGCGCGCCGCTGCTCCCGGTGGGAGTCCCAACGGCTGTCGCGGCGGTCGCGGAGCGGCTTCATGGCACCGACAGTACCGTGTACTCTGAGTATCAGCTACTCACGGGTAACCCTGCTGAAGGAGAACCACATGCCGGCCAGGCGCGCCGCCGTCATCGGCGGCAACCGCATCCCGTTCGCCCGCGCCAACAAGCGCTACGCCCGAGCCTCCAACCTCGACATGCTCACCGCGACCCTCGACGGGCTCGTCGCCCGCTACGGCCTGTCCGGTGAGCGGCTCGGCGAGGTCGTCGCCGGGGCCGTGCTCAAGCACTCCCGCGACTTCAACCTCACCCGCGAGGCCGTCCTGGGCAGCAGGCTCTCCCCCGCCACCCCGGCCTGCGACATCCAGCAGGCCTGCGGCACCGGCCTCGAGGCGACGATCGCCGTCGCCAACAAGATCGCGCTCGGGCAGGTCGAGTCCGGCGTCGCGGGCGGCGTCGACACCGCCTCCGACGCCCCGATCGCCGTCAACGAGGACCTGCGCAAGATCCTCGTCGGCCTCAATTCCGCGCGCTCGCTCGGCGACCGGGTCAAGCTCGTCGGGGCGCTGCGGCCGGGGCAGATCGTCCCCGAGATCCCGCGCAACGCCGAGCCGCGCACCGGCCTCTCGATGGGGGAGCACGCCGCGATCACCGCGAAGGAGTGGGGGATCGGCCGCACCGAGCAGGACGAGCTCGCCGCCGCCTCGCACCGCAACCTCGCCGCCGCCTACGAACGCGGCTTCTTCGACGACCTCCTCACCCCCTACCTGGGCCTGACCCGCGACGACAACCTGCGTCCCGACTCGTCGGTCGAAGCCCTGGCGAAGCTCGAGCCGGTCTTCGGTCGCGGTGACGACGCGACGATGACCGCGGGCAACTCCACCCCGCTGACCGACGGCGCCGCCCTGGTGTTGCTGGGTTCCGACGAGTGAGCCGCCGCGCACCGGCTGCCGGTGCTGGCGCACGTCGTCGACGCCGAGACCGCCGCGGTCGACTACGTCCACGGCCGCGACGGCCTGCTCACCGCGCCGGTGTTCGCCGTGCCGCGGCTGCTGGAGCGCAACGGGCTCACGTTGCAGGACTTCGACCTCTACGAGATCCACGAGGCCTTCGCCTCCACCGTGCTCTCGACGCTCAAGGCCTGGGAGGACCCGGCGTTCGCCGAGGAGCGCCTCGGCCTCGACACCCCGCTCGGCTCGATCGACCGTTCCCGGCTCAACGTGACGGGCTCCTCGCTCGCCGCGGGGCACCCCTTCGCCGCGACCGGTGGACGGATCGTCGCGACCCTGGCGAAGCTGTTGCACGAGAAGGGCCCCGGCAGCCGCGGGCTGATCTCGATCTGCGCCGCGGGCGGCCAGGGCGTCGTCGCGATCCTGGAAGGTGCTTGATGACCTCGGATACCTTGCGGAACTGGTCCAACACCGGCCTCGCCCGCCGGCTCGGCGCCCCCCGCATCCCGGTCCTGCGTCGCTACTCACCAGGCCAGCCGCTGCTCGACGGCCCGGCGCTGGTCACGTCGGTGGGTGGCGGGCGGTTCGCCGAGCCGATCGCGGCGCTGGTCGCCGAGACCGGCGCCACCGTCGTCACCGAGACCGGCGACGACAAGCTCGCGGCCGTCGTCCTGGACCTGACCGGGATCGCGACCCTCTCCGACCTGGCTGCCGCGCGCCGGATCCTGACCCCGGCGGTGCGAAAGCTCGCGCCATCGGGTCGTGTCCTGCTGCTCGGCCCTGACACCCCTGTGAGTGGCGATAGTCGCCATAGCGACTATCGCCACTCACAAGGAAGTGAACGCGCTGCCGTGGCGCAGGCACTCGACGGGCTCGTCCGGTCCATCGGCAAGGAGCTGCGGGCGGGGGCGACCGCGAACCTGCTGGTCGTCGCCCCCGACGCCACCCCCGCGGCCCTCGACTCCACAGTCCGGTTCTTCCTGTCCGCGCGGTCGGCCTACGTCGACGGGCAGGTCGTGCACCTCGGCGCCGCCACCGATCCCGCTCCCGACGACGTGGACCCCCTGCGCCCCTTGGCCGGGCGCGTCGCCGTCGTCACCGGGGCCGCGCGGGGGATCGGCGCCGCGATCGCCGACACCCTCGCCCGCGACGGCGCGACGATCGTCGCCGTCGACATCCCCGCCGCAGGCGAAGGTCTCACCGCCGTGGCCAACCGCACCGGCGGGACGGCGCTGCAGCTCGACATCACCGCCCCCGACGCCGCACAACGCCTGCTCGCCCATCTGAAGCAGCGGCACGGGCGCGTCGACCTCGTCGTCCACAACGCCGGCATCACCCGCGACAAGCTCCTGGCCAACATGGACGACGACCGCTGGGACGCGGTGCTGGCGGTCAACCTCGGCGCCCAGCTCACCGTCAACGAGGCCCTCCTGGCCGCCCCCGACCTGCTCGGCGCGAACGCCCGCGTCGTGTGCGTGTCGTCGCAGAGCGGGATCGCGGGCAACCGCGGCCAGACGAACTACGCCGCGTCGAAGGCCGGGATCATCGGGATGGTCCGGGCGCTCGCGCCGCGGTTCGCCGAGCGCGGCGCGACGATCAACGCCGTCGCGCCCGGGTTCATCGAGACCGAGATGACCGCCAGGATGCCGCTGGGCACTCGCGAGGCCGGGCGCCGCGTCAACAGCCTGCGCCAAGGCGGGCTGCCGGTCGACGTCGCCGAGACGATCGGCTGGCTCGGGCAGGCGTCGTCGGGCGCGGTGAACGGGCAGGTCGTGCGCGTCTGCGGCCAGTCGATGCTGGGGGCCTGATGTCGCTCGCGCCGTTGTACGCCAAGGCCGCCGCCGGGGCGCTGCTGCCCGGCCGCGGCTCCCAGCTGCCCACCGACGAGGTCGTCCGCGACGACGTCCTCGTCGACCGCGGGCATCTCGCCGACTACGCGCGGGTGTGCGGGTTCGCGCTGTCGGACACGCTGCCGTTGACCTACCCGCACGTGCTCGGGTTCGCGTTGCAGGTCGAGCTCATGGCGCGACGGAGCTTCCCCCTGGCGCTGCCGGGGCTGGTCCACGTGCACAACCGGATCGTCGCCACCCGGGCGATCGACGCCGGTGAGCTGTTGCGCGTCGCCGTGCACGCGGAGCGCTTCGTCGCCCACCCGAAGGGAGCGCAGGTCGACCTGGTCACCTCCGTCTCCGCCGAGGGTGACGCCGTGTGGACGGCCCGCAGCACGTACCTCGCCCGCGGGGCCCGGCCCCCGGCCGGTGCGATCGCCGCGACGGCCGACGAGCTGCCCGACCTCTCCGACGAGCCCGCCGCCGCGGTGTGGCGCGTCGCCGCCGACACCGGGCGTCGCTACGCGGCGGTGTCCGGCGACGTCAACCCGATCCACCTGCACCCGTTGAGCGCCAAAGCCTTCGGCTTTCCGACGGCCATCGCCCACGGCATGTGGACCGCCGCGCGGGCCTTGGCCTCGCTGCAGGGGCGGACGGGTGACGCGATCGCCTACGACGTCGAGTTCCGCAAGCCGCTGCGGCTGCCGTCGCAGGTCTCGCTCCGCACCCGGCCCGTCGACGGCGGCTGGGACCTCGGCGTGGCGGGGCGCGTCGAGCATCTGCGAGGCACTGTGCGCCGTTCGGACTAGAGTCCGCCGCCATGGGACTCGGGCGGTCGGTCGTCGGCCGGCCCGTCAGGATGCTGCTCGGCGGTGTCGTCGTCACCGCGAACCTGACGGGCACGGCGATCGTCGTCGCGCTGGCGGTGTGGGTGCTGCCCACCGGCGACGTCGCGGACGAGGACCGCGTCCGCGTCGTCAACCTGCTGATCCTCGCCGGGTACCTGATCGTCTGTGTCCCGATCGGCCTCGTCTGGGGCGAGCTGCTGCTGCGGACCCGCCGCGACGACGCCGCCGCGCAGCGCCGCCTCGTCCTCTACGGCCCGCTGCGGCTCGCCACCGTGCAGGCCGTGCTGTGGCTCGCGGCCACCGTCCTGTTCGTGCTGGTCAACCTGCAGTACGCGTGGCGGCTCGCGCTGACCGTCGGCGAGACGATCCTGATCGGCGGCATCACGACGACCGCCCTGTCCTACCTGCTCGCCGAGCGCATCCTGCGGCCGGCCGCCGCCCGTGTCCTCGCCGACCGGCCGCCGTGTCGGCGGATGCGCTTCGGCGTGCTGGTGCGGTCGGTGCTGTTCTGGGCGCTCGGGACGGCGGTGCCCGTGGTCGGGCTGATCCTCGCAGCGGTGTCGTCGCTGGTGTTCCAGGACGTGCCGGCCGGTCAGCTCGCCACGATCACGATCGCCGTCGGCCTCGTCGCGCTCACCGCAGGTTTCCTGACGACGGTCGGCGCCGCCCGCGCCGTCGCCGACCCCGTGACCGCGGTGCGCCGCGCGCTGCACCGCGTCGAGGGCGGGGATCTCGACGCCCGCGTCCCCGTCTACGACGCCACCGAACTGGGGATGCTGCAGGTCGGCTTCAACACGATGACCGACGGGCTGCGCGAGCGGGAGCGGCTGCGTGACCTGTTCGGCAGGCAGGTCGGTCACGACGTCGCCTCCCTCGCCGCGGCGGCCGACGAGGTCGAGCTGGGTGGCGAGGTCCGCTCCGTGGCTGTGCTGTTCGTCGATCTCGTCGGGTCGACGGAGCTGGCCGCGCACCGGCCGCCGACCGAGGTCGTCGCCCTGCTCAACCGCTTCTTCGGGGTCGTCGTCGAGGTCGTCGAGGGCTGCGGCGGGTGGATCAACAAGTTCGAGGGCGACGCTGCACTGGCCGTCTTCGGCGAGCCCGCCACCCTCGACGACCCGGCCGGGCAGGCTCTCTGCGCCGCCCGCACCCTCGATGCGCGCCTGCGGATCGAGCTCCCGGGCTGTGACAAGGGGATCGGCGTCTCGGCGGGCGACGCGGTGGCGGGCAACGTCGGCGACCCGCGTCGCTACGAGTACACGGTGATCGGCGACCCCGTGAACGAGGCGGCGCGGCTCACCGAGCTGGCGAAGTCGTCCGACGGCCGCGTCCTGGCCTCGGCGGCAGCGGTCGTGGCGGCGTGCCCGGAGGAGGCCGCGCACTGGCGCCTCGGCGACGCCGTCACCCTGCGTGGCCGCACCGACCCGACACGCCTCGCCACCCCTCGTGAGCGGTAATAGTCGCTATAGCGACTATTACCGCGCACAGGTCACCCTTGGGCCACGCAGAACTCGTTGCCCTCCGGGTCGCGCAGCACTGTCCAGCGCAGGCCGAGCTCGGCAATCTCGTGGTCCTCGACGCGCTCGGCGCCCAGCTCCACGAGTTGTGTGACGGACGCTTCGCGGTCGGCGCTGTGCAGGTCGAGATGGCAGCGGTTCTTCGCCGTCTTGCCCTCCGGCACCCGGATGAACAACATCGGCGGCAGGCCACCCGGGGCCGCACGGCCCACCATCGCGACCTCCTCGTCCGCCATCGCCTCCGCCGGTCGGTCCGTCGCGGCCGACCAGAACGCGGCGAGCTTCACGGGGTTCTCGCAGTCGAACGCGACCCCACCCATCTGCAGTGTCATGACTCGTTCCTCTCCGGCCGGCCCAGCGGCCAGCCGATCTCGGTGCGGTATGCGGACTCGGGCTCGCCGTCGCCGGGCCCGATCAGGTAGGACTCGCGGACCGGCCCCGCGACGGGAACCCGCGCGCCGGCGAGCCACGCCCCCAGCGAGCGGTACCCCTCCGACAGCTCGGCGTAGGGCCCGACGAACGTCACCACCGCGAGCCGGGCCGCCGGGAGCGTGAGGGCGGCGCACCCGTCGCCGCCCCTGACCTCGACCCCGGCCGGGAGCGGCAGGTAGACGGTGACGTCGGCGGGGTCGTCGGAGAACTCGGCCGGGAACAGCGCGCCCAGCGGGCCCGCCGGCGCGACCTCCTGGCGCCCCAGCACGGCCATCAGCCTCGGGATCGAGTCGCCGATGAAGCCGGCGAAGTCGACCTCACGGCACGACCCGGTCCGGGCCAGCACCGGCAGCGCAGGCTCGTCCCGTTCCGCCACGGCGTGGCGGGTCAACGTCGACGGATCGGTGAGCAGCGAGTCGACCTCGCCGAGGATCGCCTCGGTGCGGGCCAGCTGCTCGCGCATCCTGTCGCGATGGTGGGCGAGAACAGCCCTGGTCTCGACGGGATCGCGCGCCGCCAGCACCCGCGCGATCTCGGGCAGCGGCACGTCGAGCTGCCGCAGCGCCCGGATCACGCCGGCGTCACCCAGCTGGACGCGGGTGTAGCCGCGGTAGCCGGTCCGGGCGTCGACGACCGCGGGTACCAGCAGCCCCGACTCGTGGTAGCCGCGCAAGGCCTTCGGCGAGAGCAGGGTCGCCCGCGAGAAGGCCCCGATCGTCAGGAGGTCCTCGTCCATGACGCAAGCGTCGACCTTCACCCGGGGGAAAGGTCAAGAAGACTTCGGTTGTGGTCAGGATCTGTCCACAAGTCTTCCTAGAGTTGTCCTCAACGGATTCGGAGGCACACTCCGGACCATCCGACGAGAGGACGGCACCATGGCCATCACCGACTGGCGCATCGAGCTCATCCACCTCCCCGTCGCCGACGTCGAGCGGGCCAAGCACTTCTACGTCGACACCATCGGCTTCACCCTCGACCACGACCACCAGATGGGCCCCGACCTGCGGTTCGTCCAGATCACCCCGCAGGGCTCGGCATGCTCCTTCACGATCGGACAGGGCCTGACCGACATGGCGCCGGGCAGCCTCAAGGGAGTCCAGGTCGTCGTCCCCAGCGCCGCCGACGCCCTCGACCACCTGCGCGGCAAGGGCATCGAGTGCTCCGATGTCGACGAGCAGCCCTGGGGCCGCTTCGTCTACTTCACCGACCCCGACGGCAACTCCTGGGTGCTGCAGGAGATCGTCGTCCCCACCTGACCACCCACGACAGTGAGGTTGCGCGCCGCAATTCGGGCGCAACCTCACTGTTGTCGACGTGCGCGCGGACGACCGTGAGGTTGCGCGCGGGATCGGCGGGGCGCGTGCAGGCCGTGCGCGCCGGCCGGGTTGACCGGGCGCAACCTCACTGTCGTCGACGGACGGG
>NZ_BJVJ01000070.1 GCF_007989085.1 Pseudonocardia sulfidoxydans NBRC 16205
GCCGAGCCCACCCGCCCCGCCCCGGCCCGGCGACGCTCCCGCCCGCGCGGCGTCGCCGCGGTCGTCCCGGCCCGCACACAGCGCCCCGCGGACGAGGAGCCGGACGCCGAGCTCGTCGATCCGGAGAAGGCGGCTCCCGACACGACGGACGAACCCGCGACGACGTCCCTGCTCGACCGGCTGCCCGTCGCCACCACCCGGAAGGCGACGGCCCTCGTCGCGGCGGTCGCCGTGGTGCTGCTCGGTGCCGCCGCGTTCCTGGGCGTCTCCTGGTGGCGCACCGCCCACTCCGTGGCGGCCGGGAACACCGCGCTCGTCGACGTCGCCACCACGGCGCAGGTGTCGCAGCAGCTCGGCGACGCGGTGAAGAAGATCTACTCCTTCGACTACACCCGGCTCGACCAGAACGAGAAGACCGCCCGCGACGTCATCACCCCCGACTTCCAGGCCGACTACGACACGCTGTTCGAACAGGTCCGGACTCTCGGCACGCAGCAGCAGGCCGTCGTGACCGCGACGATCTCCCAGATCGCGGTCCGCGAGATCCACGGCGACACCGCGGTCGCGGTCGTGTTCGTCGACCAGCAGGCCACGAAGGCCGCCTCGACCGACGGCCGGACGCAGGCGGCGTCGGCGGGCCGGCTGACGGTCACGGGCAAGCGGGTCGACGGGGTCTGGAAGGTCGCCGACGTCCAGGTCCTGTAACCCCCTGTGAGTGGCAATAGTCGCTATAGCGACTATTGCCACTCACGACCGCGGCGACCGCGGCGACCGCGGCGACCGCGGTCGGGCGCAACCTCACTGTCGTCCCGGAGCGTCGGCGGGACCGTCAGGTTGCGCTCGGAGCCCGTGGCGGCACCCCGGTCCGCGGGACCCGCGGCCGGGCGCGTACCCTCGACGTCGGTTCCACCGAAGACCGCAGGTCTGCGGGTCCGGGGCAGGTGTCCCGGAGTCGTACGAAGGTCCCGTGCACACGGGCGGCCCGCGCAGGAGGACGAGGTTTCCGGGCCCCAATCGTGTGCCCCCACGCCCCGTGCGCTCCTGCGCCGGGGCGTTCGTCGTTTCCCCGGGAGTCGGAGGCGGTGGATCGCACCGACACCGAGAGGAGGCACAGGGATGGCCCGACCCGACAAGGTCGAGGCGGTCGACGAGATCGCCAACCGGTTCCGGGGCGCGACCGCCTCGGTGGTCACCGAGTACCGCGGCCTCACCACGGCCCAGCTCACCGAGCTGCGCCGCTCGCTCGGCCCGGACGCCACGTATCGCGTCGCCAAGAACACCCTGGTGAAGCGGGCGGCCGAGGATGCGGGCGTCGAGGGTCTCGACGCGCTGCTGACCGGCCCGACGGCGATCGCCTTCGTCAAGGGCGAGCCCGTCGACGCGGCCAAGGCGCTGCGCGACTTCGCCAAGGCGAACCAGGGCATGGTCATCAAGGGCGGCTTCATGGACGGTCGCCCGCTGACCGTCGCCGAGGTCAACCAGCTGGCCGACCTGGAGTCCCGTGAGGTCCTGCTGGCCAAGCTGGCCGGCGCGATGAAGGGCAACCTGGCGAAGGCCGCCGGCCTGTTCGCGGCGCCCGCGTCGCAGGTCGCGCGTCTCGCGCAGGCGCTGGCCGACAAGCGTGCCGAGGGTGGGGACGCCCCCGCCGCCGAGGCCGCGAGCGAGTCCGACGCCGAGGCGTCCGAGTAACTCGGTGACCGGCGAGAGCCGATCACCCCACCCGAAGCTGTAACCGAGAAAGAGAGCCGACAATGGCGAAGCTGTCCACCGACGACCTGCTCGACGCGTTCAAGGAGCTCACGCTCATCGAGCTGTCGGAGTTCGTCAAGAAGTTCGAGGAGACCTTCGAGGTCACCGCCGCCGCCCCCGTCGCCGTGGCCGCTGCGGGCCCCGCCGCCGGTGGTGCCGCCGCCGAGGCCGAGGCCGAGAAGGACGAGTTCAACGTCGTCCTCGACGCCGCCGGTGACAAGAAGATCCAGGTCATCAAGGTCGTCCGCGAGCTCGTCTCGGGCCTGGGCCTCAAGGAGGCCAAGGACCTCGTCGAGTCGGCCCCGAAGCCGATCCTCGAGGGTGTCGCCAAGGACGCGGCCGAGGCCGCCAAGGCGAAGCTCGAGGAGGCCGGCGCGAAGGTCAGCCTGAGCTGACGTCGTACCGCTTCACGACCGAAGGGCGGCACCGGGTTCCGGTGCCGCCCTTCGGCGTTCACGGGGTGTGTAAGCGCCCGCGCAGCTCGCGGCGCAGCAACTTGCCCGACGCGGTCTTGGGGAGCTCGTCGAGCACCTCGACCTGGCGCGGGTACTTGTAGGCGGCCATGCGCCCTTTGGCGAACGCGATGAGCTCCTCGGGGGTCACGTCGTGGCCCGGGCGCAGGCTCACGAACGCCTTGACGGTCTCACCGCGGTACTCGTCGGGCACCCCGACGACCGCGGCCTCGCGGACGGCCTCGTGTTCGTAGAGGACGTCCTCGACCTCGCGGGGCCACACCTTGTACCCGCCGGCGTTGATCTGGTCCTTCTTGCGGTCGACGATGTAGAACCAGCCCCGGTCGTCCATGTAGCCGACGTCGCCGGTGCGCAGCTCGCCGTCCGGGAACGTCCGCGCGGTCTCCTCGGGCTTGTTCCAGTACCCGGAGACGACCTGCGGCCCGCTGATCGCGATCTCGCCGACCTCGCCGGGCGGCAGCTCCCGGCCGTCGTCGCCGACGATGCGGGAGGCGGTGTCGAACCAGGGGAGCCCGACCGACAGTGCCCCGGACGCCTCGTCGACGGGTGCGGTCGCGCCGTAGGGGACGGCGTGGCTGGGCGAGGTGGTCTCGGTGAGGCCGTAGATGTTGTGGATGTAGCGGCCGTACTGCTTCCGGAACGCCTCGACGGTCGACGGCGGGATGGGCGCCCCGCCCGACCACAGCTTGGTCATGGAGGAGAAGTCGTCGGCGGTGGCGCCCTCGACGTTCATGAGCGCGATGTAGACGGTGATGGACGCGACCGTGAACGTGGGCCGGTGCTCGCGCACGGCGTCGACGGCCACGCCCGGCTCGAAGCGGTGGAAGAGCACGAGGGGCGCGCCGGTGAGCATCGACAGCGCGATGCCGGCGACGAGTCCGGTGATGTGGAACAGCGGGGCGACGCCGTAGACGACGTCGCCGGGACCGATGGAGCACCACTGGCGGAAGGCCTCGGCGTTGAACGTCATGTTGCCGTGGCCGTTCATGGCGCCCTTGGGCGGTCCGGTGGTGCCGGAGGTGTAGGTGAGCATGGCGACGTCGTCGGCTGCGAGCGTGACCGGCGGCGGGGTGGTGCCGCGGAACCGCTCCAGCAGCTCCGCCATGTCCACGACGGACACCCCGGCGGGTGCGGGCTGCTCCTTCGCGGGGATGCGGGTGACGCCCGCGAAGAGGCGGGAGTCGTTGCGGGACTGGAACTCCAGCTCCGAGGTGGTGACGACGGTGCGGACCGGGGTGCGTTCCACGACCGACGCGGCGACGTCGCGGTAGAGCGACTCCAGCGTCACCAGGATCGTGGAGCCGGAGTCGCCCAGCAGCAGCTCGACCTCGCGCTCGCGGTTCATCGGGTTGACCGAGACGGCGACGCCGCCGGCCTTCCAGATGCCGACGAGCCCGATGACGAACTGGGGCACGTTCTGCAGGTAGAGGGCGACGCGGCCGCCGCGCTCGAGGCCGGCGTCGAGCAGCGCGGAGGCGAAGGCGTCGGAGAGGGTGTCGACGTCGCGGCGGGTGAGGCTGCCGTCGAAGTAGTGGATCGCGACGCCGTCGGGGTCGGCCTCGACGCCGCCGCGGAACATGCTCAGCGCGTCGGCGTACCCGGCCGTGACCGTGTCCGGTTTCCCAGCCTCGTAGAGCGCTGTCCACGGCTTGTCGGCGTACGCGGTCATCGGGCTCCTTCGTGCTCGGCGGCGCCCTCGGCGGCGCCGTCCAACACGGCTGATGCACCTGCATCGGCCGTCGCGGCCGATCGTCAGCCGCCCCTGTTGCGGTGTCAAGGCGGGACCCGTCGCGCTGCGTGACGAGGGCGCGGGCGCGGCGTCCGGACGTACCGCCCGTCGCTCGGACGAGCGGTCGGAGCGTGGAGGGGGTCGACCCGTCGGGCGGTCGGCGGGCCTCCACGAGGGGTTGTCGCAGGCCGGGACGTTGCAGTCCGGCGCACCGTTCGGCGGGGGTAGTTGCCGGTCGTCCGGCGAAACAGACCACTTACCGACGGGTAGAGCCTTGACTCGGTGCGCCTGTCAGGTCACTCTTAGGTCTCGATGGTTCCCTAGCCGTGAGGCTCGGATACCCGTCTCGACAGCGGCTGCTTTTGCGGCTAGACTGCCTCTTTGCGCTGCCTCCGCCCAGGTGACGTGTGCGCGCTGTCGAGAGTCTCCCCAACAGGGATGGTTCCGGCCGCGGACTCGGAACCTGGTCAGAGGCGACGCGTCGACAACAGACGGCGTCCATCGATCCTCGACCCAGCCCGACGATCGCCTGTCCGGACCTCCCGCCCGGACGGACCGAGCAGACGGTAGCGCCTGAGGCCCGGTGTACGCCAGACGAGAGCGTAGTTCTCGGAAGGACGCATCTTGGCTGTCTCCCGCGCCACCGTGACCACTGCGACCCCCGGCTCCGCCGTCTCGGCAAACCCGAGTTTCCCGGGTGCGCCGACCCGGGTGTCGTTCGCGAAGATCCGCGAACCGCTCGAGGTGCCAGACCTGCTCGACCTCCAGATCCAGTCGTTCGAGTGGCTGATCGGGAGCGAGAACTGGTTCCAGCGTCGTATCGACGCCGGTGACGAGAGCCCGGCCGGTGGTCTCGAGGAGATCCTCACGGAGATCTCTCCGATCGAGGACTTCTCCGGCTCCATGTCCCTGTCGTTCTCGGACCCGCGCTTCGACGAGGTCAAGGCCTCCGTCGAGGAGTGCCGCGACAAGGACATGACCTACGGCGCCCCGCTGTTCGTCACCGCGGAGTTCACCAACAACACCACCGGCGAGATCAAGAGCCAGACGGTGTTCATGGGTGACTTCCCCGTGATGACCGACAAGGGCACGTTCATCATCAACGGCACCGAGCGCGTCGTCGTGTCGCAGCTCGTCCGTTCGCCCGGCGTGTACTTCGACCACGCCATCGACAAGACCACCGAGAAGGACGTCTACTCGGTCAAGATCATCCCCAGCCGCGGGGCGTGGCTCGAGTTCGACGTCGACAAGCGTGACACCGTCGGTGTCCGCATCGACCGCAAGCGCCGGCAGCCGGTCACGGTGCTGCTCAAGGCGCTGGGCTGGTCCAACGAGCAGATCCAGGAGCGTTTCGGGTTCTCCGAGACGATCATGGCGACGTTGGAGAAGGACCACACCGCCGGGCAGGACGAGGCCCTGCTCGACATCTACCGCAAGCTGCGCCCGGGCGAGCCGCCCACGCGGGAGAGCGCGCAGACCCTGCTGGAGAACCTCTTCTTCAAGGACAAGCGCTACGACCTGGCCAAGGTCGGCCGGTACAAGGCCAACAAGAAGCTGGGCCTGGCCATCGAGAACTCGGTCGGCACGCTGACCGAGGAGGACATCGCCACGACCATCGAGTACCTCGTCCGGCTCCACGCCGGTGAGACCTCGATGCCCGGCGGTGGCAACGGTTCGGCCGGCATCCCCGGGGAGACCGTCCCCGTCGAGACCGACGACATCGACCACTTCGGCAACCGTCGCCTGCGCACCGTCGGCGAGCTCATCCAGAACCAGGTCCGCGTGGGTCTGTCCCGGATGGAGCGCGTCGTCCGCGAGCGCATGACGACGCAGGACGTCGAGGCGATCACGCCGCAGACCTTGATCAACATCCGGCCCGTCGTGGCCGCGATCAAGGAGTTCTTCGGCACCTCGCAGCTGTCGCAGTTCATGGACCAGCACAACCCGCTGGCCGGCCTGACGCACAAGCGGCGGCTGTCCGCGCTGGGCCCGGGTGGTCTGTCCCGTGAGCGGGCGGGCTTCGAGGTCCGCGACGTGCACCCGTCGCACTACGGCCGCATGTGCCCGATCGAGACCCCTGAGGGCCCGAACATCGGTCTGATCGGCTCGCTGTCGACGTTCGCGCAGGTCAACCCGTTCGGCTTCATCCAGACCCCGTACCGCAAGGTCGTCGACGGTGTCGTGACGGAGCAGATCGACTACCTGACCGCCGACGAGGAGGACCGCTACGTCGTCGCGCAGGCCAACGCGCCGCTCAACGACGACGGCTCCTTCACCGAGGAGCGCGTCCTGGTGCGCCGCAAGGGCGGCGAGGTCGACTACATCACCCCGGCCGGCGTCGAGTACATCGACGTCTCGCCGCGGCAGATGGTGTCGGTCGCGACGGCCCTGATCCCGTTCCTCGAGCACGACGACGCGAACCGTGCCCTCATGGGCGCGAACATGCAGCGTCAGTCGGTCCCGCTGCTGCGCAGCGAGTCGCCGCTCGTCGGTACGGGCATGGAGCTGCGTGCCGCGGTCGACGCGGGCGACGTGCTCGTGGCCGAGAAGGCCGGTGTGGTCGAGGAGCTGTGCGCCGACTACATCACCGTCATGGCCGACGAGGGCACCCGCCAGACGTACCGGCTCAACAAGTTCCGCCGGTCGAACCAGGGCACCTGCAACAACCAGAAGCCCATCGTCGACGAGGGGCAGCGGGTCGAGGTCGGGCAGGTCCTGGCCGACGGTCCGTGCACCGAGAACGGCGAGATGGCGCTCGGCAAGAACCTACTCGTGGCGATCATGCCGTGGGAGGGCCACAACTACGAGGACGCGATCATCCTCTCGCAGCGCCTGGTGCAGGACGACGTCTTGACGTCGATCCACATCGAGGAGCACGAGATCGACGCCCGCGACACCAAGCTGGGCGCCGAGGAGATCACCCGGGACATCCCGAACGTCTCCGAGGAGGTCCTGGCCGACCTCGACGAGCGCGGCATCATCCGCATCGGCGCCGAGGTCCAGCCCGGCGACATCCTGGTCGGCAAGGTCACGCCCAAGGGCGAGACGGAGCTGACCCCGGAGGAGCGCCTGCTCCGCGCGATCTTCGGCGAGAAGGCGCGCGAGGTGCGCGACACGTCGCTGAAGGTGCCGCACGGCGAGAACGGCAAGGTCATCGGCATCCGGGTCTTCTCCCGTGACGACGACGACGAGCTGGCTCCCGGCGTCAACGAGCTGGTCCGGGTCTACGTCGCCCAGAAGCGCAAGATCCAGGACGGCGACAAGCTCGCCGGCCGGCACGGCAACAAGGGCGTCATCGGCAAGATCCTCCCCGCCGAGGACATGCCCTTCCTGCCCGACGGCACCCCGGTCGACATCATCCTCAACACCCACGGTGTCCCGCGTCGTATGAACATCGGCCAGGTCCTGGAGACCCACCTCGGGTGGATCGCCAAGTCCGGGTGGGAGATCGAGGGCAAGCCCGAGTGGGCGTCGAAGATGCCCGAGGAGCTCTACTCCGTGGCGCCCGACACGAACACGGCCACGCCGGTGTTCGACGGCGCCAAGGAGCAGGAGATCACCGGGCTCCTCGCGTCGACGCTGCCCAACCGCGACGGCGACCGCATGGTCGGCCCGGACGGCAAGGCGCAGCTGTTCGACGGGCGTTCGGGCGAGCCGTACCCGTTCCCGGTCGCCGTCGGCTACATGTACATCCTGAAGCTGGCGCACCTGGTGGACGACAAGATCCACGCCCGCTCCACCGGTCCGTACTCGATGATCACCCAGCAGCCGCTCGGCGGTAAGGCCCAGTTCGGTGGCCAGCGCTTCGGTGAGATGGAGTGCTGGGCGATGCAGGCCTACGGCGCGGCGTACACGCTGCAGGAGCTGCTCACCATCAAGTCCGACGACGTGGTGGGCCGGGTCAAGGTCTACGAGGCCATCGTCAAGGGGGAGAACATCCCCGAGCCGGGCATCCCGGAGTCGTTCAAGGTGCTGCTGAAGGAGCTTCAGTCGCTCTGCCTGAACGTCGAGGTGCTGTCCAGCGACGGCGCGGCCATCGAGATGCGCGACACCGACGACGAGGACCTCGAGCGGGCCGCGGCGAACCTGGGCATCAACCTGTCCAGCCGTCCGGGCTCCGACTCGATGACCGTCGACGACGTCGTCAACTGACCCTGCCCAGAGCCGAGTAACGAAGGAACAGAGGACTCACATAGTGCTCGACGTCAACTTCTTCGACGAGCTGCGCATCGGCCTGGCCACCGCCGAGGACATCCGCCAGTGGTCGCACGGCGAGGTCAAGAAGCCGGAGACCATCAACTACCGCACCCTGAAGCCGGAGAAGGACGGGCTCTTCTGCGAGAAGATCTTCGGTCCGACCCGCGACTGGGAGTGCTACTGCGGCAAGTACAAGCGCGTCCGCTTCAAGGGCATCATCTGTGAGCGCTGCGGCGTCGAGGTCACTCGCGCCAAGGTGCGTCGTGAGCGGATGGGCCACATCGAGCTGGCCGCGCCCGTCACGCACATCTGGTACTTCAAGGGCGTCCCGAGCCGGTTGGGCTACTTGCTCGACCTGGCCCCCAAGGACCTCGAGAAGATCATCTACTTCGCCGCGTACGTGATCACCACGGTGAACGCGGAGCTGCGCCACCAGGACCTCTCGACGCTCGAGAACGAGATGACCGTCGAGCGCAAGAAGGTGGAGCAGCGCCGCGACACCGACCTCGAGGCCCGTGCCCAGAAGCTCGAGGGCGACCTGGCCGAGCTCGAGGCCGAGGGCGCGAAGAGCGACGTCCGCCGCAAGGTCAAGGAGGGTGGCGAGCGCGAGATGCGCCAGCTCCGTGACCGGGCGCAGCGCGAGCTCGACCGGCTCGACGAGATCTGGACGACGTTCGCCAAGCTCGACGTCCAGCAGCTGATCGCGGACGAGGGGCTCTACCGCGAGCTCTACGACCGCTACGGCGACTACTTCACCGGCTCCATGGGTGCCGAGGCGATCCAGAAGCTGCTGGAGACCTTCGACATCGAGGCCGAGGCCGAGAACCTGCGCGAGACGATCCGCTCGGGCAAGGGGCAGAAGAAGCTCCGCGCCCTCAAGCGGCTCAAGGTCGTCGCGGCGTTCCAGGCCACGGGCAACTCGCCCATGGGCATGGTGCTCGACTGCGTCCCGGTCATCCCGCCGGACCTGCGCCCCATGGTGCAGCTCGACGGTGGCCGTTTCGCGACGTCGGACCTGAACGACCTGTACCGCCGCGTCATCAACCGCAACAACCGTCTCAAGCGACTGATCGACCTCGGCGCGCCCGAGATCATCGTCAACAACGAGAAGCGGATGCTGCAGGAGGCCGTCGACGCGCTGTTCGACAACGGCCGTCGCGGCCGGCCGGTGACCGGTCCGGGCAACCGCCCGCTCAAGTCGCTGTCCGACCTGCTCAAGGGCAAGCAGGGCCGGTTCCGGCAGAACCTGCTCGGCAAGCGTGTCGACTACTCGGGCCGTTCGGTCATCGTCGTCGGCCCGCAGCTGAAGCTGCACCAGTGCGGCCTGCCCAAGCAGATGGCGCTGGAGCTGTTCAAGCCGTTCGTGATGAAGCGGCTCGTGGACCTCAACCACGCGCAGAACATCAAGTCCGCCAAGCGGATGGTCGAGCGTGGCCGTTCGCAGGTGTGGGACGTGCTCGAGGAGGTCATCTCCGAGCACCCGGTGCTGCTCAACCGGGCGCCGACCCTGCACCGCCTCGGCATCCAGGCCTTCGAGCCGCAGCTGGTCGAGGGCAAGGCCATCCAGCTGCACCCGCTGGTCTGCGAGGCGTTCAACGCGGACTTCGACGGTGACCAGATGGCCGTGCACCTGCCGCTGTCGGCGGAGGCGCAGTCCGAGGCCCGGGTGCTGATGCTCTCGAGCAACAACATCCTGTCCCCGGCGTCGGGTCGCCCGCTGGCGATGCCGCGTCTGGACATGGTCACGGGCCTGTTCCACCTGACCCGCGAGCGCCCCGGCGCGACCGGTGAGGGCAACGTCTACGGCTCCGTGGCCGAGGCGATCATGGCCTACGACCGCAAGGTCCTCCACCTGCAGGCGCCGATCAAGATCCGGCTCCCCGGTGTGGAGCCGATCCCCGGCACCGAGGTTGCCGAGGGCGAGGTCTGGCTCGCGGAGACGACGCTGGGTCGCGTGCTCTTCAACGAGCTGCTCCCGACGGGATATCCGTTCGTCAACGAGCCGCTGCCCAAGAAGCGTCAGGCCGCGATCATCAACGACCTGGCCGAGCGGTACTCGATGACCGAGGTCGCGCAGTGCCTCGACCGCCTCAAGGACGCCGGCTTCTACTGGGCCACCCGGTCCGGTGTGACGATGGCGATCGACGACGTCGTGGTCCCGCCGAACAAGCAGGAGATCCTCGACGGCTACGAGGCCAAGGCCGACCAGGTCAACAAGCGCTACCAGCGTGGAGCACTGTCCCACCAGGAGCGCAACGACGAGATGGTCAAGATCTGGACCCAGGCGTCCGAAGAGGTCGCCAAGGCCATGGAGGACAACTTCCCCGAGGACAACCCGATCCCCACGATCGTGAAGTCCGGCGCCGCGGGCAACATGACCCAGGTCCGGCAGCTCGCCGGTATGCGTGGTCTGGTCGCGAACCCCAAGGGTGAGTACATCCCCCGCCCGATCAAGGCCAACTTCCGTGAGGGCCTGTCGGTGCTGGAGTACTTCATCTCCACGCACGGCACCCGCAAGGGTCTGGCGGACACCGCGCTGCGGACCGCCGACTCGGGCTACCTCACCCGTCGTCTGGTCGACGTGTCGCAGGACGTCATCGTCCGCGAGATCGACTGTGGCACCTCGCGTTCGGTCGCCATGGCCGTCACCGAGGAGACCAGCGACGGCACGCTGATCCCGCACCGCTACATCCGCACGTCGGTGTACGCGCGCTGCTCGGCGGAGGAGGTCGTGGGCCCCGACGGCGAGGTGATCGTCGCTCGCGGCGGCGACCTCGGCGACCCGGCCCTCGAGGCGCTGGTCGCGGCGGGCGTCCGCAGGATCAAGGTGCGCAGCGCCCTGACCTGTGAGTCGGCCACCGGCATCTGCGCCACCTGCTACGGCCGCTCGATGGCCACCGGCAAGCTCGTCGACGTCGGCGAGGCCGTCGGTATCGTCGCCGCGCAGTCGATCGGTGAGCCCGGTACGCAGCTGACGATGCGTACGTTCCACCAGGGTGGCGTCGCGGGCGACGACATCACGACCGGTCTGCCCCGTGTCACCGAGCTCTTCGAGGCCCGGGTCCCCAAGGGCAAGGCGCCGATCGCCGATGTCGACGGCCGCATCCGCATCGAGGACGGCGACCGCTTCTGGAAGATCACCCTCACCCCGGACGACGGCGGGGAGGAGATCGTCTACGAGAAGCTGTCCAAGCGGCAGTGGCTCGCGATGACCACGGTCGACGGCCAGGAGCGTCCGCTGGCCGACGGCGACCACGTGCACGTGGGCCAGCTGCTCCTCGAGGGCACGGCCGACCCGCACGAGGTGCTGCGGGTCATGGGCCCGCGCGAGGTGCAGCTGCACCTCGTCGCCGAGGTCCAGAAGGTGTACCGCACGCAGAGCGTGGACATCCACGACAAGCACATCGAGGTCATCGTCCGGCAGATGCTGCGCCGGGTGACGATCATCGACTCGGGTGCGACGGAGTTCCTGCCGGGTGCGCTCGCCGAGCGTGGCGAGTTCGAGTCGGAGAACCGTCGTGTGGTCGCCGAGGGCAACGAGCCGGCTTCTGGCCGTCCGGTGCTCATGGGGATCACCAAGGCCTCGCTGGCAACGGAGTCGTGGCTGTCCGCGGCCTCGTTCCAGGAGACCACCCGCATCCTCACCGATGCCGCGATCAACGGTAAGCGCGACAAGCTCGTCGGGCTGAAGGAGAACGTGATCATCGGCAAGCTGATCCCGGCGGGTACGGGTATCGGCCGGTACCGCAACATCCAGGTCCAGCCGACGGAGGAGGCCCGTGCGGCCGCCTACGCGCTGCCGAACTACGACGACGGCTACTACAGCCCCGACGTGTTCGGCACGGGCACCGGTGCTGCGGTGCCGCTGGACGACTACGACTTCGGGCGCGACTTCCGGTAGGAGGGTGCTGGGGGACTCCGGTCGCAGTAGGCCGGAGCTCCTCACCCAGCACGCTCCTCGGACGTCGTGACGCGGCCCGCGACGGCGGGCCCCGTCCCGAGGACGGTCTCGAACGGGGCCGGACACTGCTCTCCCGTGGCGGTGTCCGGCCCCGTTCGGCATTTCCGGGCGTCGTCGAGGTGCCCGACGGGGGCGGGAAGCTGTTGTCCGCCAGCCGGTGTCGCGCTCACCGCTGCGGTGTTCCGGATCACCGTTCGTGCTGCTCGTCCGAGTTCGTCCGAGTTCGTCGGCCTCGTCGTATCACCGCGCGGATCCGGCCGGTGATCGGGAATCAACGGTCGAGCGGGCGCGTTGAGGACGTCGTCAGCAGGGGATTCGTGGGTTCTGAAGTGCGACGAGCGGACGTTCGCGAGCGGCGAGCGGGTGAGTCGGCTTGCGAGGACCGCGGTCGTCGGGCACGCTGCGGGGACCGACCGTCGCCGACATCGGACCCGTTTTGACCCTCTCGTCAGAGGCCGGGTACTCTGTTGTCTTGCGCTCGACCATGGTCGGGTAGCTCCGTGTGCTGTCGTCCCGGCGCGCCGGCCCCCAGGGGTTCTGGCTGTGCCGATCGGTCCAGCCACGGCCGCTCGGACTCCCGTCAGGGTTTCCCCGCCCTGGAGCGGGGTTCACCGAGCGCGACACGCCCGACCTCGGGATACGGGAGCCTCAGGGTTCCCCGTGCCCCGGGCAGAACGAGCAAGTACAGCCGAGCACGCCGACGGGAAGAAGCACACGGTCCATGCCCACGATCCAGCAGCTGGTCCGCAAGGGCCGCCAGGACAAGGTCGCCAAGACCAAGACCGCCGCGCTCAAGGGCAGCCCCCAGCGCCGCGGGGTCTGCACGCGCGTGTACACGACGACCCCCAAGAAGCCGAACTCCGCGCTGCGCAAGGTCGCCCGCGTCCGCCTGTCCAGCCTGATCGAGGTCACGGCCTACATCCCGGGTGAGGGCCACAACCTGCAGGAGCACAGCATCGTGCTCGTTCGCGGTGGCCGTGTGAAGGACCTGCCCGGCGTCCGTTACAAGATCGTCCGCGGTTCGCTCGACACGCAGGGCGTGAAGAACCGCAAGCAGGCCCGCAGCCGGTACGGCGCGAAGAAGGAGAAGAGCTGATGCCCCGCACCGGGAACTCGAGTCCCGCCCGGCCGAGCGCCAGCGAGGCCCTCCACCGCAGCGTGAAGGAGAACGGCTGATGCCCCGCAAGGGTCCCGCCCCGAAGCGGCCGTTGGTCTCCGACCCGGTGTTCAGCTCGCCGCTGGTCACCCAGCTGGTGAACAAGGTCCTCAAGGACGGCAAGCGCTCCCTCGCCGAGCGCATCGTGTACGCCGCGCTCGAAGGCACCCGGGAGAAGACCGGCACCGATCCTGTCGTGACGCTCAAGCGCGCGCTGGACAACGTGAAGCCGGCCCTCGAGGTCCGCAGCCGCCGCGTCGGTGGCGCGACCTACCAGGTCCCGGTCGAGGTCCGCGCGACCCGGCAGACCACGCTGGGCCTGCGCTGGCTGGTGTCCTACGCCGGTCAGCGGCGCGAGAAGACGATGGTCGAGCGGCTCATGAACGAGCTGCTCGACGCGAGCAACGGCCTGGGCGCGAGCGTCAAGCGACGCGAGGACATGCACAAGATGGCGGAGTCGAACAAGGCCTTCGCCCACTACCGCTGGTGACGGGCCGACCGTCCGCGCCAACCTGGTCTAGGGAGAGCTGAGCAGTGGCAGCACAGGACGTGCTGACGGACCTCACCAAGGTCCGCAACATCGGCATCATGGCTCACATCGACGCCGGTAAGACCACCACCACCGAGCGGATCCTGTACTACACCGGGATCAACTACAAGATCGGTGAGGTCCACGACGGCGCGGCCACGATGGACTGGATGGAGGAGGAGCAGAAGCGCGGCATCACGATCACGTCCGCCGCGACGACCTGCTTCTGGAAAGACCACCAGATCAACATCATCGACACCCCCGGTCACGTCGACTTCACCGTCGAGGTGGAGCGCAACCTGCGGGTGCTCGACGGCGCGGTCGCGGTCTTCGACGGCAAGGAGGGGGTCGAGCCGCAGTCCGAGCAGGTCTGGCGGCAGGCCACCAAGTACGACGTCCCGCGCATCTGCTTCGTCAACAAGATGGACAAGCTCGGTGCGGACTTCTACTTCACCGTGAGCACCATCAAGGACCGGCTGGGTGCCACACCGCTGCCGCTGCAGCTGCCGATCGGCGCGGAGAACGACTTCATCGGAGTCGTCGACCTCGTCGAGATGCGCGCGCTGACCTGGCGTGGCGAGGTCCAGAAGGGCGAGGACTACGCCGTCGAGGAGATCCCGGCCGACCTCAAGGACCGCGCGGAGGAGTACCGCACCGCGCTGGTCGAGGCCGTCGCCGAGACCGACGACGAGCTCATGGAGCTCTACCTCGGTGGCGAGGAGCTCACGGTCGACCAGATCAAGCACGGCATCCGCCGGATCGTCAACGGTCGCCTCGCCTACCCGGTGCTGTGCGGGTCCGCGTTCAAGAACAAGGGCGTCCAGCCCATGCTCGACGCGGTGATCGACTACCTGCCGGCTCCTTCGGACCTGCCGCCCGTCGAGGGCACGCTGCCCGACGGCGAGACCCCGGCGCTGCGCAAGCCGGAGAAGGACGAGCCGTTCTCGGCGCTGGCCTTCAAGATCGCCGCGCACCCGTTCTTCGGCAAGCTCACCTACATCCGGGTCTACTCGGGTCGGGTCGCCGCCGGTTCGCAGGTCGTGAACTCGACCAAGGACCGCAAGGAGCGCATCGGGAAGATCTTCCAGATGCACGCCAACAAGGAGAACCCCGTCGATGAGGCCCTGGTGGGTCACATCTACGCGGTGATCGGTCTCAAGGACACGACCACGGGCGAGACGCTCTGCGACCCGCAGCAGCCGATCGTGCTCGAGTCGATGACCTTCCCGGACCCGGTCATCCAGGTGGCGGTCGAGCCGAAGACCAAGGCCGACCAGGAGAAGCTGGGCATCGCGATCCAGAAGCTGGCCGAAGAGGACCCGACGTTCCAGGTCAGCCTGGACCAGGAGTCCGGCCAGACCATCCTGGCGGGCATGGGCGAGCTGCACCTCGAGGTGCTCGTCAACCGGATGAAGAGCGACTACAAGGTCGAGGCCAACATCGGCAAGCCTCAGGTCGCCTACCGCGAGACGATCCGCAAGACGGTCGACAAGTACGAGTACACGCACAAGAAGCAGACCGGTGGTTCGGGTCAGTTCGCCCGCGTCATCATCAAGCTCGAGCCGCTCGACACGGCCGACGGTGCGCTGTACGAGTTCGACAACAAGGTCAGCGGCGGTCGCATCCCGCGGGAGTACATCCCGTCGGTCGACGCCGGAGCGCAGGACGCCATGCAGTACGGCGTGCTGGCCGGATACCCGCTGACGGGCATCAAGCTGACGCTCCTCGACGGCCAGTACCACGAGGTCGACTCGTCGGAGATGGCGTTCAAGGTCGCCGGCTCGATGGCGCTCAAGGAAGCGGCCCGCAAGGCCGACCCGGCCATCCTCGAGCCGATGATGGCGGTCGAGGTCACCACGCCCGAGGACTACATGGGCGACGTGATCGGCGACCTGAACTCCCGCCGTGGCCAGATCCAGGCCATGGAGGACCGGGCAGGCGCTCGCGTCATCAAGGCGGTCGTCCCGCTCTCCGAGATGTTCGGCTACGTCGGCGACCTGCGGTCGCGGACCCAGGGCCGGGCCAACTACACGATGGTCTTCGACTCCTACGCGGAGGTTCCCTCCAGCGTGGCCAAGGAGATCATCGCGAAGGCGACGGGCGAGTAAGAGGCTCCGGCCGCGGGCCTGTAAGGTCCGCG
Source organism: Pseudonocardia sulfidoxydans NBRC 16205 (assembly GCF_007989085.1). Lineage (GTDB taxonomy): Bacteria > Actinomycetota > Actinomycetes > Mycobacteriales > Pseudonocardiaceae > Pseudonocardia > Pseudonocardia sulfidoxydans. Next base: position 15,935 of record NZ_BJVJ01000070.1, read on the forward strand.
GCCCGGTGGCTCGTCACCCGTCACCACCCGGCGCCGGACCCCGGCTCCACCCCCCAAGACCTGCCGTCAGCACGGCGGACACAAGTACTCAGTCCAGGAGGACACTGCAGTGGCGAAGGCGAAGTTCGAGCGGACCAAGCCGCACGTCAACATCGGCACCATCGGTCACATCGACCACGGCAAGACCACGCTGACGGCGGCCATCACCAAGGTTCTGCACGACAAGTACCCGGAACTCAACGAGGCTTCGGCGTTCGAGAACATCGACAAGGCTCCCGAGGAGCGTCAGCGCGGCATCACGATCTCGATCGCGCACGTCGAGTACCAGACCGAGAAGCGGCACTACGCGCACGTCGACTGCCCCGGTCACGCCGACTACATCAAGAACATGATCACCGGTGCGGCGCAGATGGACGGCGCCATCCTGGTGGTTGCGGCGACCGACGGCCCGATGCCCCAGACGCGTGAGCACGTGCTGCTCGCCCGCCAGGTCGGCGTGCCCTACATCGTGGTCGCGCTGAACAAGGCCGACATGGTCGACGACGAGGAGATCCTCGAGCTCGTCGAGCTGGAGGTCCGCGAGCTGCTGTCGTCGCAGGAGTACCCGGGCGACGACCTGCCGATCGTGCGCGTCTCGGCGCTGAAGGCCCTCGAGGGCGACGCCGAGTGGGGCGCCAAGCTCCTCGAGCTCATGGACGCGGTCGACGAGTCGATCCCGGAGCCGGAGCGCGACACCGACAAGCCGTTCCTCATGCCGATCGAGGACGTCTTCACGATCACCGGTCGCGGCACGGTCGTCACCGGCCGTATCGAGCGCGGGATCGTCAAGGTCAACGAGACCGTCGAGATCGTCGGCATCCGCGAGAAGAGCACATCGACCACCGTCACCGGTGTCGAGATGTTCCGCAAGCTGCTCGACGAGGGTCGCGCCGGTGAGAACGTCGGCCTGCTGCTCCGCGGCATCAAGCGCGAGGACGTCGAGCGCGGCCAGGTCGTCGTGAAGCCGGGCTCGATCACCCCGCACACCGAGTTCGAGGGCCAGGTCTACATCCTGTCCAAGGACGAGGGCGGCCGCCACACGCCGTTCTTCAACAACTACCGCCCGCAGTTCTACTTCCGCACCACGGACGTGACGGGCGTCGTGACCCTGCCGTCGGGCACCGAGATGGTCATGCCCGGCGACAACACCACCATGAGCGTCGCGCTGATCCAGCCGATCGCCATGGAGGAGGGCCTGCAGTTCGCCATCCGTGAGGGTGGTCGGACCGTCGGCGCCGGCCAGGTCACCAAGATCAACAAGTAAGCACCCCCGGTTGGGGAGGCCGCACAGCCGTGTGGCATCCTTGACGGGTTGCGCGTCGACCGCGGCGCGCGGGACCTGATCCCGCGCGCCGCGTTCGGTGCCAGCCCCCAGAAAGCTCTCGAGCATCCCCCGTGGATGCACGTGACCCGGGGACCGGTCTGTAGGACGAGCGCGACACGCCCGACCTCGTGGACCGGAGCCCAGGGAGTGAGACCTGAACAGAGCGCGAGCCCAACGGCGGATGTCGTCTCCGACATCGGCGCAGAGGCACGAATTCGGGTGCGGGGCTCCTCCGCGGGCGCTACCCGGTGGACCGTGAAGCAGCGGTAGGAAGAAGAGGACGACCGAGGACATGGCGGGACAGAAGATCCGCATCAGGCTCAAGGCCTACGACCACGAGGCAATCGACGCGTCCGCTCGCAAGATCGTCGAGACGGTGACGCGTACCGGTGCCCGGGTCGTCGGGCCGGTGCCGCTGCCGACCGAGAAGAACGTGTACTGCGTCATCCGCTCGCCGCACAAGTACAAGGACTCGCGCGAGCACTTCGAGATGCGCACGCACAAGCGGCTGATCGACATCCTCGACCCGACGCCGAAGACGGTCGACGCGCTCATGCGCATCGACCTGCCGGCCAGCGTCGACGTGAACATCCAGTAGGGCTGACCAGGCGATGACTGACAGGCAGATCACCGGGATCCTGGGCAAGAAGCTCGGGATGACCCAGGTATTCGACGAGAACAACCGGGTCGTCCCGGTCACCGTGGTCCAGGCCGGACCCAACGTGGTGACCCAGATCCGGACCCAGGAGACCGACGGCTACGTCGCCGTCCAGCTGGCCTACGGCGCGGTCGACCCGCGCCGGGTGAACAAGCCCGAGACGGGCCACTTCGCCAAGGCCGGCGTCACGCCGCGGCGCTACACCGTCGAGCTGCGCACGACCGACGCGGGCGAGTACTCGCTCGGCCAGGAGATCACCGCCGAGGCCTTCGAGGCCGGCGCCCTGGTCGACGTCGTCGGCACCAGCAAGGGCAAGGGCTACGCCGGCGTCATGAAGCGGCACAACTTCAAGGGCCTCGGCGCCAGCCACGGCACCCAGCGCAAGCACCGCTCGCCGGGTTCCATCGGCGGCTGCGCGACCCCGGGTCGTGTCTTCAAGGGCTTGCGGATGGCCGGTCGCATGGGTTCGGTGCGCGTCACCACCCAGAGCCTGACCGTCCACCGGGTCGACGCCGAGCGCGGCCTGCTGCTGATCAAGGGCGCCGTGCCCGGTCCGCGCGGCGGCCTCGTCGTCGTCAAGACGGCCGCGAAGGGTGGTGTCAAGTGAGCTCGGTCGAGGTGAAGAACGCCGAGGGCACGGCCGACGGCAACGTCGACCTGCCCGACCACGTCTTCGACGTGACGGCGAACATCCCGCTGATGCACCAGGTCGTCGTGGCCCAGCAGGCCGCGGCCCGCCAGGGCACGCACAGCACCAAGACCCGCGGCGAGGTCCGCGGCGGTGGGCGCAAGCCGTACCGCCAGAAGGGCACCGGCCGCGCCCGTCAGGGCTCGGTCCGCGCGCCGCAGTTCACCGGTGGTGGCGTCGTCCACGGCCCCACGCCGCGCGACTACTCGCAGCGGACCCCGAAGAAGATGAAGGCCGCCGCCCTGCGTGGCGCCCTGTCCGACCGGGCCCGTGGCGGCCGCGTGCACGTCGTCTCCGGTCTCGTCTCCGGTGACAGCCCGTCGACCAAGGCCGCGCGCCAGGCGCTCGAGGCCGTCGTCGGCGCGGAGTCGCGCGGCGTTCTCGTCGTCGTCGGCCGCGACGACTCGGTGAACCTGCTGAGCCTGCGCAACCTGCCGCAGGTGCACCTCATCGCCCCCGATCAGCTCAACACGTACGACGTGCTGGTCAACGACGACGTGGTGTTCACGTCCGAGTCGCTCGAGGCGTTCCTCGCCGGCCCGGTCGCGGCCGCGCCGTCGAAGCGTCGCGCCGCGAAGATCGGCCTGCTGAAGGCCGCCTCCGGCGCGTCCGAGGGCGACGCCGCCCCGCACGGAGCGGGCAGCCACGCGCCGCTCGACGACGTGTCGGTCGCGCCCGAGGGTTTCCCGATCAAGGGCAACGAGGACTCGAAGCTGTACCACGTGCCGGGCTCCGCCTTCTACGACCGCACGGTCGCCGAGGTGTGGTTCGCCACCGCGGCTGACGCCGAGGCCGCGGGCTTCGCTCTGCCGCCGTCACAGCGCAAGGCTGCTGAGGAGGAGAGCAAGTGATCGCCGATCCGCGCGACATCCTGCTCGCGCCGGTGGTGTCGGAGAAGAGCTACGGGCTGCTCGACGAGCGCCAGTACACCTTCGTCGTCCGCCCGGACGCGAACAAGACCGAGATCAAGATCGCCGTGGAGAAGGTGTTCGGGGTCAAGGTGCTCAGCGTCAACACGCTGAACCGCCCCGGCAAGCGCAAGCGCTCCAAGGCCGGCTACGGCAAGCGCAAGGACACCAAGCGCGCGATCGTCACGCTGTCCGAGGACAGCAAGGCGATCGACGTGTTCGGCGGCCGGGCGAGCTGAGGGAGCGAGCAGACCCATGGGCATCCGTAAGTACAAGCCGACGACTCCCGGTCGTCGTGGCTCGAGCGTCTCGGACTTCGCCGAGATCACCCGCTCGACGCCGGAGAAGTCGCTGCTGCGCCCCCTGCACAACAAGGGCGGCCGCAACGCGCACGGCAAGGTGACCACCCGCCACCAGGGCGGCGGCCACAAGCGTGCGTACCGGCTGATCGACTTCCGGCGCAACGACAAGGACGGCGTGCCGGCCAAGGTCGCGCACATCGAGTACGACCCCAACCGGACCTCGCGCATCGCGCTGCTGCACTACGCGGACGGCGAGAAGCGCTACATCCTCGCGCCGGCGAAGCTCAAGCAGGGCGACGTCGTCGAGGCGGGGCCGAAGTCCGACATCAAGGTCGGCAACAACCTGCCGCTGCGCAACATCCCGACCGGCACCGTGGTGCACGCGATCGAGCTCCGCCCCGGTGGCGGCGCGAAGATCGCCCGCTCCGCCGGGTCGAGCGTGCAGCTGGTCGCCAAGGACGGGCCGTACGCGCAGCTGCGCATGCCGTCCGGCGAGATCCGCAACGTCGACGTGCGCTGCCGCGCCACCGTCGGCGAGGTGGGCAACAGCGAGCACTCCAACATCAACTGGGGCAAGGCAGGCCGCATGCGGTGGAAGGGCAAGCGCCCGACCGTCCGTGGTGTCGCCATGAACCCGGTGGACCACCCGCACGGTGGTGGTGAGGGCAAGACCTCCGGTGGTCGCCACCCGGTCAACCCCAACGGCAAGCCCGAGGGGCGTACCCGCCGCACCAAGCCGTCCGACAAGTTGATCGTCCGCCGGCGCCGTACCGGCAAGAAGCGCTGAGCAGGGAGGTAAAGACATGCCGCGCAGCCTGAAGAAGGGCCCGTTCGTGGACGACCACCTGCTCAAGAAGGTGGACGCCCTCAACGAGTCGGGCAAGAAGACCGTCATCCGGACCTGGTCCCGGCGGTCCACGATCATCCCCGACATGATCGGCCACACGATTGCGGTGCACGACGGCCGCAAGCACGTGCCGGTGTTCGTGTCGGACGCGATGGTCGGCCACAAGCTGGGGGAGTTCGCGCCCACGCGGACCTTCCGTGGCCACATCAAGGACGACCGCAAAGCGCGTCGGCGCTGAGCGGCCCGAGTAGCGACTAGGAGAGGTGGAGAGACATGGCTGACGACAGCCAGGACACCGCCGGCGCCGCGCTCGAGCCTGCTCGCGCGTTCGCCAGGGCGAGGTTCGTCCGCATGTCGCCGACGAAGGTGCGGCGTGTGGTCGAGCTGATCAAGGGGCGTCCGGTCGCCGAGGCTCTGAGCGTCCTGCGGTTCTCGCCGCAGGCCGCCGCGGAGCCGGTGGCCAAGGTCGTGGCGAGCGCCGCGGCCAACGCCGAGAACAACTTCGACATGGACCCGGAGACGCTCGTCGTCGCGGTCGCCTACGTCGACGAGGGCCCGACGCTCAAGCGCATCCGGCCGCGTGCGCAGGGTCGCGCGTACCGGATCCGCAAGCGGACGAGCCACATCACCATCGAGGTCGAGTCGCGTCCGGTCGCCAAGGCCGGCGGTCGCGCTCGTGGTGCGAAGGGGAGGGCCCGCTGATGGGGCAGAAGATCAACCCGCACGGGTTCCGGCTCGGCATCACCACGGACTGGAAGTCCCGCTGGTACGCGGACAAGCAGTACGCGGAGTACGTGAAGGAAGACGTCGAGATCCGTCGCCTGCTCTCCAAGGGCATGGAGCGGGCCGGCATCTCCAAGGTCGAGATCGAGCGCACCCGCGACCGGGTCCGCGTCGACATCCACACCGCGCGTCCGGGCATCGTCATCGGCCGCCGCGGCGCGGAGGCCGACCGCATCCGCGGCGCCCTCGAGAAGCTGACCAAGAAGCAGGTCCAGCTCAACATCCTCGAGGTCAAGAACTCGGAGTCCGACGCGCAGCTCGTCGCGCAGGGCGTCGCCGAGCAGCTGTCCAACCGCGTCGCCTTCCGTCGCGCGATGCGCAAGGCCATCCAGTCGGCCATGCGCAGCCCGCAGGTCAAGGGCATCCGGGTGCAGTGCTCGGGCCGCCTCGGCGGTGCGGAGATGTCGCGCTCGGAGTTCTACCGCGAGGGTCGTGTCCCGCTGCACACGCTGCGCGCGGACATCGACTACGGCCTGTTCGAGGCCCGCACGACCTTCGGCCGGATCGGCGTGAAGGTCTGGATCTACAAGGGTGACGTCGTCGGTGGCCGCCGTGAGGGCGCGCCCGCCGCCGCCGAGCCGGGTCGTGGTGGCCCGCGCCGTGAGCGTCCCGCCCGCCGCCGTTCCGGTGCCTCCGGCACCACGGCGACGAGCACCGACGCCGGGCGCGCCGCAGCGGAGCAGGCCGGCGGGGGTTCGGTGGCCACCACCGAGGCCCCGAGCACCGGTGGGGAGTCCTGAGCCATGCTGATCCCGCGCAAGGTGAAGCACCGCAAGCAGCACCGGCCGCACCGCACCGGCGCCTCGACGGGTGGGACCCGCGTCACCTTCGGTGACTACGGCATCCAGGCCCTCGAGCCCGCCTACGTGACGAACCGGCAGATCGAGTCCGCCCGTATCGCCATCAACCGGCACATCCGCCGTGGTGGCAAGGTGTGGATCAACGTCTTCCCGGACCGGCCGCTGACCAAGAAGCCCGCCGAGACCCGCATGGGTTCCGGTAAGGGCTCGCCGGAGAAGTGGGTGACCAACGTGAAGCCCGGACGGGTGCTCTTCGAGATGAGCTTCCCGAACGAGCAGACGGCTCGTGAGGCGCTGCGTCGCGCCATCCACAAGCTGCCCATGAAGTGCCGGATCGTGACCCGCGAGGGTGGTGACATCTGATGGCCTCCGCGGGTACCACCGCTGCCGAGCTGCGTGAGCTGACCGACGAGGAGCTCGTGCTGCGCGTCAAGGAGTCCAAGGAGGAGCTGTTCAACCTCCGATTCCAGATGGCGACCGGGCAGCTGGACAACAACCGGCGGCTGCGGACCGTCCGCCACGACATCGCGCGCATCTACACGGTGATGCGTGAGCGTGAGCTGGGCCTGTCCGTCGCCCCGACCGACAACGAGGGCGCAGCATGAGCGAGCAGCGCGGGGAGCGCAAGGTCCGCGAGGGACTCGTCGTGTCCGACAAGATGGACAAGACGATCGTCGTCTCGCTCGAGGACCGCGTGAAGCACCCGCTCTACGGCAAGGTCATCCGGCGGACCAGCAAGGTCAAGGCGCACGACGAGGCCAACACGGCCGGCGTCGGCGACCGCGTCCGCCTGATGGAGACCCGACCGCTGTCGGCCACGAAGCGCTGGCGCCTGGTCGAGATCCTGGAGAAGGCGAAGTGATCCAGCAGGAGTCGCGTCTGCGCGTCGCCGACAACACCGGTGCCAAGGAGATCCTGTGCATCCGGGTGCTGGGCGGTTCGTCGCGTCGTTACGCGGGGATCGGCGACACCATCGTCGCCACGGTGAAGGAAGCCATCCCCGGAGCCGGTGTGAAGCGCGGTGACGTCGTCAAGGCCGTCGTCGTGCGCACCGTCAAGGAGAAGCGTCGTCCGGACGGCAGCTACATCCGGTTCGACGAGAACGCCGCCGTCCTGATCAAGGCCGACGGTGAGCCGCGGGGGACCCGCATCTTCGGCCCGGTCGGTCGCGAGCTGCGCGACAAGCGGTTCATGAAGATCATCTCCCTCGCCCCGGAGGTGTTGTGAGAGATGAAGGTCAAGAAGGGTGACACCGTCCTGGTGATCGCCGGCAAGGACAAGGGCGCGCGGGGCAAGGTCATCCAGGCCTACCCCGACCGCGACCGCGTCCTCGTCGAGGGGGTCAACAGGATCAAGAAGCACACGCGCGTCAGCCAGAACCAGCGCGGCGCGCAGTCCGGCGGCATCGTGACGCAGGAGGCCGCCATCCACGTCTCGAACGTGATGGTCGTCGACTCCGACGGCAAGCCGACCCGCGTCGGCAAGAAGGTCGTCGAGTCCGAGGACGGCGGCAAGGCCAAGCGCGTCCGGATCTCCCGCCGCACCGGGAAGGAGATCTGACATGACGACCGCCGAGAAGGTGACGCCGCGGCTCAAGCAGCGCTACCGCGACGAGATCAAGGGCCAGCTGCGCGAGCAGTTCTCCTACGCGAACGTCATGCAGATCCCGGGCGTCGTCAAGGTCGTCGTGAACATGGGTGTCGGCGACGCCGCCCGTGACGCGAAGCTGATCGACGGGGCCGTCCGCGACCTCGCCGCGATCACCGGCCAGCGCCCGCAGGTCCGCCGCGCCACGAAGTCGATCGCGCAGTTCAAGCTGCGCGAGGGCATGCCGATCGGCGCGAAGGTCACCCTGCGCGGCGACCGGATGTGGGAGTTCCTCGACCGTCTGCTGACGATCGCGCTGCCCCGTATCCGCGACTTCCGCGGGCTGTCGGCCACGCAGTTCGACGGGCGGGGCAACTACACCTTCGGTCTCACGGAGCAGTCGATGTTCCACGAGATCGACCCCGACTCGATCGACCGTCCGCGCGGCATGGACATCACGGTCGTGACGACGGCGACCACCGACGAGGAAGGCCGGGAGCTGCTGCGCAAGCTCGGCTTCCCCTTCAAGGAGAGCTGACCCACCATGGCCAAGAAGGCGTTGGTGATCAAGGCCGCCAAGACCCCGAAGTTCAAGGTCCGCGGCTACACACGTTGCCAGAAGTGCGGCCGCCCGCGTGCGGTCCTGCGCAAGTTCGGGCTCTGCCGCGTCTGCGTGCGCCAGATGGCGCACGCCGGCGAGCTGCCCGGCGTCAGCAAGTCCAGCTGGTAATCACCAGCTGCTTTTCCTGATCGCCACAGGCCCCCGACGGCGCCCAGTTCTCTGGGCCAGGGGGAACCAGGGCGGGAAAGTAGTGACGTCACCATGACGATGACCGATCCGATCGCAGACATGCTCACCCGTCTGCGGAACGCGAACTCGGCATACCACGACCGCGTCGTGATGCCGCACTCCAAGCTGAAGGTCGCCATTGCGGAGATCCTTCAGAAGGAGGGCTACATCGCGTCGCACCACACCGAGGACGCCGAGGTCGGCAAGGCCCTCGTGATCGAGCTCAAGTACGGCCGCAACCGCGAGCGCAGCATCGCCGGTGTGCGCCGGGTCTCCAAGCCCGGCCTGCGGGTCTACGCGAAGTCCACCAACCTGCCGCGGGTCCTCGGGGGCCTCGGCGTCGCGATCATCTCGACGTCGAAGGGTCTGCTGACCGACCGCCAGGCAAACCGGGACGGCGTGGGCGGGGAAGTCCTCGCCTACGTCTGGTGAGAAGGGAGAAGTAGCGATGTCGCGCATCGGGAAACTGCCGATCACCGTTCCGTCGGGCGTCGACGTGGCCATCGAGGGCCGCACCGTCACGGTCAAGGGCCCCAAGGGCACCCTGTCGCACACCGTGATCGAGCCGATCACCGTCGAGCGCGGTGACGACGGCGTCGTGGTCGTGAAGCGTCCGGACGACGAGCGCAAGTCGAAGGCCTACCACGGCCTGACGCGCACTCTCGTCAACAACCTCGTCATCGGCGTCACCGCCGGCTACGAGAAGAAGCTCGAGATCGTCGGTGTCGGTTACCGCGTCGCGCTGAAGGGGTCGAACCTCGAGTTCGCGCTCGGCTTCAGCCACCCGGTCGTCGTCACGCCGCCCGCGGGCATCACGTTCGCCGTCGAGTCCCCCACCAAGTTCTCGGTGGCGGGTATCGACAAGCAGCTCGTGGGCGAGACCGCCGCGAACATCCGCAAGATCCGCAAGCCCGAGCCGTACAAGGGCAAGGGTGTGCGGTACGCGGGCGAGGTCGTCCGCCGCAAGGTCGGGAAGACGGGTAAGTGATGGCTCAGACAGAGACGATCTCGGCCAACGCCAAGAAGCGGGCCGCGTCGAACATCTCCAGCACCCGGCGGGTGGCGCGTACGCGTCGGCACGCCCGGCTGCGGAAGAAGATCAACGGCACGGCGACCCGTCCCCGGCTCGCGGTCAAGCGCAGCTCGCGGCACATGTTCGTGCAGCTGATCGACGACCTGGCCGGCCACACGCTGGCGTCGGCCTCGACCCTCGACGCCGACGTGGCGTCGCTGGAGGGCGACAAGAAGGCCAAGGCGGCCAAGGTGGGCGAGCTCATCGCGGCCCGCGCCAAGGCCGCCGGTGTCGACGCGGTCGTCTTCGACCACGGCGGCAACGGCTACCACGGCCGGATCGCAGCTCTGGCCGACGCCGCCCGCGAGGGCGGGCTGGAGTTCTGATGACCATGAAGCACACTGAAGGGAACGTCTGATGCCGGGACGTACGCGGCGTGACGGCGGAGGCCCCGGTGGCGGCAGCGGCGACAACCGCGACCGCCGGGACCGCCGCGACGGAGGCCGTGGCGGGGCGGCCCAGGACAAGACCCCGTACATCGAGCGACTGGTCACGATCAACCGCGTGGCCAAGGTCGTCAAGGGTGGTCGGCGCTTCAGCTTCACCGCGCTGATGATCGTGGGCGACGGCGACGGCCTCGTGGGCGTCGGCTACGGCAAGGCCAAGGAGGTCCCGGCGGCGATCGCCAAGGGTGTCGAGGAGGCGAAGAAGAACTTCTTCCGCGTCCCGCGCATCGGCGGCACGATCGTGCACCGGGTCCAGGGCGAGGCGGCCGCGGGTGTGGTCATGCTGCGCCCCGCGAGCCCCGGTACCGGTGTCATCGCCGGTGGCCCGGTCCGCGCGGTCCTGGAGTGCGCCGGCATCCACGACATCCTGTCGAAGTCGCTCGGCAGCGACAACGCGATCAACGTCGTGCACGCGACGATCGCGGCGCTCAAGATGATCCAGCGTCCGGAGGAGGTCGCGGCCCGCCGCGGCCTGCCGCTGGAGGACGTCGCCCCGGCCGCCATGCTCCGTGCGCGTGCCGAGGCCGCCGCGGCTGCGAGGGTGTGAGCGACGTGGCTGCATCGACTGACTCGCAGGCTAAGAAGCTGAAGGTCACGCAGGTCCGCAGCGCCATCGGGCGCAAGCAGAACCAGCGCGAGACCTTGAAGTCCCTCGGGCTTCGCAAGATCCGTCAGTCCGCGGAGTGGGACGACAACCCCCAGGTCCGCGGCATGATCAACACCGTGCGGCACCTCGTGACGGTGGAGGAGGTCGGTTCCTGATGACCGAGTCCATCAAGATCCACGACCTGCGTCCGGCCCCCGGCGCCAAGACCGCGAAGACCCGTGTCGGTCGCGGTGAGGGCTCCAAGGGCAAGACCGCGGGCCGCGGTACCAAGGGCACGAAGGCGCGCAAGACGGTCTCCCCGGCCTTCGAGGGCGGGCAGATGCCGTTGCACATGCGGCTGCCCAAGCTCAAGGGCTTCAAGAACCGCTTCCGCGTCGAGTACCAGGTCGTGAACGTCGGCGACCTCGCGGTGCTCTTCCCGGAGGGTGGCGAGGTCGGCCCGGCCGAGCTCGTCGCCGCCGGTGCGGTCCGCCGCAACGAGCTGGTCAAGGTGCTCGGCACCGGGGAGCTCGACGGTGTCGCGCTCACCGTCACCGCGCACAAGTTCTCCGGCAGTGCCAAGGAGAAGATCGTCGCAGCCGGCGGGTCCGCCACCGAGCTGTGAGCAGGCCGACGCCGCTCGTTCCCGCGTCGTCCCCGTCGAGTACGGGGCGCGGGAGCGGGCGGCGTCGCCGCTGTTAGAGTCGCTCGAGTCCGCCACTCGCACCAGCGGTGCGCGTTCGCCGGGCCGTAGCCGGCCGTCTCGGCCCCGTCCAGGGGCCCGGCGCCGCAGGCCCCACCAGCAGCCGGTGAAGCCGGCAACCGGCGGTCCGCCGCCGACGTAGTAGGAGGGGCCCGAGTGCTCAGCGCGTTCCGGTCAGCACTGACGACGCCAGACCTACGGAAGAAGATCCTCTTCACGCTGGGTGTCGTCGCGGTCTACCGCCTGGGGGCGAACATCCCGTCGCCCGGGGTGTCCTTCCCGAACGTCCAGCAGTGCATCGCCGCCGTCGAGGGCGGCGCGAACTCGGGCGTCTACTCGCTCATCAACCTGTTCTCGGGCGGCGCGCTCCTGCAGCTGTCGATCCTCGCGCTCGGGATCATGCCGTACATCACGGCGAGCATCATCGTCCAGCTGCTCACCGTGGTCATCCCGCGGTTCGAGCAGCTGAAGAAGGAAGGGCAGTCGGGTCAGGCCAAGCTGACCCAGTACACCCGCTACCTCACGATCGCCCTGGCGATCCTGCAGGCCACGGGCATCGTGGCCCTCGCGGTGCGCGGCGTGCTGTTCCAGGGCTGCAACGTCCCGGTCATCCCGGACCAGAGCATCTTCACCCTCGCCGTCATGGTCATCGTGATGACCGCCGGCTGTGCCGTCGTCATGTGGCTGGGCGAGCAGGTCACCGAGCGCGGCATCGGCAACGGCATGTCGCTGCTGATCTTCGCCTCGATCGCGCACCGCATCCCGGCCGAGGGCAAGAACATCCTCGACAGCTCCGGCGGCCTGGTCTTCGCCGGTGTCTGCGTGTTCGGCCTGGCCATCATCGCGAGCGTAGTGTTCGTCGAGCAGGGCCAGCGCCGCATCCCGGTGCAGTACGCCAAGCGCATGGTGGGCCGGCGCATGTACGGCGGCACGTCGACGTACCTGCCGCTCAAGGTCAACCAGGCCGGCGTCATCCCGGTCATCTTCGGCAGCTCGCTGCTGTACCTGCCCAGCCTGATCGCGCAGCTCGCGGGCAGCGGCGACAGCTGGTTCCAGCGCTTCGTCGCGACCTACCTCGTCGACCAGTCGAACTGGTTGCACATCCTGCTGTACGTCGCACTGATCATCTTCTTCACGTATTTCTACGTCGGCATCACGTTCAGTCCCGAGGAGCGGGCCGAGGAGATGAAGAAGTTCGGCGGCTTCATCCCCGGCATCCGCCCGGGCAGGCCGACCGCGGAGTACCTGAACTTCGTGCTCTCCCGCATCACACTGCCGGGATCGCTGTACCTGGGCATCATCGCGGTGCTGCCGAACTTCTTCCTCGGCATCACCGGCAGCGGGCAGAACCAGAACTTCCCGTTCGGCGGTACCGCCGTGCTGATCATGGTCGGCGTGGGCCTCGACACCGTGAAACAGATCGAGAGCCAGCTCATGCAGCGGAACTACGAGGGTTTCCTGCGTTAAGGTGCGATGGACGGCAGTCGGCGCGGCGCGTCACCCGCAGCCGCGCGCTGTCCCGTCCCGCCGCTCGCCGCACCCCGCCGGCGACGTCCGGCACCACCGCGATCGTGTTCTCAGGGAGGTTGGTTTCGCGTGCGACTCGTTCTG
>NZ_BJVJ01000071.1 GCF_007989085.1 Pseudonocardia sulfidoxydans NBRC 16205
ATCGCGACTATCGCCACTCACGACCGCCCGGCGGATCGCGCCGCGTGGGGGCCCACACCCCGCGCGCAACCTCACGGTCGTGAATCGGCCTGCTGACAGCAGCCAGGTTGCGCGCCGTCGGTCGCGCGCAACCTGACGGTCCTCCGGAGGCGTCACGGCAGCGGTGAGGTTGCGCGCGAGGTTCGGGACCTGCGCGGTCAGCAGGGGCGCGGCGGCGCTCCACGGTCGACGGCGGTCATGACCCGCCGGGCACCCGAGCCGGTCGCGGTAGGGTCCGCGGCACCTCTGAGCGCGGGAGTGTGGTGGGCGTGGCGGTCGGCGCCGCAGCGAAGGATCCGGCGCCGCGGCGTGGCGGCGCGAAGGCGCGTGCGTTGGAGCACGTGAAGGACCGCATCCTGACCGGCGGCTTCCGCGGCGGCGACCTGATCAGCGAGGGCGAGGTCGCGGCGGCGCTGGGGATGTCGCGCACGCCGGTGCGGGAGGCGTTCCTGCGGCTGGAGGCGGAGGGGCTGCTGCGGCTGTACCCGCAGCGGGGTGCGCTGGTGGTGCCGGTGTCGCCGGAGGAGGTCCGGGCGGTGATGGAGGCGCGGCTGGTGATCGAGCAGTTCGCGGCCCGCTCGGTGTGCCGTGCCCCCGATCCGGCGCGCGCGAGCATCGTCGAGGCGCTGGACGTGCAGCTGGGCCGGCAGCGCGCGGCGGGCGACGACCTGCGCGGCTTCCTCGACGCCGACCGCGCGTTCCACACGGTGCTGGTGGATGCGGCAGGGAACCCGATCCTGGCCGACGTGTACTCGTCGTTGCGGGACAGACAGTTGCGGATGATCGGGGAGTCGGCGGTGCGGGATCCGCGGCGGACGGCGACGATCGTCGAGGAGCACACGCGGATCGCGGTGGCGGTCGGTGACGGTGACGTGGACGCGTTGCTCGACGCGGTGCGCGTGCATCTGTCGGGGACGGTGATGGCGCTGGGGCTGGCCGTCGACACCCCGGGTTTGCTCACAGCGGACTGATCTCACCTTGTTCGTGGCACACGACGCGGCTACGTTCGCACACGACTTGTATCTCAGTTGTGTACGAGGAGGGTGCATGGAGCACTCCGCACTCCGGGCCGAGTTCGTCGCGGCGATCGGGGCCGACGCGGTGCTCGACGACCCGGTGTCGTTGCGCTCCTACGAGTGCGACGGGCTGACCGGGTTCCGGGTGGTGCCCGAGTTCGTGCTGCTGCCCACCGACACCGCGCAGGTCGCGGCCGCAGTGGCGATCTGCGCGCGCCACACGGTGCCGTTCGTCGCCCGCGGCGCGGGGACGTGCCTGTCGGGCGGGTCGCTGCCCGTGGCCGAGGGCGTCGTCATCTCGCTGCAGAAGCTGCGCTCGGTCCTGGAGATCGACGTCGAGAACCGGCGGGCGGTCGTCCAGCCCGGGGTGACGAACCTCGACGTCAGCAAGGCCGTCGCCGAGTACGGGCTCTACTTCGCACCCGACCCGTCGAGCCAGCAGGTGTGCACGATCGGCGGGAACGTCGCCGAGAACTCCGGTGGGGCGCACTGCCTCAAGTACGGGTTCACCGTCCACCACATCCACGAGGTCCAGGTCGTCCTCCCAGACGGCGCCGTCACGACGCTCGGGGCGCCGTCGCCGCACCAGCCGGGCTACGACCTGCTGGGCGCGTTCGTCGGCTCCGAGGGCACGCTCGGGATCGTCACGCGGATCACCGTGAAGCTGCTGGCCACGCCGACGGCGGTGCGCACCCTGGTGGCCGACTTCCCCTCGGTCGAGCAAGCCGGCGACACCGTGACCGGGATGATCGCGTCGGGCATCGTGCCGGCGGCCGTCGAGATGATGGACGCGCTCGCGCTGGAGGCCGTCGAGGCGTCGGTGCAGGCGGGCTACTCCCTCGACACCGCGGCCGCGCTGCTCGTCGAGCTCGACGGCCCACCCGCCGAGGTGGCGACGCAGTTCGCCGAGATCGAACAGCTCTGCAAGGACAACGGCACCACCAAGCTGGTGATCGCGCCGACCCCGGAGGCGCGCGCGGCGATGTGGAAGGGGCGCAAGGCGGCGTTCGCGGCGGTCGGGCGGATCAGCCCGAACTACTTCGTGCAGGACGGTGTCGTCCCCCGCACCCGCCTCGCCGAGGCGCTGGTCCGCATCTCGGAGATGGCCGACGAGGCCGGTCTGCGGGTGGCCAACGTCTTCCACGCCGGCGACGGCAACCTGCACCCGCTCGTCCTCTACAGCGAGCAGGCCGGTGAGCACGACCGCGCCGAGCACCTGTCGACGGCGATCGCGGAGCTGTGCGTCGACCTCGGCGGCTCGCTGTCGGGTGAGCACGGCATCGGCACCGACAAGGCCTGCTCGATGCCGCGCCAGTACTCCGACGTCGACCTGGCGACGATGACGTTGCTGCGCAAGGCGTTCGACCCCGACGAGATCTGCAACCCGGGCAAGCTGCTGCCGACGCCCCGGCTCTGCGGCGACCGCCCCGGCCCCCATCGCGCCCACCCGCTGGAGGCGGCGGGCATCATCGAGCGGATCTGACGCATGCCCCCCACCACTTTCATGCCGACGACCGTCGAGGAGCTGCGCGACGCGGTCGCCGGTTCCGCGACCTCGCACCCGCGGCTGCTCGTCACCGCCGCGGGCACCGCCGCCACCACGGGTGGCCGGCCCGACCCGGCCGACGCGATCGTCGACACCAGTGCCTTGTCGGGCGTCCTCAACTGGACCCCGGCCGACATGACGGTCTCCGTCCGCGCGGGCACCCCGCTCGCCGACGTGCAGGCCGAGCTGGGCGAACACGGCCAGCACGTGGCCTTCGACGCCGCCCGGGTCCGCCGGGGCGCGACCGTCGGCGGCCTGCTCGCCAGCGGCGACGGCGGCCCGCTGCGCCAGCTGTACGGGACGCTGCGCGACCTCGTCATCGGCGTGACCGTCGTCCTGGGCGACGGGACCGTCGCGAAGGCGGGCGGGCACGTGATCAAGAACGTCGCCGGCTACGACCTGGCCAAGCTGTTCCACGGCTCGCTCGGCACGCTGGGCGTCGTCGCGGAGGTGGTGCTGCGGCTGCACCCGTTGCCGCGCACCACGGCCACGGTCGCCCTGCCCGCCGACGCGGCCGCCGCCGCCCGCCTTGGTGTGGAGCTGATCGCGTCGGGCACCGAGCCGGCCGCGCTGGAGTGGACCTCCGGCACCGGCCTGCTGGTCCGGATCGAGGGCACCCCCGACGGGGTGCACGAACGCGTCGACGCCGTCCTCGCGACGAACACCGGCGCCCTCGTCCTCGCCGGCGCCGACGAGGAGGCCGCCTGGACCGCGGTCGCCGCCGTCGCCGACCCGCACTCCGAGGGGGCGACTGTGCTGCGCGCCGGGACGCTCCCGTCGGACGGGCCGGGGTTCCTCGCCGCGCTCGGTGCGGCTGCCGACGCCGCGGGAGTCACGCTCACGAGCGGCAGCTCCGTCGGCGTCGGGGTGCACACCGTCGCGCTGGCCGGTGGACACCATGAACCGGTCCTCGCGGCCGCGCACGCCGCCGCCGGGTCGTCGGTGTCGGTGCTGCGCAGCGACGGCCTGGCCCCCGACACCCCGCTGTGGGGGCCGCCGCCGCCCGCGGTCGCGCTGATGCGCGCGGTCAAGGCGCGCTTCGACCCCGCCGACCGCTTCGGCGCCGGCCGCCTGTCCTCCTGGCTCGCACCCCTTCACGAAGGAGTCCCGGCGTGAGCACGTCCTACGACGCCCACCACCCGCCGCGCCGCGACGTCCTCGACGAATGCGTCCACTGCGGGTTCTGCCTGCCCACCTGCCCGACCTACGCCGTCACCGGGCTGGAGACCGAGTCGCCGCGCGGGCGCATCTACATGATGGATCTGGCCGCGCGCGGCGAGATCGGCGTCGACGAGGCGTTCGGCGAGCACATCGACTCCTGCCTCGGCTGCCTCGCGTGCGTGACGGCCTGCCCGTCGGGCGTGCAGTACGACAAGCTCATCGAGTCGGTGCGCCCGCAGGTCGAGCGCAACGTGCCCCGCACCCGCGCCGACACGCTGTTCCGCGGCCTGGTGTTCGCGCTGTTCCCGCACCCGGGCCGGCTCCGCGTCGCCGCGCTCGGCGGCATCGTCTACCAGCGCACCGGCCTGCGCGCGCTCGTGCACCGGCTCGGCCTGATCGACAGGCTGCCCGCCCGGCTGCGCGCGCTGGAGTCGCTGCTGCCGCCCGTCACCGTGCGGGCATTGTTCACCCGCACCCCCGAACGCACCCGCCCGTCGGGGCCGGTGCGGCTGCGCGTCGGGCTGCTCGCCGGGTGCGCGCAACGGGTGTTCTTCGGCGACGTCAACGCCGCCACCGTCCGCGTCCTCGCCGCCGAGGGCTGCGACGTGCTCGTCCCCCGCGACCGGCAGTGCTGCGGCGCGCTGTCGGTGCACGCCGGCCGTGAGGAGGAGGGCCTGGCCCGGGCGCGGGCGACGATCGAGATGTTCGAGCGGTACCGGCTCGACGTCGTCGTCGCGAACGTCGCGGGCTGCGGGTCGACGCTCAAGGAGTACGCCGACCTCCTCGCCGACGACCCGGCGTGGGCGGAGCGGGCGAAGGCGTTCAGCGCCAAGGTCCGCGACATCTCCGAGCTGCTCGCCGAGCTGACCCCGCGGGCGCCGCGGCACCCGATTTCGACGCGCGTCGCCTACCACGACGCCTGCCACCTCTCCAACGCCCAGAAGATCCGCTCGCAGCCTCGCGCGGTGCTGCGGTCGATCCCCGACCTGCAGCTGCACGACATCGCCGAGGCCGAGCTGTGCTGCGGCTCGGCAGGCATCTACAACCTCGTCGAGCCGGAGACGGCCGAGGAGCTGGGCAGGCGCAAGGCGAAGCACCTGGAGGCGGTGACCCCCGACGTCGTCGTCACGGCCAACGCGGGCTGTCTGCTGCAGATCCGCCGATTCCTCGACACCGGCATCCCGCTGCTGCACCCCGTCCAGCTGGTCGACGCGTCGATCCGCGGCGTCGACCCGCTGTGAACCCCTGTGAGCGGCAATAGTCGCTATGGCGACTATTGCCGCTCACAAAGCCTGACCAGGTGTTACGTCGCGAAGTGGTCCCAGCCGGCGGCGCCGTCCCGCACCGCGCCGTCGACCAGGACCACCGCGTCGCCGGCCGCCGCCCCGCCGATCACCGTCCAGTCCTCCGGGACCGCACCCGGCGGGAAGGTGGCGACGAGCGCGTGGTCCTCGCCGCCCGTCAGGAGCCAGCCCAGCGGGTCGACACCCAGCGCGGAGGCCACCTCGGCCAGCCGCGGCGGGACGACGAGCGCGGCCGTCGACACCTCGATCGTGACGCCCGAGGCCTCGGCGACGTGGGCGAGGTCGGCGAGCAGACCGTCGGAGACGTCGATCATCGACGTCGCGCCGGCCTGCGCGGCCTGCGGCCCGGCGGCGTAGGGCGGCTCGGGCACCCGGTGGGCGTTCACGACCGCGCCGGGTGAGCGGAAGCCGCGGTGCAGGACGTCGAGACCCGCTGCGGCCCAGCCGATACGCCCGCACAGCGCGACGACGTCACCGGGCTGCGCGCCCGCGCGCGTCACCGGGACCCGGCCCTGAAGCGAGCCCAGCGCGGTCACCGACAGCACGATCGCCGGCCCCGACGCCACGTCCCCGCCGACGACCCCCGCACCCGCCGACGCCGCCTCCGCCCACAGCCCCGCAGCCAGCCCCTCCAGCGTCTCGACGGGGGTGTCGCGCGGGCAGGCGAGCCCGACGAGCAGCGCCGTCGGCACCGCGCCCATGGCGGCGATGTCGGCCAGGTTGGCGGCGGCTGCCTTGCGCCCCACCTGGTCAGGAGCCGACCAGTCGAGCCGGAAGTGCACGCCCTCGACCAGGACGTCGGTGCAGGCGACGACCCGCCCGTCGGGCGCGGCGACGACCGCGGAGTCGTCGCCGGGGCCCAGCAGGGTGGTCGGGGGCTGCTCGCGGTCGGCGGTGACGCGCTTTATCAGCCCGAACTCGCCGACGTCGCCAAGTGTGTTCATCGCCTCGGTTCCCTCGGACGGGGAGGCCGACGATGTGGGCACCGCGGACACCTCCGGTACGGTTTGCCTTCCGACTTTCCTACCCGACACGACCTGTCGCGCCCTGCGCTGCCCCGCAGCGCGCACCCGAGAGGAGTACGCCGTGGTTCAGGCCTTCATCCTGGTCCAGACCGAGGTCGGCAAGGCCGCCGCCGTGGCGAGTGCCATCGCCGACATCGCCGGCGTCGTGTCGGCCGAGGACGTCACCGGCCCGTACGACGTGATCGTCCGCGCCGAGGCCGGCGACGTCGACGAGCTCGGCCAGCTGGTCGTGGCCAAGGTGCAGGGCGTCAACGGCATCACCCGAACGCTGACCTGCCCGGTCGTCAAGCTGGGCTGAGCACGTGGCGCAGCCCGGTGGACCTGTGCGGACGCGGCCCTCGGCCGCCGTCCTGGTCGCCATCGCGCTGCCGCTCGTGCTCGCGGTGACGGTCGCGGTGCTGTCGCTGGTCAACCGCAACGCCGCCGATCCGTCCGCACCGGATCCCGGCCCGCCCGACACCCGGCCGTTGGCCGCCGCGCCCGTCGACGCCCCCGACGCGTCCGGGCCGGCCTGCACCGCGCTGCTGGCGGCGCTGCCCGCGACGCTGCCGGGTGGCGACGCCGGCCTACCCACCCGTGCCCTCGCCGATCCGGCGCCGGCCGGGGTCCGGGCGTGGGCGGCGCCGTCGCGGCCGGTGGTCCTGCGGTGCGGGTTGCCGCGCCCGGCGGAGCTGACGCCGACGTCGGCGCTGGTCGTCGTCAACGGGGTGAGCTGGTTGCAGCTGCCCGACGACGTCCCGGACCCGGTGCAGTCGAGCTGGGTCGCGGTCGACCGCGGTACCTACATCGCGGTGACGACACCCGCGACCGTCGGCAGCGGGCCGTTGCAGGCGGTCTCTGACGCGATCACCGCGACGCTGCCTGCCGCGCCGATCGCCGTCCGCTAGGCCTACGCCGGAGAACCCCGCCGAGCGCGACACCAGACTGGTTCGATCATGGTCAGTGCCAGTCTCAGGTCGAACTCGGTGCACGGCGGCTCGGGCGCGCGACCCGGACGCGACGGTTCAGCGCAGGCCCGTGCCCCGCGCGAGCGCCGTCTCCACCAGCGTCGTCAGCAGGGTCGTGTAGTCGACGCCCGTCTCCGCCCACATCCGCGGGTACATCGAGATCGGGGTGAACCCGGGCATGGTGTTGACCTCGTTGACGATCGGGGCGCCGTCGTCGTCGACGAAGAAGTCGACACGGGCCAGGCCCTGGCAGTCCAGCGCGCGGAAGGCGTCGATCGCGGCGGTGCGCAGGCGTTCGGTGGTGTCGTCGTCGAGCTTGGCGGGGACGTCGAACTCGCAGGCGTCGTCGAGGTACTTGGCGTCGAAGTCGTAGAACTCGGCCGTCGACGACACGAGCCGGATCTCGGCGGGCAGGCTGGCGCGCAGGGTGCCGTCGGGGTGTTCGAGGACGCCGCACTCGATCTCGCGGCCGACGATCGCGGCCTCGACCAGCACCTTCGGGTCGTGCGACCGGGCCACCGCGACGGCCGCGTCGAGCTGGTCCCAGGAGGTGACGCGCGTGATGCCCACCGACGACCCGGCGCGGGCGGGCTTCACGAAGACCGGCAGGCCGAGGCGCTCCCTCTCGGCCTGGGACAGCGACGACACACCGGGCCGCAGGACGACGAGCGTCCCGACGTCGAGCCCCTCGGCCGCGAGGAGCTTCTTGGTGAACTCCTTGTCCATGCCGGCCGCGCTGGCCAGCACACCGGAGCCGACGTAGGGCAGCCCGGCCATCTCCAGCAGGCCCTGGACGGTGCCGTCCTCGCCGAACGGTCCGTGGAGGACGGGGAACACGACGTCGACGCCGGAGAAGACCTCACCGGCGCGGCCGGGGTCGAGGCGGACGAGGCCGCCCCGGGTGGGGTCGCCGGGCAGGGCGAGCGCGGCGCCGCGGGCGTCGACCTCGGGCAGGGTCCGGCCGTCGATGCGCAGCCGGGCGGGGTCGTCGGTGCCGAGGACCCAGGCGCCGTCGGGGGTGATGCCGACGGGCACCACGTCGAACCGGGTGCGGTCGAGGTGGGCGAGCACGCTGCCCGCCGACACGCACGAGATGGTGTGTTCGGAACTGCGGCCGCCGAACACCACCGCGACCCTGGTCCTGCCGTCAGTCATGGGTGACGAGGGTAGGGCCCCCCGCGCACGACCGACGTCACCGCCTCCGGCACGGACGGCCTCCTCGACGCCCCGGCGACCACCGGGCTCAGGCGTAGCGCTGCTCGTCCTCCCGCGCCTCGGGCAGCCCGATGAGGTCGGTGAACTCGTCGAAGGTCGGGAGGCCGGCGAGCGACGGGACGCCGTCGGCGCGGAGGCCGGCGAGCAGCGAGCGGACGGCCGTGGTCGTCGCCAGCAGCGTGCCGATCGGGTAGATCACCAGCGCGAACCCCAGCTCCCGCATGCGCGCCAGCGACATCGGCGGCGTCCGGCCGCCCTCGGCCCAGTTGAACAGCAGCGGCGCGGTGGACGCCAGCGCGCCCGCGACCTTCTCGATGCCGGCATCCGACGTCGGTGCCTCGACGAACAGCACGTCCGCCCCGGCCTCCCGGAACGCGTGGGCGCGCTCGATCGCGACGTCCACCCCGTCGACGGCGGCGACGTCGGTGCGGGCGACGATCACCGTCGACGGGTCGCGCCGCGCGTCGGTGGCCGCGCGGATCTTGCCGAGCATCTCCGGCAGCGGCACGACCTGCTTGCCGCTCATGTGCCCGCAACGTTTCGGCGTCACCTGGTCCTCGAGCTGGATGCCCGCGATGCCGGCCTGCTCGTAGACGCGCACGGTCCGCGCGACGTTGAGCGCGTTGCCGTAGCCGGTGTCGGCGTCGGCGATCACGGGGACGTCGACGGCGGCGGCGATGCGCCGGGCATTGTCGGCCATCTCGGTGCCGGTGAGCAGCCCGATGTCGGGGCGCCCGATCAGCGATGCCGACGTGCCGAACCCCGTCATGTAGACGACGTCGAACCCGGCCTGCCACACGAGCCGGGCGGTCAGCGCGTCGTAGGCACCGGGCGCGAGCACCGGCCCGGCCGTGGGCGCGGCGGCGAGCAGCGCGCGCAGCCGTCCTCCGGGCGTGGAATCGAAGTCGGTCATGTCTGCCCCCTCGGTCGCTCCCCCGAACGTACGTCGCGCTCCGGTCCCGTGCGATCTACCGTGCGGAGGATGACCGTCGGACCGCACGGCGGGCCCTTCACCGGCAGGCTGGGCTGGGGGTCGCGACCGGCGCTGCTCGTCGTCGACATGGTGCGCGCCTACACCGAACCGGACGGGCCGTTCGCGCTCCCGGAGCCCGGACCGGCGCTGACGGCGTGCGCGTCGCTGGTCGACGCCGCCCGCGAGTCCGGCCATCCCGTCGTCTGGACGGTGGTGCGCTACGCCCGTGACCTCGCCGACGCCGGCCTGTTCGTCCGCAAGGTCCCCGCGCTGGCGGTGTTCGCCGAGGGCGCGGCGGGTGGCTGGGGCGAGATCGCGCCGCCGCTGGCCCCGGCGCCGGAGGAGACGCTCGTCGTGAAGCAGTACGCGTCGGCGTTCCTCGGGACCTCGCTGGCGCCGCGGCTGGTGACGGCGGGGATCGACACGCTCGTCGTGTGCGGGGTGTCGACGTCGGGGTGCGTGCGCACCTCGGCGACCGACGCGCTGTCGGCCGGGTTCCGTCCGATGGTGGTGCGCGAGGCGTGCGCCGACCGGTCGGCCGGGCTGCACGAGTCCAACCTCGCCGACCTCGACGCCAAGTACGCCGACGTCGTGTCCCTCGACGAAGCGCTGACCCACCTGTGAGCGGCGATAGTCGCGATAACGACTATCGCCGCTCACAACCCTGCGGGCGGGCTGGCGACGTGAGCGCGCAACCCACCACACCGCTGTCCTCGACACCCCGCAGCTCCCTCGGCCGGCTCGCCGAGCGCGGCCGCACCGACCGCGCCGACCTCTACGACGTCCTCGACGCCGGGATCGTCTGCCACCTCGGGATCGTGCTCGACGGCGCACCCGTCGTCCTCCCGACCGGGTACGGGCGCGTCGACGACACCCTCTACCTGCACGGATCCACCGGCGCATCGACGCTGCGGGCCGCCGCGACCGGTATGCCGGTGTGCGTGACGGTCACCCACGTCGACGGCGTCGTCTACGCGCGCTCGGTGTTCCACTTCTCCATGAACTACCGCAGCGCCGTCGTCCACGGGACCGCGCGGCTGGTCACCGACGACCAGGAGCGTCTCGACGGGCTGCACGCGCTCGTGGAGAACCTGGCACCCGGGTCGTGGGCCCACGCACGGCAGCCGAACCGCAAGGAGCTGGCCGCCACGACCGTCCTCGCCCTCGACCTCGCCGAGGCCAGCGTGAAGGTGCGCACCGGCCCTCCCGGCGACGACGACGCCGACATCGCGGACCCCGCCTACTGGGCCGGGGTCCTGCCGGTGCGCACCGTGTTCGGCGAGGCCGAGCCCGCGCCCGACCTGATCCCCGGCACGCCCGCGACCCCGGACCACGTCACGGCGCGCTGACCGCCACCGCCTCGTCGCGTTCGACGTGGGAGTGCTCCCGGCGGCGTCCCGGGCAGCCTCCTGTCGAACCCGGCGGAGCCGGTCCCCGCTGCTCACGACGGGTGCCGAGGCGCCCAGGGCACTCCCGTAACCTCGACCCGCGTGAGCAGTGCGAACTCCCCCTATCCCCCCGCGGAGCGCCTCGACCTCGTCGACCACCTGCACGGCTACGACATCCCCGACCCGTACCGCTGGCTGGAGGACCCCGCCGACGCGCGGACCGTCGCCTGGTCGGTCGCGCAGGACGAGCTCACCGCCGCCCGGCTGACCGCCCTGCCGGGCCGCGACCGGCTCGCCGCACGCCTGCGCGGGCTCCTCGACGCGGGCTCGGTGTCGGCGCCGCTGTGGCGGGCCGGCCGCGCGTTCCTGGTGCGGCGCACGCCCGGGCAGGAGCACGCCGTCGTCCTCGTCCGCGAGCCGGGACCCGACGGCGGCGTCGTCGAACGCGTCCTGCTCGATCCGATGGTCCTCGACCCCGACGGCCTCACCACGCTCGACTCGTGGGTGCCCGACCTGGAGGGCCGTCGGCTCGCCTACCAGGTCTCACGCGGTGGCGACGAGAACTCGGTGCTGCACGTCATGGACGTCGCGACCGGGGAGCTCGTCGAGGAGCCCATCGACCGCTGCCGCTACGCCGACGTCGCGTGGCTGCCGGGCGGCGAGGAGCTGATCTTCGTCCGCAAGGTCGCCGACGACGAGGTGCCCGCGGGCGAGGAGAACCTGCACCGGCGCATCTGGCGCCACCGCATCGGCGCCGACACGTCGAAGGACGTGCTGATCGAGGGCCCCGGCCTCTACGAGGGCCACAACTACTACGGCGTGCGGGTGTCGCGCGACGGGCGCTGGCTCGTCGTCAGCGCCAACGTCGGGACCGCGCGTCGGGACAGCGTGTGGATCGCGTCGCTGGGTGAGTCCGTGGGAGAGCTCGTCCCGGTCCTCACCCAGTCCGACGACGTGCAGGCCGCAGCGTGGGTCGAACGCGACGGCCTGCTCTACGTGCTGACGACCGACGACGCCCCCCGCTGGCGGCTGTGCGTCACCGAGCCCGAGCGGCCGCAGCGCGAGCACTGGCGCGAGCTCGTCGCCGAGGACCCGGAGTCCGTCCTGGAGGGGGTGCGCCGCCTCGAACCCTCAGCGGGCAGCGCGGACGAGCCGCTGCTCGTGCTCGTCCGCGCCCGGCACGCGGTCACCGAGCTGGCCCTGCACGCCCTCGACGGCACCCCACGCGCGACCGTCCCGTTGCCGGGCACCGGGTCCGTCGCCGGGGTCACCGTCGCCGACCGCGACACCCCCGCCGAGCACGGCCGGCTCTGGCTTGGCTGGACCGACCTCGTCACCCCCTACCAGGTGCAGCGCTACGACCGGGCCACCGGCGAGACCGTGCTGGCCGAGGCCGCGCCCGGCGCCGTCGACGTCCCCGACGTGCACACCGAGCAGGTCGAGTTCACCTCCGCCGACGGCACGACCGTCCGCATGTTCGTCATCCGCCCCGCCACCGCACCCACCGGGCCGGTGCCCGCGCTGGTCACCGGGTACGGCGGGTTCGGCATCACCCGCGAACCCGCCTACACCCCGACCGCCCTGACGTGGGTCGAGGCCGGCGGCGTGTACGCGCTCGTGTCGCTGCGCGGCGGCGGCGAGGAGGGCGAGGCCTGGCACCTCGCCGGCAACCGCGCCCACAAACAGAACGTGTTCGACGACCTGCACTCCGCCTGCGAACGCCTCGTCGCCGACGGCGTCACCAGCCCGTCGCAGCTGGCGATCATGGGCGGCTCCAACGGCGGCCTGCTCGTCGGCGCCGCCCTCACCCAACGCCCCGACCTCTACCGGGCCGTCGTCTGCTCGGCGCCGCTGCTCGACATGGTCCGCTACGAGAACTTCTCCCTCGGCCGCACCTGGAACGACGAGTACGGCACCGCCGACGACGCGGTCGAGCTCGGCTGGCTGCTGTCCTACTCGCCGTACCACCACGTCCACACCGGCAGCACCTACCCGGCGGTGCTGTTCACCGTCTTCGAGTCCGACACCCGCGTCGACCCGCTGCACGCCCGCAAGATGTGCGCCGCCCTCCAGCACGCCACCGCGGGCGACCCCGGCACCCGGCCGGTGCTCATCCGTCGCGAGACCGACGTCGGCCACGCCGGCCGGTCCGTCTCGCGCACCGTCGCACTCTCCGTCGACCAGCTCGCGTTCCTCGCCGCCCACACCGGACTGGAGCTGACGTGACCGATCCCCTGCAGGGCCTGCTGCCCGACCAGCCCGTCTGCGCCGCCGAACCCGGCACCTGGTGCGCCCGCTTCTACGAGTGGACACACAGCGACTTCCTCGCCGAGTCGGCCAACGCCATCGTCTCCAAGACGTCCGCGATCGTCCTGATCATCGTCGTCGCGCTGCTGACGCGCTGGCTGCTGCACCGCGCCATCCGCCGGCTCATCGAGAACGCCGCCGACACCCGCGTCTCCCGGGCCATCGTGCGGCGCACCCCCAACCGGCTGCGCAACGGCTCCGTCGAAGCCGTCACCGCCCGCCGCTCCCAGCGGGCCAAGACCATCGGCTCGGTGCTGCGCTCGATCAGCTCGGCCGTCATCCTGCTGATCGCCGCGATCATGATCCTCGCCGAGTTCGGGGTGAACCTCGGCCCGATCCTCGCCTCCGCCGGCATCGTCGGCGTCGCCGTCGGCTTCGGCGCCCAGAACCTCGTCCGCGACTTCCTGTCCGGCATGTTCATGCTCCTCGAGGACCAGTACGGGGTGGGCGACGTCGTCGACGTCGGGGACGCCGTCGGCACCGTCGAGACCGTCGGGCTGCGCATCACGACGATCCGCGACATCAAGGGCACGCTCTGGTACGTCCGCAACGGCGAGATCGTCCGCGTCGGCAACATGACCCAGGGCTACGCCGTCGCCGTCGTCGACCTGCCGCTCGCGCACACCGTCGACACCGCGGAGGTGACCGAGCTCGTCACCCGCGTCGCCACCGAACGCCTCGCCGCCGACGACATCTCCGGCGACGTCCTCGAACCGGTCCAGGTGCTCGGCGTCGACAAGGTGACCGCCGAGGGCGTCACGTTGCGGCTCACCGCGAAGGTCAGCCCCGGACGGCAGTTCGTCGTGCAGCGCGCGCTCAACGCCGCCATCACCGACGCGCTCGACGAGGAGCACATCCCGCGCCCCGTCCTGTTCCCGTCGCCACTCGTCGACGGCAAGCCCGTGCTGCCACCGACCGGCGGCACGACCTGACCGTCCGTGACAAGGGATAGTGGTGACGTGAGCACCCCGCAGAACTTCTACGCCGAGGTCGGGCCCGACACGATCCGCACGATCGTCGCGCGCTTCTACGAGCAGGTGGCCGAGGACGAGATGCTGCGCGCGATGTACCCGGAGGAGGACCTCGGTCCCGCCGAGGTGCGTTTCCGGATGTTCCTCGAACAGTACTGGGGCGGCCCCCGCACCTACTCCGACCAGCGCGGTCACCCGCGGTTGCGGATGCGGCACGCACCGTTCCGGATCGGCCCGCTCCAGCGCGACGCCTGGCTGCGGTGCATGCGCGTCGCCGTCGACGAGTCGGACATGGACGAGGCGCACCGTGAGCAGTTCTGGGCCTACATCACATACGCGGCTGCGAGCATGGTCAACGCCGACTTCTGAGGTCCGCGCGGCGTTCATCACCCGTCCGAGACCGGTTTCGTCACGCTCCGCGTCGGTCGCGGATGGCAGGATGTGCGGGTGCAGTGGTGGCGTGATGCGGTGGTCTACCAGGTCTACGTCCGCAGCTTCGCCGACTCCGACGGCGACGGCGTGGGCGATCTGGGCGGCGTCCGCAGCCGGCTCGGTTACCTGGAGTTGCTGGGCGTCGACGCGTTGTGGCTGACGCCGTTCTACCGCTCCCCGATGGCCGACCACGGCTACGACGTCGCCGACCCGCGTGACGTCGACCCCGTCTTCGGTGACCTCGCCGCCTTCGACGCGCTCGTCGAGGACGCCCACCGGCACGGGCTGAAGATCATCGTCGACCTCGTGCCCAACCACACCTCCACCGAGCACGAGTGGTTCCGCGCCGCGCTCGACTCCGCCCCCGGCAGCCCCGAACGCGCCCGGTACCACTTCCGCCCGGGTCGCGGAACCGACGGCGACGAACCCCCCAACAACTGGCGCAGCATCTTCGGCGGCCCCGCCTGGGAACGAGTGGCCGACGGCGAGTGGTACCTGCACCTCTTCGCCCCCGAGCAGGCCGACCTCAACTGGACCAACCCCGAGGTGTGGGCCGACCTCGAGAAGACCCTCCGCTTCTGGTCCGACCGCGGCGTCGACGGCTTCCGCATCGACGTCGCCCACGGCATGGCCAAACCCGACGGCCTCCCCGACGACCCGCAGGCCCGCACCGAGCTGCTCGCCAACACCGACGGCGACCTCCGCTTCGACCAGGACGGCGTCCACGACGTCCACCGGATGGTCCGCGCCGTCCTCGACCACTACCCCGGCCGGATGGCCGTCGGCGAGATCTGGGTGCGCGACGACGAGCGCTTCGCCCGCTACGTCCGCCCCGACGAGCTGCACCAGGCCTTCAACTTCCGGCTCCTGCAGACCCCTTTCGACGCCGCCGCCGTCCGCGAGGCCGTCGAGCACTCCATCGCCGCCGTCGACGCCGTCGGCTCCCGCCCCACCTGGACGCTCTCCAACCACGACGTGTCCCGGCCCGTCACCCGCTACGGCGGCGGCGCCGTCGGCCTCGCCCGGGCCCGCGCCATGGCGTTGGTGATGCTCGCACTGCCCGGGTCGGTGTACGTCTACAACGGCGAAGAGCTCGGGATGCCCGACGTCGAGGTCCCCGACGAGGCGCTGCAGGACCCCGTCTGGGAACGCTCCGGGCACACCGAACGCGGCCGCGACAGCTGCCGCATCCCCGTGCCCTGGGAGGGCGGCGGGCCCGCCTACGGCTTCAGTTCCGGCGAGCCGTGGCTGCCCATGCCCGCCGGCTGGGACGCCCTGACCGCCGCCGAGCAGCTGGAGGACACGGGCTCGACGCTGTCGATGTTCCGGCACGCCCTGGAGCTGCGGCACACGCACCCGGGCTTCGTCGCCGACGACGACCGGCGCACCCGCGTCGAGTGGTACGGCGCCCCCGACGGCTGCCTGGCCTTCCGGCGCAGCGGCACCACTCTGGCCTGCGCCCTCAACACCTCCGACGCGCCCGTCCCCCTGCCCCCCGGCGACGTCCTGGTCACCAGCGGCCCCCTGACCGAGGACGGCCAGCTCCCCCCGGACACCGCCGCCTGGCTCGCATAGCCCTGTGAGTGGCGATAGTCGCTATAGCGACTATCGCCACTCACGACCCGGCGGGGCGCCCCGGAAGTGCCGCTGGGGGGTGCCTCCGGAAATTGCACGAAAGAGGCGCGGGCCCCGGTCAGCTCGCGAACAGCGGCAGGGCCGTCACGCGGCGGCGGACGACGGCGCCGAAGCGGGCGTCGATGCGCAGCCACGAGCCGGTGGCCGAGACCCGCACGACCGGGACGCCGTCGGTACCGGACTCCGCGCCCGTGTCGGCGCCGCCCAGGAATCCCATGCCCGACAACGCGAACAGGCACCGCATCGGGATCCGCACCGGCGGGCCGGAGCCGTTGTCGACGGTCAGCACCGTCTGGTCGAGCAGGGATGCCGGCGGGCCCAGGGGCCCGGCGTGCTCCCGGGCCAGGGCGAGGCCGCGTTCGGTGAGCTTCTCCAGCTCGGCGGCGGGCACGTCGTCGACCAGCGCCCAGCCGTCGGCAGGCGGGACCTCCCCGTCCCACAGACCCATCCCCGGCCCGAGGTCGACGGTCTCACCGCGCTCCACGGCGAGCGAGGTGAGCAGCGACTGCGCCGGGACCGTCAGCTCCGCGGGCTCGCAGGTGCCACGGACCGAGCGGGTGGCGAGGACGTCGAAGGGCGTCGCGGCCCAGGCGGTCAGCTTGTCGCCGCGGCTGTGCAGCCGCACCAGCGCCGTCTGTTCGAGGCGGACGACGCGCGCGGTGAACGCGCCCAGGTCGTCCCGCTCCGACGGGTCGGCCAGGCTCAGTGCACTCATCGCACTCCCTCGCTGAGGCTCGGTCGGTGCTGCGCGCACACGCCGTGTCGATGGTTCGCTCGCAGTCGCTCGCTCACGATTCCCCCCACTCCCCGAGGAACGCGCGTTCCTCAGCCGTGAGCCGTCGCGGCCGGGCGGCCTCGAGGTCGAACAGCGCCATGTGGGTGCGCGCGGTGACGGCGACGGGGTCGGTGTCGTCGGGCCCGTCGTGCATCTCGTAGCCGATGGTGAACGACGCGGCCCGCACGTCGCGTACCCACATGGCGACGCGCAACGGCGCCGCCCGATAGGGGATCTGGCGCTTGTACTCGACCTCCAGCCCGGCGACGAGCAGCCCGGTGGAGAACGACCCCGCACCGGACGTGCGGGCCCGTTCGAAGACGAGCTCGATGCGGGCCTCCTCGAGCAGTGTCACCGCGCGGGCGTGGTTGACGTGCCGGTAGGCGTCCTGGTCGGTCCAGCGCAGCGGGACGTGAGCGACGAAACGAGCCACGTCGCACACCTTCTCAGGTGGGCCGACGCGGTCAGCGGGCGAGTCCGCGCAGCTGGCGCACCACCACCGACAGCGTGGCGAGGTCGAGCCGCGCACCGGCCCCCGCCTTGCCGCCGATCTCCTCGAGCGCCGCCCGCGCCCGCACGAGCCTCGACGCGTTGGCCTTCTCCCACAACGCGATCGCCTCGTCGGCGGGGGTGCCGGGCGGGGCCTCGCGGAGCAGGTCGAGGGTGACGGCGCGCAGCGACGCGTAGAGGTCGTCGCGCAGCGCGAGCCGAGCGAGCCCGTGCCAGCGGTCGCCGCGTTCGAGCGCGGTGACCGAGGTGAGCGCCAGGTCGACGCCGAGGTGCGCCGACATCGCGTAGTACAGCGTCGCGACCTCGACGGGATCGCGCGGTTCGCGGTCGCGCTCGGACAGCTCGGTGAGGTCGACGACGTCGAGCAGCCCGAACGTGTACATCAGCTCGGCGGATCGTCGTGCCAGGTCGTGCGGGACGCCGTCGGCGACGAGCGCGTCGGCCGCGGTGACGGCGGCGGCGGCCTCGGGCCCGCACAGCAGCGCACCGACACGGCCGGACAGTTCGCGGACGGTCTCGGCGAACCGCGCGGTCTCGGCGCCGACGGCGAGCGGCTGCGGGCGGTTGGTGAGGAACCAACGTGACGCCCGGTCGAGCAGCCGCCGCGACTCCAGGACGATCCGGTCGGCCAGCGCGACGGGCATGTCGGCGGCGCGGGCCTGCGTCCACAGTTCGGGCAGCCCGAACACGGCGGTGGAGACGGCGTAGGCGCGCACGGCCTCGTCGACACCTGCCGACAGTTCCTCGGCCAGCCGGAACGCGTACGACGTGCCGCCGCCGTCGACCATCTCGTTGACCAGCATCGTCGCGACGATCTCGCGGCGCAGCGGGTGCGCGGCAATGGGTCGGGGATGACGGACGCGCAGGGGTCCGGGGAAGTAGCCGGGCAGCCGCCCCGCGAAGGCGGGGACGTCGGGCAGCTCGGTGCCGAGCAGCCGCTGGGTGAGGTCGAGCTTGGTGTGGGCGAGCAGCGTCGACAGCTCCGGGCTGCTGAGGCCGACACCGGCGTCCTCCAGGGAGGCGAACGTGTCGTCGTCGGGGAGGACCTCGATGTGCCGGTCGAGCCCCGCGCGCTCGGCCAGGTCGGTGACCATGCGCCGGTGCACGTTGGCCATCGCCGCGGCGTGCGAGCGCCCGACGCCGAGCACGCCGTTCTGGTCGCGGTTGTCGTCGAGGACCAGTTCGGCGACCTCGTCGGTCATCTCCGCGAGCAGCGCGTCGCGTGCCGGCCGGTCGAGCTCCCCGGCGGCGACGAGCCCGTCGAGCAGGATCTTGATGTTGACCTCGTGGTCGGAGCAGTCGACGCCCGCGGAGTTGTCGATCGCGTCGGTGTTGAGCCGGCCGCCCGCGCGGGCGAACTCGATGCGGCCGCGCTGGGTGAGCCCCAGGTTGCCGCCCTCGCCGACGACCTTGACGCGCAGCTCCCGGCCGTCGACGCGGACGGCGTCGTTGGCCTTGTCCCCGGCGTCGGGGTGGGTCTCGGCGCTGGCCTTGACGTAGGTGCCGATGCCGCCGTTCCACAGCAGGTCGACGGGCGCGAGCAGGATCGCGCGGATCAGCTCGGGCGGGCTCAGCGTGACGACGTCGTCGGGCAGCCCCAGCGCGGCCCGCATCTCCGGCCCGACCGGCACCGACTTCGCCGTCCGCGGCCACACCCCGCCACCGGCCGAGATGGCGGCCCGGTCGTAGTCGTCCCACGACGAGCGTGGCAGCGCGAACAGCCGCCGCCGTTCCGCGATGCCCCGCGCGGCGTCCGGGTCGGGGTCGACGAACACGTGCCGGTGGTCGAACGCCGCGACCAGCCGGATGTGCTCGGACAGCAGCATCCCGTTGCCGAACACGTCGCCGGACATGTCACCGATGCCTGCGACGGTGAAGTGCTGCGACTGGGTGTCGACGCCCAGCTCCGCGAAGTGCCGCTTCACCGACTCCCACGCGCCGCGCGCTGTGATGCCCATGGCCTTGTGGTCGTAGCCGACGGACCCGCCGGAGGCGAACGCGTCGCCCAGCCAGAAGCCGTAGCTCGCGGCGACGTCGTTGGCGACGTCGGAGAACCGGGCCGTGCCCTTGTCGGCCGCGACGACCAGGTAGGAGTCGTCGCCGTCGTGGCGCACCACGTCCGGCGGCGGCACGGTCGCGCCGCCGACCAGGTTGTCGGTGACGTCGAGCAGCGCCGAGATGAAGATCCGGTAGCAGGCCTCCACCTCGTCGGGCCCGGGCTGCGCCGCCTTGACGACGAACCCGCCCTTCGCCCCCACCGGCACGATCACGGCGTTCTTGACCGCCTGCGCCTTCACCAGGCCGAGGATCTCGGTGCGGTAGTCCTGCGGGCGGTCCGACCAGCGCAGCCCGCCGCGCGCGACAGACCCGAACCGCAGGTGCACGCCCTCGACCCGCGGTGAGTACACGAAGATCTCGAACCGCGGCCGCGGGCGGGGCATCTCCGGCACCGACGTCGGATCGATCTTGAACGAGAAGAACGGGCGGTCACGGAACCAGTTGGTGCGCAACGTCGCCGTGATCATGCCCAGGTAGCTGCGCAGGATGCGGTCGGCGTCGAGACCCGCGACCTCGTCGATCAGCGCGGTCACGTGCCGCAACGCCTCGTCGGTCGCCGCGGCGCGGGCGTCGCCGTCGGGCGCCGGGTCGAACCGGGCCCGGAACAGCGCCACCAGCCCGCGCGCCACCTCGGGGTGGGCGCACAGCACGTCGGCCAGGTAGTTCTGCCCGAACAGGCTGCCGAGCTGACGCGAGTAGCGGCCGTAGGCGCGCAGCAGCGCCACCTCGCGCCAGTGCAGCCCCGCGCCCAGGACCAGCGAGCTGAACCGGTCGGTCTCGGCGTCGCCACGCCAGGCCGCCGAGAACGCCGCGCAGAACGCGCCCCCGTCGTCGGCGGGCCAGCGCGTCCCCGCGAGCGCCAGCCCGAAGTCGTACACCCAGCAGCGGTGCCCGTCGGGGTGCACGAACTCGGCGGGCCGCTCGTCGAGCACCTCGACGCCCAGCTGTTGCAACACCGGCAGTACCGCCGTCAACGTCACCGGCGCGTCGGCCAGATACAGCGTGAACCGCTTCGCACCCTCCCCGTTGGCGTAGAGGCGCACCGCGAAGCCACCCGGCTCCAGCGCCAGCACCCGACGCAGGTCCTCCACCGCCTGCGCCGGATCGACCGACGCCTTGTACGACTCCGGGATCCCCGCCAACAGCTCCGGCGCCGCGAGCGCACCCAACGTCGCGACCAGCCGGTCGTCCCACGTGCGGATCGCCTCGGCCAGCTCGTCGGCCAGCACCACCGGGTCGGGCAGCTCCCGCGGCGCCACCGTCGGATCGCAGTGCACCGTGAACTGCACCAGCGCGAGGCTCGCCTCACTCACCCGCGCCGTGTAGTCGACGTCCGTGCCCGCGAGCCGCTCCTGCAGCACCGCGGCCATCGCGAGCCGCGCCGCCGTCGTGTAGCGGTCGCGCGGCACGTACACCAGGCACGACACGAACCGGCCGTACGGATCCGGCCGCAGGAACACCCGGACACCGCGCTTGCCCGCGACCTTCAGCACCCCGAGCGCGATGTCGCACAACGCCTTCTCCGTCGTGCTGAACAGCTCCTCACGCGGCAGGCCGGAGATCACCTCGAGCATCCGCTGGCCCGAGTACGACGCGATCGGGAAACCGGCCAGGTAGATCGCCCGGCGCACCCGCCGCTCCACCACGGGGATGTCGAGGACGTCCTCGTGGATCGCCGAGACCGTCAGCATGCCGACGAACCGGTGCTCGCCGACGACACGACCATCCGCGTCGAACGTGCGCACCCCGACGTAGCAGGGGTGCTCCGGACGCAGCACCCGGCTCGGGATCTCGGCCCGCGTGATGACGAGCTCCTCCGGCGCCTTCGCGGCCTCCGCCCAGGCGAACCCGTCGCCCGCCGGCGGCAGGCCACGCAGCACACCGAGCGCCGACGTGGGATCCGGGTGCGACGTACCGTCCCCGCTCACGACGTGGCGGCGGTACCCGAGGAACGTGAAATGCCCGTCGACGAGCCAGCGCATCAGGTCCGCGACGTCCGCCGTGTTCCCCGACGTGTTCCCCGGGGTCCGCGACCCGGGTGCCGACGCCGCCAGCCCGTCCGCCACCTGCCGCGCCCGCTCCGCGATCCGCGGACCGTCGTCGACGACGTCACGCACGTCGCGCAACGCCTGCTCGACCTCGCCGCGCAGCGCGCCCGCGTCGACCGGCGCCGCGAGGTCGAGATGCATCCACGACTCGACCAGCGCCACCGACGGCGGGCGGTCCGGGTCCGCCTCGTCGAACACCTCCCGCAGCACGCCCGCGTCGTCACGGCGCACGACGACGACCGGGTGCACCACCCGCGCCGGTTCCCCGCCCGCGTGCCGCACCGCGGCGAGCACCGACTCCACCAGGTACGGCATGTCGTCGGTGACGATGTCGACCGACGTGCCCCCCGGCTCACCCGACACCCGCACGATCGGCTCACCCGGCAGCCGCGTCGCCGCCACCTCGTGAGCCCGGGCCGCGAGCCGGGCCGGATCCGGCCGCTGCGCCGGGGTGGCGCGGTCGTCCTCCACGGCCGTCTGCCGCTGATAGACGCGACCGAGCGCGGCGCCCGGCTCGTCCACGACGTCGGTGTGCGGGACGGGATCGCTCATCAGACGTGGCTCCAGTCGGTCGATGACTGACTCCCCACCCTACGACCGGACGCTCCCCGGGATCACATCGTCACATCCCGCGGTAGGCCGCCATCGCACCTGCGAGAAGGTCCGCGAGACCGAGCGACTCGATGTCGGGTTCCTCCTGCGCCGCCGGCGTCTCGTCGGCCTGCGGTAGGGACTCGGCGCCGGGCGGGGTGCCGGGGTCCGTCGTGTGCTCGTCGACGACGTCCGCGACCAGTGCCGGGGGCGCAGCGTCGTCCGGGTCGGGGCGGCGTCGGCGGCCGCCGGTGGACGTCGGGCGCGGTTCCCCGGTGTCGACGTCCACCGCCCCGGACTCGGGGTCCTGGGTGGACGCGAACGGGCCCGAGGGGGTGTCGCTGTCGGGGCGACGACCTCGGTGTCGCCCGCCGCGCTCCGGCACCTCGCCGGCGCCGACGGCGCGCTCCCGGTGCCGCCCACCGCCCTGACCGGTGTCGGGCTCCGTCCGCGTCGACGGTGGTTCCGCTTCGACCTCGGGCAGGCGCGGGACCGCGCCGAAGCGCGTCGTCATCTCCCCGGCGGGGTCGGTCGCCGCCGCGGCGGCGACCGCGCTGTCGGGCGCGGCGTCGCGAGGCCGGGTCATCCGACGCGCCGCGCGTGCCACGGCGACGCGCTCGACCGCGGCCCCGCCGGTCTCGGTCACCGGGCTCGCGGCCGGCTGGGTTCCGAGGTCGTGCAGTATCTGCGCCCCGCGCACGCCGTCGGCACCGACGACCGCGGCCCGCAGGAACGCGCCGTCCAGATCGCGGGCGGTGGGCAGGCCGGCGGCGAGCTCCTCGAGCACCGAGTGCACCCAGGCCGCGGCGCCGGCCCGGTCGAGGCCGGGGAACTCGACGGTGACGACGTCCTCGCCACCACGCAGCGACGCACCCGACGGCAGGGCCGCGCCGGCGCGGCGGGCGATGCGCCGCAACGCGACCGCCACCGCCGCCCCGCCCACCCGCTGGTCGCCCGACACGAGATCGACGACGACCGACACCGCCCCGGCGTTCTCCGACGGCGGACGCGCCGCGTCGGCGCGGTCGCGACCGTCGCTGCCGGCGTGGGGATCGGTGGCCGCGGCGCGTTCCGCGGCTTCCCTGCGGGCGCGGCGGCCGGTGCGGGGTGCGGGCTGTCCCGCGCTCCCGGGCGGGTCGACGGCCTCCCGCCCCCGGGCGACCGCGCGCAGTGCCGACTCCTCGATCGCCGACCGGAACCGCGCTCCCGCCGCCCGCCCGGTGAGGACGTCCGTCGCCGCGCCGGCGTCGTCGTCCGCGGACCGGCGGCGGCGCCGTCCCGACGGCACGTCGAGCACGGCCCCGTTCCGGTCGGGTGCGGCGGCGGGCTCCTCGGGGGCCCGGTGGCGTCGGGCCTTCGGCTCCTCGGGGCGGCCCCACACCTCGTCGATGTCGGCGATCGCCTTGGCGAGCCAGTCCGCGGCCGCCGCAGCGGTGTCGGTGACCGCGAGCGCCGGCGACACGGGCTCCTCGACGGGAGCAGCGGGCGTCTCGACGCTCGCGGGCTGGGCGGCCTTCTCGACGGCGGCTCGCTCGACGGCAGTGGCTCGCTCGACGGCAGTGGCTCGCTCGACGGCAGCGGCTCGCTCGACAGCAGTAGCTCGCTCGACGGCAGCGGCTCGCTCAGCGGCGGCGTGCTGGGCGCGGACCCGCTCCGCGGCGTCGGCGACCTCCGCGTTCCAGTGCCCGAACCGCGACACCTCGTCGCGGTCCTCCCAGGCGGAGTCGGTGACGCTCCCGTTGCCGCGCAGCTCCGCCATGAGCGCGTCACCCATCGGCGACGACATGTACGAGGACGCGGCGCGTCCGTTGCGCCGTGTCCCTCCCTGCCCGGCGTCGGCCGCCGCATCGCCCGTGGCCATGTCGGCCGGAGTGACCGCCCGACCGTTGCGCCCGGCGAGCTCGTTCGACGACGCGGCCGCGGTCCTGGCGGGCGGCGTCACCGCACGTCCGTTGCGCCCGCCAGCCTCGTTCGTCGACGCGGCAGCGGTCCCTCGAGGCGGCGTCTTCGCACGCCCGTTCCGCCGCGCCGCGGGGTCGGGAGACCCGAGGTCCGTGCCACGGGGCGCCGTCGGGCGCCGGTCCGCGGCGCCCGCGCCGGCATGCGAACCGCCGATCCCGAGCTCCGTGCGGCGGGAGTCGGGAGCCAGCGGTGTCCCGACGAACGGGTCGTGCGCGACGGGCACCGCCGAGTCGAGCGCGGTCCCCGACAGGACATCCCGGGGGGACCGCCCCTCCGCCGCCCGGGCGCTGTTCCGGCCTGCCGACCTCGCCGTCCGGGCCTGCTCGTCCGCCCGCCGGCGACCCTTACCGGCGGCGAGGGTCGCGCTGTCGTCCACCAGTGCAGCGAGCTGTGGCGTCACGGCCCGGAACCGCTCGGCCCGGCGACGGTCGTCCTCGTCCGCACGTCGGCGCAGCCGCAGCTGCTCCCGCGCCGAAGAACGCCGGCCCGCGGCGTCGTGCAGCTCGACGAGCGCAGCTCGGCAGGCACTCTCGAGGTCGGGGGCTCCAGCCGCGCCTGCGTCGGCGGCGGCGCGCTCGAGGGCAGCGATCGTCCCCGACGAGCGTGACGTCGCCCGCGCGCACGTCAGCCGCAACTGCGCCAGCTGACGGCTCGGAAGCCCGTCCGCGTCGAGCCGCGGTGCGACCTTGTCAGCCGCGGCGCGGGCGTCACGCAGGGCCCCGGCGTCGAGGAGGGCACCGATCCACTGCGTCGCCAGCGCCGCGGTGAGGTGATCGGACTCGGTCTCGGCG
Organism: Pseudonocardia sulfidoxydans NBRC 16205; assembly: GCF_007989085.1. Classification (GTDB taxonomy): domain Bacteria; phylum Actinomycetota; class Actinomycetes; order Mycobacteriales; family Pseudonocardiaceae; genus Pseudonocardia; species Pseudonocardia sulfidoxydans. Next base: position 24,695 of record NZ_BJVJ01000071.1, read on the forward strand.
GTGGGCCGCTCCGGGCGCCATCCGAGCAGCGCCATCGCGGTGCGGGCGCGATCGGCGGCGGTGTGGTGACGCGACTGTGCGCGTTCCCCCGCGGCCCGTAGCAGCTCGGCCGTGGCCGCTGCGGCGTTGCCCGCAACCTGGCGTGCCGCCGCGTCGATCGGGCTGAGCAGCTGGCCGAGCCGGTCGGGCCCGTCGGACAGGGACGCGCGGGCGCGGGCGACCAGGGCGTCGAAGCGGACGTCGACCGGTGTCCGGGAGTCCCCCAACAGCCCGTCGAGCAGACGCCTGGCGATGTCCGCCGAACCGTGGTCACGCGCCACGCCGGCGAGCTCGGCCCGCAGCCGGGCCCCGTCGGCCCCTCGGACCGCGTCCCGACGGGCCCCGCCGTCGACCTGCGCGAGCACCGCGGCGGCCTCGTCGCGAGCGTCGCCGATGGCCGCACGCCCGTGCAGGGTCCACCCCGCGGCGACCACCCACGTCGCGTCGTCCCGGGCCTGTTCGGCCGCGAGGCGACCGAACGACGCGGTCAGGTCCGGACGGGACCAGCGTGATCCGCCCGCGGCGACGAGCAGCGCCTGAGCCGGATCCGAGCTGTCCGTCCCACGTCCGGACCTGACCGTCGACACGCAGCAGCCTCCCGAGGAACGAGGCACCCCGGGGACCGACCGGCACGCCTTACGAAGATCACCGCACCGACGCGGGATCGCTCTCAGTCACGAGTGAGCTTACGGTGCGTCACGCGATGCGGACGCGCCGCCTCCGCCCCGAGCCGCTCGATCTTGTTCTTCTCGTAGGCCTCGAAGTTCCCCTCGAACCAGAACCAGGACGCCGGGTTCTCCTCCGTGCCCTCCCACGCGAGGATGTGGGTGACGACGCGGTCGAGGAACCACCGGTCGTGCGAGATGACCACGGCGCAGCCGGGGAACTGCTCGAGCGCGTTCTCCAGCGAGCCCAGGGTCTCGACGTCCAGGTCGTTCGTCGGCTCGTCGAGCAGGATCAGGTTTCCGCCGATCTTGAGCGTCAACGCCAGGTTGAGGCGGTTGCGCTCACCACCGGAGAGCACACCGGCCGGTTTCTGCTGGTCGGGGCCCTTGAAACCGAACGCCGCCACGTAGGCCCGCGACGGCATCTCCGTCTGGCCGACGTGGATGTGGTCGAGCCCGTCGGACACGACCTCCCACACGTTCTTCTTCGGGTCGATCCCGCCGCGGTTCTGGTCGACGTAGGACAGCGAGACCGTGTCGCCGATCTTGACCTCACCCGAGTCCGGGTGCTCCAGCCCGACGATCGTCTTGAACAGCGTCGTCTTGCCGACACCGTTCGGACCGATGACCCCGACGATGCCGTTGCGGGGCAGCGTGAAGGACAGGTCCTTGATGAGCTGACGGCCGTCGAAGCCCTTGTCGAGGTGCGAGACGTCCACGACCACGTTGCCCAGGCGCGGACCCGGCGGAATCTGGATCTCCTCGAAGTCGAGCTTGCGGTGACGGTCGGCCTCGGCCGCCATCTCCTCGTAGCGGTCGAGCCGCGAACGGCTCTTGGCCTGCCGCGCCTTGGGGTTGGAGCGCACCCAGGCCAGCTCGTCCTTCAGCCGCTTCTGCAGCTTCTGGTCCTTCTTGCCCTGGACGGCCAGGCGCTCGGCCTTCTTCTCCAGGTAGGTCGAGTAGTTGCCCTCGTAGGGGAACGTGCGCCCGCGGTCGATCTCGAGGATCCACTGGGCGACGTTGTCGAGGAAGTAGCGGTCGTGTGTGACGGCCAGGACCGCACCGGGGTAGCTGCTGAGGAACTGCTCCAGCCACAACACGCTCTCCGCGTCGAGGTGGTTGGTGGGCTCGTCGAGCAGCAGGAGGTCGGGCCTGGACAGCAACAGCTTGCACAGCGCCACCCGGCGACGCTCACCACCGGACAGGTTGGTGACCGGCAGGTCGCCCGGCGGGCACCGCAGCGCGTCCATGGCCTGCTCGAGCTGGGAGTCGAGGTCCCACGCGTCGGCGTGGTCGAGCTCCTCCTGGAGCCTGCCCATCTCCTCCATCAGCTCGTCGGAGTAGTCGGTGGCCATCTGCTCGGCGATCGCGTTGTAACGGTCGAGCTTGACCTTCGTCTCTCCGACCCCCTCCTCCACGTTGCCGAGGACGGTCTTCTCCTCGTTGAGGGGAGGCTCCTGCTGGAGGATGCCCACGGTGGCCCCGGGCGCGAGGAACGCCTCACCGTTGTTCGGCTGGTCCAGGCCCGCCATGATCTTCAGCACGCTGGACTTGCCCGCGCCGTTGGGGCCCACCACACCGATCTTGGCCCCTGGATAGAAGCTGATCGAGGCGTTGTCGAGGATGACCTTGTCGCCGTGCGCCTTGCGCACGTTCTTCATGGTGTAGATGAACTCCGGCACGAGCCCGATGGTAGTAACGCCGCTGACGACTCCGTTGTCCGGTGCACCCGGGCGACGACGCGGCGCCACCCGGACGCCCTCCGGCACCTGCTCAGCCGACCGCTGCGGGCTCGGCGGCGGTCCGCCACGGGTCGTCGGAGACCTGGTCGCCGTGCGGCTCACGGACGTCGGCCTCGTCGGCGATCTCCTCACCGTCGTCGAACTCCTCGGCGGGCACGTCCTCGTCGCGCGGGGCCGGGATGTCCTGCGCAGTATCGGATACCGGGTCGCCGGGGTTCGGGCGCGGCCGGGAGACCGCCGCGGTGCAGCGCGAGAGGTCCGGCCCGATCGCGTTCGCGTCGATGTCGACGTCGATGCGGGTGCCACCGTCCTTCGCGGCGTACTCGCGCACCGACAGCCGGCCGTAGACCACGACCGGGTCGCCCTTCACGAACGTCGCCGCGACGTTGATGCCGAGGCGCCGCCACGCGGTCACCGTCACGTACGACGTCCCCGACGTGACCCATTCACCGGTTTCGCGGTCGAACCGCCGGACGTTGCTGGCGAGGCGGAAGCTCGCCAGCTCGGTACCGTCGAGCGTGCGCCTGCGGATCGGCGCCGACGCCATGTTGCCGACGATCGTCGTGTAGATCTCGTTCACCGTTGTTCTCCCTGTTCGGACGGGCTGTCTGGGAACGATCATCGCGGCGTTCCACGACTCCCGGGCCTCGATCACGGCAACCTGGGGACAGCCGGCGCGCATGTGGACAACTCAGGCTCAGGGGAGCATTGCCGCGGCGAAACTGTCGGTGCCCGCATGCGCGAGCCTGGTCGGCGTCTCGACAGCAGAGCGGCTGCGCTCGAACAACGGCGCGCACATTACGGCGCGCAACCTCACGGTCGAGATCGGCCGGTAGAGCAGCAGTCAGGTTGCGCGCGGATCGGGGGCTGTCCAGGTCCAAGGTCCCCGTGGTGAGCCGGCACCAGCGCGTCGACGGCCCCAACTCGTACGGCGCGCACCGCCGTGGTGGCGGCCACGCTGCTCGAACAGCAGCCTGGTTGAGCTAAGGACTCGAGGCAGAGCCGACACGTACGGCTGCCTCCAGGGCAGCGAGCACATGGGCCGCACGACCCGGATGCGGCGGCACGACCCCCCGGGCGGGGCAGCACGGGCCCCCGGCCGGACAGCACGACCCCCGGCCGGGCAGCACAACCCCGGCCGGGCAGCACAGCCCGGGCGGGGCATCCCGGGGCGGGGCAGCCAAAGCCGACGCAGCCGCTCCGAGGTCCGCGCCGTCGAGCTCCCTGAAGGCTCCTGGAGAAGACGTCCCAACCACCTGCGGCATCATCGGCCCGGCCCATCCCTGACGCAGCAGAAGAGTCCGTGCGCGCGGTGTTTCGCCGGACCGGCCTCGACGTCAACTACGAGACCGTTGGTTCACTCCACACGCCCTTCCCGGCGGCCGGCCGGCTCGACACCCGCCCGGCACTCGAGGAGCCCGCCGATACCACGGGTACGAGCTCACAGACAGAACTGACGAACCCTCCTCCCGATTCGACACCAAAACAGCCCGACATCG
>NZ_BJVJ01000072.1 GCF_007989085.1 Pseudonocardia sulfidoxydans NBRC 16205
GCGGCGGGGGCGGCGGGCGGGCCGTTCTTGCCGACGGTGATCCGCATGCCGTGCAGGTCGACCGTCATGCCGGTCCAGCCGGAGTCGCGGAAACTCCGCAGGATCTCCTGGATCTCGCGGTAGGTCACGGAGTCCGGGACCCGGTCCTCGTCGGTGGGCGCGTTCAACGCTGTCCTCCTGCCTGGTCGATCGCGGCGAGCAGCACCGGCAGCCGGTGGTCGGCGACGATCACCTCGACGCCGGCGTCGAGCGCCGCCCGGACGCCCTCCGACGTCGCGAACACCGCCCCGCGCACGGTGCGTGTCCCCGGCGGGATCGTGGGGACCCCGTCGCCGACTTCCTCCGCAGGGACCGCGCCGGCGTCGAACCCGCCCTCGGCCGCGCCCGTGACCGAGATCGGCGACTCCGCCGCCGCCCACTCGGCGAGCCGTGCGAGGTCGTCGTCGTTGTCCTCGGTCGCGGCGGTGGTGGGCAGGGTGCCCTCGTAGACGCGGCCGGTCGTGGCGTCGACGGTGATCGTGCGCCCCACCAGCTTCTCGACGGTCCCCGCCCCGCACCCGACGACGCACGCCGTGTCGAGGGCCCGGCTGACCACGGCGGCGTGCGACGTCGCGCCGCCCTGCTCGGTGACGACGCCCAGGGCGGCGATCATGCCGTGGACGTCGTCGGGGCAGGTGGACCGCCGGACGAGGATCGAGCCGGGTGTCTGCTGCGCCTCCTCGGGCGTCGCGACGGCGATGCCGGACATGACACCGGGGCTGGCCGGCGTCCCGGAGGCAAGTACCTCGGCGGTGACGCCCTCCTGCAGGGTGGGCCGCAGCAGGGCCCGTGCCTGGTCGGCGGTGACCCGCCGGACGGCCTCGGCCGGGGTGATCGCGCCTTCGTCGACGAGCGCGACGGCGATGCGCACCGCGGCCCGGGCCGTGCGCTTGGCGGGCCGGGACTGCAGCAGGAAGAGCTCGCCGCGTTGGACGGTGAACTCGATGTCCTGGGCGTCGCGACCCTCGCGGTCGAGGCAGTCGGCGGCGCGGAGCAGCTCGGCGTGCACGTCCGGAGCCTGAGACGCCAAGTGGGACAGCGGTTTCGGCGTGACCCGACCCGAGACGACGTCCTCCCCCTGGCCCTGCTGCAGGTACTCCCCGTAGGGCTCGCGGGCCCCGGTCACCGGGCTGCGGCTGAACAGCACCCCGGTGCCGGAGGACGCGTCGAGGTTGCCGAACACCATGGCCTGCACCGTGACCGCGGTGCCGAGGTCGTCGGGAATCCCGTAGTGCCTGCGGTAGGCGACGGCGCGCCGTGACCGGCTCGACGCGAACACCGCGGCGACGGCCTGGTGCAGCTGCTCCCACGGGTCGGCCGGGACCTGGTCGCCCGTGTCCTCCAGCACCGCGGCGCGGACGGCAGCGGTGTCGGGCAGGTCGTCGAGCTCCTCGGTGCAGCCCAGGACGAGCCGGCCGTAGAAGCCGGTGAACCGGCGGTGGACCTCGGCGGCGAAGTCGGCGTCGCCGGTCTCGGCGGCGAGCGCGGCCTCGACGGAGTCGGTGATCCCCAGGTCGAGGATGGTGTCCATCATCCCGGGCATGCTGACGGCGGCCCCGGACCGCACCGACACGAGCAACGGCCCCTGTGCGCGGGAATGGTCGCTATGGCGACCATTACCGCTCACGACCCCAGGGTCGCCCCCGAAGCTGCGGCCCAGCTCCTCTTCCAGCAGCCGGATCCCGTCGGCCAGCTCGTCGACGAGACCGTCCGGCAGCGACCCGTTCTCGAAGTACGCCGTGCACGCCTCGGTCGTCACCACGAACGCGGGCGGCACGCGAAGGCCCAGCGACCGCATCCGCCAGAGGCTCCAGGCCTTGCCGCCCACCAGGTCCCGCGACGGCTCCTCACCGGAGGGCACGACGAGCCAGCGGTACCCCACGGTCGCGCTCATTCCGGGCGCTCCCGACCGGTCAGCCGCAGCAGGTGCTCGTGCATCTGGAACCACACGGTGTGCACGGAGTCGACGCGCACGCCGCTGACGTAGTCGGTCTCGCCGCCCTCGGCGCGGGTCAGGGCCGTCCCGATACGGTCGAGGAACCTGTCGACGAGCGGGTCCGCCGCAACGAGCGGGGCCAGTACGCGGGCGGTCTTCTCATGGACCCGCGCCAGTTTGTCGACGATCGCCGCGTCGTAGTCGGCGTCCCCGTGGTCGTTGGGTACCCGCTCCCCGCCGACCTCCTTCGTCTGCCAGTCCGTCGTCAGCGACAGGATTTGCACGTTGACGCCGGACTCGAACGCGTCCATCGCGTCGCGGATCGCGTCGGAGGCACGGATGTCGGCGAACGCGGTCGGGTAGGCCTCGTCGAGCTGGGTGCGACCGGTCGGGCCGATCATGAACTTGTCCTTGGCCGCGAGGACGGCGCCGTCGGCCACGGCCTTCTCCAGGTTGGCCTCGACGTCGGCCAAGGGCTGGCCGGTGACCTCGGCGAGCTGCTCGGCGGTGCCGAGCTGGCGCAGGGTCAGGGTGTGCACGGTGAGCAGGTACGGGTCGAGCATCAGGCGTCCTCTTCTGTGTTGACTCTCGCTCCGGCAAGCGCCGCTCGGGCTGCGAGCATCTGGTCGCGCACCTCGCGGCGCAGCGACTTGCCGACGGGGCTGGTGGGCAGGCCGGACCAGATCTCGACCGACTTGGGTCGTTTGAAGCCGGCGAGCCGGTCGGCGCAGAAGGCCCGGATCTCCTCGGGCTCCGCCGCGCTTCGGGTGACGACGGCGGCGGTCACGCGCTCGCCCCACTTCTCGTCGGGCAGCCCGACGACGGCCGCCTCGACGACGGCCGGGTGCGCGAGCAGCGCGTCCTCGACCTCGCGGGGGTAGACGTTGAACCCGCCGGAGATGATCACGTCGTGCCGGCGGTCGAGCAGGTGCAGGTAGCCATCGGCGTCCCAGCGCCCGATGTCGCCGGTGTGCAGCCAGCCGTCGGGCTCCTTGGTCTCGGCGGTCGCCTCGGGGCGTCGCCAGTAGCGGTCCATGGTGTGCGGGCCGCGGGTCAGCACCTCGCCCACCTCGTCGACCCCGAGCGACCGGCCGTCAGCAGAACGGATGTCGACCTCGACGAACGTGTAGGGCTTCCCGGCGGACGTCAACCGCGAGGGGGTGTGCTCCCACGGCTGCAGGCAGGTGATCGCCAGCGGCGCCTCGGCCTGCCCGTAGAGCTGGGTGAACACCGGGCCGAGGACGTCGATGCCGCGCTGCAGGACGGTCGTCGCGATGGGGGCGCCGCCATAGCAGAGCCGCTCCAGCGCGAGGTCGGCGTCTCCGAGAGCGGGGTCCTCCAGCAGCATCGCGATCATCGTCGGCACCATGAACGTCGTGGTGGCGCGGTGCTTCTGCGCCGCCTCGACGAACGCCGCCGGCGAGAACTTCGGCACGATGACGTTGGCCGCGCCCTTGACCAGGTGCGGCAGGAAGAACGCGCCGCTGCCGTGGGTGATCGGCGCGGCGTGCAGCATCACCGAGTCCGGGCGCAGGTTGGGCAGCAGGTCGACGAGGAAGTTGTCGACCTCGGCGAGCTCGCTGCGCGTGGTCAGGACGACGGCCTTGGGCGTGCCCGTCGTCCCGCCGGTGTAGGCGAGCCGCAGCGGCGCATCGGGATCACGCCGCACGTCGCACGGCCCGGCCGGCGCGTCGGCGATCATCCCCGCGATGTCGGTGAGCACGATCTCCACCGGTGCGGGCGGCTGCCCGGTCCCCACGAAGGCCCGCGCCTGCGAGTCGTCGATCTTGAACGCCAGCTCGTGCGGGGTCTCGCGCGCGTTGAGCGGCACCCGCACCAGCCCCGACTTCGCCAGCGCGTAGTAGACGACGACACCGTCGATCCCGTTGGGCAGCAACACCGCGACCCGGTCGCCCGGCTCCAGGCCCCGCGCCAGCAGGGCGTGGCCCAGCCGGTCGGTCAGCTCGTCGAACTCGGCGAAGCTCACCACCCGCTCGCCGTCGACCAGCGCGGGCGCGGCGCCGTACTGACGCCCTGCCCGGCGGATCAGGTCACCGATCTGCACGTGCTCTCCTCGTCGAAGAAAGAGCCTGTGAGCGGCAATAGTCGCTATAGCGACTATTGCCGCTCACAAGGTCGGTCAGGTTTACGGAAGGTCCGCCCGGCGCAGGCCCGAGCCACGACCGGCCAGGTTGCGGCTGGTCGCCTGGGTCTGCCGGTACAGCGCGTCGGCCCGCTCGGTGCCGTAGTTGCGCTTGACCCACTCCTCGTCGAGGTAGCGGTTGCCGTCGGTCAGCGCGCCGGGGGTGAAGTCGCGGGCGCGGGCGTTGAAGTCGTCGACCTCGAGACGCCCCTGGCTCGTCGTCCACAGCCCGTTCTTGGGCGGCAGGCTCGTCGAGCCCGACAGCGTCGACCCCGCCGTGCGGGCGAAGTCGTCGTCGGTCAGGACGGTGTACGGGATGCCCGTGAGCATGTTCTGGTTCAGCCCCGAGTAGCGGGCCATCGAGTACTCGTTGGTCTTCTGGTGCGGGAAGCCCAGCAGGCCGACCATCTCGCCGAGGTTGTCGCGGCCGTACTCGTCGTTCATGAGCGGCTTGAACCGCTGCACCCGGTCGTCGAGCTCGAACCAGTCCGACTGCCGGTAGGTCCCCGCCAGGTGCGCGAAGTCCTTGGCCACCGATGAGTACACCAACGCGCCCGCGTCGATCATCTGCTCGCGCGACCAGCCGGCGATCCGCTTCCACAGGTCGGCCGTGGCCTGGTTGAGGATCTCCCGGTAGTGCTCCATCGTCTCGGCGAGCACGTCCGCGCTGTCCATGCCGACGGGTACGTAGCCGTCGGTGAGCGCGTCGGAGGTGTACATGCCGACGGCCGCGATGTTCGACGCGTCGTAGGACGGCTCCGCCTCGAACGACGCCCAGTCGTCCATCAGGTTGAAGTTCGTGTCCTTGAACACGATCGGGATCGTCAGGTTGGCGTGCGGCAGCTGGGTCGCGATCCCGTCGAGCCAGGGGTAGTCGCCCTCGGTCAGCTCGAAGAAGTCGCGGACGATCAGCTGCCGGTTCTCACCGAAGTTGTACGGGCCGGACGTGTGGATGCCGATCCGGCACTCACAATGGGCCAGGAACGCGTACTGCGACAGCTGCGCGATCAACTTCGTCGCCGCGGTGTGCAACCGGTCCCCCGGCGTCACGCCGTGCAGGTCGGACTCGAAGACCTGCAGTTGCCGCTCCGGCAGGAACTGCGAGCGGTCGCCGAACTCCTTGTTGGTCAGGTGGCCGTCGTTGCGGTGGTAGGCCAGGTTGAACCGGCGCGAGAAGTCGAGGACGTCGACGACGTCGTCCACCGCGTCCGCGGGGCCCAGCAGGCCCCAGTTCATGAGCATCTCGCGGCCGATCAGGTAGAACGCCGGCATGCCCCAGGCCGCGTTGACGGTGTCGACCTTGAGCGACACCTCGCGGGCCCGGTCACCCAGCTCCTCGGCCGGGGTCGCGGCGTCGATCTCGCGCAGCAACGTCGGAAGCCGGTAGAAGGTGTTGAGGTAGCTGAGCAGCATGTACGGGTTCATCGGGAAGAGCTTCGACTCCTGGACCGTGCGCGTGATGCACAGCCAGTACGTCGTGTCCGAGAGCTGCCGCAGGTAGTTGTTCGTCTCCAGCAGCTTCGCGTAGGTCAGGTCAGTCCCCATGTCAGGCACCGTTCTCCAGGATCCAGATCCGGGCGTGCCCGGTGTCGCCGGTCTCGTACGCGTCGGCCGCGGGTGGGGCCGCGGTCACCTCGATCTCGACGACGTCACCGTCGGCCAGCGTGTCGACGGTGCAGTTCATGAGGGTGGGGACGTCGTACTCGCGGGCGAGGATCCCCAGGTGGGAGCGCACCGAACCGCCGAGGCAGATGACGCCGGCGAACTCCTCGATGATCGGGGCGGTCAGGGTGCCGCCGGAGTCGTCGATCACCGCGATCGTGCCGGGCGGGACACCGTCGGCGAGGAAGCCCATGACCTGCTCGGTCGTCGAGATCAGGGCGACCGGCCCGGTGACCGACTGCGTCTTGCGCAGGACGTTGTCGCCGATCCCGACCTGGCGACGACCGTCGGCCGACGGTCCGTCCGCGAACGCCGACGCCGCCTTCTCGGGCCGCTTGTACTTGTCGGGCTCCGACTCCAGCGAGACGGTGGCCGAGAAGTCGAAGCGGTAGCCGGAGTCGAGCGCCTCCTGCTCGACGGCACGCGCGTCGGCGAGGGAGAACAGGTCGAACTGCCGGTCGAAGACGACGTCCTTCCACTCGGCGCCGGTCGCCGCGAACCGCTTCGCGGCGAGCGCGCGGACGGCGCTGTTGTAGCGGGCCGGCAGCGGGAGCATCTCGGTGGAGCCCCACTTGGGCGGGGTCTGCGCGGGTACGGTCGCGGAATCGGACATGGTCACCTCGTCGTGAGTGGTTCGAGCCGGCCTGCGGAGGATCCGGGCCCACACCCCGGTGGATCCCCTCCTGTTCATGACGTCGAAAGGTAGGTAGCGTTCGGCCTGTGACCCAGTCCACGTTGGTGGACAGTCCGGCGTCGACGCAGACAGCCCGGTCCCGTCGCCCGACTCGTCCCGTCCTGCGCAAAGCCGACTACGAGCGCGCCTTCGACGTGTTGGAGTCCTGCGACACCGCCGCCTCGCTCCCCGACTTCAAGGAGCAGATGGTCGAGGCGCTGAGCACGCACTTCGCACTGACGCACGTCTCGTTCTTCGCCGGTGCGACGTTCCACAACGTCTTCGGCGACCTCGCCCCGCTCGTCGAGGGGTACACCAGCAAGATGCTCCCGGAGTACCAGGAGCGCTGGTCGCGCTACGACATTTTCGGGACGCCCCAGGCGATGCGACAGCTCGTCTCCAGCGGGCTCGCGTCGCTGTCGGAGCTGCAGGCGCGCGGCACGCTGCCCGCCTCGGCCGAGGCCTACGTGCGGCACTTCCTGCACGCGACGTGGGGCATGGAGTGTGCGGCCGCGCTGCGCCTGGAGCTGCCCGGCGGGCACACCGCACTCATCGGCATGTTCGACCCGCGCGCCGACAAGCTGGGCCCTGCCGAGCTCGCGACGTTGCGACTGCTCAGCCGTCAGCTGTCGGCGATCTCGCGGAGCCTGCCGGTGTCTCGGCCCAAGGCCGCACTGGCCGGGCTGTCGGAGCGCCAGCAGCAGGTCGTGCAGCTGGTCGCCGACGGGCTCTCCAACGCCGACATCGCCGAGACGCTCTCGCTCGCCGAGGACAGCGTGAAGAAGTACGTGAGCCGCATCCTCGCGGCCACGGGCTGCCAGTCACGCATGGAGCTGGCCCTGCTCGCCCGCTCCCGCTGAAGAATCTGATAATCTGATTCCGTGAAGGAGCTCTCCGCGACCGAGGCCGCGCGCAGCTTCTCCGCGGTGCTCGACGGCGCGGAGCAGGGCGAGACCGTCGTCATCACCCGAGGCGGGCGTCAGGTCGCGATGATCGTGCCGGCACCGCGCGCGAACGGGGCTGCGGTCAAGGAGATCATGCGGCGTTGGCAAGGACGCCTCGGCATCGACGACGAGTTCGCCGCCAACGTGGACGCGGCCCGCGGCGCGGTGTCCGCTGACCTGGACAGCGACCCTTGGCAGGAATGATCCTCGACACCGGCGTCCTCGTGAAGACCGGACGAGGACGTCTCGACGTCGCCTCACTCGGCGACCAGGACGAGCTTGCCGTCCCTGCGGTCGTGATCGCCGAGTACCTGGGCGGGATCGGGTTGGACCCGGATCCGGTTCGTCGCGCGTCGCAGCGTGGATACCTCGACGAACTCCTGACCGTCATCCCCGTCGTCGACTACACCAGGCATGTTGCCGAGCACCATGCCGCGCTGATGGGGCACGTCCGAAGGAGCGGCCGGCCACGTGGCGCGCACGACCTGATCATCGCGGCCAGTGCCCGCGCGACCGACCGGATGCTGCTGACCACCGACGCCCGAGCGAGGTTCGACGAGCTGCCCGACGTCTCGGTACGCGTGCTGAAGGTCTGACCGACCTCGTGAGTGGCGATAGTCGCTATAGCGACTATCGCCACTCACAGGGGTTACAGGAAGGAGGACTCCCTGGTCAGGCCGTACTCGGGGTGCTCGCCGATCACCATCGACTCGAAGATGCCGTAGCCGACCGCGTCGCCCTCACGGCAGCGGATGACGCAGTCGCGCAGCTGGTGCACCTGCTCCACCGTCTCGCGGGTGGAGACGTCGGCGAAGCGCTCGCCGTCGAGGTGCGCCGGGCCGTGCCACTGGCCGTGGCGGTGGCCCTTGAACCCGAAGTACAGGCCCGTCCCGAGATGGAAGCCGGTGTCGCTGATCGGCTCGATCTCGACGGTGCGGGTGGCGCCCCAGCCGGCGTCGAAGGTCATCTTGCCGCCGAGCAGCCGCCGGTTCACCGGGTCGAACTTCAGCTCGTCCATCACCGCGTTGAGCGGGATCTGGTTGCCGTCGGCCTCGTTGACGAACCCCGAGAAGTAGGTCGTCTCGTGGTCGACGGCCTGCTGGTAGTGGTGGATCTCGTACTCCGTGCCGTCCGGGCGGCGCAGGTACATCGGGCTCCACGTGAGCAGGAAGTCCTGGTCGAGCCGCTGCGGCTTGTACACGTCGGGCGCGGGTTCCCCGACGTCCATCCGCACGCCCCACGAGTGGTCGCGGAAGCCGAACCACTCCTCGTCGCGCACCTCGATCTTCTCGCCGTCGATCCAGATCGCACCGGAGATCGTCGACGACTGGTGGTAGCGCAGCAGATCGGACTGGATGCGGAAGCCGTGCGGCTCACGCTGGGCATCCTTGCGCTCCAGGAACGGCGGCAGCACACCGGTCACGGTGAGGTCGAAGCGGATCGGGAGCATGTGGTTCTCCCGCAGCACGAACCGGACCTTCTTCAGCGGCTCGAGGACCTCGTAGTCGAGCGGCCCCACGCCGACCCGATCAGGGTCGAGGTCGAGCTGCCGCGACGCCCGGACCGTGAGCTGCTCCTTGCCGCGGGAGATGCCCGCGAACATGTCGATGACGTTGCGGTTGTGGTACTTGCCCAGCCCGACGTCGACCTGCAGCGAACCGTCGCGGGCGAACAGCGATCCCCACAGCTTCTCGGTCCAGGCGATGTCGGCGTGGGCGATGGTCGCGAACGTCTCGGGCGTCTGATGGCACAGCAGCTCGTCGGCGGCCGTGATCTTCTGCATGGACTGACGCATTGCTCTCCCTAGCTGTCGACGCCGCGCACCGGCGAGAAGGAGCCCGGCATGTCGTTGGCCACCAGCGCGGTCCCGAAGATCGTGGCGGCCTGGGTGTCGTCGTCGAACGGGTCCGGGTACAGGGCCAGGGTGTCGGGCGAGAAGTCCCAGTCGACCTTGTCGGTGACACCCGCGAGCGCCGCGAACGGGCGCAGGCCCGAGGTGTACATCCGGGTCGCCGCGAAGATGCGGTCCTTGCGGTTCATCGCCGCGAAGCGCTGGTAGAGCGTCATGTGCGACGACGTGATCGCCGCCGCGACCTCCGGCCACTGCTCGGGCGAGAGCTGCTCGCGGGTGCCGTCGGCCTTCCAGCCGAACACCGCGGCCTCCGTCACCGACGCCAGCAGCTGGTCGGGCTCGGTGAACGTCGTGCCCCAGTCGTTGATCTCGAACTCGCGGAACGACGCCGGGTCGAACGTCAGCGCCATCGTCAGGCCCGCGTAGGGCGGCTCCAGGTCCTGCGCCCACGGGTAGGCCCAGGCCGACGGGCCGAGCGAGAGGTAGTCGCGCACGATCGTGCGGCGGCTGCCCCGCGGATAGGGACCGGAGTCGCAGATGCCGACGCGGGAGTCGCAGAAGTACAGGAACGAGTAGCCCGAGATCGTCGCGTTGAGCCGCTTGAGGGCCTTCGACGCGGCCGGGTCGAGCAGCGTCGCGGCGCCGGCGAGCTCGTCGACGACGTCCTGGGGCAGGTAGCGGTTGGTGAAGCCGGCGTCCTTGTAGTCGAGGGTGCCGTCGCCGCGGTGCGCGAGCGTCAGGCGTCGCCAGAAGTCGACGACGGTGCGGATCTCCTCGCGCCGCTCGTCGCGGCCGAGCCTGCCCATCTGGATGAGGCACTCGCGACCGCACAGGTAGTGGTAGCCGATCATCCAGATCCACAGCGGGCTGACCCGGTTCGGGCCCTCCCGCAGCTGCGTGCCGAGCTGCTCGGCGGGCACCGCGGCGTCGATGACGGCGACGCGCTCGGCGTAGCTGTGGAAGTCCTCGATCACCGACAGCGACATGTACGGCAGCATCGGGAACAGCTCGGAGGTGAACCCCGACCGCCGGGTCATCTCCGGCTTGAACGCGCGGCCCATGTGCTGGACGAGGTCGTCGAGCCGGTCGTCGGTGAGCTCCTCGGCGATGAGCGCGTCGAGCGCGTCCGGGCTCACCACCACGTCGAAGTCCTTGACCGCGATCTCGTCGCCGACGCGCCGGACGTAGGACCACCATGCGGAGCTGACGTCGGCCGTCGGGGTGACGGCGTCGGGCTCCGCCCCCGCCCGGACCACCCCGTCACCGTCGGAGATGTCGAGGACGATCTCGGTGCCGTCGGTGAGCTCCTGGGTGAGGTCGGTGCCGACGAGGCACGGCACCTCGAACTCGCGGGACACGATCGCGAGGTGCGAGCGCAGCGTCCCGTCGAGGCAGACGATGCCGCCGAGCCGGCCGAGGATCGGGGACAGGAACGTGGTGCCGCCGGAGGCGACGAGCGCGATCGTCGACTCCAGGTCGGTGTCGAGGGAGTCGATGACGTCCTGGGGCTCACGGAACCAGCGGACCAGGCCCGTGGCGCGGGTGAAGGTGTAGGAGGGCGTGCCCTTGCCGATCGTCGTCATGTCAACCTCCCAGTGCCGGGTTCTGAAGCGGCCGGAAGCAGCCGTCGCGGTCCTGGGGCACGAACACCCCGCCGATGAGCTGCAGGGCCAGGTTCGGGTCCTGGAACTTCTCGTACGACTCCGCGATCCGCGGTGTGACCGTCCAGTCGATCTCGTCGTAGCAGCCGGCCAACCGGGCCCACGCCTTCGTCTTCCAGGCGTACATCTGGGTCGCGTAGAGGTTGCGCTCCTCCGGGTCGGTCTCGGCGAGGCGCTGGTAGAGCGCGCGGTGCGCCTTGCGGATCGCCTTGGTGGCCTCGTCGATCTCGGCCAGCCCGAGAGGGCGCAGGACGTCGCCGTCGGTGCAGAACACGCGGGTGGAGATGATGTCGGCCTGGTAGTCGCTGGGGGTGAACCAGGCGGTGCCCCAGACGTTGTTGTCCATCTTCACGTGCGCCGGCAACCGGTAGGCGATGACGAAGTGGTGGTACGGCAGGCTCTCGCGGATCCCGTCGAGCCAGGGGAAGTCACCGTCGCCGTCGGCGCAGGTCTCGCGCAGGGCGAGGAAGGTGCCGTCCTCCAGCTCGTAGGGGCCGGTGTCGCACACGGCGGTGCGGGCGTCGCAGTTCTCCAGGAACGCGTACGCGGTGAGCCGGGCACCGAACTTGCGGATCGCGGTCCTGGTCTCGTCGTCGGCCGGGACCAGGTGGTCGAGGATCTCGGCCATCAACCGGTCGCCGACCACGTGGCTGGAGTTCGGCGGTTCGGCGTCCATGTTGAACAGGACGCCGTCGGTGCGCATCGCGATCGTGGCCTCGCGCCAGAACCGCATGACCTCGAGCTGGTCGTCGAGGCCGTCGGAGAGGGAGTTCTCACCGAGATCGACGAACAGCTCGCGGCCGGTCAGGTAGTGCAGCGGCATCGCGGCGAGGTTGATGAAGCTGCGCTTGTTGCCGATCGGCAGGGCGCGCCGGACGAGCTCCGCGGGGGTCGCGTGCTCGCGGATCGTCCGGAGCCGCTCGGGGACGCGCAGGTAGTCCTCCATCATCGACATCAGGATGTAGGTGTTCATGCCGAACAGCTCGGACTCGAACACCGTGCGGGCCGACAGCTCGCTCTTGTAGGCGGCGCCGCCCTTGTGCACCAACCAGTTCCACTCCTCCAGCGACGGCTCGTAGGAGGCGTCGGTGTAGAGGGCCTTGAGGTTCTGCGGGGTCGGCGGGGCGGTGCTCACGCGCTCACCTCCGCGGCCACCGCGATGCGGGCCGTCTCCGCGTCGGACAGGTCGAGGACGACGGTCGCGCCGTCGGCGATCTCACCCGTGAGGTCCGCACCGAGCACGCACGGGACGTCGGACTCCCGGGACAGGATCGCGAGGTGCGACTCGCGGCTGCCGGCCGTGCACACGATCGCCTTGAGGTCCGGCAGGATCGGCGACAGGAACGTCATGCCGCCCTTGTTCACGAACGCGACGGTCTCCTCGAGGTCGTCGTCGTCGATCGACAGGACGTCCGAGGTGTCGTGGAACCAGCGGGCGGTGCCGCGTACCTCGCCCGCGGTGAAGAGGTTGACGCCCGTGCCGACGTCCGTCGGGTCGCTCATCGATGCTCCGTCCCGTCCGGGAAGGCCCCTGTGCCTTTCCGCTGGTCGGACGGTAGGAGCCGAGCCTCGATGTGACCCAGTCCACGTAGGGGGACACCTCGGCGCGACCCGACGGAACCGCTGGTCAGTCCTCCCGGCGCTGGGCGAGGCCGCGGCTGATGACGAGGCGCTGGATCTGGTTGGTGCCCTCGAAGATCTGCATGATCTTGGCCTCGCGCATGTACCGCTCGACCGGGAAGTCGCGGGTGTAGCCGTAGCCGCCGAACACCTGCACCGCGTCGGTGGTCACCTTCATGGCGGCGTCGGTCGCGACGAGCTTCGCGACGCTGGCCTGGCGGCTGTACGGGCGCCCCGCGTCGCGGCGGCGGGCCGCGTCGAGGTACGTCGCACGGGCCGAGTCGACGGCCGCGGCCATGTCGGCCAGCAGGAAACCCAGGCCCTGGTGGTCGACGATGCGCCGGCCGAACGTCGTGCGCTCGTTGGCGTAGGCGACGGCCGCGTCGAGGGCCGCCTGGGCCAGGCCGGTCGCGCAGGCGGCGATGCCCAGGCGGCCGGAGTCGAGGGCGCTGAACGCGATCTGCAGGCCCTGGCCCTCCGCCCCGAGGAGCCGGTCGGCGTCGAGCAGGGCGCCGTCCCAGTTGGCCGTCGTCGTCGGGACCGCGTGCAGGCCCATCTTCTCCTCGGGCCGCCCGAACGACAGCCCGTCGGCCTGCCCGGGCGCGAGCAGACACGAGATGCCGCGGCTACCCGCGTCGGTGCGGACGAACAGCGCGTAGAAGTCGGCGCGCCCGCCGTGGGTGATCCACGCCTTCGTGCCGGTCACGCGGTAGTGCTCGCCCTGGCGCTCGGCGCGGCAGGCCAGGGCGGCCGCGTCGGAACCCGCCTGCGGTTCGGACAGGCTGTAACCGCCGACGAGGTCGCCGCCGAGCATGTCGGGCAGCCAGCGCTGCTTCTGCTCGTCGGTACCGAACGTCGCGACGGGGAAGCACGCGAGCCCGTGCACGCTCGTCGCGACGGCCACGGCCGCCCAGCGCGCGGCGAGCTCCTCCAGCACCTGCAGGTACACCTCGTAGGGCTGGGCGCCGCCGCCGTACTCCTGCGGGTACGGCAGCCCCAGCAGGCCGGCGGCGCCGAGCGTCGCGAACAGTCCCTCGGGGTAGGTCTCGTCGCGTTCGTGCTGGTCGACGCGGGTGGCCAGCTCCTTGTCGGCGATGTCGCGGGTCAGCGCGAGCAGGTCCTCGGCCTCCTCGCTGGGCAGCAGACGGTCGACCGTCATCCGTTCTCCTCGGCTCGCGCGGTGGTGTCCCAGGCAGGCGGCAGGACCGGCTCGGCGGCGAGCTCCGCCTTCGCGATCGCGCGCAGGTGCACCTCGTCGGGGCCGTCGAACAGCCTCATCGCACGATGCCACGCGTACATGCCGGCCAACGGGGTCACGTCGGTGACGCCGGCGCCGCCGTGGACCTGGATGGCCCGGTCGATCACCCGGGTCGCGACCCGCGGAACCGCCACCTTCGCCATCGCGACCAGGTCCTTCGCCGCCTTGTTGCCCAGGGTGTCGATGACGTGGCACGCCCGGTGGCACAGCAGCCGGGCCTGCTCGATGTCGAGGCGCGACTCGGCGATCTGCTCGCGCACGACACCCTGCTCGGCCAGCGGCCGGCCGAACGCCACCCGGTCGCGGGCGCGCGAGGTCATGAGCGCCAGTGCGCGTTCGGCGGCGCCGAGGGCTCGCATGCAGTGGTGGATGCGGCCGGGGCCGAGCCGGGCCTGCGCGGCGGCGAACCCGCCACCCTCCTCGCCGACGACGTCGGTCACCGGGATGCGGACGCCGTCGAAGACGACCTCCGGGTGGCCGTGCTGGTCGTGGTGGCCGAGCACGGGATGGTCGCGCACGACGCGCACACCCGGTGCGTCGCGCGGGACGAGGACCATCGTCTGCTGCCGGTGCGCGGGCGCGTCCGGGTCGGTGCGGCCCATGACGACGAGCAGCCGGCACCGGGGGTCGGCCGCGCCGCTGGTCCACCACTTGCGGCCGGTGATCACGTACTCGTCGCCGTCACGCTCGATGCGGGTGCGGATGTTGGTGGCGTCGCTGCTGGCGACGTCGGGCTCGGTCATCGCGAACGCGGACCGGATCTCTCCGCGCAGCAGCGGGGCGAGCCACTCCTCCCGCTGCCGCCGGGTGCCCAGCAGGTGCAGCAGCTCCATGTTGCCGGTGTCGGGGGCCTGGCAGTTGATGGCCTCGGGGGCGAGCTCCTGGCTCCAGCCCGACAGCTCGGCGATCGGGGCGTACTCGAGCTGGGTCAACCCCGACTCCGCGGGCAGGAACAGGTTCCACAACCCGCGGGCCCGCGCGTGCGTCTTCAGCTCCTCGACGACCGGCGGCACGGTGTGGTCGTCCGGGCCGGCCGCGCGGCGGTACTCGCGGTAGGCGGCCTCGGCGGGCAGCACCCGTTCGCGCATGAACTCGACCATGCGCGCGTGCAGGTCACGGGCGCGCTCGGAGGGTTCAGGCAGTGCCACGGTCGTCTCTCCCCAGGCAGAAGCGGTCAGCGCCCGCGCAGCTCGCGGCGCAGGATCTTGCCGCTGGCGGTCTTGGGCAGCTCGTCGAGGATCTCGACGAGCCGCGGGTACTTGTAGGCGGCCATCCGCTGCTTCGCGAACCCGACGATGTCCTCGCGGGTCGTCGACGCGCCGGGCCGCAGCGACACGAACGCCTTGACCGTCTCGCCGCGGTACTCGTCGGGCACCCCGACGACCGCGGCCTCGCGCACGGCCGGGTGCTCGTGGAGCACGTCCTCGACCTCGCGCGGCCACACCTTGTAGCCGCCCGCGTTGATCTGGTCCTTCTTGCGGTCGACGACGTAGAACCAGCCACGGTCGTCCATGTATCCGACGTCGCCGGTGTGCAACGCCCCGCCCGGCAGCGCCGCCGCGGTCTCCTCCGGCTTGCCCCAGTAACCCGCGACGACCTGTGGGCCCTCGACGACCAGCTCCCCCACCTCGCCGACGGGCAGCTCGGCACCGCGCTCGTCGACGACCCGCACGACGGTGTCGTACACCGGCACCCCGACCGACAGCGCACCCGACATCGGGTCGACCGGCGCCTCGACACCGAACGGCACGGCGTGCGACGGCGACGTCGTCTCGGTGAGCCCGTAGATGTTGTGGACGTAGTGCCCGAACGCGTCACGGAAGGCCGCGACGGTGGCCGGCGGGATGGGCGCGCCGCCGGAGTAGATCTTCGTGAGCGTCGCGAGCTTGGCCCGCGATGCGGTGGGCGCGTTCATCAGCGCGACGTAGACGGTGATCGACCCGACCGTGAACGTCGCCCCCTCGGCCTCGGCGATGTCGAGGGTGGCCGCCGGGTCGAGCCGGTACATCAGCACCAGCGGGGCGCCGACGAGGACCGCGACCGCGATGTGGCCGACCAGCCCGGTCACGTGGAACAGCGGCGCGACGCCGAGGACGACGTCGGAGGCGTCGAGGCCGACCCAGTCGCGGTAGGTGCGGGCGTTGACG
Organism: Pseudonocardia sulfidoxydans NBRC 16205; assembly: GCF_007989085.1. GTDB lineage: Bacteria > Actinomycetota > Actinomycetes > Mycobacteriales > Pseudonocardiaceae > Pseudonocardia > Pseudonocardia sulfidoxydans. The sequence continues at coordinate 15,936 of NZ_BJVJ01000072.1, forward strand.
ATCAGGTTGCGGTGCGTCGTCATCGCGCCCTTGGGCGGGCCGGTGGTGCCGGAGGTGTAGGTGAGGACGGCGACGTCGTCGCCTCCGAGCGTCACCGCAGGAGCGGGATGCCCGCGGAAGCGGCCCAGCAGGTCGGCCATGTCGGTCGTCCCCGGGCAGTCGACGCGCGCGCTGCCCGCGAAGACCCGCGGCTCGTCGCGCTCCCGGTACTCCAGCTCCGAGGTGGTGACGACGCTCCGCACGGCGGTCCCGTCGACGACGTGCGCGGCGACGTCGCGATACAGCGACCCCAGGGCGACCAGCACCGTGGACCCGCTGTCGCGCAACAGCTCCACCAGCTCACGTTCCCGGTTCATCGGGTTGATCGCGACGGCGATGCCGCCCGCCTTCCAGGTGCCGAGCTGCGCGACGACGAACTGCGGCACGTTCTGCAGGAACAGCGCGACGCGCTCCCCCGGCCGGAAACCGTCGGCCGTGATTGCGGCGGCGAAGGCGTCGGTCAGCGCGTCGAGCTCGGCCCAGCTGATCCGCCCGCCGAAGTAGCGGACGGCGTCGCCGTCGGGGTCGCGGGCCACGGTGGCCCGGAAGGCGTCGACGACGGTCCCGGCACCGTCCGGTGTGGCGGCCGGGTGGGTTCGCAGCGCGAGCCAGGGCTCGTCGTCGTAGGCGGACAACCGGGTACTCCTGTCGGACGCGGGGGGATGAGGCGCTGGGGGCAGCGACCCGCCGACGCTAGATGCGCCGTCGGCCGGGCGCGAGTGCACGTTGGTGGGCATCGCGCTTTCCGCCTGCGTGCACGGTGCGCGGGCCGACCCGGGGCCTGGTCCAGCGGTGGGGGATCACCGGCCCCGCTGCAGGACCAGCGCGAGCTCGGTCCTGTTGCGGGTCCCTGTCCGGGCCAGCAGCTTGCTGACGTACTTCTTCACCGTGTCCTCGGTGACGCCCATCGTCCGGGCGATCACGGCGTTGGTCAGCCCGCCGCTGACGAGCTCGGCGGTCTGCGCGAGCCGCGGCGGCAGCGCCACGGCAGGGGGCTCCGCCGCGGCTCGCCCCGGGAGATGGCGGGCGATCGCGTCGAGCTGCCGCCCGAGCAGCCGCAGCACGGCAAGATCGATCGGGTCGACCGTGCCGCGCGGCCCGAAGATCCCGAACAACGCCTGCGCCCCGCCCGGCGCGACGTGCACCGCGGTGAGGCTCTCGATCCCGTGCCCGCCCAGCCAGTCGCGGTAGGCGCGGTCGGCGGGGGTCGCGGGATCGTCGGCGTCGACGGACACCGCCGACACCCGATGCAGCTGCGCCGCCGCGCGGGGCCGCGCGAACACGTCGTGGCGGTCCCAGCGCTGCCGGTACTCCCGGATCAGGGTGCGCTGGCGGCCCTCCAGCAGCGGCGACGGGTCGAGGAACAGCCCGTCGTAGGTGGGGCCCGCGAAGAACGTCGTGTCGCGGTAGCCGAGGACCGAGCCGAGCGCCTCCAGCGTGTGCTCGGCGAACTCGACGACGTCGCGGGCGCGGTCGACCCGTTCCAGCACCGAGAACACCCCGCCGAGGCGCCGGGCGTCGAGACTCGACGCAGCGGCGGCCTGCATCTCCCCGGGCACCTCCCGCGCCGACGTGTCCCGGGCAGGGTAACCCGGCACGCAGCCCGATCAGCACTGCCCGGACGTCGACGCGGCGCAGCTCACCGCGTCGGCAGCGTGAGGATCTCCACCCCGTCGTCGGTGACGGCGACGGTGTGCTCGCTGTGCGCGGTCCGGCAGCCGGTGACGCTGCGCAACGTCCAGCCGTCGTCGTCGGTGACGAGCCGGTCGGTGTCGGCCATGACCCACGGCTCCAGGGCGAGCAGGAGCCCGGGGCGGAGCTTGTAGCCGCGGCCGGGCCGTCCCTTGTTGGGGATGTGCGGGTCCTGGTGCATGGTCGTGCCGACGCCGTGACCGCCGAACTCGGTGCTGACCCGGTAGCCGGCCTCGTCGAGGACCGTGCCGATGGCGTGCGAGAGATCGCCGATCCTGGCCCCGGGGCCGGTGGCGGCGATCCCCGCCTCCAGGGCGCGTTCGGTGGCGTCGATCAGCGCGAGGTCGGCCGGGCGGCGGGTCTCCCCCACGACGAAGCTGATCGCCGAGTCGGCCACGACACCGCCGAGGGAGACGGCGAGGTCGAGCGTCAGCAGGTCGCCGTCGGCCAGGGTGTGGTCGCGGGGCCGGCCGTGGAGCACGGCGTCGTTGAGCGACGTGCAGATGTAGTGGCCGAAGGGTCCGCGCCCGAAGGACGGCTCGTAGTCGACGTAGCAGGACACCGCCCCGGCGTCGACGATCATGGCGCGGGTCCACGCGTCGATCTCGAGGAGGTTGGTGCCCACCCCGGCGCGGTCCCGCACGGCCGCCAGGATGTCGGCGACGAGGGCGCCGGCCTCCCGGGCCCGCGGCAGGTCGGTGGTTCTCAGGATCTCGATCAAAGCGGCGTCCAACTCCGTGTGCCAATAAGTATCCCGGCCATACTATCCCGGTACTAGAATCGGCGTCATGGTCAGGTTGCCGCTCACCCCCGCCGAGGTCGAGCGCGGGCAGCGCCTCGGCGCACTGCTGCGCCGCGCACGCGGTCCGCGCTCGATGCTCGACACGGCGCTCGACGCGGGCGTCTCCCCGGAGACGTTGCGCAAGATCGAGTCCGGCCGCGTTGCCACCCCCGCGTTCCCGACCATCGCGGCCATCGCCGACGTCCTCGACCTCTCCCTCGACGAGGTGTGGACGGAGATCAACGACACCCCACACCGCCGGGCCGTCCGCGGCGCGGGTGAGCGCTCGGCCTAGCTGCGAGGCGTCACCGCGCCACGTTGCCGACGCCGGCGACCACGTCCGCCGACCCGGACGCCGTGCGCGCACCGGCACGACGATCCTGAATCGTGGAAAGGAATTCCGCGCGCCACGCTCATCGGCCGGCGAAAGGGCAGGATGAGCCCGTGACCGACCCACCGGCGCTCGTACTGCCCACGACCGGGCCCGACCCGATACCCGTGGACACCGCCGTCGCCGCGGTCCTCGGCTACGCACGCGGACGGCGACCGCTGTGGTTCCGGTCGTTCGACCGGCCGCAGGGCCACTGGGTGGAGCTGCCCGCCTTCGGCTGGACCCGGTACGACACGCTCCCCACCGGCCCCGACGGTGACGACGACATCCTGCTCGGCGAAGGCCTGCACGGCCGCCTCGACCGCCCGGGCTGGGCCGACGTCCGGCAGTCGCTCGACGCCGTGGCCCCCCTCGCCACGGCCGCCGACGAGCGCGCCGGCGGGCAGCCCTTCTGGGAGCTGCCCGACGACGAGCTCTCCGTCCTCGGCGAACCCGGCACCGTCGGCGCCGCGTTCCGTGAGATCGACCGGGCGAGCGGCGCCCATCCCGGCCACGTCCGCGCGATCCTGCACCACCAGCGGCCCGCACTCGTCCCGCACCTGACGCGCTCCACGCGCCGCGCCCTGCTCCCCCACACCCACGAGGGCGACAGCGGCGTCGAGGCCGTCGTCCACCGCGAGCTCCGCGTCAACGCCGACGCGTTCTCCCACCTGGAGGACCGGGTCGCGGCCCTGCTCGGCGACGCCCGGCCGACACGGCTTCGGCTCCACGACATCCTGCTGTGGCTGGCCACGACGCTGCGCCTCGCCCACGCGGTGGCTCTGGGGACGGCGACGCCGGAATGGCAGTGCCACCTCGCCGCGGTGACACCCCGGTGACGTTCCCCCCACCTGCGACCCGTGATCTCCGGTCGCCCGTCACCCGTGTCCGCGCCCGTCGTTGCGCTGTCGTACGGGTCGTCCAGCGGGGGCCATGCGGCGACCGTGCACAGGAGGTCCCGGGCGGTGTCGTCGTTCAGACCACAGCGCGATCCGGCCCGGGACCACTTCACCTCCGCCCGCACCGGTCTCTGGCCTGCGGTTCGGCACGGCCCCGTGGCAGACTCGCCGCACCGTCGTCCGGCACGCCCCGAGCCGTGGAGACCCACCGTCATGGCACCTGTTCCGATCACCGTGTTGCTCGTCGAGGACGACCCGGGCGACGTCATGATCACCCGGGAGGCGTTCGCCGACGACCTCCGCAACCGGCTCGACGTGGCTACGACCGGTATCGCCGCGCTGGCCCGGCTGCGCGGGGAGGCCCCGTACGAGCACGATCCGCGGCCCGACCTCGTCCTGCTCGACCTCAACCTCCCCGGCCGCGACGGCCGGGAGGTCCTCGCCGAGATGAAGGCCGACCCGGCGCTGCGCGACATCCCGGTCGTCGTGCTGACGTCGTCGCGGGCCGAGGCCGACATCGTCCGCAGCATCGAGCTCGAAGCGCAGGCCTACATCACCAAACCCGTCGACCTCGGGCAGGTCGCGGAGGCCGTGCGCCAGATCGACAAGCTCCTGGTGTGCGTGTTCGCCGCCGCCCGCCCGCAGCACGACCAGGTCTGAGACCGGTGTTCGGCCGCCGTCAGAGCTCGTCGAGGAGCCCCTGGGCCAGCTCCGCGATCTGCAGCAGCGCTTTCCGCTGCGGCCCCACCGCGTCGGGGCCGTAGAGCTCCGGCGCGACCTGGAACTCCCCGACCCGCCGCAACAGCTCGTACAGCCGCGGGTCCGGCGGCTTCACGAACACCGGGCGGCCGTTCACCCACACCCAGCCCGGGCCGCCGTCGATGATGCCGGTGAGGATGCGGAAGTCCGGGGTGAGGATCGGCGGCTCCTCCACCTCCACGTAGATGACGGGCCTGCGCGCCTGCAGGCACAGCGCCACCATGCCGGCACTGACGTCGGCAGTGATCCGCTGCATCTCGTCGTCGGGCGGCTGCGGGTCGTCGTCGAGGCCGAACTCGATGGCCAGGCCGTACACACAGGACGCGTCGGGGTTCACGAGGTGGCGGGAGTAGGCGTAGTCGATCGTGTCGCCCGACATGGGGTTCTGGACACCGGCGCCCGCCGTCGGCCGGTCGTAGAGGGCCACGCCCCTGTACCTCTCCTGGCGGACCCCCCGCACCGCGGTGACGACGGCCGAGACCGCATCGTCCATCCGAGCCCGGTCGTCCGGGTCCATGTACTCCCCGTACCGGTTCACGTCGGCGACGCCCCGCACGCCGTCGAAGTCCGGGTTGAAGAAGGTCTGCTCGGGCCGCGACGACTGGGTCGGGGCGTCGCCCCAGCTGCGCATGACCTGGCCGCCGGTGCAGTGGATGTCGAGCAGCCACGCGATGTTCGGGTGGTCGTCGAGCAGCGAGACGATGTTGCGGGTCTCGGCCTCCGAGTTCGGGCCGATCCCCTGGTAGTGGTCGCTCAGCGGGGCGAGGCTGCCCATCGTGGGTGCGTCGGTCACGGACGGGTCGAACGCCGTGTCGATGTCGAACAGGAAGTCGAAGTTGCGGTTGACGTCGGCGCCGATCCGGGGGTCCGTGTCGTTGAGGGGCCGGCGGTTCTTGCGCCAGTCCTTGTTCTCGGGGGCCTCCTGGCTGTAGGCGCGGCCGTCGGGGTTGACGCAGCCGACGACGAAGACGTCGCACAGGTCGATGACCGAGGCGACGTCGTCGGCGTCGAACACGGTGTCGCCGTAGGTCAGCCCGGTCCCCGTCTCCCATGCCTGCAGCAGGTCCGAGGCGAAGGTCAGCGCGGTGTCGGATCCACCCCATTCGTTGCCGTGCACGTTCGCGAGGAACAGCACTCCCGCGCGGTTGCCGTGGTCGCCGTGCCTGCCGATGCGCAACGCGGTGACGGTCCGGCCCTCGAACGTCCGGTGCGGCAGCGCGATGTGGCGGCACACGCTCGGGTACCGGGCCGTGAGGTCGGTCAGGCCGGACTCGATCTGCTCCACGGTGAGATACGGCATGCGGAGTGGTTCGCCGAGGCCCCTCTGCGCGTTATCGGCGCGTGTTCACGTGTGCGCGGCGGGAGACGCCCTGCCTGACGCGGCAGACGGGGTCGTGAGTGGCGATAGTCGCTATAGCGACTATCGCCACTCACAGGGTTGTCGGCGCTGGGACGGCACGCCGGGAGCGGGTCGGACGGACGACGTGGCGACCGGCGGCGCGGTCGAGGACGTCGTCCCAGTCGTGCAGGAACCGGTCGAGGCCGAAGTGCTCGAGCGCCGCCGCGCGGGCGACGGCCCCGGCGGCCCGGGCCGCGTCGGGGTCGGACACGAAGCGCCGCAGGCCGGCGCCGAGCACCGAGAGGTCGGCCGAGCAGACACCGGCCGCGGCGGGCACCGCGCCGGGGGCCGCGGTCGAGGCGACGACGACGGCGGGCATGCCCATCGTCATCGCCTCGATCAGGGACAGGCCGAGCGAGGTCCAGCGGGCGGTGTGCAGGTAGACGCGACGACGGGCGAGCGCGGCGTGCAGCGCGGGCCGGGGCAGGTCGCCGCAGGCCCGGACACGGCCCGCGGCGCCGGACGCGGTGCCGCTGCCCTCCGCGGTGGCACCGATCCCGGCGGTGCCCGTCCCGAAGACGTCCAGCGGCGCGTCGGCCGAGAACCGGGCGAGCAGGTCGGTGCCGGTGATGCGGTTGCGACGCACCGGTTCGTTGATGCAGGTGGCCGCGACGGGCAGCTCGCCGGTCCACAGGTGCCCGGGATCGACGATGCCGTGCTCGACGACGACCGTCGGCGTGGACCCGTTGTCCCACATCAGCTCGTTGAACGCGGTGACGTGCACGAGCAGCAGGTCGTCGCGGTCGGCGACCGGATGGACCGTCGTCGCGGCGGGGCCGCGTGGCGCGTTGTGCTCGAGGTAGACGACGGGCACGTCGCGGTGCAGCCACTCCCGGGCGAGGTCGAGCTCCTGCGGGCGCTGCACGACGACGACGTCGACGCCCGCGTCGCCGAGCTCCTCGGGCGCGACCTCGACCGCCGACCCCGGCCAGTCCCAGGCGGTGGGCCGACCGCCGCCCCACGGGCCCCGCTCGGGCAGCGTCGGCAGCAGGTAGCGGTGGCGGCCCCGGACGAACGCCGTCGTCCACGAGCCGTGCACGTGCCAGACGAGGATGTTCATGCGGGCCTCCCGACCGGGCGGGGCCGGCGGCCCGTCCGCGACCGCCCGGACGCGCCGCTCAGCGCCTCGACCGCGGCCAGGACCGTCGGCGGGTCGACGCAGGCGGGGTGGCCGGCGACCGGGCAGACGTGGGCCCGGGTGAGGGGGCCGAGCGGCCCGATCACGACCGGACGGGATTGCCGCGGTGTCATGGCGCCCCATATCGCCGCGCCACGGCCGGATAAACCCACCCGTCCCGACTACTACTCTGCGCAGTCGACGGTCACCCGCTGTGCGCACCCGGGACGAGCAGGGTCTTCACCATCCCGTCACCCTTCTCCTGGAACGTCGCGTACGCGTCCGGTGCGGACTCCAGCGGGAGCCGGTGCGTCGCGAAGTCGTCGACACCGAGGGGGTCCCCGTCGAGGAGCAGCGGCAGGATGTCGGGCACCCAGCGGTGCACGTTGGCCTGTCCCATCCGCAGCTGGATCTGCTTGTCGAACATGGTCAGCATCGGCATCGGGTCGGCCATGCCGCCGTAGACGCCCGACAGCGAGACCGTCCCACCGCGGCGCACGACGTCGATCGCGCTGTGCAGCGCACCGAGGCGGTCCGTGCCCGCCGTCGTCATGAGCTTCGCGGCCAGCGCGTCGGGCAGCAGGCCCGTGAGCTGGTGGGCGACCTTGCCGCCGGGCGAGCCGTGCGCCTCCATGCCGACGGCGTCGATCACCGCGTCGGCGCCGCGCCCGCCGGTGAGGTCGCGCACGACGTCGCCGAGCTCCTCGTCGCCCTCGCCCGAGCCGACGCCGTCCAGGTCGACGACGGTCGTGCCCCGGGCCGCGGCGCGCTCCAACCGTTCCGGGACGAGGTCGACGCCGATGACCTGCTGCGCGCCGATGTGGCGCGCGACCCGGGTGCACATGTCGCCGATGGGGCCCAGGCCCAGGACCACGAGCGAGCCGCCGGGCGCGACGTCGGCGTACTGCACCGCCTGCCACGCGGTGGGCAGCACGTCGGACAGGTAGACGAACCGGTCGTCGGACGGGCCGTCGGGGACCTTCACCGGCAGCGCGTTGCCGAACGGGACCCGCATGTACTCCGCCTGCCCGCCCGGGACCTGGCCGTAGAGCTTGGTGTAGCCGAACAGCGAGGCGCCGTTGCCGTACTCGTGGACCTGGGTCGTCTCGCACTGGGAGTACAGCCCGTTGCCGCACATCCAGCACGTGCCGCACGAGACGTTGAACGGGACCACCACCCGGTCGCCGACGGCCACCTTCGTGACCTCCGGCCCGACCTCGACGACGCGCCCCATCGGTTCGTGGCCGAGGATGTCGCCCTCGTCGAGGAACGGTCCGAGGACCTCGTAGAGGTGCAGGTCCGATCCGCAGATCCCGGTCGAGGTGATCTGCACGATCACGTCGTCGGATGCCTGGATCGTCGGGTCGGGCACGGTGTCGACGCGGACGTCGCGCTTGCCGTGCCAGGTCAGTGCGCGCATGTGGCTCCTCCGGGGTTCGGGAAACGAGCGATCATCGCCGCCCTACCCCTCGTCGATGTGGGCAAACAGGTTTGACCCCGGCGCGGCCGGTCATCCCGACGTCATGCGTGTCGTCGTGACCGGAGCAACCGGCAACCTGGGCTCGGGCGTGCTGCGCGCGCTCTCCCGCGACGTCGCCGTCGACTCCCTCGTGGGCGTGGCCCGCCGGCCCCCGTCCGGGCCGGGCCCCGACGGGGTGCGAGACGTCGAGTGGGTACGCAAGGACGTCGCCACCGACGACCTCACCGAGGTGCTGCGCGGCGCCGACGCGCTCGTGCACCTCGCGTGGCTGTTCCAGCCCACGCACGATCCCGTCCTGACGTGGCGGGTCAACGTGCTCGGCTCGCTCGCGGTGTTCCGGGCGGCCGCCGCGGCCGGGGTCCCGACGGTCGTGTACGCGTCGTCGGTCGGCGCGTACTCGGCGCGCCCCGACGAGACCGGCGCGGGACCCGACCACCCCGTCGACGAGGACTGGCCGACCCACGGCTGGCCCGGGGCCGCCTACACCCGCGAGAAGGCGTACCTGGAACGGGCACTCGACGGCTGGGAGGCCGAGCACCCGCAGACCCGGCTGGTCCGGCTGCGGCCCGCGTTCGTGTTCCACCGGGAGGCCGCGGTCGAGCAGCGCCGGCTCTTCGCGGGCCCGTTCGTGCCGCAGAGCCTGCTGCGTCCCGGCCGGCTGCCGGTGCTACCCGACGTCCCCGGCCTGCGGTTCCAGGCGGTGCACTCCGACGACGTCGGCGAGGCGGTGCGGCTGGCCGTGACCGGCGACGCGCGCGGCGCGTTCAACCTGGCGGCCGATCCGGTCGTCGACATGGCGGCACTGGCCGGCCTGCTGCGCGCCCGGCTCGTCCCGGTCCCCCGGGCCGTGGTCCGCGGGGCGCTCGCCGCGGCGTGGCGCCTGCACCTCGCGCCCGCCACGCCCGGGCTGTTCGACGCCGTGCTGCGGCTGCCGATCATGGACACCGGACGGGCCCGCGCCGAGCTGGGGTGGACGCCGCAGCGGACGGCGACCCAGGCCCTGTCGTCGTTCCTCACCGGGATGGCGGAACCGACCGGCGGGCCCACGCCGGCGCTGAGCCCCGACGCGGGCGGCCCCGCGCGGCTCGGGGAGATCGCGTCAGGAGTCGGCGAGCGGCCCTGACCCGTCACCGCCGAGCAACCCTGTGAGCGGCAATAGTCGCTATAGCGACTATTGCCGCTCACAGGTCTCGGTCGGCCAGGCCGTGCGTCGGCGGCGAGCCGGCCCGTCACCCCGCAGCGCCGGGACGAACACGGCGCCGGGACCGGTGTTTGCCGGCGCTGCGGATGGGTAGACGCACGCCACCCGGCCGCCGACGTCCGGGCGTGACCCGAGGAGGAGTCGTGGAACCGAGCGCGACGCTCGCCCCGTTCATCGCGTGGCTCTCGGCCAGTGCCGTGACGGACCGCTGAGATGACCCGGACCGACCCGGCGCCGGGTGCCTTCCTCCACCCGGCGCCTCCTGCGCCCGCCCGCCCCGGCAAGGGAAGTCGGCTACTGCGCTGGCTGCACACGACCGATCCCAAGGACATCGCGTTCCTCTACCTGACGACGGCGTTCGGGTTCTTCTTCCTCGGCGGCGCGATGGCGCTGCTGATGCGCGCGGAACTGGCGCGCCCCGGACTGCAGTTCCTCTCCCCGGAGCAGTACAACCAGCTCTTCACGATGCACGGCACGATCATGCTGCTGCTCTACGCGACGCCCATCCTGTTCGGTTTCGCCAACTACATCCTGCCGCTGCAGATCGGCTCCCCCGACGTCGCGTTCCCGCGGCTCAACGCGTTCTCGTACTGGCTGTTCCTGTTCGGCGGGCTGATCGTCATGGCGGGATTCCTGACCCCGGGTGGCGCCGCCGACTTCGGCTGGTTCGCCTACTCCCCGCTCTCGGACGCCACCCATTCCCCCGGGGTCGGCGGCGACCTGTGGATCACCGGGCTCGTCATCGCCGGACTGGGCACGATCCTCGGCGCGGTCAACATGATCACGACGGTCGTCTGCATGCGCGCCCCCGGCATGACGATGTTCCGGATGCCGATCTTCACGTGGAACATCTTCTTCACGTCGGTCCTGATCCTGATCGCGTTCCCCGTGCTCACGGCCGCACTGCTCGGGCTCCTGGCCGACCGGCAGCTCGGCGCGCACGCGTTCGACCCCGGCAACGGCGGCGCGATCCTGTGGCAGCACATGTTCTGGTTCTTCGGCCATCCCGAGGTCTACATCGTCGCGCTGCCCTTCTTCGGCATCGTCACCGAGATCTTCCCGGTGTTCAGCCGGAAACCCGTGTTCGGCTACAAGGGCCTGGTCTATGCGAGCGTGTCGATCATGGTGCTGTCCGCGGCCGTGTGGGCACACCACATGTTCGCGACCGGCGCGGTGCTGCTGCCGTTCTTCTCCCTGACGACGTTCCTCATCGCGATCCCGACGGGCATCAAGTTCGTCAACTGGATCGGCACGCTGTGGAAGGGAAAACTGACCTTCGAGACACCGATGCTGTTCGCCCTCGGCTTTCTCGCCACGTTCCTGTTCGGCGGTCTGACCGGGGTCCTGCTGGCGTCCCCGCCACTGGACTTCCACGTGTCCGACACCTATTTCGTCGTCGCCCATTTCCACTACGTCCTGTTCGGGACGATCGTGTTCGCGACGTTCGGCGGCATCTACTTCTGGTTCCCGAAGATGACGGGGCGGATGCTCGACGAGCGGCTCGGGAAGCTGCACTTCTGGCTGACGTTCGTCGGGTTCCACACCACGTTCCTGGTGCAGCACTGGCTGGGCAACGAGGGGATGCCGCGCCGCTACGCCGACTACCTGCCCACCGACGGGTTCACCACGCTGAACACGATCTCCTCGATCGGGGCGTTCGTCCTCGGGGTGTCCATGCTGCCGTTCGTGTGGAACGTGTTCCGGTCCTACCGGTACGGGCGCGTCGTGACCGTCGACGACCCGTGGGGCTTCGGCGCCTCCC
>NZ_BJVJ01000073.1 GCF_007989085.1 Pseudonocardia sulfidoxydans NBRC 16205
GAGCCGGCCGCGATGAGCCGATCCGGTGCGTGGGGCGACGAATTCGTCGCCCCACGCACCGGATCAGGACGTGGAGGGGGCGGGGTCGCGGCGCATGTCCCAGGCGTCGACGACCAGCTCCGCGAGCCGGGCCTCGTCGACGAGACCGAGCCGCACCATGACGAGCGGGAAGCCGTCGTAGCCCGGGGTGGTGAAGAACAGCTCTGGCTCGCCGAGCAGCAACGCCTGCTTCTCGGCCTCGTCCCCGACGTAGAGCACCGCGACGTCGGTGCGGATCACGCGGCGCTTGCCAGGCTCGCGCTCCGGATATGACCAGACGAAGCCCTTGCCGTCGACGCGGAAGTCGAACCCGTCGCTCGGGTTCTCGACGACGCCCTCGAGCCCCAGCGCCAGGCGCCGGACGTCGTGCTCGTCGCTCATCCACCCAGTATTCAATGACCCGCGCGCCGAGATGCACCTCAGGGCTGCCCGGACCCGCGACCCTGACGTGCATCTCGGCAGGTACGGGACCGCGACGAACGATCACCCACACGATCAACGTTGCCCTACCGGATCGGGCAGGTAGCAACACCCGGCCCGCCGGCACGCGAAACGGGTCCGCCCAGCTCAGGGGCCTGATCCGGCCGCAGCCGGAGATCCGTTCGCGACGGCCCGTTCCGCGCCGCTGCCGACGATCAGCGCTAGACTCCGGCCCTTGTGGCCCAGGTCACCAGGCGCGGCAGCGTGCCGATCGACCTCGGCGTAGGCAGCCGCGAACAGCAGTGCACGGCAAGGAGGCCGTACCCCCATGAAGCTCGCCCTGTACCTCCCGAACTTCCGCACCGAGGTGACCGTCAAGGAGTTGGAGGACCTCGCCGAGCTGGCCGAGGACCTCGACTACGACTCCGTCTGGACGCTCGACCGCATCGTCGTACCCGAGTCGTCCGACCGCGGGGAGCTGACCTACCCCTTCGGCATGATGGAGGGGCTGCCCAACCAGCTTCCGGTCGCCGCGCGCGGCACCTTCCTGCAGGGCTTCCCGCTGATCCCCTGGCTCGCCGCGAAGACCAAGAAGGTCCGCATCGGCATGAGCATCATCGACACCCCTTTCCGTGCGCCCGGCGTCCTCGCCGCGGAGCTGGCGACGATCGACCACCTCTCGGGCGGCCGGCTCAACGTCGGCGTCGGGTCCGGCTGGATGCCCGAGGAGTTCGCCGCCGCGAGCGCCGCGCACATCTTCCCGAAGCGCCACAAGCACGTCCGCGAGACGATCGAGGTCATGCAGGGCATCTGGACCAACGACATCTTCGAGTACCACGGCGAGTTCGCCGACTTCGAGCCCTGCGGCTTCGGCGCCAAGCCCGTCCAGCAGCCCCACCCGCCGATCTTCTTCTCCGGCCTGAAGGACCCGAAGCGGTCGGCGGCGCGCATCGCCAAGTACAACCTGTCGGGCTGGATCGGCATCCAGGACTCTCCCGAGGACATCAAGAACTGGCGCAGCGCCATCCAGCGTGAGCTCGACGAGCTCGACACGAAGCGTTCGGTCGACGACCTGGAGGTCTGCAGCATGCTGTGGACGGTCATCACCGACCAGGAGGTCGACCAGTCCGACCAGGGCCGCGTCACCAACCTGATGGTGGGCACCGCCGGGCAGATCACCGACCGGCTCAAGGCCTACAAGGAAGCCGGGCTGGACATGCCGCTGCTCTGGCCGCCGTTCGCCGACGTGCCCGTCGCGAAGACGCTCGACGACATGAAGCGCCTCAAGGAGGAGATCCTCCCGAAGGTCAACGCAGGCTGACCCACGCGTCCGACGGCGGGGCCCTCGCGGGTGCGGGGGCCCCGTTCGCGAACCAGGCGGTCCTCCCCGACCCCATCCGGTTCATGTGCCTGCGCCCCCGGAACGGGCCAGAATCCAGGTGTGGAGCAGCGGCTCGGTCGCGTGGAGACGGCCGACGGCACGGTCGTGGCGTACGCATCGGTCGGCGTCGGCAGACCGTTGATCTACGTGTCGGGCTGGCTCACGCACCTGCAGCTGGGGTGGGAGCTGCCGGCCGAGCGGGCGCTCTACGAAACGCTCGCCCACGGCTGCCGGCTCGTCCGCTACGACCGTGCCGGGTGCGGCCTCACGCCGGGCACCGGCCGGCCGCCGTCGCTGGTCTCCGAGCTCGCGCAGCTCGACGCGGTCGCCGCGGCGCTGGACGGGCCCGTCGACCTGATGGGGGTCTCCATGGGCGCCCCCGTCGCCGCGGCGTGGGCCGCCGCCCACCCGGACGGTGTCCGGCGGCTGGTGCTCTACGGCGGCTGGGCCCGCGGCGCCGAGGTGTCCCCGCCGGCGGTGCGCGACCACATCCTGGGACTCGTCGAGTCGCACTGGGGCCTCGGCTCCGAGGTGCTGACCGACATCTTCGCCCCCGACGCCGACGGCCCCACCCGCGCCGGCGCCGCCCGCTACCAGCGGGCCTGCTCGTCGGCCGCGACCGCGCGGGCATTGCTGGCGCTGAGCTACGACCTCGACGTCACCGACCTCCTCGGCCACGTCCGGACACCGACACTCGTCGTGCACCGGCGCGACGACCGCGCCGCACCGCTCGCGCAGGCCCAGGTCCTCGCCGCGGCGATCGACGACGCCGAGCTCGTCGTCCTCCCCGGCCGTTCGCACCTGCCCTACGCCGGTGACCGCGACGAGCTGGTCCGCACCGTCCGCCGCTTCCTCGGCCTGCCGCTCGCCCGGCGCGGCGCCGACGGGCTGACCCCCCGCCAGCGCCAGGTCGCCGAGCTGGTCAGCCGCGGCTGCACCAACCGCGAGATCGCCACCCGGCTGGGGATCGACGAACGCTCCGCCGAAGGGCACGTCGAACGCATCCTGCTGCGCCTCGGGTTCCGCTCCCGCGCCCAGATCGCCGCCTGGTACAGCGCCCGTCGCGACCCCGTCTGACCCGGCCGGAAGTGGGGTGGTTCCACGCCTGACAGGCCCGCCCGACCGGCGCAGAGTCTCATCCGTGACCACCGTTTCACCTCCTCCCGCCGGCACGTTCGAGGTCCACCGCGGGCGCGGCGCGTTCAACGCCGCGTTCTTCGCCGTGATGGGCCCCTACATCGAGTGGAACGTCCGCGCCCACAAGCAGCGCCTGTTCGCCGACCTGCCGCGGACCGTCGTCGAGCTCGGCCCCGGTGTCGGCGCCAACATGCGCCACCTCGCGCCCGGATCGACACTCGTCGCCGTCGAACCCAACGCGCCCATGCACCGCCGGCTGCACGCCGCCGCCGCACGCCACGGCGTCGACCTCGACCTGCGCGAGACCGTCGCCGACCGCACCGGCCTCCCCGACCACAGCGTCGACTGCGTCATCTCCTCGCTCGTCCTGTGCACCGTGACCGACCCGGCCGCGGTACTCGCCGAGGTCCGGCGCATCCTGCGCCCCGGGGGCACCTTCCGGTTCCTCGAACACGTCGCCGCCCCCGCCGGCACGCCCACCCGGGCCCTGCAACGGGTGCTGCGCCGGCCCTGGGCGTGGACGTTCGAGGGCTGCTCCTGCGAACGTGACCTCGCCGGGCCGATCCGCGCCGCCGGGTTCACCCACGTCGACATCGAGCCGTACCGGCTGCACAGCCCCTTCGTCTCGTTCAACACCCAGATCTGCGGGACGGCCTACGCCTGACCCCGTCGTCGGGTCAGCCGCAGCACGCTGCCGACGTCTCTGCGGGAGCACCGCACTCGCACGACGCCTGCGGCGATACACCGACAGGATGGATCGACGTCGCGTCGGGTGCGTCTGCCTTGACCGTGTAGACCTCCCACGGCTCGCGCCCCGGTCCGCGCACCCACACCTTGTCCTGCAACGCGTAGCAGCACGTGGTGTCGTCCTCGACCTGGGTGAACAGCCCCAGCGCGGACAGTCGCTCCGCCGCCGCGTCCACCTCGCCGGTGGTCTCGACCTCGACACCGAGGTGGTCCATGACCGTCGGCTCGTCGGCCTGGCCCTCGATGAGCACGAGCTTCAACGGCGGTTCGGCAACGGCGAAGTTCGCGTAACCGGGCCGCCGCTTGGCCGGCTCGACGCCGAACAGCGACCGGTAGAAGTCGATCGAGGCTTCCAGGTCGGAGACGCGTAAGGCCAACTGGACACGAGACATGATCGCTCCTTGTTTCGACGGTTGTCGATACAGAGGTTGCCTCGTGATTCGATGACTGTCAAGATAGATGGGTGTCGAAGAAATCCCTGCCGGTCGTCGACGTGACCGGACCCGGCGACGTTGGCGCCGACGAGTGCTGCTCGTCGCTGACCAGTGAGCCCCTCGGTGAAGAGCGTGCGGTCGAACTCGCCCGGGTGTTCAAGGCGATGGGCGACCCCGTCCGGCTGCGACTGCTGTCGCTGATCGCCTCGAACCAGGGCGGGGAAGCCTGCGTGTGCGAGCTGACCGGGGTGTTCGACCTGAGCGGCCCGACGATCTCCCATCACCTCAAGGTGCTACGGGAGGCGGCCCTGATCACGGGCGAGCGTCGCGGCACATGGGTCTACTACCGCGTTGTCCGTGAACGGCTCACGCAGGTGTCGATGCTGCTCGACCTCGCCCCCGCGACGTGATCTCCCTCCCGAGGCGTCTGCTCGCCGAAGCGGTCGGCACGGCACTGCTCGTGACCGTCGTCGGGCCGGCGGTGTAGCCGTGGCCGGGCCGGGACGCAGCTGCCCCATCGCCTACCGCTACCGGCCCGACGACCTCGCCGAGCCGGCCACCTTCTCCACCTCCACGCTCTACGTCGTCGGCGGGCTCTACGGCAACACCCACGCCCTCGACGCCGTCCTCGCCCGCGCCGCCGAGGAGTCGGCACGACCCGAGATCGTGTTCAACGGGGACTTCCACTACCTCGACACCGACCCCGACCGGTTCGCCGAGATCGAGGCCGGCGTGCACGCCCACCACGCCACGCTCGGCAACGTCGAGTACGCCCTGAGCAGCGACGACGACACCGTCGGCTGCGGCTGTGACTACCCCTCCTACGTCGCCGACTCCGTCGTCACCCACTCCAACCTCGTCCTCGACCGGCTCCGCGAGACCAGTCCCGTCGACGCCCGCCCGCGGCTCGCCGCGCTGCCCCGGCACCTCACCGTCGACGTCGGCGGCCGTCGCGTCGGCATCGTCCACGGCGACCCCGAGAGCCTCGCCGGATGGCGGCTCGCGCTCGAGGCCGTCGACCCACCAGATCACCGCGCCCGCGCCGAGACCGGCTTCGACGGGCCCTCAACACCGTCGGCGACCGTCGTCGACTGGTGCCGACGCGCCGACGTCACCGCGCTCTGCTGCACCCATACCGGCCTGCCCCACGCCCAGGACCACGGCCGGCACGTGGTGGCCAACAACGGATGCGCGGGCCTGCCCTGCTTCACCGGAGAGCGCTCCGGAGTACTGACGCGCTTGTCCTCCGACCCACGCCCACCCGCCGACAGCCTCTTCGGCGCGGTCGTCGACGGCCTGCGTTTCGACGCCCTTCCCGTCCGCTACGACCACGAGCGCTGGCGCGCCGACTTCCTGCGTGCCTGGCCCCCCGGCTCCCCCGGCCACCTCAACTACGCCACCCGTGTCGACGCCGGCACCTGGCTCACCGTCGCCCACTCCGCCCGCGGGAGCATCCGCGCGCGTCCAGGATCGTGACGTCGCAGCGGCCAGGGACGGGTTGACGCCTTGCATCCGCACTGCAGTCCGCTGCGCCGCAACGCGCTGGCCCATCTCGACTCGACATGCGGCGCCCGCCCTCCGGACCGAGGTCCTCCACGCCCACCGCAGGGTTGATCGCGACGCCTAGGACGTGCCCAGGTTCACCGGGACCACCTCACAGGACGCGGCGCCCGGTCGTCCTCGAACGTGAGGCCGGCCTCGGCGTACCGGGCGACGATCCGCCGGCACGGACAGTCCGTGCGCCGATTCTCGCGGATCCGGGCCTCAGCCTGCGAAGGTGTCGAGATGACCGACCCCGGCTCCGAGTACTGGCGACGGCAGGCCGTCCAGCTCGAGGTGTACAACGGGCTGCTGCGGATCGTCGAGGCCGATCCCGACCGGTTCACCGGTCTGGTCGGCGACAACTCCGGCGAGACGATGCGGCTCACCATCCACGCGGTCGACCCGACGGTCCGCGACGACGAGCGCATCGCGGCGCAGGTCGCCCAAGCCTCGAAGGGAGACGTCGAGATCACGTTCGTCGACAGCCGTCGGTCGCTCCGTGAGCTGACGGCGGTACAGGCCGACATCATCCGACAGAATCCGTTGCAGGAGAACGGCTCTCGCGGGATCGAGCTCTGGATCGACGCGGCTGCATCGACCGTCTGCGTGCGGGTGGCCGACTCTGCGGTCGACACGATGCGGCGGCAGTTCGCCCACCACGGCGACGGCGTGACCGTCGTCGGGAACGGATCCGTCGACCTCTCGATCCGGCTCGGCCGCCACACCGGGCCCCGGGAGGGCTGGCCGGTGCCGTCACTCGCGCCCGATGATGCGATCGGCCGTCCGTTCGAGGAGGTCGCCGCGCTCTATCGCAGCGAGGGCTTCCGCGTGGAGATCTACCACCTCGAGGACCCCTTCGGCGAGGAACAGAGCCTCGACCCCGACCGCGTCACCCTGCTCGTCCACGACGGAAAGGTGCACGACGCGACGCAGTCCTAACCCACCCGCTCCTCGAGGTGGACGGTGACGCTGTCGCCGACGGTCTTGCCGATGACCTTCCGGATCGCGGCGGAGACCGGCAGCTTGTGCGTGCCGTCGCCGAGGGCCATGAAGGAACTGCGGAACGGGTGGCCGTCGATCGTGCCTCGCACCTTGACCAGGCCACGGGTCCCGAAGAAGGTGGCGGACCAGTCGGTGCACAGATACACCCAGCCGCCCGGCTGGTCGCTCTTCTGCAGGACGCCGGTGAAGGTGTGGTCGAGGGTCTGGGTGCTCATGTCGTCGAGACTTGCGCGGGCCGCACAAATCATCGGACCTGGCCGACCCAGCATTTGTGCGTCTAGACTTACCGTTCGTGGCTACTTACGGAGATGCGCAGCTGGGTCTGCTCGGCGACCCCAGCCGACGCGCGATCTTCGAACTGCTCGCCCGCCGGCCCTGCTCGGTGCAGGAGCTCGCCGACGCGCTCCCGATCAGCCGCCCGGCCGTCTCCCAGCATCTGCGCGTCCTGCGCGACGGCGGCCTCGTCGTCAGCGAGGCCGACGGCACCCGCCGCATCCACCGACTCGACCCCGCGGGCGTCGGCGCGCTGCGGGCCTGGCTGGACGGGGTGTGGAGTGATGCCCTGACCAGCTTCCACAAGCTGGCCGAGACGCCACCGGACGTCCCGGACGACCCCACGGAAGGGACATCGTGACCGACGTTGCTCCGATCCCACCCATCACCGGCACCATCTCGCTGACTGTTCCCGTCGAGCGGGCGTTCGCCGTGTTCACCGGCTCGATCAACACCTGGTGGCCGCACCAGTTCCACATCGGACACGCCGACGTCGAGGAGGTCGTCCTCGAACCACGCGTCGGCGGCCGGTGGTACGAGCGCGGCGTCGACGGCAGCGAGTGCGACTGGGGTCGCGTCCTGCTGTGGGAGCCCCCGCACCGGCTCGTCTTCACCTGGCAGATCAACGGTTCGTGGCAGTTCGACCCCGACCCGGACCGCGCGAGCGAGATCGAGGCCGTGTTCCGGGCGGACGGCAGCGGGAGCATCGTCGACGTCGAACACCGGCTCTTCGAACGCCTCGACGGTGGCCGGGCGATCAACGACGCGATCAACGGTGGCGGCGGCTGGGCTCTGCTCCTCGACAGCTTCGCGACGACGGTTGCCCACGCATGAGCACCGACGTCATGGCCATGGCGACGGCCGAACGCGCCGAGCTCGCCGACCTCCTCGCGTCCCTCACGCCCGAGCAGTGGGACGGCCCCACGCTGTGCGACGACTGGAGCGTCCGCGACGTCGTGGCGCACATGTTCAGCTACGACGCGCTGACCCCGCTCGGGACGGTCGGCCGCATCGTCAAGGGCCGGCTCGCGCCCGGCGGGCCCAACGCCCTCGGCATCGCCGCCTACGCCGACCGCACCCCCGACCAGCTCGTCACGCTGGTCGAGGAGCACCTGCGACCGCGCGGGCTGACCGCCGGCTTCGGCGGCCGGATCGCGCTGTGCGACGGGACGATCCACCACCAGGACATCCGCCGACCCCTCGGCCTGTCCCGGCACATCCCCGACGACCGGATGCTCGTCACCCTGGAGTTCGCCAAGACCGCACCGCTCATCCACTCGAAGAAGCGCATCAAGGGGCTGAGGCTCGTCGCCACCGATCTCGACTGGCGCACCGGCGACGGCCCTGTCGTCCGGGGGCCGGCCGAGTCGCTGCTGATGGCCCTCGCCGGCCGCCGCGGTGTCACCGACGAACTGTCCGGCCCGGGCCTGCCGATGCTCGTCGAGCGGATCGGCTGACCCACGCCGAGATGCACCTGAGGGTCGTGCGTGCGTCGGACAGCGCTGGTGCGCATCTCGGCGATGAGTTCACGGGTTGCTGGTAGACCTATCGGCATGAGCGACACGAACGCCGGCCCGGGCAAGGTCGTCGTGAACAGGGCGATGTCCCTCGACGGGTTCATCGCCGGCCCGGACCACGCGATGAGCTGGATCTTCGAGTACCTGGACAACGACGCGTTCCCCGACGTCATGCCCGCCACCGGCGCCATGCTGGTCGGCCGGGGCACGCACGAGGTCGGCAAGCGGATGGTCGTCGAGGACGTCGACGACTACGACGGCGGCCCCGTGTTCGTCCTGACCCACCGGCCCCCGGCCGAGCCGGAGCGGGGCGTGACGTTCCTGAGCTGCGACCTCGAGGAGGCCGTCGAGACAGCCCGCGCCGCGGCGGGCGGGAAGAACCTGGAGATCCTCGGCGCCGACCTCGCGAGCCAGTGCCTCCGCGCGGGGCTCGTCGACGAGGTCCTCGTCTACGTCATCCCCGTGCTCCTCGGGGACGGGGTGCGATTCTCGACCTCCGGGCTCGGCCGGATCGACCTCGAACCGTTCGAGAACAGACAGTCCGGAGCGGTGACGATGCTCCGGTTCCGCTGCAGACGCGACGACCCCGCCGACCCTACGATCGCTCCATGACCTCTGCGCTCGTCGAGAATCTCCCCCGTGAGACGGCCGACTTCCTCCACCGGCGCACCCGCCGGGCAGGCGCCGGCTCGGTCGCCGAGCACGTCCGGCACGAGCTGATCACGCTGGCCCGGGAGCGGGCACCGATCGACAACGTCGTCGAGCTCGCCGCCGAGCCGGACGCCCGCCCCCTGCCCCGGCCGGAGGTCGATCACGACGCGGCGATCCTGCGCAGCGCCTACGCCCTGCCCGACGACGTCTGGGACGTGCTCTGCCTGCGCGCCGCCGCCACTGGTGTCCCGGTCAGCGACTACGTCCACGACGAGCTGATCGCCCTGTCACGCCGGACGACGATCGACGACGTGATGTGGGAGTTCGGCGAGGTCCAGGCGGCCGACCCGAGCCTCGACATCGACTTCGACGCCGTCCTGAAGGCGGCCAGGTACGCGCGCGGCCTCGACTGATGTGGAACGGCTTGTCAACCCCGGGTCTTGAAGCGGTCGCGGGCCGCTTTTTGGCCTGCGACCTGCGATTTTTGAGCAGGCGTCGGGGCCCCGGGGTCAACACGGAGCGCCCGCAGCGAAGCGAGGACGAACGGTGTTGAGGCCGGGGTGGCGGCTGCTACCGCCGCCGCGGTGGTGCTCGGGTGGGGTGGGGCCCACGCGCCGGGCCGGGTCCGGTGGGCTGTCCGCCAGACTGATGTACGCGAGTCGAGATCGCAGGTCGGCGATGCGCAGGGAGTTGCCCCTCACTGAGCGCGCCCGCGGGTGCGGGCATAGTCGAGACGGGGGTCGGTCCTGCAGCGGCGGTGGCCCGGCGCGTGGGGGTTTCGGGGTCGGGCACGGTCAGCCACACCGGCCCGGCAGCGGTGATGGTCATGACGCCTCAGATGATCATTTCGGCCCAGACGAACCCGGCAAGCTCGCGGGCGATCGCGGTCACGACGATGTTGCGACTGGTCTTGCAGGCGTCGAGGCGGCGGAACCGGCCACACAGCCGCAGCTGCGCCTTCCAGGCCCGGGCCACCACCTCCGGTGCGAGGTCGACGTGGCGGCGCCCGATCTGAGCGCCGATGGCCGGGCGGGACTTGTAGGCCCACGCGGACTCGACCAGCTGGGTGCGCAGGTGCAGGTTCCCGGCGTGGGTGATGTGTCCACGACGGGTCCGCTCCCCGCTGGAGTACTCGCTGGGGGTCAACCCGCAGAACCCCATGAACGCCCCCGCGGTGCCGAATCGGCGCCAGTCGCACACCTCGCAGGCCAAGGTCAGCGCGCCGAGGTGGGTGATCCCGCGGTAGGCGGCCAGGCGGGCGACCGGATCGGCGAACGGCGCTCGGGTGAACCAGTCGGTCAGGTCGGCCTCGATCGCGGCCACGGCCGCCTCGCGCGCGGTCAGCGTGGCCCGGTAGTGGGCGAACGTCGCGGTCAGCGCCGGGTCGTCGAAGCGCTGCGCGGCGATCCACCCCTGGTGCTTGAGCGTCCAGTTGTCCCCGCCGCGCCAGACCCGGCCGTGACGCAGCAGGAACTTCCCCAACCGGTGCCGCGCGCGGGTCTGGTCGATCACCATGTCCGCCCGGGCCCGGCACAGATCGCGCACCGCCTCCTCGGCCACGGACGGGACGCGGATCGCGACCAGCTCCCCGGCCCGGTGCAACCTCGCCAGCCGGCGGGCGTCGCGCTTGTCGGTCTTAACCCGGTCCCCGGGCGCGGTCGGGATCAACGACGGCGCGATCACCTCACAGCGCACCCCCAACGAGGCCAGCAGCCGGGCCAGCTCGTAACCGGTCGGCCCGGCCTCATAGCAGGCCCGGACCCGGCGAGGGTCGTCGAACCGGGCGACCAGGCGGCGCACAGCGTCCTCATCGGAGGAGATCTTGTCCACCACCGGGGTCTCCACACCCGGCTCCAGGACCGCCGCCGAGATCGTGTTCTTGTGCACGTCCAACCCGAGGTGGACCACACCATGATCACTGGTGACACTGGACATGACGGCCGGCTCCTTCCGTATGTGGCAACTTCCGCCCCAGGGTGGATGACCCACGCGAGATGCGGAACGCGCCGGCCGTTCCATGCTGACTGATGTGACCGGACGACCGACGGGCACCTGGCCGACGTGCGGGCGGCGTCCCTCGAAACGACCGCGACCTGTCGGACTCGATGACGCCGGGAGTACGGATCGCGCGCGGGTTCGTGTGGAGCTGCGGGACTGCTGACGTCGCGCCCGCGCGGCGGGAGGGCTCTCACCGAACTTCGCACTCTTGATTCGTGCGTACCGTGAGGGCAGGCCTGCTACGGGGGTGAGACGTGGAATCGCCGTCCACATCGTCCGACGCGAATGGCCGACCGGTTCGCGGTGGAATCCTCCTCGCCGGACCCCCGGCCGGTGGCAAGCGGACCGTGGCGTTCTCTCTCACGACCCTCCGCAGGCAGTACGCCCACGTCCCGGCGCTGGCGGCCGATCCTCATCCCTCGGTCGACGCCGAGCAGGTCACCCGGACGCACCTCGACGAGCTGCACTCGTGGGCACAGATCTTTTACGACGTCACCCTCGACGGCGTGCTGTACTCATACGACCGCGAGCGACTGGGCCGGCTTCGAGAGCAGGGCCGTCTCCCGATCGTGTGCGTCGAGAACGTCGAGGCCCTCGCCGCGTTCGAGGCGGAGTCGACGGGCTGGCTCCCCGTGCTGCTCTGGTGCCCGCGTGACGAGGCCGCGAAGCGCTCGACACACGGATGGCCGGTCGAGGAGCCCGACCGGCGGTGGTCCCGGCGCTGGGAGCGCTCGACAAAGGGGCTTCTCGCGGACCCAGGCCGATTCACGCTGACGGTGCGATCGGACAGGCTCGACGCGGTGGAGATCGCCCGAATCGTCCACCTCGCAGCACAGGCCGGTTCGACGAACGAGCACGCCACCTCGACACCTCCGGCCGCCTCCCACCGATAGCGCGGACGTCCGAGTGGAGAATCCGCACTTCTCCGAGGACCCCACGATCACCGTGTTCGAGCCCCACGTCGCCAGGACCGCCGTACGAGTGGGCCGTGGACGCAGCTCCTACTCGCCAACTGCGCGAACTCCACCACGCATTCGCGCGGACCTCCCGACCGGACCACCTCGTCGCCGGGACGCTCCGCCGAGACCAACAGGAGTGCTGTCGGCGCGCCGCGAAACAGCACTCACGTAGGTCTCGGCGCGCGCCGGCTGACACCCGGCGGCGCGTATCGCAGCATCGCCACGGGGGTTCTGCGGTCGCCGAGCAGCCTGCGGCAAGGCCGCTGATCGGCAAAGGTGCGCGCCGACGGCGGGAGGCGCGCGACGGATCAGTCGGAGAACGCCGGATCCGACGGCCGGACAGCAGCGCACAGGCATGATCACCCTGGTGTGGCCCGGTGCCCCCGGTGGGATTCGAACCCACACTGTGACCCTTTTAAGGGGAACCATGATCGACGACGAAAGGTGCCCCTGACCTGTGGCTGAGCTGGCTCCTGCGCTCTCGTCGTCCGAACTTTGGCACGTATTCGGCGCAGACCACCCCGGCCGGATCACCTGCAGCCCTTCCAACGCTGGGTCCTGGTGCTGATCTCCTCGCGGCGCGGGTTCCACCCTTCCGGCCCGCCGGTCGGGGTGCAAGGCATGCTGTCCCGCCTTGCGCCCCGACCGGCGGGCCGGTAGCCGTCTCGGCGCGCCGTGAGGAGGTCAGCACCCCGCCGCACCCGACTGATCTCTGAGCGGTGCCGGGTTCGGGCAGAGCCCCGGCAGTTTGTACGGTTCCGCACTATCCTGAAGCCGTCGACACAGGGGAGGGCGTTCGTGGCACAGATTCAGCCATACGCGGAAGCAGTAGGCGCGGAGGAGATCGCATCGCCTCTCACCGCAGACAACGTGATCAATCTTCCTCCGACGAGGCCAGATGGGATGCCATGGACCTTCGGTAAGAGACTGGCCGAGGAAGTCCTCGCGGAGGCGGACGGTGACTACGTCGCCATCGAACTGTCACCCACGACGAAGCAGTATCTCGGCGACCTGGATGATCTGGATGATCAAGTTCGACGCACGTTGAAGCGCGGATTCGTCGACGTCTCGATTGCACACTTGCGCGACCTCCCGACCGAGACCCAGGTTCGGATTGGCTACCGGCTGACCTTCACCGACGCAGAGATCGAGCGCCTTGGCCTGTGACGTCTGAGCGGCGCCGGGTTCGGCGCAGCCTGCTGGCGTCAGCTCTCCAAGGCTTCCAGCTCTCGTCCGAGCTGTTCCAGTTCCTCGGTGACTCCCGCTCGCGTATCCCGACTCAAGCGTCCCCATTGGAGTTCGACGACTGCGCGCGCCGGTGTCTCATCGACGTCCAGGAGTGTGCCGACGGCGGTGATCGCCGCGCGCCGGTCCGACGACTCGGCGATGGCCTCGGCGACCTCGCGGTAGCGACTGAGCGCCGCCTCGACAGCCCGGAGGATCGTCATGCGCTCACGGGTCAGACGGGCAGCCTTCGCGCGCTCCTCGGCGTCCACGCGGTCAGCTTGCCAGCGAATGGAGGACCGGTCGACGTCCTGGCGACGTTAGGGCCGGCGTGGCCGGCCCCGCGCCGCCGGAGGCGGCGCCTTGATCTCGACCACTCAAGTCCGACGATCCTTCGGCACTCCACGAATCTTCCCAATCCCTCGCAGACGCGCGGCGACTCAGTGCACTATCAGGCACATGACGAGCGACCAAACGGCACGTCGACCTCAGGGTGTACCCGACGCAGTGTGGGACTGGGTCTTGGCGAATCTGCCGTCCTTGTCCGCCTTTCTCCGAGAGAGTCCACTGACCACCGTGGTCCTTGCCGCTTCTCACCAGGACAGGAACAACGCTGGCCCGACGCCGGACGAGGTCCTCCGCGGCTGTGCTCACCTCATCGACGACGGTTACCGAACAGTCAAACAGGCAGAACGTATGTTGATCGAGCAGGCCCGAGCGGCTGGGTGGTCCGACGACCGGACTCGGGACGCACTCCTTCTTCCATCCGATGTTGACCTGGACACACGACTCGACGAGCTCAACGCAATGGTCTTCCGCCGAGATAGACCTCCCGTCGCATAGGGCCCGACAGTTGTGGCCCAAGTCCTCGCGACTGACCGTCGTTCACCTCCACACGATGGGTCTCGGTACTCATCTCGGAACGGTGCCAGGCTCGGCGGAACCCGGGGGTTCAACGCGTCGACCGCGTTCGACTTCCTAGGTCCACGAGGCTCATGTACCGTCCCCAACCACTATGGGCAGAGGGCGGGCCGAGAAGAAGTTCCATGACGATGGCGGTCGCGATGACGACGGCACCGCGGGTGTCCACGAGCCGCTCTCGCCAATTCCGCCAGGCCCGAGCGATGCCGGAGCGAAGGCGACGCCTGCCTCCGTGCTAGAGCTACCCAAGAGGCGAGGACCCGACTCCGGGAATACCTGGGCCGGATAGCGTGGCCGCGCAGCGCCGAAGGTTCGACGTAAGTCGCGAGGGCTGCCTCTCACGGGTCGTGTGCGCTCCGCGTCATCCCAGTGGTGATCCTGTCATCCTTGGCGCCAATGCGACCCTGGTAAATGCCGGGCTGCATGGCTGGCCCCGCCGGCCGCGCGCGGGCCGGAGGCAGGAGCGCGCGAGTCGAGCGGGGCCGCGCCGCCGCAGGCGGCGCCTTGACCTCATAGAGGAAGATTCGGCAACAGGTTGGGTGACTCACTGTCAGGTGAGACCAGACAGGTGGAGTGACTCACGGCCTGCGATCCTAGTCGACCTGGCGCTGAGGAGTGCGGCGTGACCAACGAAGTACACCGCAAGACTGTCCCGTTGACGCAGAATGAGCTAGATGCTCTCGCCAGCGCACGGACTGCAGGCACGGCTTTACACAAAGCCCTCACTGACTATGCGGGGCTTACCGCTGCACGATCCGTTGCCAGCACTCTTCACGCAATATTTGCCCTTGGCCTTGCTGAGCTCGACAGACGCGCATTGGCCCATGGGTACGATGAGCTGGCGGCCGAGGATGATGTTGAGCGCCACGCCTACATCGCATCGGTGCGCAGCCGTCGTCGCGATTACCTCGATGAGTCATAATCCATATCGAACTAAGCTCGTAGCTGCCTGGACTCCCTGCTCGATTATTCGATAGCCAGAGAGGTGCACCTGCATCGGATTTCCCAAAACTACATGGTAGTGGCCGTTCGGCTGGCGAAGCGCTAGGCCACCCACCTTCTGCAGATCTTGCACCGCGAACCAGTACGAATCAGGCGGAGCGCCCAACATGCCCGCTCGCTGGGTGACGGGCCGCGGTAGCCCGGCAATTAGAATTGGGACTCCGTCATCGGTCCCGATGTCGATCCGATAGCTAACGCCAGCCGGCCCACGGTCAATCATGTACCGAGGGGCAGAGGTGGCGAATGGCGGCGGCCATTGCTCAGGTACGAAGACATAGCCGCCGTACGCGACAGCCAGCTCGTCTAAGCCGCCCACATACTGAGTCGCAACTTCCAACCTCGAACACCCCTTTGAGTCCCCCACCTTGGCAGCGAACAGCTAGTTGACCCATGTCGATCGACCCGGGTTCGACAAGACAGCGTCCACAAATCGGCGCAGCTCGTTCTGCAGACTTGACAGATCGTCCGGGAACGCCCAGTCACCAAGCCATAAGACGCGTTCGTCGCCGTGCTGGGCACAGTATTTGACTGTTACAGCGGCTTTGTAGGCATTCCAATCTAGCGCCAACTCGTGCGACATCCGACCAGCGACGGCAAACGTCAGCGCCGGCGCAATATCCGGAAAGAAGAGAACGCCACGCCCGGTATCGACTGCGTACCCCTGAACCGTGCTTTGAGCCGCATCGTGCGCGGCGCGCGGCAATGAACACCCCCTTACGATCGCGAGGTAGCGGCCAGCATCCTGAGTCGACGACAATTCATTGGGCGATGAGAATCGCGCACAAAATGGTCGCCCCGTATCCTTCGTCATAACTGCGCCACTCCCCGAGATGACCTCCTGCGACTGCGTCACTCTCCAAATGACCCCTAGTGCAACTACGCGGAAATCTCTCCACTCAAGTTGACAACCATATCCATGCGATGCAGCGGGTGATCGAAATCAACGTCATGCGGCGACAAGAAGTCGCCCATCCAGTTTATGCCAACGACAACAACGAACGGGTGTCGATCTATCCACGCGCCGGCGGCGCGTAAGAGGTCGGCCTCCTCTGAGCCCGTGAAGGTGACGAGCTTCTCCGTGTCGCTCTCTTCCACCCGGACGGGCCCATGATGGGTCAGTAGACCGTCACGCTCGCCATCGGCGCGCGCCGCGCTGCCATCAGTGATCGACCCACGCGCGAGGTCTTCGACCGAGATGTGGAGCGCGTCAGCGATTGCGACGGCCACGAGCAGGAGCGGCTGCTGCTCCCCCGCCTCGTACCGCCGAATCTGACGCGTATCGACCCCCGCCGCCCGTGCCAGGTCAGCTTGCGACAGCCCAAGTGCGGCACGGCGTTGACGGATCACGTCGGACATCTCCACTCCACCATCTTCTGAGGACTTGCTAGTCCTTGACAACCGGACTACTAAGGCAGCACTATCGGACTATAAGGTCCGGTCAGCGGACGGGCGAGACCTGTTGCCGTCAAGTCTCGCTCCCGGGCCGACCTCACACCGAGCAAAGGAGGCGCCAATGGCGATCAAGAGCAAGTTTCAGGTGTCGATGGGCGATGTGTTCCCGCACGGGGCCTACGTGGTCTCGGAGGTCGAGGCCGTGCGCGACTTCGACAAGTCAGCGCCTGGTCGCCCAGTGCAGCAGCTGGACAAGGAGTCGGGGTTGCCTGTGTGGTCGGTCTCCGTGCTGGACGCCGACCCTGAGGCGCGGCGATCTGACAAGACGGTCGTCGTGAAGATCGCCTCGACGCATCAGCCCGTGCCACCGGAGGCCATCGCCGGGATGCCGTTCCGCCCTGTGGAGTTCGACGGGTTGACCGTGACTCCCTACGTGGCAGACAACGGCAGCCGACCTCGAGTGGCCTACAGCTTCCGCGCTTCTGGAATGCGTGCTCCCGCGGGAGGCTCGTCGAAGCCCTCGCCGCGCTCCGGTTCGCAGTCGGACGCTGCCTGAGGATCGTGCCGCGTTCCGCGAAGTGGAGGGGAGCCCGATTGCGGCGGGCCCCCCTCCGATCTCCACGTGCTCATCGCGCCTGATCAGGCAACTCAGAGACTCGGAAGGACACCGAGGCTAGATGATTCGCAGCCAGACCCCTTCATCACCCTTGCTCGTTCGCAACGACCGAGCGCCAACCGGTTCCGTCCAATCGATCGTCGATGCCGCCCTGTGCCGACTCAAGGAAGAGTGTCAACGCGTCGAGACGTCCGGCGTTGTCGATGGAACTGATCGAGCCGCGCGAGCCGACCGGCTCGCCGAACTTCACACCCGAAGGGCCCGATGGTGGCGGGTCCTGTGGCGACACGAGGCGACCAGGCGTCGGTCCGTCTATCTCGACGCGGTCGCTGGCGCCGAGTGGCACGAGTGGGAACAGGCGGCGTACTGGCGCCGATCTGCCTCAGGCTGGAATGCCGCTGCCGAGGGGTCGACCGAGGCAGGTGCCTAGATGAATCCTGGCACCCTTCTTGTTGTCATTTGTATTTTAATCCTTGGCATTAGGATCATGGCGGCCTTCGGTCGCGCCGTACTGACCCTCATCGAATTGGTAGCGATGGTTTCAGCCATCTTCGTTGGAGTGTGGCTGGCCCTCCGTGCGCTTGGGCGAGGGCTCCGTCTCGTGGTCAAGCACTGGCGTACGAGTACTGCAGCCTCCTTAACACTTTTATGGCTGTCTGCTCTGGGATTACATTCTCTACTCGTTGTCGTCGCCGGATGTGGCGCAGCACTGCTGACATGGCGGATGATCTCCGGAGCAACGTGGGAACGCTGGGTGGGTAGATCGGTGCGAGAATGGTGGTGGCGGTGGTTTGTTTATGGCCGAAATCTCCCGTCATGGCTCGCCGCTTGCGGCCTAGCCGTTCCGCCACTCGATCGGCGTAGTCCAGCGCTGGTGCCCGGCATTATAGGCCTCCGAATGAGCCACTCCTGGGACGAAGTACGCGTGAGACTGGTTCCAGGCCAGACGCCGGAAGACGTGGATCAAGCAGCACGCCAACTCGCAGTCGCTCGGGGAGTGTCACGCTGTCAGGTACGAGAGCTAAGCCCAAATATCGTATCAATTGACTTTCAGCGCTTCAACCTCTTAGGAGAGGTTGTCAGTGCCCCCTCGCTGGCACACCTAGCATCGGTCCACGGTAATGAAGTCGATCTGAATCGAGTCTGGTCAGGCAGGACTGAGTACGGTACGGACTGGTTTCAACCACTTCTCGGCGGGCACACGCTAACCGCAGGGTCGACCGGGGCGGGTAAGAACTCGGTGATGTGGGCGCCAATTGTGGCGCTCGCCCCGGCGATTCGCGACGGTTTAGTGCGAGTCTCTGGGATCGACCCCAAGGGAATGGAGCTGGCGTACGGACGGAGAGTCTTCCACCGCTACGCCGCCAACAGCCGCGAAGCCTTAGCACTTCTCGACGATCTCGTCGCGGAGATGGAAGCCAGGAAGAAGGCAACGGCTGGACAGCTCCGCTCGGTGAAGATCACGCGCGACACCCCGCTTGAGTTGCTGGAGTTCGACGAAATCGGGGCATTGCTTCGATACGTTGGTGATCGGAAAATTCGCGAAGCATTAGCCGAGCGAGTGGCTCTACTCACAACGCAGGGCCGCGCTCTCGGGATGACAGTGCGGGGCTATGTCCAGGAGCCTACGAAGGACACAGTTCCTGTCCGGGATCTTTTCCCTCGACGAATTTGTCTTCGTGTGGCGTCAAAGTCGCATGTGAGCATGGTGCTCGGCGATCATGCATACGAGCGCGGCGCTTGGGCGAACCGAATCAGTGAGGCGGAGCCTGGGGTGGGATACCTGTTTGGTGAAGGCCTGCGTGAACCGCTTCGTGTCCG
Source organism: Pseudonocardia sulfidoxydans NBRC 16205 (assembly GCF_007989085.1). GTDB lineage: Bacteria > Actinomycetota > Actinomycetes > Mycobacteriales > Pseudonocardiaceae > Pseudonocardia > Pseudonocardia sulfidoxydans. The sequence continues at coordinate 19,077 of NZ_BJVJ01000073.1, forward strand.
AGCTGGCTGGGTTCCAGACACGACGATCGCGGAATTAGAGCAATTCCTGTCTGTTCATGAGGGTGCCCAGAGCGAGGCTGTGACGACCGGCGTTCACCTCAGCACAGGCGGTGGAGAATGACCCCCTCCGAGTACTTGACGAACGGTCTGCCCGACGGGCCGATCGACCAGTCGGCCCTGTCCCGGGCGCAGAAGGCGCTCCTGGCCCTGTCCGACGACGTCGCTCAGCAACTCGCCGAGGACCACGGCGTCTGCGTCCGTCCGCTTGCCCTACGCCGGATCGAGCTGTCCACGGGTCGCGTTGACGTCGTCCCCGTTCCCTGCGGGTCAACTCGGGAAGACAAGTGCCCACCGTGTGCGGAGAAGGCGCGGCGGCTGCGAATGGTCCAGTGTCGGCAGGGTTGGCACCTCGAGGACGAACCGATCGTGAGGCCGGCCGATCCCACGGAGGCACAGAAGGAGCTGATGGCCGTCCGCGCGGACCTGCACGCCGCGCACGCCCTTGCGAGAGAGGCCGGGGACGAGACCGAGTGCGAGAACATCGCTGACAGTGTCGCTGATATCGACGCGGAGTTGCGCACCCTTGGGGTCCGAGGCCGGCTCGCTCCGCTCGACGCCCCGGGCCAGCTCCCGATCAAGCGTTCGACGAGGCGCCGGCAGGACGCGCCAAACCTGCCGCGCCGGCCCGTGGAGAACCGCACCGTCGGGACTGTCTACGGCGGGCGCTACCGGCCCTCGACCTTCCTCACGCTCACGCTCGACTCCTACGGCCGCGTCGACAAGAACGGCGCCGCCCTCGACCCGGACCGCTACGACTACCGTCGAGCAGCTCGCGATGCGGTCCACTTCCCGAAGCTGCTCGATCGGTTCTGGCAGAACACCCGCCGCTGCGTCGGCTGGGACGTCCAGTACTTCGGAACCGTCGAACCACAACGCCGTGGGGCACCGCACTTCCACGCCGCGATCCGGGGCACGATCTCCCGCGCCGAACTCCGCATGATCGCTGCAGCGACGTATCACCAGGTGTGGTGGCCCAACCACGACCACCCCACCTACAGCGGCGACCACGTGCCGCGCTGGGACGCCCTCGCCTCCGCGTGGGTCGACCCTGACACCCGCGCCCTGCTCCCGACCTGGGACGAGGCGACCGACCCCGACGCGCTCGATGCGCCGGCTCACACGGTGACGTTCGGGGAGCAGGTCCACGTGAAGGGCATCCTCGGCGGCACCGAAGAAGCCGGACGCCACATCGGCTACCTGACCAAATACCTCACCAAGTCCGTAGGCCAGGCCGCCGGCCTCGACGACACCGCCACCTCGCGGCAGCGCGCGCACGCCCGCCGTCTCGCAGCCGAACTCGCGGTCACTCCGTGCTCGCCGCAGTGCCCGATCTGGCTCCTCTACGGGGTGCAACCCAAGGGCTCGCGCTCGTCGATGGTCCCCGGGGTGTGCAAGGGCAAAGCCCACCGACCCGAACACCTCGGCATCGCCGGCCGCCGCGTCCTCGTCTCCCGCAAGTGGTCGAACAAGAGCCTCGCCGACCACAGGGCAGAACGGTCGGCGTTCGTTCGGCAACTCCTCGCCAAGGCCGGCGTCCAGCCCGCCTACGCCGTCGATGACGGGCCGTTCGAGTGGGAGACCACCAAGGCCGGAGACCCCGACGTCCCACCCCGACCCGTCTTGCTCCTGCACGCGATCCATCAACGCCAACGCTGGCGCGCCGACTACGACGCTGCCGTCCTGGCCGCCACCGACCCCGACTGTTCGGCAACCGAGAGCGAGGCAGCATGAGCAGGGCCAACGAGCGACTGACCGTCGCCGAGCTGTGCGCCGACCTCGGTATCTCACGCTCCACGTTCTACGACTGGCGCGCGAAGGGCCGGGCGCCGCGCTGCATCAAGCTCCCGAACGGTGACCTGCGCATCCGCCGTGTCGAGCTGGAGCGCTGGCTCGACGATCGTGAAGAGGCCGCCTGATGGAGACCTCCTACGACGTCCGCATCTGGAAGACCGAGCTGTACACCGGCGCTCGGACCTCGACGCACACCGTGCGCTGGACCGTGGCCGGCCGCCCGTGGCGAGAGCCGTTCAAGACCGCTGCTCTTGCGGACGCGTTCCGGTCGGCGCTCGTCACCGCGTCCAGGCAGGGCGAGGCGTTCGTCGTCGACACGGGCCGCCCTGTCTCGCAAGATCGCGCCGACCGTGCCGTGCGGTGGCTTCCGTTCGCGCGCGACTACGTGACGATGAAGTGGCCGCGGCTGGCGCCGAACTCGCGTCGGAACACCGCTCGGGCGCTGACCAACGCGACTCTCGCGCTGCTGTCCTCGGAACGGGGCCGGCCGACCGACGCGGAGATGCGGACGGCCTTGACCTCCTGGGTCTTCAACCGGCGCGCCGACGAGTCGCGGATGCCTGCGGAGGTCCGTCGCACGGTGACCTGGCTGGATCGCAACACGCGTTCCGTCGGCGATCTCGCCCAGGCGTCCGTCGTGCGCTCCGTTCTCGACCAGCTCTCTCGGCGGACCGACGGCACTCCCGCTGCGCCTGCGACCGTCCAGCGTCAACGTGGTGTCGTCGTCAACGTCGGTGAGTACGCGGTCGAGCGTGGTCTCCTGCCCCGGAACCCGGTGACTGCTGTCGCGTGGCGGGCTCCGAAGACGGTGAAGTCGGTAGATCGCCGCGTCGTCGTCAACCCGCAGCAGGCCCGCGAGCTTCTCGACGCGGTCGCCGAGCAGAAGCCCAGCGGCAGGTCGTTGGTCGCGTTCTTCGGGTCGCTCTACTACGCCGGGCTGCGCCCCGCTGAGGCCGCGACGCTGAGGACGACGAACCTGGTGTTGCCCCAGGCAGGCTGGGGTGAGCTGCTGCTCGAAGCGTCGACGCCGGCTGCCGGCGCCTCCTGGACCGACAGCGGTCAGCGGAGAGAGGAGCGCCAGCTGAAGCATCGTGCTCGCGGTGAAACTCGGATCGTGCCGTGCGCGCCGGCCCTGACCGAGCTGCTGCATCTTCACCTCGAAGAGTTCGGCAACGACGCTAGCGGCCTTCTGTTTCGCGGTGTGCGGGGTGGGCAGCTCGCCGAGAGCACGTACTGCCGGGTGTGGCGCAAGGCCCGGACCGACGCCCTCACACCTGCTGAGGACGCGTCTCCGCTCGCGCGCCGTCCCTACGATCTCCGGCACGCGGCGGTGTCGACGTGGCTCAACGCCGGCGTTCCGTCGACCCAGGTCGCCGAGTGGGCCGGACACAGCGTCGCGGTGCTCCACCACATCTACGCGAAGTGCATCGTCGGTCAGGACGAGCTGTCCCGCCGGCGGATCGCGGCTGCGCTCGACGAGACGCCCGATGCGTGAACCTTCAGCGCGTATTCAGCGTGGACACCCGCTCAGCGCCGGTGAACGCCGCACACACCCGGACTCGGCAAGATCGCGAGTCGAAAGCGTTATTGCTGCTCAGAGTGCGATTTTCCTGCTCCGGACCCGGTGCCCCCGGTGGGATTCGAACCCACACTGTGACCCTTTTAAGGGGCCTGCCTCTGCCGGTTGGGCTACGGGGGCGCGGGGTGCAGCCTACGGGCGGCACCCCGCGCCACCGGGAGGTGCTCAGGCCCCGCTGGAGACCTTCTGCTGCGCGGTCTCGGTCGCAGCTGCGTCCTCGGCCGGGAGCGGCTTAGGCTGGGGCGGGCCGGCGACGCGGCTGAACTCCGCGCGGGGCTCGTGGATCTGGCCGAGCGCGACGACCTCGCGGCCGAGGACGAGGGCGCCGGTCCAGTCGAAGACGATCCGGATCCGCCGGTTCCATGTCGGCATCCGGCTGACGTGGTAGGTGCGGTGCATGAACCAGGCCACGATGCCGCGGAGCTTGATGCCGTAGATCTCGGCGACGCCCTTGTAGAGCCCGAGGCTCGCGACAGAGCCGGCGTAGGAGTGCCGGTACTCGGTGAGCTTGCGGCCGCGGATGTGGGCGACGAGGTTGTCGGCGAGGACCTTGGCCTGGCGGACGGCGTGCTGGGCCGAGGGGCTGGTGCGGGCCTCGGGGTCGTCCTTGGACAGGTCGGGCACCGAGGCGCAGTCGCCGGCGCTGAAGACGTCGGGCATGCCGACGACCTGGAGCATGGCGGTGCAGTCGACGCGACCGCGGGCGTCGCGGGGCAGGTCGGTGTGCTCGAGCATGGGGCTGGGCTTGACGCCGGCGGTCCAGATGATGGTGTCGGCGTCGAAGGACTGGCCGTCGTCGAGCTCGACGTGTCCGTCCACCATGGACACGACGCGGGTGTCGAGGTTGACCTCGATGTCGGCGTCGAGGAGGCGTTCGACGGTGTAGCGGCCGAGGGTGGGGCCGACCTCGGGCATGATCCGGCCGGAGGCTTCGACGAGGACCCAGCGGATGTCCTCGCGGTTGACGTTCTCGTAGTACTTGCTGGCGTGGCGGGCCATGTCGGCGAGTTCGGCGAGGGCCTCGATGCCTGCGTAGCCGCCGCCGACGACGAGGAACGTCAGCAGTTTGCGACGCATCCGCGGGTCGGTGGTGGTGGCGGCCGCGTCGAGCCGCGACAGGACGTGGTTGCGCAGGTAGATGGCCTCGCCGACGGTCTTGAAGGCGATGCCGCGTTCGGCGAGCCCGGGGACGGGCAGGGTCCGGGCGACGGAGCCGGGGGCGACGACGAGGACGTCGTATCCGATGGTCGTCTCGGTGCCGCTGACGAGGTCGACGGTGACCTCGCGTTTCTCGTGGCTGATCGCGGTGACGCGGCCGTTGACGTGGTGGCACTGGCGCAGGACGCGGCGCAGCGGCACGACGACGTGGCGGGGTTCGATGTTCCCGGCGGCCGCCTCGGGGAGGAACGGCTGGTAGGTCATGTGGGACTGCGGGTCGATCACCGTGATGTCGGCTTCGCCGCGGCGCAGCTTCTTCTGCAGGCGCAGTGCGGTGTACATGCCGACGTAGCCACCGCCGACGATGACGATCCTGGTGGTCCGAGCCATGCCTCGATGGTCCCACCCGAGGCGCCCCGGGGCACAACCAGAACGACCGATCGTGTTAGGGCACACCCCTGTGATGGTCAAGACGCCCGTTCGGGTGAAGGTAGGTGTAACGAGCGGTGGGTCAGTCGTCGAGGATTCCGGCGGCGCGGCCGGCGGCCCTGAGCACGTCCTCGAGCATCGGTGCCGTCAGTGTGCCGGTGAACGTGTTCTGCTGGCTGACGTGGTAGCTGCCGAACAGGCGCAGGGTCCCTGACGAACCGGTGAGGTCGACCTGGGCGCCGTGCCCGAACTTGGGCCGTGGTCGCGGGACGGTCCAGCCGTTGGCGTGCAGGACGGGCAGCAGCGACTGCCAGCCGAAACCGCCGAGGACGACGACGGCGCGCAGGTTCGGGGCGAGCAGGGTGAGTTCGGCGTCGAGCCACCTGCCGCACGTGTCGCGTTCCGACGGAGTGGGCTTGTTGGCGGGCGGCGCGCAGTGCACGGGCGCGGTGATGCGGGTGCCGTAGAGCTGCAGGCCGTCGTCGGCGGAGACTGCGGTGGGCTGGTTGGCGAGGCCGACAGCGTGCATGGCGGCGTAGAGGAAGTCGCCGGAGCGGTCGCCGGTGAACATGCGGCCGGTGCGGTTGGCGCCGTGCGCGGCGGGGGCGAGGCCGACGATCAGCAGCGACGCGTCGGCGGGCCCGAAGCCGGGGACGGGCCGGCCCCAGTAGGTCTGGTCGCGGAACGCGGCGCGTTTCTCGGTGGCGACCTTCTCCCGCCAGGACACGAGCCGGGGGCAGGCACGACACTCGGAGACCTGCTCGTCCAGCAACTCCAGAGCGTGCACGTCAGGCGATCGAGCGGGCGATCCCGTCGAGGATGTCGTGCTCGGACACGACGATCTCCTCGATGCCGGTGCGCGCGGCCAGCTCGTCGGCGAGTACGGAGACGATGATCGAGCCGGCGGCGATGACGTCGACCCGCCCGGGATGCAGCGCACCCATGGCCTCGCGTTCGGGGCGGGTCGAGGTGACGAGGCGCTCGGCGAGCGCGTGCAGGTCGGAGCGGGCGAGCCGGGAGAGGTGGACCGCGGAAGGGTCGTACTCCGGCAGGTCCTGAGCGATGCCCGAGAGCGTCGTGATCGTGCCGGCGACGCCGACCCAGGTCTTCGCGCCGTCGAGGGGCACGGCGGCGAAGGCGTCGGCGAGGATGCCGGCGGCGACCTCACGGGCGGCGGCGACGTCGTCGGCCGTGGGCGGGTCGCCGGGCAGGCAGCGCTCGGTGAGCCGGACGCTGCCGACGTCGACGGAGCGGGCAGCGCGGACGGTGGCGGTGCCGTCGTCGGACAGGTCGCCGATGACGAGCTCGGTGGAACCGCCGCCGATGTCGACGACGACGAACGGGCCGTCGGCGGGGTCGAGGTCGCCGACGGCGCCGACGAACGACAGGGTGGCCTCCTCGTCGCCGGAGATGACCTCCGCGTCGGCGCCGAGGACCTCGCGGACCATGCCGAAGAAGTCCTCGCGGTTCGACGCGTCGCGGGTCGCCGAGGTGGCGACCATGCGGACACGTTCGGCGCCCTTGCGGCGCAGGACGGCGGTGTAGTCGACGAGGGCGGCGCGGGTGCGTTCGATGGCCTCGGGGTCGAGGCGGCCGGCGGCGTCGACGCCCTTGCCCAGGCGCACGATCCGCATCTCGCGGTGGACGTCGCGCAGGTCGACACCACCGGAGCCGGTGGTCACGTCGGCCACGAGCAGGCGGATGGAGTTCGTCCCGCAGTCGATGGCGGCCACGCGGGGCATCGGGTCTCCTCGGGGATCGCGGACCGGTCGCGGGCAACCGTACGCGGCGCGACGGCGGATCGTCCTCGGACGGCCCCGTCGGGCGGTCGGCGCGGCTACCCTCGCAGGCGTGGTCAGCGGAGAGGCGCACGGGGGCGGACCGGCGACGCGGGGGGCCGCGGGCACACGCGGTGCCGCGGACGATCCCGAGGGCACCCGGTCGTCCGGCACCGCACGACACCGGGAGGACTCTCCCGCCGCGGAACGGACCGCGGTCCCGTCGCCGCGCCCGCCGGATACCGAGACGACCGAGACGTCCGGGACACCCGAGACTCCCGGGACACCCGAGACTCCCGGGACCCCTGAGACGTCTGGGATGTCCGGGACCTCTGGGACGAAGAACGTCGGCGAGGCGATCTCCGGCCCTGCCGTGGCCCGGCCCCGCCCGACCGCGCCGGCCGTGCAGACGCCGGTCCCCGCCGCGCCCGGCACCGACCTCGGCACCCACGAGGTCACCAACCAGCCGCCGCCGCTCGCCGGGTTCGACCCGCTGGCCTGCGACCCCGCCCTCGTCGACGCCGTCGAACGCGAGGGCGCGGGCGGCGCGCTGCCGACGTTGGCGCTGCTCGGCGAGAAGGTCGCGTCGGAGGAGTTCCGCGAGCACGCCCGGCTGGCCAACGAAAACTCCCCCGTCCTGCGTACCCACGACCGGTACGGCCGGCGGATCGACGAGGTCGAGTTCCATCCGTCCTGGCACGCGCTGATGGGGCTGTCGGTGGGCTGGGGGCTGCACGCCGCGCCGTGGCAGGCCGCACCGGGCACGGGCGCGCACGTGGCCCGCGCGGCCGGGTTCTACCTGGTCAGCCAGCTGGAGCAGGGGCACTGCTGCCCGATCTCGATGACGTACGCGTCGGTTCCGGCGCTGCGCCACGACCCGGCGCTGGCGGCGTCGTTCGAGCCGGGGCTGACCGCGCGGATGTACCAGCCGGGGCTGGCACGCCCGGGCAGCAAGACCGGGCTGCTCGTGGGCATGTCGATGACCGAGAAGCAGGGCGGGTCCGACGTGCGGGCGGGCTCCACGGTCGCCACCCCGTCCGACGACGGCACCTACCGGCTGACCGGCCACAAGTGGTTCACCTCCGCCCCGATGAACGACCTGTTCCTGACGCTCGCGCAGGCGCCGCGCGGCCTGACGTGCTTCGTGCTGCCGCGGGTGCTGCCCGACGGGTCGCGCAACGCGATCCGGCTGCAGCGGCTCAAGGACAAGCTGGGCAACAGGTCCAACGCGTCGGCGGAGCTGGAGTACGACGACGCCGTCGGCTGGCGGCTCGGTGAGGAGGGGCGCGGCGTCGTCACGATCATCGAGATGGTGTCGATGACGCGCCTGGACTGCGTGCTCGGCTCGGCCGGGACGATCCGCGCCGCGCTGTCGGAGGCGGCGCACCACGTGGCGCACCGCAGCGCGTTCGGGGAGCGGCTGGCCGACCAGCC
>NZ_BJVJ01000074.1 GCF_007989085.1 Pseudonocardia sulfidoxydans NBRC 16205
TCGGCGCGTTCGCGGGCGGGGGCGTCGCCGGGGACGGTGGCCCACAGGTCGCGGTGGGCGGCCCCGACGAGCTCGCCGATCCGGTCGCGGTGCTCGCGGGCGTCGGCGCGGCGCTGCTCCAGGGAGGGGTCGGGCAGGGCGCGCGGTGCGTCGGCCACCGCGGGGTCGTGGTCGAGGTGGACGCGGCGGCGGCAGCGGGTGGTGACCGACGCGTCGAGCGAGACACCGGTGACGGCGGCGGCGCCGGTACCCGGGAACGGCGTGCCCGTCGCCGTGTCCCGCACCGTGTCCGCCGTCGGGGTCTCGTTCACCGTCACACGCCCGAGGGTAGAGACCGGCACCGACAGCCTCCGCGCCTGCCACCGGCGCGTCCGGGCTCTAAGGTGGCCCGGACCGAGCGCGTATTCGGCCGGCGGGACGCCCGGCGCATGAGGAGGACGGCATGGCACTGCTGGGACGGCGCGGGAGCAGGTCGGCCCGCAAGCAGGCCGGGAAGCAGGCCAAGGCCGCCCGTAAGGCTGTGAAGGCCGAGAAGAAGGCGGCGGCGGAGGCCGCTGATCTGGCCGCGTCGCTCGACAAGGCCCGCGCCAAGGCGGCCAAGAAGGTCGCGGACGCGGACATCAAGGCGGCCAAGGCGTTGGCGTCGGCGGACAAGAAGACGGCGAAGGCCGCGAAGAAGACGGGCCGGCGTGTCGGGTCGGCCGAGGACACCGCTGTCAACGCGGTGGCGAGTGCGACCGCGCTGGCGCCGGCGAAGATCACGCGCGCGGTAGCCGTCGGCAAGGTCCTGATGCCGTTGGTGGCGCCGTACGCGCTGGCGGCGGCGGGGACGGCCCGCGCGGTGTGGGACGACCGCAAGGCCCGCAGGCTGGGTGTCCCGGCCGACCAGCTGGGCTCGTTCACCGGTCGCGGCGGCGCGCTGCACGCCCGGATCTCGCGGATCGCGGAGGCGCTGCCGGAGCTGGCCGCCGAGGGCGACGCGCAGACCACCGAGCCCGGCCGTCGGTTCGCGGCCGACACCGAGCCGCGGCTGGCCGACCTGTCGGTCGCCGTCCGGGCCGCCGAGCAGATGCCGACGGCCCGGCGTCGCACGGCGTTCCGTGCCGTCGCCGGTGAGCTCGACCGGCTAGAGAACGAGCTGCTCGGCCATCTGGGGGTACGCGTCCCCGGCTGACCGGACCAACGGGCGTCCGGTCCCACGGACCGAACCGCCGTTCGGACCTGAAGGCCGCACCGGCTACCGTCTGTGCCCATGAGGCGCGGTGCGACGACCCGTGCCGCGGCCCTGCGCGCCCCGCGCCGCGACCGCGGCCGTGGTCGCGCGCGTGCCCGCCACGCCGGGCCGCTGCGTGGGGCGCGGGGTGTGGCGGTCGCGTCGGTCGCGGCGCTGATCACGGGTGTCGCGCACGTCGCGGGCGGGGGGGCGCTGCCCGACCTGGGCCTGCTGCTCGTCCTGTTCCCGCTGCTCGCGGCGCTGATCGTCAGTATCGCCGACGCGTGCCGCAGCATCGGCGGGGTCCTGGGGGCTCTCGCGGCGGGCCAGCTGGGAATGCACGCCGTGCTCGAGGTCATCGGGCACTCGCACGTCGCCGGGGCGGCGGGCCCGGCGAGCGGCTGGTCGATGTTCGCCATGCACGCGGTGGCGACGATCGTGCTGGGGCTGCTCGTCCGCGACGCCGACCAGGTGCTCGGCCTGCTCGTCTCGGCGTTGGCGCGGGTCCTCCCGCGCCGGCTGACCGTTCCCCCGGCCGACCGGCCGCTCGCCACGCTCGCCGTGGCGGGCCCGGCGGTCGTCGGCGCCACCGAGCGCGCCGCGCTGGGCCCGCGCACCCCGCGGGGACCTCCGAACCGGGTGTGAACCGACCTTCACCCGATTCACCGCCGCCGACGTGCGGCGGTCCCCAGTCAACGGAGTTCCCATGTTCGGATCCCTGCGCCGTTCCGCCCTGCGCGGCGGCGTCGTGGCCGCGGTCGTCGCCGGTGTGGCGCTCGCCGCGGCCTCCCCGGCCCTCGCCCACGTCACGGCCCAGCCGGGTACCGCCCAGCAGGGTGGCTACACGGTGATCACCTTCCGCGTCCCGAACGAGTCGGACACCGCGGGCACCACCAAGCTCGAGGTGACCTTCCCGGCCGACCACCCGATCACCTCGGCGCGCACCACCCCCCAGCCCGGGTGGGACGCGGTCGTCACCAAGGGTGTGCTGCCCACGCCGATCGAGCGTGACGGCGCCCAGATCACCCAGGCCGTCACCACGGTGACCTGGACGGCCCAGCCGGGCACCCGGATCGGGCCGGGCCAGTACGTCGACTTCCCGCTGTCGGTGGGCCCGCTCCCGGAGGACGCGACGAGCATCGCGTTCCCGGCGGCGCAGACCTACGACGACGGCAACGTCGTCAACTGGAACGAGACGCAGCAGCCCGGTGGTGCGGAGCCGAAGCACCCGGCGCCGACGGTCACGCTGACCCCGGCCACCGGCGGCGGGCACGGCGGTCACGACGCCGCGGCCGCGACCAGCGGCGACACCGGATCGGCGGGCACCACCGACACGACCGCCCGCTGGCTCGGCGGGATCGGCCTGCTGCTCGGCGCGCTGGGGCTGGGCCTCGGCGCCGGTGTGGTGCTGCGCAACCGCAAGCCGTCGGGTGGGTCCGGCGCCGCGTCGACGAACGAGGAGAAGGTGACCACGCCGTGACCCGCGTGGGACGGCTCGCGGGACGGGTGACGGCCGTGCTGGTCGCCGCTGGTCTCGCGTTGTTCCTCGGCGCGGGCCCGGCGATGGCGCACGCCCAGCTCGAGGGCAGCGACCCGCCCGACGGGGCGTCCCTCGCGACGGGGCCCGAGTCGGTGACGATCCGCTTCAGCGACACCATGCAGGCGGGCTTCAACACCGTCACCGTGATCGGCCCGGACCGGCTCGCCTACCAGGACGGCGACGCCGTCGCGGCCAACGACTCGGTCACGGTGAAGGTGAAGCCGCTCGGCCCGGCCGGGAAGTACGACATCGGTTACCGCGTGGTGTCCGACGACGGTCATCCCGTCTCGGGTGTCCTGTCGTTCACGCTGACCCAGGCGGGCACCGGGACCGGTGTGCCGGTCAGCGGCGCCCCGCAGGCGGCCGACGCGCCGGCGGGCGAGGCGGCCGCCGACACCGGATCCGGCGGGGCCCCGGTGTGGCCGTGGATCGTCGGTGCGGTCGTGCTCGTCGCCGGGGGCGTCGCCCTCGCGCTGCGGCTCGGCAGGAACTGACGCCGGTGAGCAGGGCGGCCGCGCGGCCCGGCACCACGTCCCGGCTGCTGCCGGTGCTGTGGGCCGGGCTCGCGGTCGCCGCCGCCGTCGTCGCGGGTGTGCTGGCCGACGCGTTGAGCAGTTCGACGTTCTCGGCCCGCGTCGCGACGGCGGTGACCCGCTCCGGCATGGACGTCGCGGGCGTCGCCTGCGTGGGTCTCGGCCTGCTGGCGTCGCTCGCGCGGACGCGGAGCGTGTCCGACCGCGACATCCGGACCCTCGACTGCAGGCTCGACCGCGCGATCGTCGGGGTCGGCGGGGCGTGGCTGGTGGTCGTGTTGTGCGACATCGTGTTCCGGGCCGCTGACGCGTACGGCCGTCCGGTCACCGAGGTCGGCGGCGGCGAGCTGCTGCGCTGGGCGACGTCGCTGGCCTCCGGCAGGGGCCTGGTGCTGACGGCGGCGTGTGTGCTCGTCGTCATCGGGTGCGCGACGGCGCGGCTGGTGCGTGAGGGTGCCGTCCCGCCCCGGGCGGCGCTGGTCGCGGCGCTGCTCGGGCTGCTCACCCCGGCGGTGACGGGGCACGCGGGCACGTCGTCCGACCACGAGCTGGCGGTGATCATGTCGGCGTTGCACGTCGCGGCGGCGTCGGCGTGGGTCGGTGGGCTCGCGGCGATGCTGCTGTTCCTCGGTGGCCGCCGCACGCTGCTCGATCCGGTCGTCCCGCGCTTCTCGCGGCTGGCGACGTTCTGCATCATCGGCGTCGGCGTCACGGGGGTGCTCAACGCGTTGCTGCGGTTGCCGTCGCTCGGTGCGCTCGTGACCAGCGGCTACGGTTGGCTGATCATCGCCAAGGTGGTGCTGCTGGCGGGGATCGCGGTGCTGGGCAACGCCGCGCGCGTGCGCCTGGCGGCGGGCCGCTTCCCGGTGCTGCGTTGGGCCGCGGTCGAGGTGACGCTCATGGCGCTGGCCATCGGTGTCGCCGCCGCCCTCACCCAGACGGCCTGAACGACCTGTGAGTGGCGATGGTCGCCATGGCAGTCGCCATGGCGACCATCGCCACTCACGAGCATTCAGCGTGCCGCGTCGGAGCGGTAGGTCTCCAGCAGCCGCAGCCAGACCTCGCTGATCGTCGGGAACGACGGCACGGCGTGCCACAGCCGGGACAGGGGCACCTCGCCGACGACGGCGATCGTCGCCGCGTGCACCATCTCCGCGACGTCCTGACCGACGAAGGTGACGCCGAGGAGCACCTCGCGCTCGGTGTCGACGACCATCGTCGCGATGCCCGTGTAGTCGTCGGCGTGCAGGGACGATCCGGCGACCGCGATGTCGATCTCGACGACCCGCACCGGCAGCCCGGCGTCGCGGGCCTTCTCCGAGGTGATCCCGACGGACGCGACCTCCGGGTCGGTGAACACGACCTGCGGGACCGCCGCGTGGTCGGCGGTGGCGGAGTGCTCGCCCCACGGCGCGGTATCGAGCGGTGTCCCGGCGGCGCGGGCGGCGATCGTGGCGCCGACGATGCGGGCGGCGTACTTGCCCATGTGGGTCAGCGGGGCGCGGCCGGTGACGTCGCCGGCGGCGTAGAGCCAGTCGCCGTGGGCGAGCCCGGAGTCGTCGACGGCCAGCGGCCCGCCCGGTTCGAGGCCGACGGTGTCGAGGCCGATGTCGGCGGTGTTCGGGTGACGGCCCGTCGCCACGAGCAGCTCGTCGACCTCGACGCGTTCGTCGCCGAGGTGCAGCACGATCGCACCGTCGGTGCCGGGTGCGACGGCGTCGAGGCCCTGGTCGAGCCGTACGTCGATGCCCTCGTCGCGCATCGCGGCGGCGACCCGTTCTCCCGCGACGGGTTCGGCCGACGGCAGCAGTCGCGCCCCGTGGTTCACGAGCGTGACGCGGGAGCCGAGCCGGGCGAACGCCTGCGCCAGCTCACAGCCGACGACCCCGCCCCCGAGCACCCCGAGCCGCGCGGGCACCTCGGCGGCGTTGGTGGCCTCGCGGGATCCCCAGGTGCGCACCGAGTCGAGGCCCTCGACGGGCGGCCGGACGGGCACGCTGCCGGTGGCGACGACGACGGCGTGCCGCGCCCGCAGCACCCGGTCGCCGACGCGGACGGTGCGTTCCCCGTCGAGCCTGCCGACGCCGCGCACCACCTCGATGCCGGCACCGACGGCCCAGTCGACCTGGCTCGTGTCGTCGAGACCGTGGACGAAGGCGTCGCGCCGGGCCAGGACGGCCGCCGGGTCGAGTGATGCCTCGACGCCGGGCAGCCGGCGCGCCGCGGCGACGGCGTGGCCGGTGCGCAGCAACGCCTTCGACGGGATGCACGCCCAGAACGAGCACTCACCGCCGACACGCTCCGCCTCGACGAGGGCGGCCGTGAGCCCGTTGCGGACCGCGTAGTCGGCGGCGTTCTCTCCCGTCGGCCCGGCCCCGATGACGACGACGTCGAACTCGTCGGTACTCACCGCACGGCCGTCTCGACGGCCTCGACGATCGGGGTGTCCCCGCCGACGGCGTCGAGCACGTGCCCGGCGGACGCGGGCGTGTCGAGGAGGGCGACCAGCACGGCGGCGGTGTCGTCGCGGGTGATCCGGCCGTAGTCGAGTCCGGGCGGGCCGAGCAGCACCGTGCCGGTGCCGGCGTCGTCGGTGAGCCGGCCGGGCCGCAGGAAGGTCCAGTCGAGGTCGGTGGCCCGGACGGCGTCCTCGGCCGCCTTCTTGGCGCGCACGTAGGCGGCCCACTGCTCGCCACGGTCGCTGTCGGGTTCGTCGTCGATCCCGATGGCGGACACCAGCAGGTAGCGACGCACCCCCGCGCGGGCGGCGGCGTCGGCGAGGAGCTCGGCGGCGGCCCGGTCGACGGTGTCCTTGCGGGCGACACCGCTGCCGGGCCCGGCACCGGCGGCGAAGACGACGGCGTCGGCCCCGCCGAGGTGCCCGGCCAGTTCTCCGGCGTCGACCTTCTCCAGGTCGACGACGGCAGCGGTCGCGCCGGCGCCGGCCACGTCGTCGACGTGCGCGGGGTTGCGCACGAGTCCGACGACCTCGTCACCACGCGCGGCCAGCAGCGTCGCCAGCCGCAGCGCGATCTGTCCATGTCCTCCGGCGATCACGATGCGCACGCCGGGCGACGCTAGTCCTGGTCGGACACTTTCGCGCGGACCGGTTTGAGCGTCCACACGACCGTGACGGTGGCGCAGTCGGTCCCGGCGGCATCGCGGACGGTGACGTCGACGGTGAACTCGGGCCTGGTGCCGGCGTCGAGCTCGGCGAGGACGTCGGCGGCGGGGCGGGCGAGCACGGCCTCGGCGGTGAGCGGGCCGCGGGCGAGCGCCCGGTAGCGCACCGACGAGCTGACCACGAGCGGCGTCGCCCGTTCAGCTGCCGCCCCGAACGCCGCCAGCCCGACGGCTCCGGACGCCGTCTCGGCGAGGCCGAAGATCATCGCGGCGTGCGGTCCGCCGACGTGGTTGTGCAGGTCGGGCCGGTCCGGAAGGCTGCACACCGCGCGGGTGGCGTCGGTCTGGTCGAACTCGACGCCACTGCTACCCACCCAAGGGACGCCGGAGATCATCGCGCCGGCCACCCAGTCGAAGTCGCTCACACGGCCGCATGTTACTCGCAAGTAGCACTGGTAGGTTCCGCACGTCGAAACGGACATACGGGATAGGGGCGGGTCATGACCGCAACGGCTTCCACTGTTCCCAGCGTCGCCCGGCTGTTCCACGACCGGGTCTTCGCCTCGGCCGACCGCGAGGCCTTCCGCGTCCCGGAGGCCGACGGCACCTGGCGGTCGATCACGTGGGGCGCCACCGGCGAACGGGTCGGCGAGCTCGCGGCCGGTCTCGTCGCGCTCGACATCGAGGCCGGCGACCGGGTGGCCGTCATGTCCTCCACCCGCTATGAGTGGATCACCTGCGACCTCGCGATCATGTGCGCCGGCGCCGCGACGACGACCGTCTACCCCTCGACCGCGGCACCTGACGTCGCCTACATCCTCGCCGACTCCGGCAGCCGCGTCGTGTTCGCCGAGGACGCCGAGCAGGTCGCGAAGCTGCGCGAACACCGGAAGGAGCTGCCCGACGTCGGCATCGTCGTCCTGATCGACGGCACACCCGACGGCACCGACGACTGGGTGATCACGCTCGACGACCTCGCCGCCCGCGGCCGCGCCCTCACCGAGACCTCCCCCGACGCCGTCGCCAACCGCATCGACGCCATCGGCCCCGACGACCTCGCCACCCTCATCTACACCTCCGGCACGACCGGCAGACCCAAGGGCGTGCGGCTGCCCCAGAAGGCCTGGACCTACCAGGGCGAGGCACTCACGAAACTCGACCTCGTCCGCGCCGACGACCTGCAGTACCTGTGGCTGCCGCTCGCCCACTCCTTCGGCAAGGTCCTGCTCTCCGCGCAGCTGGCCATCGGGTTCGCCAGCGCCGTCGACGGGCGGGTCGACAAGATCGTCGACAACATGGGCGTCGTGCGACCCACCATGATGGCCGCCGCCCCGCGCATCTTCGAGAAGGCCCACGCCCGCATCGTCACGACGATCGCCGCCGAGGGCGGACCCAAGGCAAAGCTGTTCGGCTGGGCGGTCTCGGTGGGGCGCAAGGTCAGCGACCTCACCCTCGCCGGGAGGAGCGTGCCGCCGCTGCTCGCCCTGCAGCACCGGGTGGCCGACAAGCTGGTCCTGTCCAAGATCCGCGACCGCTTCGGTGGCCGCATCCGCTTCTTCGTCTCCGGCTCCGCCGCGCTGGCGCCCGATCTGGCGCACTGGTTCCACGCCGCCGGGGTGATCATCCTCGAGGGCTACGGGATGACCGAGAACGCCGCCGGCGGATCGGTCAACGAGCTGTCCCGGTACCGGATCGGGACCGTCGGCCGGCCGTTGCCCGGCACCGAGATCAAGATCGGCGACGACGGCGAGGTCCTCCTCCGCAGCCCCAGCGTCATGACCGGCTACCACAACCTGCCCGAGCAGACGGCCGACGCACTCGACGACGAGGGCTTCCTGCACACCGGCGACATCGGCGAGCTCGACGCCGACGGTTACCTGCGCATCACCGACCGCAAAAAGGACCTCTTCAAGACCTCCGGCGGCAAATACGTCGCGCCGCAACCCATCGAGGGCCAGATGCTGGCCGTGTGCCCCTACGTCAGCCAGGTCGTCGTGCACGGTGAGGGCCGCAACTACTGCACCGCCCTGCTCACCCTCGACGCCGACGCCCTCGAGGGGTGGGCCGCGAACAACGACCTCTCCGGCCGCGACCACGCCACGCTCGTGAAGAGCCCCGAGGTGCGCGCGATGGTGCAGGACCACGTCGACACCCTCAACGGCCGGCTCAACCGCTGGGAGACGATCAAGAAGTTCGCGATCCTCGACCGCGAGCTCTCCCTCGAGGAGGGCGAGCTGACGCCGAGCATGAAGATCCGGCGCAAGGACGTCGAGAAGCGGCACCGGGCCGCCCTCGACGCCCTCTACGGCGACTGACCCGATCGAGCCTCACCCACCGGACGGATTGATCGTCCGGCAGGGCCGGCCGCGTGCCGTTCCGCACCGAACCGCGGATGCGGCCCGTCGACCTGCGCGGATCCGACAGCCCGTGACCGTCCGGGCCGACACCTGTCTCATGTCCGTTCAGTCCGTTTTATCGCTGGGTGGAAAACGACCCCTTGTGACGTGACGCACCCCGCAATGGAATCGGAGGCCGAACCCCGAGACCAAGGGAGGTACGGGTGTGAAGGCCGTCCGGGTGCACGAGTACCACTCCGACCCGAAGATCGACGACATCCCCGAGCCCACGCTGCAGGGTCCCCTCGACGTCATCGTCAAGATCGGTGGCGCCGGCGTCTGCCGCACCGACCTGCACATCATCAACGGCGACTGGGCCGAGGCCCAGAACCCGCAACTGCCCTACGTGATCGGACACGAGAACGCGGGCTGGATCGAAGCCATCGGCGACGGCGTCACCAACGTCGCGGTGGGCGACACCGTCATCCTGCATCCGCAGCCGTCCTGCGGCCTCTGCCTCCCCTGCCGGCGAGGCCGCGACATGCAGTGCGAGAACGCGTTCTTCCCCGGCCTGTCGAACAACGACGGCGGGATGGCCGAGTACCTGCGCACGACGGCCCGCGCCTGCATCAAGCTCGACCCCAGCACCAACCCCGCCGACGTCGCCGCACTCGCCGACGCCGGCATCACCGCCTACCACGCGGTCCGCAAGGCGGTGCCCGACCTGTTCCCCGGCACCACCGCCGTCGTGCAGGGCGCGGGCGGCCTCGGCCACATCGCGATCCAGGCGCTCGCCGCGATCACCGGCACGCGGATCGTCGTCGTCGACAAGAACCCCGACGCGCTCGCCCTCGCGAAGCAGATCGGTGCCGACGAGACCGTCCTCGCCGACGGCAACCACATCGACGCCGTCAAGGACCTCACCGGAGGCCGCGGCGGCGACGTGGTGTTCGACTTCGTCGCCGAACAGGGCGCCGAGCTCGACGCCTGGCAGATGACCGCGCCCGCCGGGTCGCAGTACGTCCTCGGCTACGGCGGCACCTTCACCGCACCGACGCTCGACTTCGTCGGCGGGGAGAAGAACGTCATCGGCAACATCGTCGGCACCTACGCCGACCTCACCGAGCTGATGGTCCTGGCCCAGGCCGGGAAGGTCACGCTCCACACCAAGCAGTACCCGCTCGATGCGGCGCTCGACGCGCTGCACGATCTCGACGCCGGTCTGGTCCGCGGCCGCGCGATCCTCGTCCCATGAGCTCCTGAACAGCGCAAACCGGCACTGACGCTGAATCGAGAGGAACCACCACATGTACGAGAAGGATGGCGAGAAGTACTTCGTCGTCGACTCCCACAGCCACTTCTGGGATGCGTCGAAGGAGAACTGGGTAGAGGGCGCCGAGCAGTACGCCAAGGGCTGGATCGACTGCTTCTACGGCTACCACCAGCTCGGCCCGCCCGAGACCCACTGGGACTGGGAGCACTACCTCAAGCCCTCCGTCGAGGACTTCGAACGCGACATGTTCGTCGAGGGCCACGTCGACTACGCGATCTTCCAGTCGACCTACCTGCGTGAGTGGTACAAGAACGGCTTCAACACCGCGGCCCAGAACGCGGAGCTCCTCGAGAAGTGGGGCGACAAGCTGATCGTCAACGGGCGCTTCGACCCCCGTGACGGCCAGAAGGGCCTCGACGAGTTCGACGCCGACATGGCGAAGTTCAACCACAAGGGCATCAAGCTCTACACCGCGGAGTGGAACGGCGACTCCCGCGGCTACAAGCTGACCGACCCCGAGTGCTACAAGTTCCTGCAGCACGCGCAGGACGCGGGCGTCAAGAACGTCCACGTCCACAAGGGCCCGACGATCTGGCCGCTCGACAAGGACGCGTTCGACGTCGCCGACGTCGACCACGCCGCCACCGACTTCCAGGGCCTCAACTTCATCGTCGAGCACGTCGGCCTGCCGCGCATCGAGGACTTCTGCTTCATGGCGGTCCAGGAGCCCAACGTCTACGCCGGCCTGTCCGTCGTCGTCGGTGGCCTCATGCACGCCCGCCCCAAGTTCTTCGCGAAGGTCATGGGCGAGCTGCTGTTCTGGGTCGGCGAGGACAAGATGCTCTACGGCGGCGACTACAACATCTGGACGCCCAAGTGGCAGGTCGAGGGCCTCGTCGACTGGCAGATGCCCGACGACGACCAGTTCGCCGACTACCCGCGCCTCACCACCGCGTCCAAGAAGAAGATCCTCGGCCTCAACGCCGCCAAGCTGTACGACATCCCCGTCCCGGCCGAGCTCCAGCTGCCGACCGAGGCCGGCGAGAACCTGCAGCCCGGTGAGGAGCTCGTCGAGGGCACGGCGGGTGCCCAGGCATGATCGAAGCCCCTGAGGGGGTCTCGCCCGAGATCTGGGCCGCGTTGGACACGGTGCTCGACCCGGAGCTGGACGAGCCCATCACCGGGCTCGACTTCGTCGAGTCGTGCACCGTGACCGCCGCACCCGACGGTGACATCGTCACCGTCGGGCTGCGGTTGCCCACGTTCTTCTGCGCACCGAACTTCTCGTTCCTGATGGTCGCCGACGCCTACGACGCGGTGTCGGCGGTCCCGGGGGTGGCCCGCGCAGAGGTGACGCTGGTCGATCACCACGCGTCCGACGAGATCAACGGCGGGGTCGCCGCACACGCGGGCTTCGTCGAGACCTTCACCGGGGAGGCGACGGCGGAGCTCGACGATCTGCGCCGCATTTTCCTCACGAAGGCCTCGGTCGCCGGTCAGGACCGGCTCGCGCGACCCCTGGTCGACGCGGGCGCCGGCCCCGACGAGCTGGCGACGACGACCCTGGGTGAACTGCCCGAGTCCGACGAACTGACGCGGCTGCGCCGCCGACGCGACGGAATCGGACTGCCCAGCGGCGACGACGCCCCGCTGCTCATCCATCCCGACGGCAGCCCGGTCACCTCGGAACAGGTGCCCCTGCACCTGCGCCGGGCGCGGCTCCAGCGGGTCGGCATCGAGACGAACGGCGAGTACTGCAAGAGCCTCCTGGCTCTCCGGTACGCACCCGGGGCGGCCACCGCGCCCTGAGGGTGACGAGGAACGGCCCCGGCCCCACGGCCGGGGCCGTTTCGCGTGCCCGCGTTCCCGGGCGCAACCTCACTGCTGTGATCCGCAGGCGCGGTGAGCCGATCCGCCACAACCGCGGCCCCCGCGCGAGTTGCGCGATCGCCGCGCGGTTTCCTCGGTCGACGCCTGGGCTGCGGACCGCCGATCGACCGGACAACCCGCGCGATGACACCGTCATCCGCACCCCGTGCGTCGCTGCTGCACAGGTTGCAGGAGTGCGGCGGTCGCCGAAGGGGTGCTGTCGATGCGGACCGCGCGGGTTCTGTGGTCGCCGCGGGGCTTTCCCCGTCGGCACCCCGGGCTGCGGTGCACCCGGCGACCGCAGAACCCTCGCGATGCCCGAACGGTCCGCGCGACACCCCGACCTGCGGCCCCAGCGCGGCGGACGCCGCGGCCAGGGGGCGTCTGATGGGCTCGGTGACCCAGCCGGTTCCTGACAAGACGGAGCCAGGGGCCGTCCGGGCGCCGAGACCGCGGCGAGTGATCCGTCAGACATCCCCTCTAGGGTCGGACCGTGGACGTCCGCGCTCTGGTGTTCGACGTGTTCGGGACGGTCGTCGACTGGCGTTCCGGCGTCGCGCGAGAGGTGGCGCGGCTGCTGCCCGAGGTCGACGATCCGCACGGTGTCGCCGACGACTGGCGTGGCCGGTACCAGCCGTCGATGGAGGAGGTCCGCAGCGGGCGGCGGCCGTGGACGATCCTGGACGTGCTGCACCGCGAGTCGTTGGACGCGCTGCTGGCGGAGCGGGGGCTCGACCCGGCGGAGGAGGTCCGCGCGGAGCTCGTGCTGGCGTGGCACCGGCTCGACCCGTGGCCGGACGCCGTCGAGGGCCTGACCCGGCTGAAGGAGCGGTTCACGATCGGCCCGATGTCGAACGGGAACGTGGCGCTACAGGTCGACATGGCGAAGCGCGCCGGGCTGCCGTGGGACGTGATCCTGGGCGCGGAGGTGGCGCGGCACTACAAGCCCGATCCGGCGGCTTACGACTCGGCGCCCGCGCTGCTGGGGCTGCGCCCGGAGCAGGTGGGGATGGTCGCGGCACATGTCGACGACCTGGTCGCCGCGCGCGCCCGCGGCTTGACGACGTTCTACGTCCACCGTCCCGACGAGTTCGGCGGCGTCACTGTCCCGCCGGTGACGGATCCCGACGCCGCGCTGGCGGTCTCGTCGTTCACGGAGCTCGCCGACAGGTTGTGAGTGGCGATAGTCGCTATAGCGACTATCGCCACTCACAGGGGGCGGGCTGTCAGAACGCGGAAGAGGTTCTGCAGGACGTAGCTGCCGTCGGGCCGGCGTCGATCCGCCAGGCCTTCCAACAGGGCGGCGCGCACGCCGCCGGGGCCGCCCCGGCGGGCGGCGGTGCGGCCCAGCCCGGAGCCGAGGACGGGGCCGACGAGCTCGTCCTCGTCGTCGTAGCGGAAGGAGCAGACGACCTCGTCGACGGTGGCGACCGCGAGCCCGGCCATGTCGACGATCTTCGCGAGCCGGTCGGGTTCGGTGAGCGGCGGCGGGCCGGAGGGGGTCTCGGGGCGCGGCGGGAGCAGCGCGGCGAGGGACTCGCCGAGCAGCCGGACGTCGCACTCCGACTCGCGCCCCCACACCGTGGCGACGACGGTCCCGGACGGCCGGACGACCCGCGCGGCCTCGCGGAGCGCGACGAGCGGGTTGGCCAGGTGCGTCACCACCTGCACGAGGGCGACGACGTCGTAGGACGAGTCGGGCTGTTCGAGGGCCTGGGCGTCGCCGACGGCGAAGACGCCTTCCGGGACACGGCGGGCGGCCACGGCGACGGCGGAGGGATCGGCGTCGACCCCGCGGACGGCGTGCCCGCGGTCGGTGGCGGCGCGGGCGAACTCGCCTGCGCCGCAACCGACGTCGAGCACCGTGGCGCCGGCGGGCAGGGTGTCGAGCACCCGGGAGTACAACGGCGTTCCCCAACCCTGGGGCCCTTCGGACATGCCCCGAAACCTAGTGCCAGACGTCGCGCGCCACGTCGACGATCAGCCGGAGTTTCGCGATCTGTTCGTCGCGGGTCAGGTCGTTGCCCTCGACGGTGGAGGAGAACCCGCACTGCGGGGACAGGCAGAGCTGGTCCAGCGGCACGTACTTCGCGGCCTCGTCGATGCGGCGCTTGAGGTCGTCGGGGTTCTCCAGGGCACCGCGCTTGGTGGTGACGAGCCCCAGCACGACGCGCTTGCCGGGCGGCACGAAGCGCAGCGGTTCGAACCCGCCGGAGCGTTCGTCGTCGAACTCGCAGAAGAAGCCGTCGACGTCGAGCTCGCCGAAGAGGGCTTCGGCGACGTAGTCGTAGCCGCCCTCGGCCGCCCAGCTGGAGCGGTAGTTGCCGCGACACATGTGCGTGGTGATGCGCATGCCGTCGGGGCGGCCGGCGACGGCGGCGTTGATCTGGCGGATGTAACGGAGGTGGTCGGCGTCGCCGTGGGCCGCGCGCTGGGCGGGGTCGTTGAGGTAGGCGAGGCTGGTGTCGTCGAGCTGCAGGTATCGGCAGCCGAGCGCGCCGACGGCGGCGATCTCGGCGGCGTAGGCGGCGGAGAGGTCGGCCCAGAACTCCTCGACGTCGGGGTAGACGCCGTTGTCGATGGCGGCGGTCCCGCCGCGGTAGTGGACCATGCTCGGCGACGGGATGGTCAGCTTCGCGGTGGCGGTCGTGGTGAGGCCGGCGAGGAAGCGGAAGTCGTCGGCGAAGATCGGTTCGTCGAGACGCACCTTGCCGTCGATCGCGAGCCCGGCCGAGGTGAAGGCGCTCTCGCCCTCGGCGTTGATCATGCGGACGCGGATGCGTTCGTCGGTGGCGGAGACGCCGCCGAGGCGGTGGATGAAGTCCATGTGCCAGGAGGTGCGGCGGAACTCGCCGTCGGTGGCGGTCTGCAGACCGAGGCCCTCCTGCATGGCGACGACGTCGCGGATGGCGTCGTCCTCGGCGGCGCGCAGCCCGGCGGCGTCGAGGGTACCGGCGGCGTGGCGTTCGCGGGCGGCGAGCAGGGCGGGCGGCCGGAGCAGGCTCCCGACGTGGTCGGCGCGGAAGGGCGGGTCTGACAGCGACGTCATGGCCCTGACGCTAGTGCCGCCGGGCGCTCCGGCACTGCACACGCTTCCGTTGGGTGGAAGGCTCGGCCGTGTGGACACCGGCGTCGTCATCTTCCTCACCGACTACGGCATCGACCCCCTCGACCTGGCGCGAGCCGTCGAGGAGCGGGGTTTCGAGTCGCTGTTCCTGACCGAGCACACCCACATCCCGACGTCGCGGGAGTCGCCGTGGCCGGGCGGCGGGGAGCTGCCGGAGCGCTACGCGCACACCTACGACCCGTTCGTCGCGATCGGCGCGATGGCCGCGGTCACGGAGCGGATCGTGCTGGGGACGGCGGTGTCGCTGGTGAACCAGCACCACGCGATCAACCTGGCGAAGCAGGTGGCCAGCGTCGACCGGATCGCGGGCGGCCGGTTCGAGCTGGGCGTGGGGCCGGGGTGGAACAAGGAGGAGATGGCCCACCACGGCGTCGATCCCCGCACCCGGACCGCGCGGATGCTGGAGACGGTCGAGGCGATGACGGCGATCTGGACGCAGGACGAGGCCGAGTACCACGGGAAGTACGTGGACTTCGACCCGATCTGGTCGTGGCCGAAGCCGACACGGGTGCCGCCGATCCTCATCGGGGGTGGCGGGCCGACGGTACTGGACCGGGTGCTGTCGCACGGCCACGGCTGGGTGCCGCTGCGGGTGCCGGTGTCGGGCCTCGCGGAGTTCACCGAGCGTGTCGACGAGCTGCAGCGCCGAGCGGCCGACGCGGGTCGCGGGCACATTCCGGTGTCGATGTACGGGGCCGCGCGCAACGCGGAGGCGATGCGGTCCTACCGGGAGGCGGGCGTCGACAGGGTGCTGTTCGAGCTGACCGACCAGAAGGGCCCGGGTGCCCGTGACGCGGTCCTGCGGGAGCTCGACGAGCTGCGCGCGCTGTCCGGGGACGCTTAGGGCACGTGCGCCGCGCTCGGGGCGACGACGAGCGCCCGGGACGCGCGGACGGCGGCGACGCGGACGGCGTCCTCCAGGTCCCAGCGTCGCGCCGCGAAGTCCGACCGGGCGACGACGACGCCGATCGCCGCGGCCGTGTCGCCGCCGGGTCCGCGGACGGGAACCGCGATGCCGGCGACGCCGCGTTCGTGCTCCTCGACCTCGACCGCGGCACCGGCCGACCTGATGCGCATCAGTTCGCGGTCGAGCGCCCGGCGGTCCGAGAGGGTGCGTCGGGTGCTGCGTTCCAGCCCGCCGTGGGCGACGACGCCCGTCAGCCGCGACGGGTCGAGGCTCGCGAGCAGGACCTTGCCACCCGCGGTGGCGTGCGCGGGCACCGGTTCCCCGGCCCGCAGGCCGGGTCCGGGGTGGGCGCCGCACTGTTCGACGTGGGAGATGACGACGTCGACGTCGCGGAACGTGGCGAGGTAGGCCGCGGCCCGGGCCTCGGAGTGCAGCTCCTGCAGGATCGCGACGACGGCCGGGTGCGGGGCGACCTGCGCCGTCAGCACCCGGTGCAGCGCCGCGACCCGGTAGCCGAGGCCGTAGCCGCGGACGTCCTGCATGCGGACGAGGTAGCCCTCCTCGACGAGCGTCGCGAGGACGCGGTAGATCGTGGGCAGGGGGCTGCCGAGGCGGCGGGCGATGGCCTTGGCGGTGACGCCGTCGCCCGCGGCCGCGACGGCGTCGACGACCCGGAGGGCGCGCAGCACGGAGCTGCCTGCACTCGCCTCCTCACGTGCCACGGGGACAGTCTCGAACAGACGGGCGGCCTCCGCATTGCGCCGATCGGGGGTCACCCGACCCGGAACACCCGCATCTGCAGGGCGAGCGTGGCGTAGTAGCCGACGAGCGTGGTCAGTTCGAACAGGCCCGGTTCGCCGAGGGCGTCGACGGCGGCGGCGTAGGCGGTGTCGTCGAGGTCGCCGTCGACGGCCAGGGAGCGGGCGGTGGCGAGCAGGACGGCCTCTCGTGGGTCGTCGAGTGCGGGGCCGTTGCCGTCGCGCAGGGCGGCGAGCTCACCGTCGGCGAGTCCGGCGGCGCGGCCGGCGGCCTCGTGGGCGCGCTGTTCGAACGCGGAACGCCAGTGCGCGGCGACGACGAGGATCGCCATCTCGCGCTCGCGGCCGGAGAGTCCGCCGCGGAAGCGGATGCCGGCGCCGAGGTTCTGCAGGGCGTCGCCGATGCCGGGTGCGCGCAGCATGGCGTCGAAGGGGCCGCGCAGCGCGCCGCCGTCGTCGGTGATCGGGGCGGCGTTGCCCGTGCCCGGTCCGCGCCGGGAGCCGACGATGCGGTCGTAGAGGTCGCGCTGCTCGTCGTCCATGTCGGCGGGCCGCAGCCCGGTCAGGCGGGACACTCGGTCTCCTTCGGTCGCGGGCTGGGGCACCCAGCATCGCCGACCCGCGCGCGACCCGTGGCGGCCTATCGTGATCCCGGATGCCGGACGACCGGACGCCGACGAGAGGACGAGTCGTGACCCAGGATCCCGACGCCACGTTGCGCCACCAGATCAACGAGCTCGTCGAGGAGGAGCACCGGCTGGAGCGGGCGCACGTCGGGCAGGCACTCGACGGGGAGGAGAAGTCCCGGCTCGACGCGCTCGGCGTCGAGCTGGACCGGCTGTGGGACCTGCTGCGCCAGCGGGAGGCGCGCCGCCGCGCGGGCCTGTCGGTCGACGACGCCGAGGAGCGGTCCGCCCGGGTCGTCGAGGGCTACCAGCAGTAGGGGCGGTGGCAGTGGTGAGCGCCGCGATCACCCCGACGACGCGCGACGCTCTCGCCGCCCGGATCGCCGAGTCGGCGCTGCGACGGGACGGGCGGGTGCGGCTCGTCGTCGACGGGCCACCGCCCACCGATCCGCTGGGCCTCGCAGGGTCGGTCGCCGACGTGCTGCGCGCGGCCGGCAGGCCGCCGGTGGTGGTCGACGCCGGCGACTGGCTGCGGCCGGCGTCGGTCCGTCTGGAGTACGGCCGCACGGACCCGGACATGTACCTCGCCGGCTGGCTCGACGAGGGCGCGCTGCGCCGTGAGCTGCTCGAACCCGCCGATCCCGCGGGGTCGGGCCGGGTGCTGCGCCGGTTCCACGACGCCGGGCGCGACCGGGCGTTCCGCGACGGCTATCTCGAGCTGTCCGACGGCGCGGTCGTGCTGGTGGCGGGGACGCTGCTGCTGGGCCGCGGACTGCCGTTCGACATGGCGGTGCACCTGCGGATGTCGGCGGCGGCGCTGCAGCGGCGGCTGCCGGAGGATCTGGCCTGGACCGCGGCGGCGTACGAGCGCTACGAGGCGGAGTGGTTCCCGGCGGAGGCGGCCGATCTGGTGGTGCTCTCGGATCATCCGGAGCGGCCCGCGATACGCCGGTAGATGCAGGTGAAACGTGGTGGGCGAGGAGGGAGTTGAACCCTCACGTCCTTTCGGACACACGGACCTGAACCGTGCGCGTCTGCCATTCCGCCACTCGCCCGAGCGACGTGGAGAAAGCTAGCACGCACCCCTGCCGCACCCGTGCACGGGGTACCCCCGACGACGATCACCGGACCGGTCACGCGGCTGATCACGGAGCGGTCACGAGGCCGCGCCACGCGGCGCCGGTAGCACAGTTACGATCGGCCTCACATCGAACACGCCGATGCGATCGGAGGAAGAACGGTTGGGCCGTGTCGAGCGATTCGAGCGCCGTCTGCAAGGGATGGTGGGCGACGCGTTCGCGCGGGTCTTCGGAGGCAGCGTCGTCCCGCAAGAGGTCGCACAGGCGCTGCTGAGGGAAGCCGAGGACAACATCGAGCAGCTCGCGGGAGGGCGTCGCCTCGCGCCCAACCGGTACGTCGTGCAGCTCGGACCGTCGGATCTCGAACGCATGGCCGGCGACGAAGGCCGAATAGAGGAATCGCTGTCCGGCTACGTCACCGCACAACTCGCCGACCAGGGGTGGGACACCTACGGCGACGTCGTAGTCTTGCTGGAGCGCTCCGAGGCGCTGCACACGGGACAGTTCCGCACCCGCTCGTCAGTGGACCCCGACGCTTCCCGTCGACCCACCCGGGCACGCAACGCAGGAGAAGCACCCATGAGCCAGCAACCGGGCCACCCCGAGGAGAACGGGCAGTACGGCTACGACCGTGGTGCCCCCGGCTACGGTCAGCAGACCTACGCACCTCCGCAGGGCAACGACCAGCGCCGCGAGAACTACGGCCAGTACGACCAGCAGCAGGGCGGGTACGACCAGGGTTACGGCCAGCAGCAGGGCGGCGGCTACGACCAGGGCTACCAGCAGCAGCAGGGCGGCGGGTACGACCAGGGCTACGGCCAGCAGCAGGGCTACCAGCAGGGCGGCTACCAGCAGGGCGGCGGCGGGTACGACCAGGGATACGGCCAGCAGCAGGGCTACCAGCAGGGCGGCTACCAGCAGGGTGGCGGGTACGACCAGGGCTACCAGCAGGGCGGCTACGACCAGGGCTACGGCCAGCAGCAGGGCTACCAGCAGGGCGGCTACGACCAGGGCTACGGCCAGCAGGGCTACGGCGGCTACCAGCAGCTGCAGGCCTCGCTCAGCCTCGAGGACGGCTCGGGTCGCAACTACCAGCTGACCGAGGGCACCCACGTCATCGGCCGTGGCCAGGAGTCGCACTTCCGCCTCCCCGACACCGGCGTCTCCCGCCGGCACCTGGAGATCAGCTGGGACGGCCAGTCCGCCACGCTGTCCGACCTGGGCTCGACGAACGGGACCACCGTCAACGGCAGCCCGGTCCAGAGCTGCCAGCTCTCCGACGGCGACATGATCCGGGTCGGCCACTCGAGCCTGGTCTTCCGAGCGCACGGCTGACGGGCTCCCCGCGGACGGGCGCCCGGTCGACGGGCGCGGTGACGGGTCGTCACGCGCCGGTCGGCGCGTGGCGAGTGGACAGAAGCGGAGACCACGGCACGTGCCCGAGTTGGTGCTGCAGCTGACCAGGGCGGGTTTCCTGGCCCTGCTCTGGCTGTTCGTGCTGTTCGCGATGCGCATCGTGCGGTCGGACCTGTATGCGGCGTCGGGCCTGCGGGCGATCATGCCCGGTGGGTCCCGCGCCGCGCGGCGATCGGGTCGCGGCCGGGTCGCGCGGCAGCTGCTGGTCACGCAGGGGCCGCTCGCCGGGAGCCGGATCACGCTCGACTCCCGCCCGATCCTCATCGGTCGCGCCGACGACTCCACACTCAAGCTCGACGACGACTACGCCTCGACCCGCCACGCGCGGATCGCTCCCCAGGGCGAGGACTGGTACGTCGAAGACCTCGGGTCGACGAACGGCACATACCTGGACCGGGCTAAGGTCACCGGACCCACCCGGGTTCCCCTGGGGGTGCCGGTCCGCATCGGCAAGACGGTGATCGAGTTGCGCTCGTGAGGGCACATCCGCACGCCGAGCCGGACGTACCGGGCCGTTCCCGCGAGACCTGCGTGCCGGACCGAGGACGTCGCCGCGCGCGGGGTCGAGCCGATGGTGCCGACGGAGTCGAACGATGACCCTGGTCCTGCGCTACTCGGCCCGCAGCGACCGCGGGCTGGTCAGGCAGAACAACCAGGACGCGGTCTACGCCGGCCCGCGCCTGCTCGCGCTGGCCGACGGCATGGGCGGTCACGCCGCCGGTGAGGTCGCGTCGTCACTGGTCATCTCGGCGCTCGCCCCACTCGACGAGGACGACCCGGGCGACGATCTGCTCAGCAGGCTCCGCGACGCGACCTTCCAGGGCAACGCCGCCATCACCCGCCACGTCGCCGACGCCCCCGACCTCGAGGGCATGGGCACGACGCTGACGGCGATCCTGTTCGCCGGTTCCCGGCTCGGGATGGTGCACGTCGGCGACTCGCGGTGCTACCAGCTCCGCAACGGTGAGTTCACCCAGATCACGAAGGACGACACGTTCGTCCAGTCGCTGATCGACGAGGGCCGCATCACCGAGGAGGAGGCCCACACGCATCCGCAGCGGTCACTGCT
Organism: Pseudonocardia sulfidoxydans NBRC 16205; assembly: GCF_007989085.1. Lineage (GTDB taxonomy): Bacteria > Actinomycetota > Actinomycetes > Mycobacteriales > Pseudonocardiaceae > Pseudonocardia > Pseudonocardia sulfidoxydans. The sequence goes on from NZ_BJVJ01000074.1 coordinate 20,870, forward strand.
GCTGCGTGCGATCACCGGTCAGGACGTCGAGCCGTCGCTGACGATCCGCGAGGCCCGCGCGGGCGACCGCCTCCTGCTGTGCTCCGACGGCCTGTCCGGCCCGGTCAGCGACGAGACCCTCGCCCAGACCCTGGCCGACTACCAGGACCCGCGCGAGTGCGCCGACCGGCTCATCGACCTCGCGCTGCGCGGCGGCGGGCCCGACAACATCACCTGCATCGTGGCCGACGTCGTCGACGTCGACTACGGCGACGACGCACCCATCGTCGGCGGCGCCGCAGGCGACGGCAGTGACGACCACCGGCCGGGCCCCGACACCGCGGCCGGCCGCGCGTCGGCGACCACGCTCCCCCGCACCGCGCCGCGCCGCGTCGAGGCCGCCCCGGCCCCCGCGCCGCGCCGCCGCCGCAAGGGCCTGATCATCGGGCTGACCGCGGCGGTCGTCGTCATCGTCGCCGGGGTGCTGCTCGGCGGCATGTGGGTCATGCAGCAGTACTACGTCGCCGCATCGGCCGACCGCGTCGTCATCTACCAGGGCGTCCGCGGCAGCGCGCTCGGCATCCCGCTGCAGCGCGTCGAGCAGCAGACCGACATCGCGCTCGTCGACCTCCCCGAGGACTACCGCAACCGCGTGCAGGACGGGATCGTCTCCACCGACGGGCTCGACGGCGCCCAGGGCACCGTGCAGAAGCTGCGGGAGAACCGGCTGCCCGTCTGCGCGCCCCCTCCCCCGGTGACGGTGCCGCCGCCCGCCCCCAACATCGACCCCGGCACCGGCCAGCCCGCTCCGACCGGTGCGCCGACCACCGCCGTGCAGCCCCCCGGTCAGGTGACCCCGCCCGACGCGCAGGTCCCCGACACGACCCTGCAGACCGAAACGCCCGTGCCGGGGCTGACCTGCCGGCCGGGGAACTGATGGCGGCGCCCCCACAGGCACAGGGCAGGGCCCCTGCTCCGACGCTCCCCACCGGGCGCGGCATCGAGCTGTTGCTGCTGGCGTTCGCCACGGTGATCGTCACCGGCGCGCTGGTGATCGTCGAGGCCAACCAGGAGCAGGAGCTCACGACGACCCTGCTGTGGCTCGGGCTCGCCTACCTGGGCCTGTTCGCCGCGGCGCACGTCGCGGTCCGGCGCTGGGCGCCCTACGCCGACCCGCTGATCCTCCCCTCGGTCGCGCTGCTCAACGGGCTCGGCCTGGTGATGATCCACCGCCTCGACCTGGCCGACGCGGCGCGCGCCGCGCAGCTCGGCAACGACGCACCCGGCTCGCTCGTGCTGCGCCAGGTGGCGTGGACGGCGATCGGGCTGGTGCTGTTCGTCGTCGTGCTGTGGCGGGTGTCCGACCACCGGATGCTGTCGCGGTTCGGCTACACCGCGGGCTTCGCGGGACTGATCCTGCTCGCGCTGCCGGGCATCCTCCCGTCGTCGATCTCCGAGGTCAACGGCGCGAAACTGTGGATCCGGTTCGGCGGCATCGGCATCCAGCCGGGCGAGTTCGCCAAGATCCTGCTGATCATCTTCTTCTCGGCGTTCCTCGTGCAGAAGCGCGAGCTGTTCTCCACGGCCGGGCGCCGCTTCCTCGGCCTGGAGTTCCCCCGCGCCCGCGACCTGGCGCCGCTGGTCGTCGCGTGGGGGTTGTCGGTCGGCGTCCTCGTCTTCGAACGCGACCTCGGCACGTCCCTGCTGTTCTTCGGCATCCTGCTCGTCCTGCTCTACGCCGCCACCGAGCGCGTGTCCTGGATGATCGTCGGCCTGCTGTTCTTCGTCGGCGGCGCCGTCCTCGCCTACAACCTGTTCGGTCACGTGCGGCTGCGCGTGCAGATCTGGCTCGACCCGTTCTCCGACTTCCAGGGCGGCGGCTACCAGCTCGGCCAGGCCCTGTTCGGGCTGGGCACCGGCGGGGTCGGCGGCACCGGGCTCGGCGCCGGGCGCCCCGATCTCGTGCCGTTCGCCGAGAGCGACTTCATCTGGTCCTCCCTCGGCGAGGAGCTCGGCCTCATCGGGCTCGCCGCGATCCTGCTCGTCTACCTCGTGCTCATCACCCGCGGCCTGCGCAGCGCCCTCGCCGTCCGCGACTCGTTCGGGAAGCTGCTGGCCACCGGCCTGTCCTACGTCATGGCGCTGCAGCTGTTCGTCGTCATCGGCGGCGTCACCAAGCTCATCCCGCTGACGGGCCTCACGCTGCCGTTCCTGTCCTACGGCGGATCGTCGCTCGTCGCCAACTACGCCCTCGTCGCGCTGCTGCTGCGCGTCTCCAACGCCGCGCGCGCCCCGCTGCCGCAGCGCCCGTCGGTACCGCAGGCACCGATCGCGCAGGCCGCGACGGAGCTGGTCGCACGGCCCGACCTGTCCTCCGGCGAGTCCCGCGGGGCGCAGTCGTGAACAACCCCGTCCGCAAGATCGCCGTCTCCGTGATGGTCATGATCCTGCTGCTGTTCGCCAACCTGACGTACGTGCAGGTGGTCAAGGCCGACGACTACCGCAACGACTCCCGCAACCAGCGCACCGCCTACGCCGAGTACTCCCGCCAGCGCGGCCAGATCACCGCCGACGGGAAGGTCCTGGCCCAGAGCGTCGCCACCGACGACCGGATGCGCTTCCAGCGCCAGTACCCGGGCGGGCCCGCGTTCGCGTCGGTGACGGGCTATCTGTCGCTGTCGTTCGGCCGCACCGGCATCGAGGGCGCCGCCGACTCCATCCTCAACGGCACCGACGACCGGCTGTTCGTCCGCAGGCTGTCCGACCTGATCACCGGCCGCGACCCGCGCGGCGGCAACGTGTCGCTGACGATCATGCCGACGGTGCAGCAGGTCGCCTACAACCAACTCACCCAGAAGGGCTACGCCGGCTCCGTCGTCGCGCTCGACCCGCGGACCGGCGCGATCCTCGCCATGGTGTCGACGCCGTCGTTCGACCCCAACCCGCTGGCCAGCCACAACGACAAGACCGTCCAGGACGCCTGGAACACCGACAACGCCGCGAAGCCGCAGGTCCTGCTCAACCGTGCGATCAGCGTGCCGCAGCCGCCCGGCTCCACGTTCAAGATCGTCGACACCGCCGCGGCGCTGCAGAACGGCTCCACGCCCGACACCGTGCTCACGGCCGAGCCCGAGATTCCGCTGGACGACGGCGTGACGACGCTGGAGAACTACGCCCACACCCCCTGCGGCACCGGCGCGACCACGACCCTGCGCGACGCGTTCGCCCGTTCCTGCAACACCGCGTTCGCCGAGCTGATCACGAGCGTCGGCATCGACAAGCTGCGCACCCAGGCCGACGCCTTCGGGATCGGCCAGTCCGACCTCACGATCCCCATGACGGTCGCGCCCTCGACGATCGGCAACATCACCAGCGTCACCGCCCTGCAGCAGTCGGCCATCGGCCAGCTCGACGTCAAGCTCACGCCCCTGCAGAACGCCATGATCACCGCGTCCGTCGCCAACGGCGGCCAGCTCATGGCGCCCTACCTGATCAAGGAGATCCAGGGGCCGGAGCTCGACACCGTCGACACCACCGAGCCGGACCGGATCGGATCGGCCGTACCCGCAGGCGTCGCTGCGACGTTGACCGATCTGATGATCGGCTCGGAGAACCGCACCCAGGGCGGGGGGAAGATCAGCGGCGTCCAGATCGCGTCGAAGACCGGCACGGCGGAGCTCGGCAGCAAGGACATCCCGCCGCACGCCTGGTACGTCGCGTTCGCCCCCGCCGACAAGCCCACCGTCGCCATCGCCGTGCTCGTCGAGAACGGCGGCGACCGCGGCCTCGAGGCCACCGGCGGCTCCGTCGCCGCGCCCATCGGCCGCGCCGTCATCGCCGAGACCCTCAAGGCCGGCCGATGAGCACACTCGCCCCCGGCCTGCACATCGCCGACCGCTACCGCCTCGACCGGCGCATCGCGATCGGCGGCATGGGCGAGGTCTGGGAGGCCTCCGACACCCGCCTCGACCGGTCCGTCGCCGTCAAGGTGCTGCGCCCCGAACTGTCCGGCGACGAAGAGTTCCTGCACCGCTTCCGCATCGAGGCCCGCACCGTCGCCTCCCTCGACCACACCGGCATCGCGCTCGTCCACGACTACGGCGAGGACGACGCCACCACCGGCGAACGGCGCACCGCCTACCTCGTGATGGAGCTCGTCCGGGGCGAGCCGCTCTCCAACCGCATCAGCCGCGGCCGCATGGACCCCGACGAGACCCTCGAGATCCTCGAACACGCCGCCTGGGCCCTCGACGCCGCCCACCAACGCGGGTTCGTCCACCGCGACGTCAAACCCGGCAACATCCTCCTGCGCGAGGACGGCGTCGTGAAGCTCACCGACTTCGGCATCGCCAAGGCCGCCAACGCCGTCCCCGTCACCCGCTCCGGCATGGTCATGGGCACCGCCCACTACATCGCCCCCGAACAGGCCAGCGGCGGCGAGGCGGGCCCGGCCGGCGACGTCTACTCGCTCGGCATCGTCGGCTTCGAGTGCCTCGCCGGGAAGCGCCCCTTCCGCGCGGAGAACCCCGTCGTCGTCGCGATGATGCAGGTCCGCGACGCCCCGCCGCCGCTGCCCGACGACATCCCCGAGAACGTGCGGCAGCTGATCGAGGCCGTGCTCGTCAAGGACCCGATGCACCGCTACCGCGACGGCGCCGAGCTGGCCCGCGCGATCGCCGCGGTCCGTCGGGGCGACCCGATGCCGCGGCCGTCGCGGATGCCCGACGACGTCGAGCTGCCCTCCGCCTCCGCCTCCCCCACCGGCTCCCCCACGGCCGCACCCGTCGGCGACCCCGCCCCGGAGGCCGCCGAGCGCCGGCGGTCCCGGCTCGCCCGCAGCCGTGAGGTGATCGCGTCGACGGGTCGCCGGGGAGCCGACGACGGCGCGTCGGTGGGCGGCAGGCGGGCCCGTGCCCGGGGCCGTGCCGCGCACCGTGCCGAGGACGCCCCCGCCGCCGCCGAGGCCGGGACGTGGTCCCCGCCCGCCGACGCCCCGGAGTCGCCCGCCGTCGCAGCGGCCCCTGCGGCCGCACCGCCTGCCGCTGCGCCGCCACCCGCTGCGCTGTCACCCGCTGCGCCGCCGACCGGGGCGCCGCCGACCGGGGCGCACGCGCTGGTCCCGCCCGGCACCCCGCCTCCCGACACATGGCAGGACCCCTCGCGGCCGACGCCTCGGCGTCGCGTGCCCGACGGCCCCCGGCACGCGGCGACACCGCCCGGACCCGCCGCTCCCGCGTTCCCGGGATCGGTCCCGCCGGGGACGCTCGGGGCGGTCCCGTCGCCGGTGTCGCCGGCCGCGCCCGTCCCCCCGCCCGTCGTTCCCCAGGGACCAGGGTCGGTTCCCGCGATGCCGCCGGCCTCGTCGTCCCCTTCGATGCGGCCGGTGTCCTCCTCGCCCTCGATGCCGCCGGTGTCGTC